>JBGTEX010000011.1:0-32435 GCA_041747575.1 Pyrinomonadaceae bacterium
TCTCTGACCCAATCGAGGAATGAATCTTCGTAGATCAAATATGTCGCTTTTGCGGAGCGGCGGGGTGCGTGTGCGAGCGTGCCGTCTTCGCACATGCCAAGCAGAGTGCGGCGCGAAAGCGGCGGGACGATGATGCGGTTAATGCGAATAAGGCGTTCGACCTCAGAGATGCGGAGTTTGGGCCGCGCTATTAAATCCAATGTTCGTTGTATGGTGGTCATTTGTGTTATGTGTAAGTTTTGTTGAATTTAAGGCCGCGATTTGCGGGAAAAAATGGTTAACGGACGCAGGAGTGTGCAAACTGTGCATTTTTGCGAAAAGTATGCAGTTAAGTGCATTTTCATTTATTCTACGCATTTTGCCATTCCCTTTGCCGTCGATATGGTTTAGTGTCGATATGTGACGGATGAAACGAAAAAGAATAATCGTTCATCATCCGACTGTTGGAATATATCATATGATTATCGCAGATGCAAGTAACTCGCTCCGGAGGAGCGAAATGTTTGTAGAAAAAAAAACAAAAGAGAAAGTTAAGCCTCGTTAGGGGCGACATTAAACCGGGATTACCCGAGATTACGCATTCGCGATTAACACCTGTATTTCACCGAAATGGAACAAGAAACCACAACCACAATGTTTACAATACTTTACAAGGGTTTTTCGTGTTCCAAAGTGAAACAGATCTGCTTTTTATGTTTTACTGAGACACTATATTCACCGAAATGGAACAAGAAACCACAACCACAATGTTTACAATACTTTACAAGGCTTTTTCGTATTCCAAAGTGAAACAGATCTACTTTTTATGTTTCACTGAGACACTATATTCACCGAAATGGAACACGAAACCACAACCACAATGTTTACAATACTTTACAAGGCTTTTTCGTGTTCCAAAGTGAAACAGATCTTCTTTTATGTTCCGCCGAGCCATACTATATTCACCGAAATGGAACACGAAACCACAACCACAATGTTCACAACATTTTACAAGGATTTTTCGTGTTCCATCATGGAACAGATCTGTTTTTATGTTCCAAAAAAACACTCTATATTCACCGAAATGAAACACGAAACCGGAACCACAATGTTTACAACGCTTTACAAGGCTTTTTCCTGTTCCAAAGTGGAACAGATCTGCTGTTTTTTCGCAAGAAATACTCTTGTAAGCAGTTCGATTATAAAGGCTTATCACCATTCGCCAAACAGCGTGTTTCTTCGGTACGCTTCGCGGCCTAAGAGCGATCATGGGCTAACAGGTCGAAACGCATTTTTTGACGGTCGCATGCCAGATCGTACCGGTTTACCAGATAGAAGCCGGGACGTCAGATGCCGACGTCGGCCGTTCTATTTTTTATCACCTGTGTGCAATGTTTTTCCGGTGATTTTCGAACAATGTGCTGTTTACTTTCGTACCCATTTTGTAGCTTTGCGCAATCGGGAGTAAAATATTTAATTAGCTATTTTATCGGAGTATCGTTCAAATGAGTATAAAAAATCTATTTATCGTCGCCGTAATTGCATCAGGCGCCATTATTTCGGGTTGCAAAACCAATCTTTTGGGTGGCCCGGACGTTCCGGTGTCAAGCCAACCGGCGGCGCCGGCCGCACCTATTGTTGTTGACGGCACGCGAACGTCATACGCGGATGTTGTGGATAAAACCTCGCCGGCGGTGGTTCGTATCGAGGCGGACCAAAAACGAAAACCTGAGGCCGATCCTCGCGGCGGCGATGATTTTTTTAGACAATTCCAGATACCGATACCACCGAATCAACGCCCGCGAATCGAGCGCGGACTCGGCTCCGGCGTCGTCGTTGACGCAAACGGAACCATTTTGACAAACTTTCACGTCGTTGACGGGGCCGACACTATAAAGGTGCTGATGAGCGATAATAAATCTTACACCGCAACGGTGGTCGGTCTTGACCAGCCAAGCGATCTGGCTGTACTGAAGGTCGAAGCGGAAGGCCTGCCGTTTCTGAATCTCGGAAATTCCGACAGCGTTCGGGTCGGTGATATTGTTCTCGCGATCGGAAATCCGCTCGGTATCGGACAGACCGTCACAGCCGGTATTATTTCCGCAAAAGGCCGCCGAACAGGTCTCAGCGACGGCCAGAGTTTTGAAGATTTCCTCCAGACTGACGCCCCGATAAACCGAGGCAATTCGGGCGGCGCTTTAGTAAATCTCAATGGCGAGCTGATCGGTATAAATTCGCAGATACTGTCACCGGGCGGAGCCGGCGGCGGAAACATCGGCATCGCGTTCTCGATTCCGTCAAATATGGCAAAATCCGTTATGGAACAGCTTATAACGGGCGGCAAGGTTCGACGCGGAATGCTTGGAGTAGGAATTCAAAATATAACCGACGAGACCGCCGAAGCCCTCGAGTTAAAGGACAAAAACGGCGTCCTGGTAGGCGAGGTGCAAAAAGGCAGTTCGGCGGAAAAAGCGGGTGTGAAACGGGGCGATATCATAAGGGCGATAAATGGTGAAAAGATCGAGGACAGCAACGTCTTACGTAATAAAGTAGCAGGCACTCTGCCGGGGACGGAGATTAAGCTGACCGTGCTTCGCGACGGAAACGACATAGAATTAGCAGCGACCCTCGACGAATTCAGCGTCCGCGATCCGCGAACGCCTGGACAGGGAGGCGGCGACAACCAAAACGAAACAACCCCGCAAAATCAAAGCGGCAAACTCGGCCTTTCGCTCGAAAGCCTAACTCCGCAGATCGCAAAACAACTCGGTCTCGAAGCCGGTGCCGAAGGCTTGGTAGTAACCGCGGTAGAGCCAAACGGCCCCGCCGCCGAAGCCGGTATTTCACGCGGGGATTTGATTCTTGAGATAAACCGTAAATCCGTAACCTCAGTCGAGGATCTTGCATCAGCGGTCGAAAACGCCGGAACCAAACCGATACTGCTACTCGTCACAAGCCGCGGACGAACCGTTTACCTCACTTTGAAACCGGAATAAGGCCCGCGTTGACAGGCCGCCCAACAGCCATCCCGAACGGCGGATGGCTGTCACCTTCTGTAATCAAAGACGGGCAAACGAATGCGGCGGCAGGTTAAGTTCCGGCCCTTCTCGCAAGGACTTTGCCCTCGTTCGCCCGTGTCCCGGCGCTCTGAATCGCCGGGGCTGTAAACATTGCCCTGTGGGGCATCCGACAGTGTAAAGCAGCAGTCCATTCACTAATTCAGCCCGTTGGTTAAAAAAAGGTTTTGCATATTTGCTTCGCTGGTTACTCTAAAAAATTGTCATCCGCGATTTTTTTTTGGGGAAATTAAATATGTCAAAGCGGTGCGGCAAATACACCGCACGTCCGATAAGTCTATGAGCAAAAATAATAATTTGAATGCCCTGCACGCTGAGGGGAGCGATTCATCCGGTTGGCTCGACACGACGGGTATGGCCGCTTCCTGGCTGTGCTCGATCCACTGCCTCGCCCTACCGTTCGCGGTTTCGGCCCTACCTCTCGTGGGGCTGAGTTTTCTGATCAGCGAAACCACCGAACGGGTCTTTATCGGAATCTCGATACTGATCGCCGGGCTGAGCTTGCTGCCCGCCTATTTCCGCGAGCACCGTCGGATCAGAGCGTTGACAATGTTTACGGGCGGCATCGGCCTTATAATTCTATCTCACCTGCTGTTTGAGGAAATCCTTATGTTCAAAGCGATCTTTTTGATCACCGGTGGAGCCGTTATCACGACGGCACATCTCGTCAATCGCCGTCTTTGTCGCGACTGTATTTCATGTCAAGCGATCGAAAACCTGGGAGCCTCGTCGCCCGAAAATGAACTATGAAGATATTCACCAAAAAAGATTATCACGTTGGCGAACCACTGGAATCGGCGACCGCATTTCGAATCTCAAAAACGATATTTGGAGTTGAGTTGAGAGTTTTCGTTTGTCCTTTGACGCATCCGCTAGATAACCAAAAAATGCCTTCGCAGAAATCACGCTCTCGATTTTAGATCACCGTTCCATTTATTTGCGAGAAACGAGTCGATGGACAATCTGCCTCCGCCGACGATGAGCAGAAAGATCGAACCTATCAGCATCGCAAAGTCGGTTCGCGAGTCATGGGCCATCGACCAGAAACCTTTGTCCATCAGGATCGGAATTTTAGTCGAGGCGATCGCAACGAGCATTATCACTATCAGCGGAATAACGGCCAGCCGCGTAACGAGTCCAAGCAAAACCAACACACCGCAAACAATCTCAACGGTCCCAACAAACGGCCCAAGCGTCTCCGGTGACGGCAGCCCGATCTTAGCAAACCGCCCGGCCCCGATCGCGTCCGGAAACAGAAACTTCTGAATCCCTTCCGACAAAAATACCGCCCCGACCGCAATGCGTATCAGCACCACCGCCGACGGCGCATCGCTTTTTAGTAATCGTTTGATAAAACTCATAGAAGAAATGCCTGCCGATCGCTAATCACTCGCGGATCTGACCGATGGGCTTGTTTTTAGCGGATAACAGGACCCAGTCGGCGAGTCTGGCATCTGGCAGCAGGGCGTTTTTGCTTAGGGTGTACGCGAGGCCGTCGAGCCGTTTTTTGATTCCGTCTTCGATGCCGCCGTAGGAGAGAAGGAGCGGGACGATCAGAACGTTTGCCTTTTCGTCGCTGGCCCTTTTTACGACGGCTCGCAGCTCTTCGGTCGCGCGCGAGCGGATGGGTTCGGGGGCGTCGTCGCGAACGGTTAAATATTCGATTCGGCTAAAGTTGCTTTTGGGCCGCATAATGTCAACCAGCACACGCATGTCTGCTAGCCACCGGTCGTTTTCCTTGTCGGAGACCGGGCCGTGAGCTACAACGACGACGACCTCTTTGCGCGGCTCGCGGCTGATGTCGCGGGCACGCTGGAGTAGGATTTCGGCGACGACCGGGTGGCCGCCTAATGCCGATGCCATCTGGATCGGGACGCTGCTTTTGACCGGCGTCAACGGATCGAAGGATTTGTCCGCCGCGGCTTGCGGATCATGGCCGCCGTGGCCGCCGTGACCGCCTTCCCCGTGATCCATTTTAGCGAAAACCGCGAGAGCCGCCGGTGCGTCCTTTCTCTGCCCCAGCAGAAACTCGGTTGACGTAATTACCGTGCTGTGCTGCGAAATAAACAGCGGCACGGCCACTATCTTGCTTGCCCCACGCGAAACGAGCTTGTCAACCGCCGTCTGGATGTTTCGTTTGCTGGCCATGCCAAAGGCAACCTCGACCGGCGTTGTTTCGCCCACGGCGGCGGCGACCTTCATAACTTCTTCGTTCCAATTTTCCTTACCGCCGTGAGCGAGCAGCAGAATGCCTGTGCCGCCGCCCGTGCCGCTTTTTTCTTTCTCCGAGTGCGTGTGCTGCCCGAAGCCCGAAATAGAGCCAAAGGCGATTGACGCCATGATTGCTATTAAAATATTCTTCATAATTAACTCCCCGTCAAATATATTTTAAAGTGTTCAGTCTATTGACACTAAAATTGCATTGTGCGCGGCGGCAATAATAGCCGCCGCTCGCTTTATTCGTAACGAAACCAGGCTCCTAGCCATTTGGCATTCCAACGTAAAAATAAAATTTTAGGGCTCGGCCTCTTCATACAATGCTTAATATAATGCATTTGAAATTCATTTTCAATAAGAAATTACCACCGGGCAGACGACCTTGTCAAAGAGGCCTGTATCAATATCACCCCACAAACGATTCTGGATACATCGTGCGACGCAAAACCCGCGATAGATTTATCCGAGATTACGCATTAAAGAAAAACGAACAGTCTGAACAACGTTAACGGCAGCAGATTTATTTTTGTATCGAGGCGGCTTTAGCCGTGGCTGAGAAAGATTTTGTGCCGCAAGGGAAAGTGTGAAAGCAGTCTGGTGATTTGGGAACTTTGTCAAAGCGCTCAGAAGCGGTCTGGTGATTTGGGGATTTTGTCAAAAGCGCTCAGAAGCGGTCTGGTGATTTATGGGCTTTGTCAAAAGCGTTCAGAAGCAAGCTTCACGGCAAATAGACGGGCAAGCCCCCGGCGGCATAGCCGCAAACAATGCACCTGTCAAAAGAACCCAGTCGCTATCGCTTCCGGTTCTGACCCGCCGGTCAGAGGCGGCGCTCGCGGCTTGCCGCTCTATTTGCCGTGAAGCTTGCTTCTGAACGCTTTTGACAAAGCCCATAAATCACCAGACCGTTTCTGAGCGCTTTTGACAAAGTCCTACATCACCAGACCGCTTTTTCACACTTTCCTTGCGGCACAAATCTTTCTCAGCCAGTATCTAAACATTCCGCCGTACATCGAATCCGTAACCGCTCTAAACCCTTTTTGAATGCTTTTTTAAGGCGGATGCGTTGCGTTTTAGGGCTGGGAGTTTGGCTCGTTTTATGGCGGAGCGTCTAAACCGTTCCGCGTAGCTTTCGGGCGTCAGGGCCAATATTGTGTCCAATTCGATTGACGTTTCGCCGTTTCTCGGTTCGAAACGGTTTTCGCCGGTTGGTTTTTCAAATCGATTCCACGGACAGACGTCCTGACAGACGTCGCAGCCGTAAAACCAGCCATCGAGATTCGCGGCGATATCGTCGGGAAGTTTATCGTCACGCAGTTCGATGCTGGCGTATGAGATACACTTTTGTGAATCGACGACATACGGCTCGACGATGGCGTTAGTCGGGCATGCGTCGAGACATGCGTTGCAGGTTCCGCAATGGTCTTCGACTACGGCGTCGTCATAATCCAAATCTATATTCAGCAGGATCTCGCCGATAAAAACCCACGACCCGACATCGGTTGTAATAAGATTTGAGTGCTTGCCCAGCCAGCCGAGACCTGCTCGCACCGCCCACGCTTTGTCCATCATCGGTGCGGTATCGACACAGATTTTGCCATCGGCACCGGCCTTTTCAGACTTGATCCAGGCCAGCAGTCTGATGAGTTTTTCGCGGACGATGTCGTGATAATCATCGCCCCACGCGTATCGCGAAATTTTGCCTTTTTCCGGGCTGTTTTCGTGTTCGTGACCGGTGTAATAGTTTAGGGCAGCGACAATTACGCATCGCGCACCGGGAAATAAAAGATTGGGGTCCGCGCGCTTTTCCGGCTCGCGTTCGAGCCATGACATTTTGCCGTGAAATCCGCGTTCGAGCCACTCATCCAGCCGCGACCCTTCATCCAAAAGCGGCTCGGCCGATACTATCCCGATCTTCTGAAAACCGATCTCAACGGCCTTTTGTTTTATGGTTTCAGAAAACGTGGACATACGTTGATTATCCACTAAAAAACAGGAATGGCGTAAAATGGGCCGAACCTTCCCCGCAAATATAGCGGCAGAGCCGCCAAACCCGCCCGGCAACGCTTAATCCGGCGTAGAACCATTCGAACAAAAATCGATTGCCACACCCGCAACTTGGTTTTTAGAATTTAAGCTTCAGGCCAAATTGGAACTGTCTCGGATCAAAAGCCGACGTCGGCTGGCTAAAATATTTGCCGCCGCTTCGCTCGCCAAAGGCGTTTACGACCTGATAAAACGGGTTTCCTGCCGCTTCGTTAAAGCGGTTTAACAGATTAAACCCTTCGGCGATCAGATCGAGGCTGATTCGTTCGCCAAACGAGATATTTTTTGTCAGCCGGGCATCGACCGTAAAATAACTGTGTGTGATGCCGAGATTGCGTCCGAGATTCCCGCTCAACGGAAACACGCCCTGAAAACAGCCCGGATCGACACCGGTCGCACACAGCGTGCCGTCGGGCAAGACGGTCGGACGTTCGTTCGTACTCTGAAAATCACCGTTATTATCGCCAACCGCCAGAATATTGAACGGCCGGCCCGAACTCACCTCGATGATCGGTGAAAACGTAAATCCGTGCAAAAATCGATGGAAACCGCCGCCTGAACGCCACGAATCGGGCGAGCCAAAAAGCCCGCTAAATACAAACCGGTGACGCTGATCAAATAGCGAATCTGCTTTTTCCGCACGGAAATTGAGATTATCCTGCGGTTTCAAAAGCGTCTGAAGATCGGACGAATCGTCGATCGAATGCGACCAGGTGTAGGTCGCCAAAAACTGTGAGCTGTTTGAGAATCGCCTTTTTAATTCAATATTTAAGGCGTTGTACGACGAGTTTCCGTCAGAGAGCTGAGAATTAACGTCAGAGTAAGGGTTGATCGGCCCCGGTTCTCTGAGCGTTCCGGCCAAAAGCGAGTCAAAGACAGGCTTGGTAAGCCCGGTCAATGCCCGGACAAAGAAATAATTAGGGCCGAGCCGGCGGAAAAAATCGGCGGCTATCGGACTGACGATTCTTTGGCCGGTTGTGTTATTAACGGCGATAAAGCCCGGAACAACCACCGTGTACAGGGCGTTGCTTGCCGTCGGAAGCGAGAAAAAGGCCGCCTCGCCCAAACTTGTCGGAGCGCGGCCGGTTGCCGGACACGGGCCGCCGCAGGCGACCGGATTATTTGCGGTAAACCGGCGGAAGTTATTGACCAGGGCGTCGGAGTCAACATTGTTTACATCCTGCGGATGTGCAAGATGCCTGACATTGACGGATATGTAACTCGCGGAGAGCGAGGTGTTTCTCCCAAACGTGCGTTCAACCGCAAGATTTGCCTGAATCGCATCGGGATACTCAAAATCCTGCGAAACGTGAAGCGTAAAAGGCAGAATCGGCCCAAACCCGGTAAAATTTGAGGAATTAAAACGCTGGAAGCCAAACTGATATATCGACGACGGAGCGATCGCCTGCGTCACAGCCGCACCGCAAACTGCCGGATTTGAGCCCTGGACGCCGCAAACCGTTCCGTGAAACACCTGAAACGCATTGAGGAGGCCGGTTGGCGACGGGCCGCCGATAGGCAAAAGCGTCGCCTGCTGCTGCTGCGAACCGTCTGCAATATTTGAGTTGAATGAAACCGCCAACAGCGGATGGTCAAAAAAGCGGCCGATCGCCCCCCGAAAAACCGTTTTTCCGTCTCCGCCAAGATCCCATGCAAAACCGAAACGCGGTGCAATATTATTGCCGTCGCGCGGAAATCCCTGCGTGACGTTTAGTGCATCCTGAGCGATCTGAATATCCTGTGCGGTCAAGGTAATACCGGTCAGCGGGTCGGTAAAGGGCGATGGTGCAAACTGCTGTGTAAATTCGTAATCGTATCGAACGCCGTAATTTATCGTAATTCTATCTGTGAGCTTCCACGTGTCCTGTCCAAAAAAGGCGATCGGTTTGTTGCTAAGCGAACTGGTCGGTTCGCCAAATCCCTGAATAAAAACGCTCGGAAACCCAAGCCCGTAGGTCTGGACGGGCGTAAACGCAGGGCCGGTACAGCCCGTTATCAGTGTGCTGCATGATTGCTGGCTGAAATTAAACAGTGCCGGAAAGTTTAATTCAAATTCAGCTTCGCCGGAAATGAAATTAAAATCCCCGCCAAATTTGAAGATATGATCGCCCTTGGCAAATGTAATATTGTCGCGAATCTGATGCCGCGTTTCAACGCGGTCAACCGGCGAAAACGGATTTGACCCGATAAAACCGGTTCCCGCGATCTGATGAGCGACGCTCGGCACCTGCGAATCGAATGTCGCGACGCGGCGTCCAAAATTATAATAAAACTCATTGACCGCATTTTTTGGCAAAATGCTGGTCAGCGAGGTTCCAAACGAAAAGTCCTCTAACTCCTGAATGCCGGTCCGCGAAAAATCGTTCTGACCGAGGGTCTGATTTTGCGATTCGTCCTGGATTCCGTTTATTCTGCTCGGATTAAATCCAACCCTTACACTCAATTGGTTATTGGCAGTAAACGTATGATCGACACGAAACGAGGTAAACGTCGTGGCCTCTGAAATCGGATATATTTGAGCCAGCAGAGTCAACGGCCGAAACGCAACAAATTGGCCCTCGGCATTTCGTGTGAGCGGTATCGGAACGCCTGAAAGCAGAAATCGCGGCCCGACCGGGTTCGCGCTCGGCAGAATCGGCGAGATCGCCGGACAGCCGCTGCCGTCATTTGGCGAGAAAAGTGTATTAAATCCGTTTAGGGCAGTCTGTGTACCGCTCGAGGCAAAAAATGCATAGGTCCGTGCGGTGCAGATGGCCGGTGCCGTCCCGGCACCGAGCAAACCCGTAACGTATGCCGCCTGAGCGGCCGTAAGGCCGGAAAATGTTCTTAAAATAGGATTTAACCCAGGAATTACCGGGATCGTTACGCTTGATGTTGCTCCGCCCCCGATTATATCACCGGTAAAAAAACCGGATTCCTGTCTTCGACGCTGTTCAAACGATCCAAAAAAGAAGGTTTTGCCCGGATTAAGCGGGCCGCCGAGCGTAATGCCGTACTGAGCTCTCGTATAAGGCGGTTTTCTGTCCGGGTCGCCGTCGATGATAGGTGCGAACGCATTCCGTGATTGGATCGTCTTATGACGGACAAATCCAAATATCGTCCCATGAAAATCGCTCGTGCCGCGCTTTGTAACGACGTTGACAATGCCGCCGGTTGCACGGCCAAATTCGGGAAGGTATGAGTTGGTTGTAACCTGATATTCCTGCACCGCTTCCTGCGAAACGGTTGACCTTGCCGCATTTATCGAATTATCTGTGAAATCCGCCCCATCAACCTGAACGAGCGTGGAACGCCCGCGCTGCCCGCCGATGTTTAGACCGGATGTTGGTGCCGGCCCGACCGGTCGGCCGTTATCGCGGCCCACCGTCGAAAGCGTCAAAGCAAAGCCGGTTGCGCTTCTTTCATTTATCGGCAGATTGTCGATCCTCACCTCGCTGATCGTATTTGACACCGAGGTTTTTGTCGTCTCGATAAGCTGAACGTCATCGCCGGTCACATTTACGACGGCGCTCGCTTCGCCTATCTCGAGCCTTATGGTCAATTCGGCACTTTGCCCGACGGTGAGTTGTATGCCGGAAAGCACCGTTTTCTTGAAGCTCGCGGCCTCGGCAGATACGTCATAATTGCCAGGCGGCAGGCCGATGATATTAAAATTGCCGTCAGCTCCCGTCGTTGCCGTGCGGGTGATGCCGATTCCTACGCCTCTTACACTTACGGCCGCACCGGCAACCAGGGCTCCGGTCTGGTCGATGACGGTACCTGTTAGATCGGCGGCCGCAGACTGAGATTGAGCCACGGCGGCGACAGAAAAAGCTATTGTGGCCGCCAGCAGGATCGCCAGTTTTACGGCTCTGATGGAAATTTCCGACGTGATAGATTTCATTTTCTTAATTCTCCTTTGTATATGACGCATTTTGCCGCCGGCCTTTTTTTTCTTGACGCTCGCCGTCCGCGGTGAAGGCGATTATCGGTCAGATACCGCTAAAACTCGAATGTGAGTTTTCGACGGCCCATTTTTTTACCGGCTGCTTAAAACAGAATAGAGATGCTGTGAATTTTGTATCTCATAACTCGGATTTAGGCAAGGTAAAAACGCACGGACATTGAAATTTTAAAACAAATAAGCGCAAATGCCGATAATACATATTGCAGGCCGATAAACTTTCACAGTGATCGTATGGATCTGTTAACGGCTGTCCGGTTCCACAGATATGTCGCGTTGACGGCATTTTTATCTTGTTTTTTGACCGCAAAACTAAAAATTTATTCCACGCCTTTGCAGCTTTTAGGAACGATTTAGGCCTGGCCTGTTTTTTAGCCGTCTTTTGTAAGGAAGCGTTAGAATATTTACACTAGTCAATGACTATTACTTATGGAGTTTTTTCAGAATCTAATTAATATCATTGAACCGTTATTCAAGATCATCTGGGTTCAGATCGGCCTTTTGATCGTGTTTGCGACCGCTCACGGTTATGCCGGTGCGTGGCTCGCGGTTCGGATGCTTTTTCGGCCGCGGCGGCCATTTAAGATATTTGGCCTGACTGTTTTTCCGCAGGGAATGATACCGCGGCACAGGGATCGGCTTGCAAACGCTATCGGTAAGGCGGTCGGTGAGGAGCTCGTCTCGCAGGACACAATAATCAAGCAGCTGACGGGAAATGATTTTCTCCGAAGCAAAATTCAAAATGTGGTCGATACTTATGCAAACGAGATACTGGCCGAAGATTATCCGTCGCTGATAGAGGCGTTGCCCGGCAATATTCGTGAGCCAATTCTGGACGCCGTATCGGGTTTGCAGTTTAAGCTGGCCGACCATATAAAATCGGTGCTAAAAAGCACGGAATCGCTCGAAACGATCAAGGGATTTGTCGAGCGCCGCGTCGATGACGTGCTCGGCAAGCGTGTTTCAGAGATTTTAGATGACAAGACATATGCCAGGATCGCCGCGTTTCTGGACGAGCGCATCCGCAACGCCGTTAAGGCCAAATCGTTTGAGACAAATATTCGCGATTTTATCGGCCGCCGTCTCGATGAGCTTATAAATTCTGAAACGCCGCTTGGGAACATGTTCACGGATGACGCGGTCGCCCTATTAAAAGAAAAGGCCAACGAGCAGATCGAACCGGCGATCCGTCAGCTCGCGGACCTTGCCGCTACGGAAAAAACACGCAACCAGATCGGTACGCTGATCAAACACGAAGTTCACGATTATTACGAAAATCTTTCGTTTTTTAAGAAGATATTTGTCTCGCGCGAGACTCTGCTCGATGAGGTGGACGACCTTGTCAACGAAAGCCTGCCAAAACGAATCGAAGAAACGCTGAACGGCACGTTTTTTGCCGAAGAAGCCCGTTCGTTTATAGGTTCGAGCATTGATAACGCGTTGGCAAAACCGCTGCCGGTCGTCATCGGTGCCGTCGCCCCCGGCCAGCTCGTCCGGCTCAAAGAACAGGTTGTAAAATCGGTACTTAACCTGCTCCAAAGCGAAGAAACGACGTCCGGCATTACGATATATCTTAAACAAACCCTCGAAAAACTCCGCCCGCACAGCATCGACGCGATCCTGCAAATGATTCATCCGGAATCGGAAGAAAAGCTAAAATCGCTGCTTTCAAACGGACTGCTCGAAATTCTTGCCCGCGAAGAAACCTCAAACATCATAAATGAAATTTTGGCAAAACAGATCGACCTCCTGCTTTCAAAACCGATCGGCAAACTCGGCGATCACATCTCCGAAACAAAACTCCGTCAGGCCAGTATGTCTCTAACCGACTCGATCATCGCTGCCGTAAACGCAAAATTGCCCGACGCCGTCGCTGAATTTGACGTAGCGGGTCTCGTCCGCGAGAAGATACAAACCTATCCACCCGAAAAACTTGAATCATTAGTTATGTCCGTCGCCAAAGAGCACCTCAGAACAATCGAGCTATTCGGAGCTCTTTTCGGGTTTTTTATCGGCGTGCTGCAGGCCGTGCAGTTTTATTTTTACGCGAAATAGGTTTTTGTTTTATTATTGAGTTGTACCGCGGGTGCAGCGGGCGATTAACAATTGACTCAGTTTGAAGAAATGCAAACCCGAAGCTTTGCTTGATTTCGTGCTTATTTCGCTCATAATTGAATGGCGCCACGACGATAACGATAATGATAAGGCGTTTAATTGGTAACGGTAATTGTGTTTAAGGGAGAATAAACAAATGACTCGTCATATTCACCATCCAGAATTAGAAGAATACAAATTCAAGATCGAGGCTTACACCCGCGATACAATTCCGATGCGTCAACTAGCGGCGTATCTTGATGATCTTGCGATTATTTTCGGCGAAGAATCGAGCGTTCATTTTGAAAGGCTCGAAGACGGTTGCACAATGCCTGTTATCCGTGTCGACCGGGAAGCAGTTCCGAAAGTAAGTCAGCGACTTTATTCGGTAAAAGAGAATGAGGGTCCGAGCGACGCCATGACGGCCTATGCCCGAATGAATGAGAGGCTTCGCAAGGATAACGCGGACGGTTATATTAAATCTCCGAATGAAGATAATGTGCTTGCTTTCCCCGGCGTGAAACGTGAGCCGCCACCTGAATATGGCCCCTTTTGGCAATCCGGCACCTTAGACGGAATACCGATCCGGATAGGTGGAACCAAAGAATCCGTCCCCATTCATTTAGAAGGATTAAACAATCAGGAATTTACCTGCACAGCTCGGCGCAGTATTGCCAAACAAATCGCCCTTCACCTATTCAGCTCTTTAATTCGCGTCGAGGGAAAGGGTAAGTGGTTGCGGCTTGCAGAAGGTGAATGGAAACTTGAGGCTTTTACAATCTTAGATTTTAGGCCGCTTGGAAACGCCACGATAGAACATGACCTCGATAGCCTCAGGGCGGTTGAGGGAAAATGGAAAGAGACTGGCGACCCAATACGTGAACTTAAAATGATTCGTTATGAAGAAATACAATAAATGCTCTGTCTTGATAGCACATTTTTAGGACTGTTGATCCATCCTGACGCTGCCGCCGGAAAATCCGTCAATCGGCTTCAGGATCGTCTGGAGTTTGTCCGCAATAGCTGGGATGCTGATCACGAAAAAATTATAATCCCGACCCCGGTCCTTAGTGAGTTCTTAATTCTCGCGGGAAAAGAGGGGCCTGTGTATCTCGAGAAAATCCATAAAACGTCCAACTTTCGAATTGCTGAATTTGACGAGAGGGCTGCAATTGAGCTGGCCGCCATGCACGTCAAGATAGCGAGTGGATTTAGCAAGGCAGAAAAAAAACGGCGAGATGGCATAGGAACTTGGGCAAAAATAAAATTTGATCGTCAAATTGTCGCCATTGCTAAAGTAAATGGTGCTGCCACAATTTATTCGGACGACGAGAATCTGAAAAAATTTGCGGAGACGGAGGGGATCAAGGTGGTGCAAACCTCGGAGTTACCTCTTCCGGCTCCTGAAAACCCGTCATTGTTCGATTAATTTTACAAAGACACTCTCAAATGACCGAAAAAACAACTAACGACACGATCACGCAGATCGCACAGAAAGAGTTCGGCACTATGCCGGTCTCTGCCGCGCGGATGCCGAACGGTATTTGCAATGATGTTTACACGGTCGATATCGGCGGTCGGGATTTTATCTTTCGATTAAACAGCGAGCCGCGTTTTATGCTCGGTTCGCATAAGCATATTCCGCTTTTCAGGTCGAAGGGGATCATCGTACCCGAGATTTTAGCTGAGGATTATTCACGGACGGCGGTACCGTTTGCTTATCAGGTACAAAACAGATTACCCGGCAGGGATATTGGCGACGTGATCGAGACGCTTTCCGATCATGAGCTTCGGGCGGCGGGCGCCGAGATCGCAAATATCTTTCGACAGCTCGCCAGCGTACCGAACAACGGCAAATTCGGCGTTCTTTGGGGCGATGACCGGGATTTAGTTGATTCCTGGTCCGCCGAAGTGGCCCGCGTAACAAAGGCCGTTACAGTTTGGGGGCGAACGACCGGTGTGCTGGATGCAAAGTTAGAACAGATTCTTAAATACCTCAATTCGGAGTACAAAGGCTATTTTGAAAGGGTTCGCCCGCTTACATATTTCGGCGACCTTTCGGCAAAAAATGTCATGATCTCCGAGGGAACTTTCTCCGGCCTGGTAGATCTCGACAGCCTTGCACAGGGTGATCCGCTCGAGGCGGTCGGGCGAATCAAAGCAATCTGGTATGGTACGAGGCACGGCACTATTTACTCGGAAGCGGTGATCAAATCGTTGATGCTGACAGTAGAACAACAAAAGATCGTGACTATGTACGCCTTGTTAAACCGAGCATTTTTGACGCTCGAGAACGGGGTTCAGTTTAACCAAACTACGGGCAGGACAGTTGACCGGCACAGGGAGGCTCTAGATAAAAAGACGGTCGCCGACCTTCTTGACGAACTTCGACGCATGACGCCAACCGCCGCCATCGGCTTTGCTGAAATTCCGCCCGCCTCGCTCAAAAATAACGAGCCGGCGGTTTCACCTGTTCATGATTTATCTCCCGAACGGGCTGCACCGGCTCAGCAATTTATACCGAAGGAAATTACAATACAGTCTCCGCCTAAACCAAGCCTGACTTTTGCTCAAACCGATTCGTCGGTGATGACGCCAAAACCGCCAGGTGACCCGTATTCGTCTGAACCGGAGATCGATCCAGCACCGATATTTACTGAGCTTGTATCTGAATCGGATGATTTACAAAAAGCAGCCGTCCGGCCGTCCTTACCGCAAAAAATTATGCTTGAGGCCAGCGGCCTGTCCAAAACTTATACCAGCGACGGAGTCGGGTTTAATGCTCTCAAAAACGTCGATCTTCGTATTCACAAAGGCGACTGCATCGCAATCGTCGGTAAATCGGGCAGCGGCAAATCAACACTGATGCATTTGCTCGCGTGTCTTGACATTCCCTCCGAAGGCTATGTATATGTTGACGGCGACGAAACCTCGACTATGTCGGAGACAGAGAAAAATCGGCTGCGGAACGAAAAATTCGGATTTGTTTTTCAACAATTTTTTCTTAACGGACGCGAAACTGTCTTTGAAAATGTCGTGTTGCCGATGCGCATTCGGGGGGCTTCGGATTTTGATATGATAACGGACGCGAACGAGGCTCTGGCCTCGGTCGGACTCACCGAAAAGTCAGATAAAAAGGCAAAAGATCTGTCAGGCGGCGAGAAACAGCGTGTCTGCATCGCCCGCGCACTCGTCGGTAAACCTCAGGTGATTTTCGCGGATGAGCCAACCGGCAATCTTGATTCAAATACGGGTGCGGCGGTCGAAAATATGCTTTTTGAACTAAACCGCGAAAAAGGTATCACGCTTGTGATCGTTACCCACGACGCGGACCTGTCAAATAGGTGCGAGCGAATCGTTGAACTAAAGGACGGACAGATAGTCGCCGAATACAGAACGGAGGCTGATGCAGGATGAAAATATTTGACCTTCTAAAACTGGCCAACCGTAACCTGTTTCGTAATAAGCTGCGGACACTTCTCACCGTAGCCGCGATTTTCGTCGGCTCATTTACTCTGACAATGACGAACGGCATAGGCGACGGCCTTCGCAGCTATGTTGACAGCCAGGTGAAAAATATCGAGGGCGACACTGTTATTTTTGTCCGTAGAAAAATCGAGATACCCGATGGCCCGCCGCCGGGCGACACTCCACCGGAATACAGCGGAGAAACGGAATTACCGACGGCGCGCAGATTCGACCGGACTGCTATGCTCATAACCTTGCCGGAAATGGAGGATGCACTGAACGGGACGCCCGAGGTAAAAACCGTTACGCCCCGCTACGAGATCGGCGGCGAGTATATCACGCTCGACGGACAAAAAAAATACTGGCTCAATCTCGGTATGATCTCGCAGGGCATCAGCCAAAAAACGGAGGCCGGAGATACCATAAGCGGTAACGACCAGATCGTCATTCCCCTCGGCCTCGCCAGGGCTTTTGATAGTGATCTGGACAATCTGATCGGCAAAAGTGTGACGATCGGCTACAAGGCGGCGGACAAATCAATGATAGAGCGCCCGCTTAAAATAGTCGGTGTCGCAACCAAGGGTTTTCAGGATAATACAACCTCTTTTGTTGATGCTGATACGGCGGCGGCGATATATGGCGATCAGATTTCGCCGGACAGCGCGGGAAAGTTTTTTAATTTTAGCGTCCAGCTTTCATCCGCCGATCAGGCAAAGATCGATGCGGTAAAGAACAAGCTGGTCGAGAAAGGGTTTTCGGCCGAAACAATGGCCGACCAGCAAAAACGAACAGACGACGCAATCGGAATCTTTAAGATTGTTATGGGCCTCGTCGCCTTTATAGCGCTGCTCGCGGCTTCGTTCGGTATTATTAACACGCTCGTCATCGCGGTTATCGAACGTACTAAAGAGATCGGCCTGCAAAAAGCTCTGGGTATGGGACGGGGCAAGATATTTGCAATTTTCTCGCTCGAATCGGTCCTGATCGGTTTCTGGGGAGCCGTCCTTGGCATCGTAGCGGCGATCATCGTCGGTTTGACCGCAAATCAGATACTCATACGCACCTACCGCGATTCGTTTGAGGGTTATACGCTGTTTGTGTTTACACTTCCATCGATCCTGCTGGTGACGCTCCTTGTCTGCACCATCGCATTTGCCGCCGGCGTCCTGCCCGCCATCCGCGCAAGCCGACTAAATCCAATCGAATCATTGCGATACGAATGAAAGCGATCAACTGAAAAGGTCAACGATCTGGCTATTGTAGTTTGCTTAAGATAATGAAATGAAGGAAGATGCAGACAATTGGCAATTTTATAGCGGAAGTACGCATCCAACATCAAGGATTAGATTATGCTGAACCGAACCCGATTTTTATTATATTTGTCGCTCCCGCTAGGAGTTTTCATTTTGCTTGCCTGTCAGTCAAAAACTGTCAGGAGCGAAGAGCCCCGTAACCTGTTTGCACCCGTTGCTGAAACAACGCAAAAAAATGACGAGCCGATAACCATCGCCGCCGTTGGCGATATTATGCTCGGTTCGACTTCGATAAACGACACCTTTCTGCCGCCTAATGACGGAGCCGGCCTTCTTGAAGAAGTTACGCCGATATTGGCAAAAGCTGATATCGCATTTGGCAATCTAGAAGGGCCGATGCTCGAGGGCGGAACAACAAAAAAGTGTTCGCCCAGATCGACGCGGTGTTTTGCCTTCCGGATGCCGACCCGATACGGCAAACACCTGCAAGATGCGGGTTTTGACGTTTTGAGCCTTGCAAATAACCACGCTGGTGATTTTGGTGATTACGGACGGGCGAGTACACGAAAAACGCTCGATGACGTCGGCATCAAGTACGCCGGCAGTGACAAGGAGCAGTTTACGACCGCCTATCTGGAGGCCCAAGGAAAGATAGTCGCTTTTATTGGTTTTGCTCACAACAGCATAACGCCAAACGTCAATGATCTCGGTATTGCCCGTCAGCTTGTAAACGAAGCCGACAAAAAAGCGGACGTCGTCGTCGTCTCGTTTCACGGCGGAGCCGAGGGTACCGACAGCCAACGCGTCCCGAACCGCACAGAGATATTTGCCGGCGAAGCCCGCGGTAATCTGCCGCTCTTTGCCCGCACGGTCATCGACGCCGGTGCCGACCTCGTTCTCGGTCACGGCCCGCACGTTATGCGCGGTATGGAAATATATAAAGATCGTTTGATCAGCTATTCGCTGGGAAATTTTGCAACATACGGTATGTTTACGCTTCGCGGGGAAACGGCCCTGACAAAAATTCTTGAGATAACTATCGACTCGGACGGCAGATTTCTAAACGGCAAGATCAATGCCGGCCGTCAACCCGGGCGCGGCGGCCCAAGGCTTGACCCGTCCGGTGCCGCCATCCGCGTAGTGCGCAATCTTTCAATCGCGGACTTTGGAGCAAACGCCCCTCAGATCGCCGCCGACGGCACATTCACGGCGAAATAGAGTCTATTGTCTTTGGTGTGCATAAAATCCAAATCAAATGGCTGATCGGTATCTCACTGGCTTTGACGTGATAATTATCGGCGGCGGCCCTGGCGGGCTTTCGGCGGCGCTTGCTTGTGCCGATCTTGGTTTAAAAGCAATCGTTGTCGAAAAAGAAAAAGAGCTTGGTGGCCAGCTTTTATGGACGTTTAACGCGATAAATAACTATCCTGGCGTCACGGCCCGAAACGGCAAGGAGCTGCAATATCTGTTGCTCGAACACATTTGCGGATCTGAATTTAGAAGCCTTTTGACAGCCAATGTCATAAACGCCGACCTGTCAAAAATGGAAGTAACTATTGACGACGGTACCCGTTATAAAGGAAAAGCGATAATTATCGCAACCGGCGTCAGGCGAAGAAAACTTGGGATTCAGGGCGAAATAGACTTTATCGGCTCGGGAATTTTGCGATCAGGGTCAAAGGACAGAGAAACGGTCAAAAACAAGACGGTCGTAATCGTCGGCGGCGGCGACGCAGCGCTCGAAAACGCCATTATCCTGAGTGAAACGGCAAAAAAAGTGATCGTCGTGCATCGCGGGTTCGAATTTTCAGCTCGCAGCTCTTTTGTCGAGAATGTTAAAAATCGCGTTAACGCATCGTTTATGTTCGATACAAAAGTTACTGCGATTACGGGAGAAAATACGGTCAGGTCAGTTGATCTCTCAAATACAAAAACCGGTAAAACCTCAATACTTGCTACCGACCACGTATTGATCCGGATCGGCGTTGTGCCTAACACCGAGAATTTTCGGGGACAGATCGCACTCGATAAATCAGGTTATATAGAAATAAATTCTATGTGCGCGTCCAATATTTCCGGTGTTTACGCTATCGGCGACGTCACAGGGCCTGCCGCTCCGACGATTGCAAATGCAGCCGGCCAGGGCTCGACAGCCGCAAAATCTATCCTTGAAACTCTCTTTTGAATACGTTCGGAGAACTCAGAGAGGATAAGCGTCAGCTTAAAACGCGACTCGTTTTTTTGTAAATGGTGATATAATTAAAAGATGCGTCTTTAACGCATATTTAACGGAAATTTAACACGTTATGTTCGATTTAGTGGCAAAGAAAACCAAACCCGAAAAGCTTCCGTTTCCTTATAATAAGAGCACCTATTGCCGTTATGAGCAGATAGAAAAGCGGATCGACAACGCTAAGGTTTTGATCGTCAACGATCTGCTGCGGTATGAATCCGACATTTCCGATCTGGCCCGCGAGGATTGGAAAGACACGCTCAAAAGCAAACTCGAATTTGAACGCTGGGTTTCATCTATGGCCTGCGACAACATTGCCAACAACGTTCAGCGGCTTGTCAAAAAACCGAGGACAATGTCTGTTCATCTGTCAGAGGTCGCTGATGCGGTCGAAAAATTTTGCCCGGATGCGATCGTTATGAGCGGCACGTTTTCTGATTTTGATTATTATAATCCGGCCCACATCGACGCATTCAAAAAGTTTATCCACGAAACCAAAATTCCCGTGCTTGCCATCTGCGGAGCACATCAGCTGGTCGGTCTGGCATTTGGCGCCGAATTGAAAACGCTGGACAATTTAGATCTCGCGGAAAAGCGCACCGACCGCCTCGTCGAATATCAGTACCGCTTTGTAAAAATCACGGATAAGGCCGATCCGATCTTTGAGGGTAACGAAGACGATAAATCAGGCGTCTGGCAGGAATACACAAAAAAAGACGACATCCTCCGCGTTTGGCAAAACCACGGCGTCCAGGTCGTCGGCGTTCCCGACGGCTTCAAACTTCTGGCCACCTCATACCTCTGCAAAAATCAGATGATGGTAAAAAATTCCGACAGCCAGATCATCTACTGTGTTCAATTTCACCTCGAAAAATCTTTTGAAGACTGGACAAAAAACCCAACCCGTTGGGAACATCCCAACGAAAGCCGCGACGGACGCATATTGTTTGAGAATTTTTTAAAGATCGCGCTGGCTCATAAAAATTAACGGCGAAGAGCGTGCGCCCGGCAATCAGGGACCGCTGCGTTTTGTCGTGCCACTTCTGCCGGATTTATCTGAGGCATTAACTTCCGGTCGCAATCGGATTTTATTTCGAGGTGGCAATCATTAACCTGTCTTTTTGCCCGCTATGATTAAATTAAAATCTGTCGAACTGATCGAGATAAACCTCCCGCTTGTCCATTTTTTTGAAACCAGCTTTGGCCGAACGTACGAACGGCGTATTATTTTGGTGCGTGTCGAGGATGCGGACGGGAGCGAAGGCTGGGGCGAGGTGACGTGCGGCGAATCGCCGGGGTATTCGGACGAATGGACGGATTCGGCGTGGGTGACGATCGAGAAAATTCTCGCGCCTATGGTCGTTGATCGTGAGGTCGAGTCGGCCGCCGGCGTTTGGGATCTAATGAAATGGGCCCGCGGCCATCGGATGGCAAAGGCCGGGATCGAGACCGCTTGTTGGGATCTCGAGGCGAAGAAACTCGGCATACCGCTCTGGCGGCACCTCGGCGGCGTCAATCAGGAGATCGAATGCGGCGTGTCGATCGGCATTCAGGACTCTGTCGGACAGCTTTTGGAGAAGATCAGGGTCGAGCTCGACGCCGGTTACAAACGCATCAAGATCAAGATCAGCCCGAGTTGGGATTACGATGTGATCAAGGCCGTGCGGGCGGAATTCGGCGGCATTTTGTTGATGGGTGACGCCAATTCGGCGTACACGCTTACCGACATTGACCTGCTCAGGAGCCTCGACGAATTCGATCTGATGATGCTCGAACAGCCGCTTGGCTATGACGACATCATTGATCACGCAAAGATGCAGACTCATTTAAAAACGCCGGTCTGCCTCGACGAACCGATCAAATCACCCGACGACGCCCGCAAAGCGATCGAGCTCGGTTCCGGCAAAATCATTAATTTGAAGAACGGCAGGGTCGGCGGCCACACGCAGGCAAAGTTGATCGAGCAGATCTGCCGCGAGGCGGGCATGCCCGTCTGGTGCGGCGGCATGCTCGAGAGCGGCATCGGCCGCGCCCACAATATCGCCATCTCAACCCTCGCCGGCTACACAATGCCCGGCGACGTCTCTGCCAGCAAACGATATTGGCACGAAGACGTCATCGAACCGGCTGTCGAAGTGTCGGCAAAGGGCACGATCACCGCACCGGAAGCGCCGGGTATCGGGTTTGAAATTCGGCGGGATCGGATTCGAAATCTAACCGTGCGAAAGGCTGAGATTTAGGCTTCGCACAGCCACGCCAGTTTACGGTCACGCATTTAAAGTCAAAAGGAACGCCACAAAAAAACGCGGCTCTTTCGAACCGCGTCTCCGTATTTTCGGAAAATTTTGGCGAAGTGGAACTAAATTATGATCGTTGTTCCGTCAAATTTAGTCAGGCTGTAGCCGGTAAACTGTTCGTTGTAACTGGCCCGTTGGTCGCGGAGGATGCTGATGGCAAGCTGTTCGCCGAGCAAGAGCGACTCCGTTCCGTCCGAACGCCAGTGAACACCCGCAATATTGCGGCCAAGAGCAACATTTGAGGCAATCTTGTTTAGCTCGCCGCCGACGGTCAACGGGTTTCCGGTAAATGGAACCACCGACAGCCCGTCCGCACTTGGCTGCACCGGGTTTGCAAAGACGATCGTTTCATCAAAGAAAGCCTTTAGGATCGTAACGCAGGCTCCTGCGACGGTTGCGTGGCCGGCACCGTATGCCGGGTGGAGCGGGCTTCCTTCCGGAAACGCCATCGGCAAAAATGCATTGCCAGGCGTCAAAAAGCCGCCCAATCTGCTTCCGCTGTTGATCGAATTCAGAATCTCAGGATGCACCGGATAACCGGCTCCGTTGTTAAGTGTTCGATGAACGCGTTCAGCAAATACTTCAGGCCTTGCCCGTCGGTGGACAAACCATTTCTGATACCAGACCGCCTTTAATGCCCGCGACGAAACTTCGGCCACCAGCGAACCGATTGCCGGCCGGCCAAAAGTTCCAAAGCCTTCCTGGTTATTCGACAGATTATAAGGATTTCCGGCGTCGATGGTATTTGCAATATTGTTTGCCAAGATTAAAAACGCCTGGAAATAGCCCTGAAATAAAACATCGATGTGAACCCATTGGCCGATGTCGCGTCCGTTTCGCATATAACGCCGGGTTGGATCAAGAATATCGGGGTTTTGCGAAACGCCGTTTTGCACCGACCTCCAAGTGTTAAAATCGGTCATATAGTCCACACCCGGAACTGTCGTTACGATCTGTTGGCTGATCTCATTTGCACCAAAAAAGCAGGGCTGATAAAAGAACTGCGAAAGATATGGGCCGATGCGGTCACCCGGTGTCAGTCCGCGAAACAAAAGTCTCGGTGTGACCACGCCGGCATTGTTTTTCGCACCCTTGAAATCCGCTCCATAAAGCGTAAGATCCGCGGCGGCTGCGTTTGCGATCGGATTATTATTGTATTGGGAAAAAGGCACGTCGCGAAGCAGCGCCATCCAATAATTTTCGGCGATTTCGGCGGCCGTTTCGCGGCTGGCAAAGGTCGGGGCGGGCGGCTGAACCAAAGCATGCGAATCGCTGCCTTCCAGATCGAAAGCCAAGCCGGCCTGAGGGTTGACCAATCTGCGATCACCGCCCTGCGGGATCAGCTCAAAGCTGCTCGGAAGCCCGCTGTTTACTGCTTGCCTAAAACTATTATAGGCTGAATTAACAACCTCGCCGTTTGGCTTATGCGGCAGCCCTTTCGAAAAACTGTTTATTTTGTTCGGGTAGAGTGCTTCATCACCATTGTTGGGATGAGCTAGATTCGACGGCGTATTCTGAAAATTAAAAAGCGCCGTGTTTAGACGGTACTGATATGCGTCGAATGCCCGCTGGGCCGTGGTCGACTGGGCTAAAACGCTCGACACCGTTCCGCCCAAAAACGGCTTTGCCCCGATTGCTCCGGCAGCCGCCGCTACAATTGCTCCTTTGCCCAGTTTGCCGAGAAATTCGCGGCGGCCGGGCATATTTCGATTTTCATTTCCAACTTCAGATGCACTATTCTGAGGGGTACTTTTCATTGTTTTGCTCCTATATCAAAGTTAGTTATTTTAACGTAGTCGTCGTTAAGGCCGACCGGAAATCAGGCACGCCGCCTGACTATTTGTGGGAGATCAAAAAGTTTGAATTCCAACTGGTTTTCGACTAAACAGGCACTTTTTGAAAAGTTTTCATCGTTTAGCCTTAATTATGAATCGGCGTCTTTTGCCGTATGCCGCCGCCATTCAGCTCCAACGCCCGGAGACGGCGGCATTATTCGATCGACTCCGACGCCGATTCATTATTTTTACGGCATAAATATGGACGCCTGAATGTTTGTACATGTATTTGTTGGGCATCCGCCGTTGAACATACTCAACTGCTCGGCCAAAACTGCAGGGTCGGCAAGATTTGCGGGGCCGTGAGTTCGGACTACGAGATGTATCTCGGCACGTCTTGTGTTTACAAGTCCGTTGCCGGTCCCTATGCCGAGCCGGGCGCCGGTAATGTCCCCGACGGCACGAAACCCACCGAATGTCGCGGCTCCGTCGGGTCCGACTATACGGCCGCCGCTGTTCAGAAGAGTTCCATTAACCCTGGGATTTGCAAAGTCCGCAGGCGTGCAAGGGCTGGTGGCGCAAAGCCTCGGATTATTAAACACCGCCATCCATGTCGTGACCGCGTGTCCCGGCGTGAGGCCCTGCGTGTGGAACGTAAAAAATACGCTTCCCCTCTCTCGCGTCAGAGTTGTTCCGGAGGACGGAATCCGCTCGCCCGTAGCCATGTTCATTACGGGCAGATTGGTCACATCAGGATTGCTTTGAAAAAAGCCGTCCCTGAGTTTGTTTTCCTCCTCCTCCTGTGCCGGGGCAATTGCGGCAAGTGAAGTTATTGCAAATACGGCACAAAAGCCGATTGTGGTTATGCGATTAATAATTGTTTTTTTCATTTTATTTATTTTTTAACCTCCGATGGTAAATATTTTTTTCGAAAGGCAAGGCTGTTCGCTTTTGCCAATCATCCGCAAAGCGGCTTAAATTATTTCAATCCTGCTCCGCCGCCCGCTTCCAATTTTGAGCTTGTCCAACTTTTTGGACAGACCGATACTGCAAAGAAAAATCCCTTGTTTTCTTTAGAAAATTAGGTTATGATTGATGCCTTAAACCTAAGTGTTGTGGCCGTGCCATTCACGCTGATCTTTAAGGCAGAGACAGGATCGCGCGGGTTGCAGAAAAAAATCTTTCGGTTTGTATGAAAATTATCTTCCGTTTTTCTTCCTCTATTTGTGAACCTGTATGTTGAAGGAAAGAAAAGAGATATACGAATTCGGCACATTCCGGCTCGACATTTCGGAACATATTTTTTCATCTCTGGATGGCGCAAAAACGCCTTCGCTGCCCGAAAAAGCATTTCAAACGCTCTGCATCCTGGTTCGCAATCACGGCCACCTTTTGACCAAGCAGGAATTGCTCGATCAAGTCTGGCCGGATTCTTATGTCGAAGAAAATAATCTGGACAAATGCATCCACGCGATCAGAAACGCCCTGAACGAAAAATCATCCGAAGTTAGATACATACAGACTGTCCGTAAACACGGCTACAGGTTTGTGGCCGACGTTCGCCAGGTTGACGCCCCATCTGCCTTTTCACCCATAGGTGTTATCTCAGAAAAAAAAGAGACGGCGCCTGAAACCGTTTTGCCGCCAGCCGGTAAGGTAAAATCCGCTTCCGCCCGCGTCTCAAACCCCAGAACCACCAAATCTGGGCAGCACGCCATTATCTCTATGTCAGACTGGCAGGCTATAGTTGAGCGTTCTGAGACACAGAAATCCACAGAAGCATCCGATGACGGCCATCTCGCACTCGAAACCGGCGCGGGTGATGCAAAACCCCTGGCCAGCGCCAAACAAGAGACGTCGAACGGTGACGGCCGCCGGCGTTCCAAAACCCTCGTGCGGTCGATCGCTGCGTTTGGCTTAATAATTGTCTCTGTTGCCGCCGTAATTTTGGGTGTCAAATTTTGGCGGAACCAATCGCATGATATTTCAAAGCCGGTAGCGCAGAGACGCCTGACCGTCGAAGGAGGTGTGACGCGGGCGGCGATCTCACATGATGGCCGCTTTGCCGCGGTTGCGCAAAACGCGGCATTAATACTATTTGACATCGAGAATGGCGGTCAACGTGTTCTGATACCGGCGTCTAAGGATATTCGGATCATGACGATCGCATTTCCTTCGGACGGCAGTGGCATTTACTTTGGAACGCGTCAGGCTGCAAGCTCGTTGGTGTCCCTGTTCAGCATTCCTCTCGGCGGCGGCGAACCGACAAAGATACTCGATGATATTTACGGTTCATTGTCGTTCTCACCCGACAACAAAAAAATTGCCTTTGTTCGCCGCTATGCTGAGTTGAATGAATATGCCTTGCTTACGGCTGACGCCGATGGCTCTAACATCGGCAAATTGGCGTCGAGTCGTCTGCCGAACCGGTTTGAAGGGTTGCCGGCATGGTCACCTGACGGCAGTAAGATCTTATGTCCCGCGGTCAGTGTTGAAGACGGGTTTCACTTCACGATTGCCCGAATCGAGGTATCAACCGGTTTGGTTGATTTCGTTCCCGACCAGCGTTGGACAGCGCTGAGCTCTGTCGTATGGCTTTCTGATTCAAGAAAGATCGTCCTTGCGGGTCAGGACCCAAAATCTATAAACTCCCAAATATGGCGTGTGGACGCCGAAACAGGAGGGACACAACGGGTAACCGACGATTCATTTGTTTACGAATCTATAGGCGGCACGCCGGATGGACGCTCAATTGTCGCTGTCAAAGTCCGGCAAAGCTCGCACGTTTGGCTATTGGGAGATCAGGCGGTTCAGCTGACAGCCGGTTTCGATAATAAAGACGGCGTCGGAGGCTTGGCATGGTCAGGTGACGGAACTTTTTTTTATCATTCACGGGCAAGTGGACGTGATGCGATATGGCGAATGCAGATGGACGGTAGCAGCGCGACGGAGATCACGCTCGACTCCGCTGGCGGATTTGCTATCTCGCCCAACGGCCGGCTGCTTGCTTTTCAGGGAAAACAATCGACAGATCACCTTGGGATTCAGATCATAGATCTCGCGGGCGGATCGCAGCGCTCTTTGACCCAAAACGTTACGGCCGCTGCGCCCACATTTTTTCCCGACGGCAAAAGGATCGTTTACAGTCAGTATGACGATAAACAGTCGTTGCACGAGATATCGATCGAGGGTGGCCGTTCAAAGATGATCAGCCAGGAATATCGCGGAGCCTGGGCACCGTCAGTCTCACCGTCGGGCAAATTTATTGCATTTGCATTTAACCGCGTTCAGACAGGAAACCTGGAGGCAGGAATTGCAATAATTGCCGCCAATGACAGCAAGCAGGTCGTGTCGAGCCATCCTGTCAGAATTCCGACAGGCAGCCCTTACGAAGAACCGACGATACAATGGTCGAGTGACGAAACCGAAGTTTACTTTATACAGATCGACAACTCGGTTTCAAATATAATGAAGCTAAGGTTGGCCGACGGAAGCGTTTCGGCGGTTACGAATTTTACTGATGGCAGAATATTCAATTTTGCGCTTGAACCTGGCGGCAGTCGAATACTTGTCGCACGCGGTTTAATTGAGCGGGACGCCTCATTGTTTCAGATTGATCAACCGCTGTGAAAGTCAATCAGGTTAGAGGTTTGAGTCGAAGTTTTGCTAAAACGCATTTTTTGGCGTACCGAATCAGGCGTGTTCGATTAACCCGCCGCGCGAA
The DNA here is from genome assembly GCA_041747575.1 of Pyrinomonadaceae bacterium. Classification (GTDB taxonomy): domain Bacteria; phylum Acidobacteriota; class Blastocatellia; order Pyrinomonadales; family Pyrinomonadaceae; genus OLB17. The sequence continues at coordinate 28,104 of JBGTEX010000011.1, forward strand.
TTCGCTATGAAACACCTTTTTTCGCGTTCCAACTGCCTTGCAGCTTTCTGAGCAAAACGATCTGCCCGATGTGATAGGCGTTGTGGATATTTTGATGTGCGAGCGGCGACCGCCACGCTTCTTGGTATTGAGCATTCACGGGTGATTCGAGCTTTTCATCTGTAATAATATCGAGCTTTTCACGCCATTCGTCCATCACCGTCCACAGCCTTTCGAGCGTTTTCTGCCAGTCGTTTTCCTTTGATTTAAACGTCCCCTTGTTCTCAACATCCTGCGGCTCATTCAACTCGCCGCGATACCGCTGCAGCCAACGCTCGTTCCAAAAGATAATATGGTTTACCGTTTCCCATATCGAATTGTCCGCGCCCTCCGGCTTCCAAACGGCATTCTCCGCCGTCACACCACCAAGCGCATTTCCAAGCGAGACAAACCATACATCTTGGTCGCAGCAGGCGGCAAATTGTTCTATCAAGATATTTTTCATCAACACATAATATCACCCCGCATTAAAAGATTCGAATAAACCTCAAAACGATATCGAATCCTTACCGCTCTGGAAAAAAATATTTTTGATTTTGGGAACAATTCCCTCGAAACGGCGTCTAACGAATTAGATTTATTTAAAATCAAACTCAGGAATGGAGGAATAAAAAATTATGAAACTGTTTAAATTTGCGGGACTATTGATATTTTTGTCGTCGGGTATTTTGAGCGTCGCGGCGCAGGTCGATGTTTATGCTGCGAGAGAAATTCAGGGCGGCATCCTGAATGGCAAAGCGGTAAATATGCCAAAGCCGGAATACCCGGAGGATCTAAAACTTGCAGGCATCCAGGGTACAGTAAAAATTAAAGTAACGATTGATGAAGAGGGTAATGTCATATCAGCCGAACCCGTTGACAACAGTCAGATCGTTATTAAACGGGTCAGGATTGCGGATTCGGCAAAAATTGCGGAGCCGGGTGACGTGGAAAATTATGAGATATCGAAGCCCGAACCGACAAATCCAATCCTGATCGAGTCGGCACGGCAAGCGGCTCTAAACGCTAAGTTTTCGCCTACTATGCTCAGCGGTTCGCCCGTCAAAGTGCGGGGTTTTATTGTCTACAATTTTTCCGCCGCGCGTCCCGTCGCACAAACGGATGAAAAAACAATAAGCGGCGGAGTTTTGAACGGTAAAGCCCAGAGCCTTCCGGCTCCGATATATCCTGCCGCCGCCAAGGCCGTAAGAGCGGGCGGCTCCGTTACGGTACAGGTATTTGTGGACGAAAATGGCGATGTAACGGCCGCAAATGCCGTATTCGGCCACCCCTTGCTGCGAAATGCTGCGACAGAAGCGGCGATGGCTGCAAAATTTGCCCCGACGCTGCTACAGGGAAACCCTGTCAAAATCGTTGGGGTGCTGACCTATAATTTTGTCCCTTAAGATGATCCTAAAATCGCGGCGTAACGGTTGCTTAAAATTGGTGATAGAATAGCTTTATGCTTAAATTACTGTTTTACCCTTTAATGGCGGTGAGCATTTTGGCTGTCGCGGCTGTCGCACAATCTCCGGTTGTGCAGCGTCAGGTTGCGGCCTGTTACAGGCTGTTTTCGAGATGTCGCGGTCAATACAGCAAAATTTGAGATGAATGCCGCCGAATCATCAGGAAGTCCTGGGCTGTCTTCTGCCGTTCGGTTCCGGCCGGCGTCCGAGCGTCTGTTGGCCGGTGCCGGTGCCGCGGCCATGGCCGGCGGTGCGGCATTTGTCGCATTTTTTGATCCGGCAAAGACAAATATTTTCCCCCTGTGCCCGCTTTTGAATTTGACCGGTATCGCCTGTCCCGGATGCGGTTTGACACGCGGTTTTCATTCGCTGTTTCACGGCGACATTATCCCCGCCATTGATTTTAATTTGTTGATTCCGGTTTGGGCAGCGATCTTTGGTTGGGTATTTGTCTCGCTGATCTTGCTCGCGTTTCGCGGTCGCGGATTACCGATGTGGCCGACGCGGCCCGGATTTTTATGGACGTTCCTGATCGTGCTGGTGGCATTTGGCGTAATCCGAAATATCCCCGTCTGGCCGCTGACGATCCTCTACCCTTAAAAATGTTTTTGCCCGCAAATTACGCGAATCATTATCCGGCGAATGTAACTTTTTCAAGACCGGCGGCGGCCATCAGATTGACGGCAAATGCCGGTTCGCTGTGGTCGAAAACGTCGTCAAGCTCCCTCTCCACCGAGCCGTGTCCGGCCGGGATTTGTTTTATCATCGGCTCAAAACTCTTGAAATTATAGAGTTTATTGTCCAAAAGGTGTGATCCGGTGACATTGGTCAGGGCGGTCATCATCGAGCTGCGGATGAATGGCGTTTCTTTTTCGAGTTCGTTGAGCAGACGCTTGACCCGCGCCCGTTTCAGATTTGGCTGCGCACCACAGAGATTGCACGGAATGATCGGGAATTTCTGTTCCTCTGAATACGCCGCGATCTCTTTTTCCTGACAATATGCGAGCGGGCGGATGATCGTGTTGCGGCCGTCGTCGCTGCGGAGGATCGGCGGCATGGCCTTCAGTTGGCCGACGTAAAAGAGATTCATCAGGAACGTGGCAATGATGTCGTCTGCGTGATGCCCGAGTGCGATCTTTGTGCAGCCCTCTTCGACCGCGACCGAGTATAATATACCGCGTCGCAGACGTGAACATAGTGAGCAGTAAGTTTTACCTTCGGGAATGTGGGCGGTAACGATCGAATATGTATCTTCCTCGACGATTCGATATTTTACACCGACGCCGTCCAGATAGTCCGGCAGAACGTCCTCGGGAAAATCAGGCTGTTTCTGATCTAAATTGACGGCTAAGATCTCAAAATTCACCGGTGCCCGCCGCTTAACGTCAAGCAGCAGATCGAGCATCGTGTAACTGTCCTTGCCGCCCGAAAGGCAAACCATCACCTTATCGCCATCCTCGATCATCGAGAAATCAGCGATCGCCCGACCAATTTTCTTTAGCAATTTACCTCTGGTTTTTGTCTCGATCGGCAATTTTCGAATACTCCCCGAAATATATGAATTCTGACACGCCAACATCCTTTTGACAACCTCAAATCAATGACTGGACACGGCTCGGAAAACTAATCTATTATATAACTGTTTTATTACGATAGAAAAAATCATACAAAAAACAGATTTTGTGCTTCTTGGTCGGCGACGCCGGATCGTCTTTGGCGGTTATCCGGCTTCCAATCTAAATCGCATTTTTTCGGACAAATTGATGACGGAGGAATAATAATATTATGATCAGAATGGGACGAGGCAGCAGAGAGCAATCAAGCGACTTACAAGAGCAGGCTCCGGTCGAGCCGACATATCGATATACTAATGAGACTCAGGCCGCGAGCGCACGAGGGGCTATATCCGAGAGCGACTCGATGGCCCGCGATATCAAAGAGGGACGTCTGAGCGGTTTCGTCGGTCACGGCACGACGCTGACCGGCGAAACGCAATTTCACGCGATGCTCCGCGTTGACGGAAATCTGATCGGTAAAGTCGCATCCGAAACCGGCACGCTGATAATCGGAACAAACGGCCAGGTTGACGCCAACATTCAGGTTGCGGCCGCCATGATTAACGGAACCGTAAACGGCGATATCATCGCAACCGAGAAATTACAGCTCGGGCGGACCGCCCGCGTTATGGGCAATATTCAAAGTCCCCGTCTGATCGTCGAGGAAGGAGCCATTCTCGAGGGCAGCTGCAACATGCTCAAGGCCCGCGAAACGCAGGAAGAAGAGGCTATCGCAGCCACCGTCCAACACCAACTGCCGGAGGAAACCGAAATAACGCTTGAACCGGTTGACGACGACCTCACCGCATATCTAACCGACGAAGACGGGAAAGAAACAGCCGACGCCGTCGCAGTTTAGCGGTTTAACAAAGTATTTATAGTGCCTAAGTTTTGGTATTAAATTGTTTTGCGGATCATCTTCGTTTCCATTGATTCATCCAATCTCTGGTTTCCTTAAGCCGGGCCAGTTCGTAATCAGTCATAACCGGTGCGGATAAATAGAAAGCTCTCCGTTCCGATTTTGACTTTCCCGTTGCCTGTTTTACCTTTTGAAGTTTAACCGACCCGTTTTTAGCTAGATCGTTTATTATCTGCATCGCATCCGGTTCAAGCACCGTGAGTTTATACGTTTCCATAGACAAAATTATATCACTTGAATTCAAGCAGTAAGTGCAACTCTTTTTAGTTGCTCCAGTTCTTTGAAATAGACTTCATAGGGTGTTTGGTAGCCCAAGGATTTGCGAGGGCGGTTGTTGAGGATATCCTCGACTTGTTTAATTCGTTCATCGGTA
>JBGTEX010000012.1:0-96080 GCA_041747575.1 Pyrinomonadaceae bacterium
CGCGGCGGTTTTGGCGCCGGTGGCGGTGGCGGTCGTGGAGGCCGCGGTGGCGGCGGTGGCGGTGGCTACGGCGGTGGCGGTGGCGGCGGCGGTTACGGTGGCGGCGGACGCTACTAATTAGCTGACTGCTCATCACAATTAAAAATTAAGGCTGCCGGAAAGCTAAGTTTTCTGGCAGCCTTTTTATTTTGCTCGAATTCAAGTTTTATTGAGTAAAGATCGATGTACGAATAAATCGTAATGCGTTTGCAACACGGGTGAGAGGCCGCATCACGTGTCACGATCTTGTATTTCGCCCAGGCTTCTGATTTCTCGCTCGGGCTTTAACGAAATATGCTATAATATCAAAATGACTTACAGCCCCCTTGCCATTAAACGCCGTCAAGTGCTTGGCGATCTTTACCCGTTGTGCGACAACCTCGAAAATGTGCCGGTGCATCTCGACAACGCGGATGGCGAAAAGATTGGTTTTGCGGACGAAAGCCTGGGGCATTATGCCGATGCATTTCTATTTCACTTGCCTGAGGACGTCTGCAAAAAGCTATCGACCGGCCATTATATTTATTCATTCGATTACGATTATACTGACCCCGATGCTGACGGCTCTCCTCGCCGCATAACTCTAAATTATATCTTCCTCACGGGCCGCAAGGTCCCCAATGCCGTCAGCCGCAGCTCAAAAAGAGCCGCCGCCGCGCTCGAGGCGCTCGGAGCCGTTCAGGAAACCGCCTAGGACGGGGTTAGGTCTGTTGCAGCGAAAGTTACGATCCTCGAAAGGTCACGTGCTGCACGCCTATTAAGTTAAGTTTCTTAAATATCTCGACCATAGCAAGGGTGTCGAGTTTACAATATTCCTTTAGGTCATCGAATGTCTGTTGCCGCGTCCGGTCGTCCATCGTGTCCCAGGTTGCGGCCCTGAACCATCTGATATTTGCGGTGAGGCCGTCGCCTATGCCGAGATCGCTGTATGAGAGTTCGGGGACGAGAACCGGAAGAACTTTTTTTATCGAACTACGGCCTTTGAACGCGGGGTCTATGTAAAGATTGTCCGAAAATATTTTCATCAGGTCATGAGTGTGCTCATTTACCTCCTCAAAAAAAGCGGTATATTCGGGAAACATCGCCGCCATTTCAGCATTTCGCGTTTTTTCAAACGCTTCGTACCACACCAGAACGGTTCCGATACCGCCTGACATAGCTTTCATTAAACTCGCAGCCACCGAACGCGCCGGGTCGTCATCACCTTTCGAAAGGAAATATGAATGTTTCAGTTCCCCGTGCCGCTCCTCGATAGTGTGAAGTGAGTATTGAAAACACATCTGCTGAAACGGGCGGACGCCTTCAAATTGCGGGATCGCATAGGAAAATGTCTCGTAGTCGAGAAAATGAATCGGATATTCCCAGTCTGCAATCCGTCCCGCGATTTTTTCCCTGTCTATAACGATCTCACCCGATTTTGCCGCGGCGACCTGTGATAGCTGCTTTTTAGAAAGCTTAAAAACATCGGGTACATCCACGATATCCACAATGCCGTTGGCCAAGAGCTCGCGGCGCTTATTATCTTTGAGAAAGGCTATGTCGAATACCGTATATGCGGGCAAATTTGGAAAATAAAGCTTGATAAAGCGGCAATCGAGCTTCTTATCATTACAGTATTCGATAAGCGAAGGCACGGGAACGCTGTCGAGATAGCCGACCGCGTCTTCTGCCTGCCGCTCGGTAACGGCCATGCGTTCGGCGATGATACCGGTGACGTCCGTTATCACGAAAAGCTGTTCGGGGTCGATATCGCCGTGCCGGACGTATTCGCCATTCATCGTTATCACACAGCATCGGCGGACTCTGGCGCCGCTTCGTTCGGCTGCCATTTTTTGAAATGCGACGTCGTCCAGATGCTCGTTCTTGATCGAAGCTGACGATTTTATTTCGTAGATATCGATCAGGCCTGTCATTTTTTCCGTTACCACCACGTCACTTCGCGCGTAAAGATCAGCCGTTTGGAAGGCTCGTTCAAAATCGACGGCGAAGGCATCGTTCGGCTCAAATCTTTCGAGCCTTTTGACAAGCTGCTGCACGGAATAGCCCTGTTGACGCAGGTGTTCGTATTCGAGCGTGTCAGGCTCGGCCACAAGCAACGGCTGATGCACGGAGAGCCAAAATTCCTGCGGGCATTTTAAATAGCTAAGATAAGCAGATTTTGTGAGGCGAATTTTCATTTTGATTTGATTTCGAAACACTATGTCGCCCAAACTCGGCGAAGAATAACTCTTTTCGGAATTGGCTGGTCGGGACCGCTGCTTTTATTTTACGTCTTTGAGCAGAATAAATCATTTACGGTAGGAGCAAACCGGCAGCGAATAATGAAACAACGTTTTTCGCCGGCATTTGGTAAGCTAATAGAATGTTGGTTTTGGGAATTGAGAGTTCGTGCGATGAAACTGCGGCGGCTGTGGTTCGGGACGGCTATCAGATCGCGTCATCCGTAATTGCGTCGCAGATCGAGATGCACCGTCCGTGGGGCGGGGTTGTGCCGGAGCTTGCTTCGCGTGAGCATCTTGAAAAGATCGAACCGATCGTTGCGCAGGCGTTGAACCGGGCGGCGGTCACTTTGTCAGAGATCGATGCGATAGCGGTGACGCAGGGGCCGGGGCTGATCGGGTCGCTGTTGGTCGGGGTTTGTTTTGCAAAATCGCTTGCATACGCTCTCGATATTCCGTTTATTGGGGTAAATCATATCGAGGGACACGTGTATTCGGTGGCGTTTGAGAACCCGCAGGTAACGTACCCGGCTTTAGCCCTTATCGTATCGGGCGGTCACACAAATATTTTTCACATACCTGTCGAAGGCTCGTACAAGGTCGTTTCGCGCACCCGCGACGATGCGGCCGGCGAAGCATTTGACAAGGTTTCGAAGATGCTGGGCCTCGGCTATCCGGGCGGGCCGGTTATTGAAAGACTTGCACGCGAAGGCAACGCGGACGCCGTGAAATTTACGCAAGCCAAGATTTCCGACGGTCGGCCAGATCTGAGTTTCAGCGGCCTAAAAACGGCGGTTGCGAGGTATATTCGTGAAAATGACATTGAGCCGTCAGAAAATGGCGACGCTCCGACACAACCGATAAAGGATTTGGCGGCAAGCTTTCAGGCATCGGTCGTCCGTGCCCTCGTCACCACGCTGGAAAAGCTGGCAACCCAGCTAAAGCCAAAAACTCTGATCGTCGCGGGCGGCGTAGCCTGCAATCTTGCACTTAGATCCGCCGCTGAACAAGCCGGAAAGCGGCTCGGAATTCCGGTATATTTTCCGTCAAAGCATCTCTCAACCGACAACGCCGCTATGATCGCCGCCGCGGGGCATTTTCATCTAAAAAATGGCGCAAAAGCAGATTTGCGGATGACGGCTGACATATCGATGCGTCTGCAAAATCACGAAAACGAAGACGCCGAACTAAGAAAACAAAAAGTGCGTTATCGCTTATAAGGGTTTTTTTCCGCATTACGCAGTTTAACCAAAATCGGGACTAGAAATTTTTCGTTGGTTTTTCCGCTGCGTTGCGACAGGATGAATTTAGCCTTCACCGAAAATCCCAAACATTTATCCAGGATTATGCGCTAGAAAATCAGTCTCATTTATGAGGCTTTCCGCGAAGCGGCACGTAGCCGCTTACCGGCGGGTCAGAACCGGAAGCGATAGCGACTGGGTTCTTTTTAATGAAACCCCTGAATTAAGAAAAATTCGCAAAGGTTTACCGCAATTGCCGTCTGCTTTAGTTTAGAGCGGATACGGATTCGATATACGGTCAAAAGCTCTCAGAAGCTGCGGAGCAGCGAAAGAATGTAGCCCCAGGTTCCGCCGAAACGGCTCCACCTGGGGCTACATTCTTTCGCTGCTCCGCAGCTTAGGAGCAAAATCTCGAACCTTTGTTGACAACGGCGTTTCATCTGTGATATATTATGTCGCAGACTGTACACGATAAGAATGTCTGCTGTTGCAAATTGAAACAAATGTTTCACTTGGAACACTATATTTCACCGAAATGGAACACGAAACCACAACCACAATGTTTACAACGCTTTACAAGGCTTTTTCGTGTTCCAAAGTGGAACACCGAAATAAAACACGAAATCAGAACCACAATGTTTACAATGCTTTACAAGGATTTTTCGTTTTTCATCATGGAACAGATCTGTTTTTATGTTCCAAAAAAACTCTCTATATTCACCGAAATGAAACACGAAACCACAACCACAATGTTTACAACGCTTTACAAGGCTTTTTCGTGTTCCAAAGTGGAACACCGAAATAAAACACGAAATCAGAACCTTAATGTTTACAATACTTTACAAGGATTTTTTGTGTTTCATCATGGAACAGATCTGTTTTTATGTTCCCAAAAAACACTCTATATTCACCGAAATGAAACACGAAACCACAACCACAATGTTTACAACGCTTTACAAAGCTTTTTCGTGTTCCAAAGTGAAACAGATCTGCTTTTTAAATTCAAGCGGCCAGATACAATAATGAGAGAATAAACATATTTTAGACTGAATTAAAATAAAGAGGAATGAATTTTTGCCATTGCCGACAAATATTTTTTCCATCTTTATCGGCCGGTATGCCGTCTAATGCCTTTCTAAGTCAATTTTCAGAATATAGTCTGCATGCGGTGCGGGCAGGTAAATTTTTATTAGTCATAGATCCAAAACATTCAGATTTTAGGGAGAGAGAATGAAAGCATTTGTATTTTTTGCGGGATCGGTTTTATCGGCCATATTGTTTGCAAGTGGTGTTTTTGCACAGGGCGTTCCGGCCGTACGCCTATTGCCGTTTATCACCGACGGACTCGCTTCGCCGGTTTTTATGACCAGCGCCGGGGACGGGACGAACCGTTTGTTTATCGTCGAACAGCGCGGTATTATCAGGGTTTTGCAGCCGGGTACGACCACGCCGGCTGATTTTCTGAATATCACCGCGCTTGTTCGGTTTGGCGGTGAGCGCGGGCTTTTGGGTTTAGCGTTTCACCCGCAGTATTCGACAAATCGGCGGTTCTTTGTTTATTACACGCGTCAGCCTGACGGGGCGATTCAAATAGGCGAATATCAGGTTTCTTTGTCGGATCCTAACATCGCAGACCCGACAGAGAAACGCATCATTACGATCCTGCATCCGGGTTTTTCAAACCACAACGGTGGAACCATTGCTTTTGGGCCGGACGGCTACCTGTATGCGGGGCCGGGTGACGGCGGCAGCGCTAACGATCCCTCGCAAAACGCTCAAAATATCAATCGGCTGCTCGGCAAAATTATCCGGATCGATATTGATAATGTACCTGTCGGACAGGTGCCGCAATACAATATTCCAGCCAATAATCCGTTTGCGGGCCCAACCGCTGGGGCCGATGAGATTTTTGCGATCGGGCTGCGCAATCCGTACAGGTTTTCGTTTGACCGCGGCGGCACACAGCAATTATGGGCGGCGGACGTCGGGCAAAATGTTCTGGAAGAGGTTGATATCATTACGCTTGGCCGAAATTACGGGTGGCGCGTTTTTGAAGGAACGCAATGCACAAACCTCAATCCTAATGAGTGTGAAGGCGGTCTTATGGCGATAAATCACACGCCGCCGATCTTTGAGTATAACCACTCAAATGGACGTTGTTCGATAACCGGCGGATTTGTTTATCGCGGGTCTCAGGACAATTTGCCGCTTGGCGGCTATGTCTATGCGGACTTCTGTTCGGGCGAGATATTTCTTTGGGACGGCACCCGGCAAAATTTACTTTTGAATACAGATCGAAGCATAGTCGGTTTTGCAGAGGACGAAAGTGGTGAAATTTACGTGATCGGACAGAGCGGAACTATAGAACGGATCGTGCGGGCCGAGGTTTTAATTACGGGACGGATTTTTACCCCTTCGGGGCTTGGAATACAGAACGCAAGGGTTACACTCACGGATTCGCAAGGTGTGCCCCGTCAGGCAAATACGAGTTCGTTTGGCGTCTTCCAGTTTAATGACGTCCCGACCGGCCAGACATACACCATCACCGCCGCGTCGAAACGATACCGCTTTGACACCCGAACCGTCAATCTTTCGAATCAGGTAAGCGATCTTGATTTTGTCGGTCTCGAATAAAATTAATGACTCAGGCTGCCCTGTGCAATATTTTAATGCATCACGGCTCTTGCGAGTGTAAAAATATCTACCCTGCCGGAGCCGCTTTTCTTTAAAATTCTGGCACAATGAGAAGCCGTGGAACCCGATGTAAATACGTCATCGACCAGCAATATATTTTTGCCGTTGATCAGCTTGGGCCTGACGACTTCGAACGCATTTCTGACTGTTAGCTCGCGAGCCTTTTTATCCATTCCAGTACGATGGATAGGAGTGTGCAGCCCGCGTGCAAGGCTCGAAACATCAGCCGGAATACCGGTCGAACGCCCAATTTCGGCCGCGATTACCTCGGCCTGATTAAATCCGCGTTCGAGTTTTCGCAGTTTAGATAAAGGGATCGGGATGAGAATGTCTGTATTTTGATAATCCATTCGTTCCAACGCGGCCGTTATTTTTATTTTTAATATGCGGGGCAAAACCGGGGCGGTTTTCAGATTAATGACAGCGGCAACAAGGGCTTTTTCGTAAACGCCGATCGCCGTAGCTTTATCGAAGTACTGCTCATCGCATTTGTGACAAAGGACCGCGACCGGTGCGGCTGCTTCGCCGAGAAGCGCACCGCATTTATCACATAACATTTCCGAGCCGTTAAAGAAGCGGGTTGCCCTCCAGCATTCGCTGCAGGCCTTTCCACCGTCAGTATCATCGACCAGACGCTGGCAAACCAGACATTCCTGCGGATAAAATATCGAGAAAAGGGAATTCTGAAATGCCCTGAACATAATCAAATCTCTTCATCGTCGAGCAGGCCTTTTTCCTGTAGTTCCTGACAGGCAAGACAGTAGCGTGCCGACGGAAGTGCGGCGAGACGTTTTGAATTGATCTCTTTCTCACAATTTTGGCATTGTCCGTATTCTTCGTCACGAATACGCAAAAGGGCATCGTCAATAAGCGAGAGCTGCCGGCTCTCGTTTTCGGACACGGCCAGCATCACGTTCTTGGAATAGTTGCGAACGGCCAAATCGACCGGATCCGGAGTTTCCGACACATCGACGGATAGGTCGTTGCCCTTCAATTTTTGGATCAAAATCTCACGCTCAACGAGCAGTTTGTCTTTGATTTGTTCTAAATTTGATTTACTCATTTCTGATACGGAAACCCCTTAATTATGGTATAAGCCCTATAAATCTGTTCTAACATCACAACGCGAGCCATCTCGTGCGTAAATGTGAGAAACGATAAAGATAGCATTATGTCTGCCCTCGCCGCAACCTCAGCCGAAACGCCATCGGCACCGCCGATTATGAATGCGATATCTTTCATCGCTGCGTTCTGCCATTTTTCAATATCCCTGGCCAGCTCGTGCGAAGAAATCGCTTTTCCCGCAACATCAAGCAGACAGACAAAGGAACTTTGATTCAGTTTTTCGAGAATACGTTTGCCCTCAGTTTCTTTTGTTTCATGCGGAGCCGAATCACGTATCTCGACGATCTCATATTTTACAAAATGCAAAAGACGCTGAAGATATAAATCCTGCAGCGCCCGATAATTTTTATCTCGAGTCTTCCCGACCCATATGAAACGAAATCGCATATGCTCAAAACAATTGCAATGGGGATCACAGTCTTCGGCTGTGCGTATTAAATGTTTTCGGGAATTTCTACTTTTCCCGCATCGCGCCAGAGACGGGCGAGGTCGTAAAATTCGCGTGATTCGCCGTTAAATATATGCACAACGAAATCACCGTAATCGAGCAAAACCCAATCGGCCGAGCTATAACCCTCAATGCGAACGGGCCTTGTTGACAGTTGTTTTTTTAACTGTTCGTTAATTTCGTCAGCGATTGCCTGAACCTGTCGCTGGTTTGAACCCGTGGCAATTACAAAATACTCGGTAAAGCTGGCTATCCGGCGGAGGTCGAGCGCGACCATATCAAACGCTTTTTTATCGGCGGCAGATCTGATGGCGAGTTGTACTTCCGGGTCGAGCTCTGAAAACGGGATCGGTTTCTCGGCGATCTCTATTTTAACCGCTTCACGCTGAAGCGATCTTTCTTGTGTTTCTTCCATTATTTATAAATCTGATATTTTTTGACGTAGATTGCAACCTCAGCGGGAACATCCTCGCTCCATGACCCATCGCTTTTTCTGATCTTTGCGCGGATCTCGCTCGATGAAATATCGAGATTGACCAAATCTGTAAGAAATATATTACTTTTGTTCTTGAGGTTTTGATTTTGCGAAATGCCGGTGACTGATTTCCGCCGGTCTATTATGCGTTCACGTATCTGATCCGTTACGTGCGAAACACAGATCTTATATCCGGGGCGTGACACTACTATGTGGTTTGACATTGTCAAGACGTTTTCCCATTCGCGCCAGGTCGTAATTTCCATCCATGAGTCTGATCCGATAATAAAAAAAATCTCGTCTCCACGATGCTCGGTTTTTATCCGCGTCAACGTTTCAACGGAATAGGGTTTTTCGGGCATTTCAATCTCCATTTTCGAAACGCTCATCCTGGTTTCGTTCTGGGTAATCAGACAAAGCATCGCGTATCGGTCGTAGGCCGACGTTGGTTTGACCCGAACCTTATGCGGCGCGTGAAAGGCCGGGATAAAAACAAATTCGTCAAGCTCAAATTGCTCGAGCACGGCATGGGCTGTCGTCAGATGTCCGCGATGTACCGGATCAAAACTCCCACCGTAATAGGCGACTCTTTTCATCAATAAATATTAAAAAATTCCGCGTTTTAAAACCGGTACGGCAGGGTTTTCCCTTTCGGTAAGTCACCGGCATAATTAAAAAAACTATGCGGCCCTCATTTTCTCTGATTCCTTCGCGGCTCCAGTATTTAAATGATTTAACGCTACTGTTACAGCGTTGACGAGATCCTTAACGCCGTCATTTGTAACAGATGAGATGGCGAAAAACGGTTTACCGTCTTTTTTGGCCTGTTTCTTCAGGATTTTAAGTCGCTCCGGCTCGTCGAGAGCATCGGTTTTAGTCGCGACGATGATCTGCGGCCGGACCCCGAGATTGGCGTCGTAATTTGAAAGCTCCCGGTTTATGATTTCGTAATCCGAAACAGGATCCCGGGCGGACAACGAAGACACATCAACCAGATGAAGGATAAGCTTGGTCCGTTCAACATGCCGCAAAAACCGATGTCCGAGACCTGCCCCGTCCGACGCCCCTTCGATCAAACCCGGGATATCGGCCACCACAAATGTCCGAAAATCGCCCATATCTACGACGCCCAGATTTGGCTCGAGTGTTGTAAAGGGATAATCGGCAATTTTTGGTTTGGCAGCCGAGATAACACTGATTAGCGTGGATTTACCCGCATTAGGGAACCCGACCAAACCGACGTCGGCAATTAGTTTTAGTTCTAGTTGCAGCTCGCGTTCGCCACCGGGACGACCCGTGTAGTGAAACTTTGGAGCACGACGGGTCGGAGTTGCAAAATGCGAATTGCCCCAACCACCTTTTCCGCCCTTAGCCGCAAGATAGCGCTGGCCGTCTTCGGTAAAATCAACCAGCAGATCGTTAGTCTCCGGATCAAAAACCTGTGTGCCAACCGGCACCCTGACGATAGCATCTTCGCCGTCCTTGCCCGAACGGTTTGAGCCTTCGCCATGCCGTCCGCGCTCGGCCTTGTGCTCCGGATTAAAGCGGAGATGCAAGAGCGTGTTGAGGCTTTCGGTCGCCTCCATCCAAACGCTTCCTCCGATCCCGCCGTCACCCCCCGAAGGGCCGCCCCGCGGTATAAATTTTTCGCGCCGGAAAGCCGTCACCCCGTCACCGCCGCCGCCGGCCTTTATCCTGATTTTTACACGGTCGAGGAACATGTCGTTTTTGTTCTCTAATCTCTAATTTTAGATTTTAGACGCAACAATGGCAATGCTGCCAGAAAGTAAGTTGACCAATGACTGGTTTCTGAACGCCGTAGGTGTGGAATATTTTTATAGAATTGAGGTTGGCAAGGAAAACCCAAATTCCGTATTAGAAAAATTCGCCAAGTTGCTTCGTAGGGAAAAGAGGGTATCAGGCCGAACAAATATCTGCCCCTTAGGATTATCAGGGTCTTCACGGGTCTCTTTGCCCACCAACCAACCGGCGCCATCATCGAAAACAACCTGCCGAATACTGACTAAAACGGAATCAACATCCGGCACATCCTGCTTCTTGATATCCTCCAAGATTTGTAACTGATGTAGCCAGGCTTGAACTTTGGTAACCGCACCCGGTTGCAACACTCGAACGGTAAGCGGTTTGTAATCGCCTGTCGGCTTTCCGCCTTCGTCCAATATGCGCTCTGGTTGCGGAAAGCTCACCATCATCCCTGCGTCGTACGGCATTTTGCCTTGCTTTGGGATCGTTAGGAGAATCTGAAACCTGACAATTGGCTTCGTCGAAATATTTTTCACAGTAAGCGTGAGGTCTCTTAGCCAATCCGAACCTGCCAGAATATTACTATCAATTATAGGGGTGTTGCCGACTTCGCGGCTGACGATGGCGATGGGCGGATTTGCAAAATTGTTTTTCGGGGTCGACTCGTCAAGGATTCGAGTTTTCTGCTGGGCCAGGCAAAGTGACGCTGTTAATAAAACCAGACTAATAAGAACTACGCAAACTCGCCATATCATATTAGTAACCTGCAATGAATTCATACTTCCTCTCCTAAAACTAAAAGCCGTCAAAAGTTTTTCGATCAGACGGCTGGAAGATGGGTTGACATCAATTCCTGACTCTTCAGGGTATCCCTGGAAATAGAGCGGCAGGCCGCCGGACCTCATGCTTAAATTGGTTAGAACATTCTCGACAACACTTTAAGTATCGATTTTTCGGTGTCGGTAATTTCAAAATTGGCATGTCTATAAACCTCGCTCAAGTCTGCTAATGATATTGCCTTTGTGCTTTCAGCCCGAATCTCAGCTATTATGGCGAGGTTTTCGAGTGCTATCGAGCGGGCCTTTTCGGGGTGGCCGAGGCCGATGAACCGTTCAGTAATATTATTCAAAACGCTCGTGCGCGGACCGAGCTGTTCGACCGTTTCGGACAAAGCAGCAGCTTCGTCGAGAAGGTTAACAGCGGCTTCGGTTTCACCAATTTTGACCTTTCCGTCAGATACCGCGATGAGGGCAAAGAGGCGGTCTGCATCGTCCTCGATTAAATTTATCGTCTGGCGGACGATGGCGTCTTCTTTCTGAACCGTTAAAATCTGCCCGATCTGCGAAAGTGCGGCCACCTGTTCCTTGGGGTTTTGATTTTCAAGCGCCGTCTCTACGGCTCTGTCTGATTTGCCAAAGGCCGCAAATTGCGAGGCAATGGATGTCAATAAAGCATTTCGCGCACGGCTGTCCCGGGTCTCTTTTTCATGCTGCGATTTGATTATCGCATGCGCCTCTTCGAGTGCGTCCACGGCGTCTTCCTTCTCATCCTTTCTCCAATAATGCTTTGCAAAACCGAGCAGGGCCGACGCCATTTGCGTTTTATCCGTAACGAGATCAAGCGTGCGGTCAGCGAGCTCGGCGCTGCCGGCGTTTAAAAATCCTAACGCACATTGAACCAGAAAAGCATCATGATGCTGGTTATCCAAAACCTCGGCAAAGCCGCAAGCCTGGTTATAGGTCTGGATTGCCTTGTCGTTGGATTTTGCTTCAATAAAAATGCTTCCGACCTCACACAAGGCCCTTATTTTCTCTTCGCTATGCTCGATCTCATGCGCTGCGGTAGCGGCTCGATCGAGGGTTACGAGCGCCGTCTCCGTATCTTCATTACCGATCTGAATCTCCGCAATTTGCAGGAAAGCCAGCACGCGAGCGGACGGAAAATCTATCAGGGCCAGAGTCTCTTCAGAAAAATCGTGGTTACCGCTCGCCGCCTGATTTACTGCAATCCCCGAATATACAAAATCCGGATCAGCAATACTTTCGGCAATCTCAGACGCCTCATCAACGTCCCCCTTTCCGGCACGTATCAGAGCGATTCTTTCCATAGCCTGACTTTGAATCCCTTGATCTTCGATGGCGTCGGCGAGCTGTAGAGCGTATTCAATATCGTTGATATCGGCACATTTTTCTGTGACGGCGATCAGCAATTTGTCACGAGAAAACGGATCTGCAACGGCATTCGCAAGCTCAGCAGCGAGATCCACTTCGCCCGCGGCCAAATACCGAGGCAAAATCGCGGTCATCGCCTCAGCATGGCCGTCGCTGCTTTTTATACGCTCGGCCATAAACGCCGCACACGCAAGCAGGTCATTCTCAGCCTGCTCAATGGAAATAAAATAATCTGACATAATTTGTCAAAGGTGCTGTGGTTAGCTTTTTGAGCGAAAATGGGCAAAAGAGTCCGTGCAGGTTTTTCTCGAAACCCTTCAAAGCATTTCTAAACGAAGACCCGCCGAATCGACTCCGGCATCCAATCCCGCAGATCGGTTGCGACAGCTCCGGCTCCGGCCTCACGTAATTTTTCCGCCGAAACCGTGTTGGCCACGCCGAGGGCCGGTAAATCGGCTCTTCTCGCACCGGCAACTCCCGGCGGCGAATCTTCGATCACCAGACATTCGTTATGAATCATCGGAAGATGTCCCTGCCCGGTACGGAACGCATCGATCTGCCGAAAGCCCGTGCGAAAACACTCGGGATCGGGCTTACATTTCGAGCAGTTTTCCGCACTCACAATCGTAGAAAAATATTTCGCCAAACCACTTGTTTCCAGAACAAAAACGATCTCGTGCCGCCGCGCCATGCTGACAATTCCGAGCGCAAATTCGCGTGACATTTTCTCAATAAAACCCTCGACGCCCTCAAACAGCGGCATCCCGGCCGCGACTATTTCTTTCCACTTTGCGGACTTTTCCGCAAGTATCTCTTCGACCCGCGCCGCGTCGGGTTTTTTCTTAGCGCGGGCAAACGCCGCCGCTACAAAAGTTCGGTCGTCCATCCCCAACGAGGAAAAATAATCAGTTTCGGTTAGTTCGATCCCATCGGCTTTAAAAACTTCTTGATAGGCCCGCATCTGTAGCGGCTCGTCATCGATAATAACTCCGTTAAAATCCATCAATATTGCTTTTATCATAGATAATACGCCCGACGCCTAAAGCCTTTCAGGATTGCCGGACAAATAGCTCTCATCGAACATATTTCCGCGTCCCAAAATCAGGTTCGGGTCAAATGCACGTTTTAATTCAGCCATCTCGTTTAAATACCGCTCACCCATCATAGCCGAGAGATATTTGCGTTTCAATTTTCCAATGCCGTGTTCAGCCGAAACAGTGCCGCCAAGCATAATGGCCTGTGCGACACATCGGCCATAAATATGCCTTGCTTTCTCGGCCTCAGCTTCGTTTATTGGCAGCATATTTGCATGCAAATGACAGTCACCGATATGGCCAAAGATCACATAATCAAGCCCGCCGGCATTGAGTATTTCCTTATAGTACCGCAAAAACATCCGAAAACCAGCGTCCGGCACAGCCATATCCGTGCCGACCTTTTGCCGGCCGTGGCGGGTTATGCGTTCATTGACGGCCTCCGGTAAAGCATGGCGAAACTCACGCATCTTTTCGCGGTCCTGGTCGTTCGTAGTAAACCAGGATCGCTCAAGATCGGCCCCGTGTTTTTCGAGCAGTTCATTCCATCGTTCTAACAAATCGTCCTCGTTTTCCGTGGTCGTCTCCTGCTCAAAAAATACAGCACCGGCCGCATCCACTGGGGTCTCAGGAAATTTTTCTGCTATAAAATTCAAGGCCTTTTCGTCAAAATACTCGATCAGCGAAGCACTGATCTCATTTGAAATTTCGGATTTGAAATTTGAGATTGACCTTGCCCTCACACTCTCCACAAACGAGAGCAGATCATTTTCGTCTGTAAAAAAAACAATACCGCTTAAAAAACCTTTGGTTTTGGCCAGCAAAGCCAATTCGATCTCGGTTATGACGCCGAGCGTACCTTCGCTGCCGATAAAAAGATCAATTGCGTCAAGCGGTGATCGGTTGAAATATCCGCTGACATTTTTTCGGACGTTTGGCCTGTTATAAGTTAAAGTTTTTGCAGATATTTCGGTACCTCCCGCAGATTTTAGATTGAGTTTTCCGTCAACACCGGCCAATATTTGGCCTCGGCGAATGTTCAAAACATCGCCGCCCGCAAGCACGACCCTCAAACGCCGTACGTATTCGCGCGTTGCTCCGTATTTAAAACTTCTCGCACCTGACGCATTTGTCGCAACCGTACCGCCGATCTGACAGCTCCACTCGGTGGGGTCGGGCGGATAAAAAAGGCCCTCGGCCCCGACTGCATTCTGCAGATCGGCCAAGATCACGCCGCTTCCGACGGTCGCCGTTTGGTCGGTTTTATTGACGTCTATCTGAGCGAGTTTTTCGAGTGACAAAATATAACCGCCAAACGGAATCGCACCGCCAACCGTCCCCGTTCGGGCCCCCGAAATGGTCACGGGCGTTTTGCTTTTATCAGCTTCTTTAAGAATCTCAGCGATCTCGTCCTCCGATTCCGGAATAAACAGCTTCGCGGCGTGGCCGCCCTGCATATTGCTGGCATCGGTAAGATAGTTTTGCAGATCGTCGAGCTGCGTTTTGACTTGCATTAGCTAATTATACGCAGATAGGGTATCAAGGTTAAATGGGCACCAATAATTTGGCCGCTGCACTCAATAATTCTATCTTACCGCCAATTCTCTTTCCCGTAAATATTTCAATCGATCGCGAATCTCGGCCGCCTTTTCAAATTTCATCTCTTTTGCGGCCTGTCGCATATCAGACTCTAATTGTAAGATGGTTTCCTTTAGCTGCTTTGGCGAATACTCTTCAAATGAGTCCAGATCGAGCGGTATCTTGAAGTAATCTGCCTCGTAGGCGGTAACTAATAATGCGTCGATCGACTTGATGATCGTCGTCGGTGTGATGCCGTGTCGATCGTTGTATTCCTCCTGAATTGCCCGTCGACGGGTTGTTTCGCCTATCGCGTAATCCATCGATTTTGTGATTTTGTCGGCATAAAGGACGGCCTTGCCGCCCGAGTTCCTTGCGGCCCGCCCCATCGTTTGAATAAGCGAACTTTGCGAGCGCAGAAAACCCTCTTTGTCGGCATCGAGTATCGCAACCAGAGAAACTTCTGGCAGATCGAGGCCTTCGCGCAGAAGATTAATTCCGACCAGCACATCATATTCGCCCCGACGCAGATCACGCAAAATTCTTATTCGTTCGAGCGTATGAATATCGCTGTGCAGATATCTGACCTTTACACCTACCTCTGCAAAATACTCGCTCAAATTCTCGGACATCCGTTTTGTCAGAGTTGTGACGAGAACACGTTCATTGCGTTCGGCACGCACACGGCACTCTTCCAAAAGATCGTCGATCTGCCCCTTGACCGGTCGCACCTCGACAGACGGATCCAGCAATCCGGTTGGGCGAATAATCTGTTCGATCACCTCGCCGGCGGTTTTTGTCAGCTCGTACGGGCCGGGCGTTGCCGAAACATATATGGTTTGGCCGATACGCCCTTCGAACTCCTGAAAGTTTAAGGGCCGATTGTCCTTTGCACTCGGCAGGCGAAATCCGTATTCGACGAGCGTTCCTTTGCGCGATTGGTCACCCTTAAACATGGCACCGACCTGCGGGATAGATTGATGCGATTCGTCGATGACCATAAGCGTATCACGTGGAAGATAATCAAGCAGCGTTGGCGGTGGCTCGCCTGGCTGCTTGCCGGTCAAATGCCGCGAATAATTCTCAATCCCGCGACAAAATCCCATCTCTTTCATCATCTCGAGGTCGTACATCGTCCGCTGATGCAGACGCTGCGCCTCAACGGTTTTGCCCTCGCTGACGAGAAACTTTTCGTGTATCTCTAATTCGGCCCTGATGCTTTTAACCGCGCTTTTAATGGTCGCCTTTGACATCACATAGTGCGTTTTCGGGTAGATCGGCAACCGCGTATCATGCTTTTCTAAAACCTCGCCAAGTAGCGGATCAATCGTGTAAACGGCGTCAATCTCGTCGCCCCAAAATTCGATCCGGTATGCCTGATCCTGATAGCTCGGATATAGTTCGACAACGTCGCCGCGAACGCGAAAATTTCCGCGTTCAAAATTTATGTTGGCGCGTTCATACTGCAGATCAACCAGCTTTTGCAGAAATTCTTCGCGTTTTAATTTTTGACCCGGCTCAACAAAGATGAGCATTCCAAAATATGCGTCAGGGTCGCCAAGACCATAAATACAAGAAACTGAGGCGACTACGATCACATCGCGCCGCTCAAAAAGCGCGCGCGTAGCGGAGAGCCGAAGCCGATCGATCTCGTCGTTGATCGTCGCTTCTTTTTCGATATACAGATCGGCGGCCGGGACATAGGCCTCCGGCTGGTAATAGTCATAATAAGATACAAAATACTCAACCGAATTTTCCGGAAAAAATGTCTTAAATTCCTGATAAAGCTGAGCAGCGAGCGTTTTATTATGAGCAAGGACGAGCGTCGGCCGCTGCGTTTTTTCGATCACGTTTGCTATCGTAAAGGTTTTTCCGCTGCCGGTAATACCAAGTAATACCTGATCCTTAGTACCGTCGTTGAGTCCCTCAACGATCTGCCTGATCGCTTCCGGCTGATCGCCCTTTGGGGTGTTTTCAGAAATGAGACGGAATTGCATTGTTTAATCATAAACTAAAAAATGCAAAGAAAAAAGGCACGTATGTGTTTTATGACTCTAACTTGCCGGACTTCACGTTTGCAGCAATTAATTCAACCGCCAACACCGCCGAAAGCCGGTGCGGTTTTTGCGTTTATTTTCTTCCCGGCAGCTTAAAGCGCTGGCGAAGAGATTTGTATCTTTCGTTGAGAGCGTCTCCGCGGGCCTCGTATATATCTGTAATTATTTGGTCGTCCGACGGACGAAAGGCACGGAGCATTAGGTTTTTATTCCTGATTATGCCTTTTGCGTCGATCACGACAACTGCCCTGATAAAATTGATCGGGTACAGCCAATGGGTGCTGAATACTCGCGTAATTTCACGATTCGGGTCGGCAAGTAGCGGTATCGGAAGCTGACGCCGAAGCGAAAATTTCCGATGTTCGTCCGGCGTCGCGGGCGAAATACCGACGATTGTAGCTTTGGTCTCGACGTATGTTTTCCAATTGTCGCGAACAGAGCAAAGTTGTTTTGTACAAACAAGCGTCTCATTTTGCGGGTAAAACAAGAGTACGGTAACACCGCCGAAATGATCTGATAGCTGCCAATCTTCGTTTCTATCGGTTTTTAATGCAAAGTCCGGCGCCGATAAACCAACCGCGACCCGCGTTAAATCGTTCGTTATATCTATATCTAAAACTGACATTTTTACAAACCCCAAAATACAGCCACCCGAAAGGCGGATAAATTACGCTATACCATAACGCTTTCAAAACTGCTGATCGTTTCCTGGATACGCTCTGCAACCTCGTCGGGAAACCCGCCATCTTTACCTAACCTCTGCAAATCTGACAAAGTGCGCTTCTCACTTCTTACATTTAAAACGTGCAGCAAGCTAAACCGCACACGTGTGTCACTATGTGTTTTGATCGCTTCAAATATTTCTTCTGTCTCGCCGGATTTGATAAGCAGAGACACAAGAGCGAAAGCTTCGTATGCGATCTTCAGGTCTTCGTGAACGAGGCGTTCAAACGATTTAGCGACAATACCCGATTCGATCGCCGCTCGTGCCGCTTGGCTCATTCGAAATTCATCATTTGTCTCGATGATCCGCTTCCAGGCATCTGCGCGATCAAAATCCAATAGAAACAGTCCCCGTGCCGCAGCCGCCCGAACTTCTCTGGTCGGATCAGCACACGCAAGAAGTATCGCCTCGAAAACCGATTCATGATCAAATTCGGTTAGCGTCGAAACCGCCTTAGACCGCAAATTTGATGAAAGATCATATAAGGCAATTTGCGACAGGGCCTCGACCGAGTTTCGAGTGCGAAATGCGGCCAAAACTCTTACAGACACCTCCCTAATCGCTTCATCCTCTTCACATTCCTCATTAGCCTGCTCGACCGCGCTCAACAAAGATGTGTCATTCGACAAAGGAAGCGGCTGATACCGCTTTGACGGTGAAAGTTCTCTATAAGAGTTGATCGGCAACTGCTCATACTGCAGCTTTCGCATTTTTTCTTGAAAAGCCTTTGTATCCAGGCTCGTTTCGCTGAGGTCGCATCGTTTCTTTAATTTTTGATGACCGTTGGCAGCCGGTTTTTTTGTTTCTAAGGAAGATTTCGACGCTGTAGCAGATGTCTTTTTTACTTTTCTAAACCATTCCATCTCTTTTTCCGCATCGACATTCAACAGCTCGTAGCGTTCGTTTTCGTAATAATTTGCAGAACGATTGTCGTAATTGTACTGAATCTGTGGGTCGCCCTTTTTACTTCGTTGCCAAAGATAAAAGGCCCCGCCCAAACCCGCGGCCACCACTAAAATGACCTGCAGCAACCAACCGGCGCCCGCCGTATCTTCTACATCTCCCACGGGAGACTGAGCGGCAACATTGGCCGCAAAAGATAAAACTAACGCTATCCGGCAAATGATCTTAACTTTTGTTGGAGAATAAATGATTTTCATTACAGAAATACCAGGCGTAAAAATTGATGATATTCGAAACTAAAAACGTCCCGATAAATAGCGAGGGGTAAGGCGTCTGCCCTCAGGGTCCGCAGGCTGCCATTTCTGATTATGCACGATTTTGTATATCTTGTCATCATATTTTTAACATTTTTATAAAATACTAAATATTTCACAACATTCCATTAACCCGAGTTTACGTCTGTTTCACTCTGAAATACGAAAAATCCTTATAAAGCATTGTAAACATTGTGGTTGTGGTTTCGCGTTTCATTTAGGTGTTCCACTTTGGAACACGAAAAAGCCCTGTAAAGCATTGTAAACATTGTTGTTGTGGTTTCGTGTTTCATTTCGGTGAATATAGAGTGCTTTTTTGGAACATAAAAACAAATCTGCTCCATGATGGAACACGAGAAAGCATTGTAAAGCGTTGTAAACATTGTGGTTGTGGTTTCGTGTTTCATTTCGTTGTTTCACTTTGGAACACGAAAAAGCCTTGTAAAGCGTTGTAAACATTGTGGTTGTGGTTTCGTGTTCCATTTCGGTGAAATATAGGTGTTTCAGTGAAACATCTTTCAATTTTTGCGACAGCAAACGCCCTTGGCGTACAGTCTGCAACATAATATATCATAGATGACACATAATTGTCAATATAGATTCGGATCTTTTGTGGCCGGGTCAGAACCGAAGCGATAGCGACTGGGTTCTTAAAGCGGTTACGGATTGGAAGTAAGGCCAAATGTTTAGTTCGCTCAGCCATTGCGGCAACCGTCGAAAGTGTATGAAAGCCACAAATCGAACCTGGTGCCAATAGCTCGTGACATACTACTCATTGCGGCATAACGGCGGGTCAGAACCGGAAGCGATAGCGACTGGGTTCTTTTGACAGGTGCATTGTTTGCAGCTATACCGTCGCGGGCTTGCAAGCCGCGAGCGGCAGAGATGAGATTTGGGATTTTCTTTGAGATGGCGTTAACCCAATCCACGGGCAAAATCTTTAGCCGCGATTCCGCATTTTTCTTAATGCGTAAACCCGGATAATTGTTGCAGATTGCGGCGCATCCGGGAGTTTCTTGTTTCTCCGACATACTTTCGGGCAATTTGACCTGTCATATTCGGTCAATCTGACCGCCCCGGCTCACTTCCCTTCTTAATCTCATGCTGAACAAATCCCCGTAAACACTGGTTAATATCCACTTTTTATGGAGTGGCACGGCCTTTGCCAAAGAGATCGTGGGCATCAACCCGTGAATTAACTTATTGAAGAAACAGGAGATTTATGAAAAACGAAAGACGATACAAAATGACAGCATATCTTATGATATGGACTTTAATTTTTTCAACCCTGGCATTTGGCCAGGAAACGGTTAGCACGGTCTCGCCCACAGCCGTAAACGCGGCTGACAAAACGACTTATGCTAACTATCTTATTGAAGTTACTGGCTCAACCGACCCGGGCCAGACCTACACCCGCGAATCACAGGCGGTCGCCCGCGTTCTGACGGCAAAGACGGGTAAAAACGTAGTTCTGATAGATAAACACGGATACGCCAGAGAGTTGGTACTGCAAACGGTTGCAGCCCGGCTCGCTGATAATGAGAGCGGAAAACGCTTGTTCCGCATTAATTGGAACGCTCTATTTTCGATCGCCAAAGACGAAGCCGCCTTCGACAGGGCGCTTAAAGGAATTCTTGCTTATATCGAGGCGTCAAAGGGCTCAATGGCAATCTATCTCGACGACATCGCCGGATTCTCTTCCGAAACACCGGTGCTCGGCTCAAAGGTTGCAGAAAATTTATACACGGCGCTTTCGAATGGCAAGATTCAAATATTCAGTGCGTCCGACGCCGACGGCTTTGAGCGTCAGATCGCGGGCGATACAAAAATGCGGCCGAGATTTGAGAGGATTCAGCTTGCAAAGAAAAACGAAGATAATTCGTTTGTCGGCGATAAACTCTCGCCTGATCTAAGAGCTTTAGTGGCTGGTGCCGACCAGAATAGGATCGTAAAGGTTATTCTACAGTCGGATGATATAGAAAATCCACAGTTGCTAAAGGTACTCGAACGCAACGGCGTTTTGATCGGCGATCGGGCAAAAGACTTGAAAATGCTTGTACTCGATCTGCCTTTGCGGGCCGCTGAAGCGGTCGCCGCGGTCGATAGCGCAAAACATATTTCGCTGGACAGAGAAACCGTTTCGCTCGGACACGTGGAAATGACCACGGGCGTTAAAGCGATGCGTTCAATCAGCGGCAATTCATCCATTGACGGCAGAGGCGTCGGCATTGCAATTGTTGACTCCGCAATTTTTGATTCGCACCATGCTTTTGTCGGCAACAACGGCAACAAACGCATCGTTGACGGCCGAGATTTTGCAGGAGACGGTTTTCTGAAAGATGAATTTGGCCACGGCACGCATGTCGCCGCACTTGCGGCCGGTCGCGGCGGAAAGCCGGGTCTCGATCTCACTTCTACGCTTGCATTGGGAAATTATCAAGGCATTGCACCGGAAGCAAAGATCATACCCGTAAAGGTACTTAATAAAGACGGACGCGGCACGACCGCCAAACTGATCCAGGCTCTTGACTGGATCTACGCAAACCGTAACTCAAAAAATATCAAAGTTGTAAATATCAGTCTCGGCACAGCTGCAATCGAATCGTACAGAAATGATCCGTTATGCAGAGCGGCTCGACGGTTGGTCGATGCGGGCGTCGTAGTTGTTGCGGCAGCCGGCAATCACGGCAAAAACGAGGCCGGGCAGAAGATATATGGTGCGATCCACAGCCCCGGCAACGAGCCGTCGGTCATCACGGTCGGAGCGACCAACTCGTTTGGAACGGATGACAGAAGCGATGACGGCATCGCAACATACAGCTCACGCGGGCCGACACGTTCGTTTTATACCGACGGACAGGGTGTAAAACAATACGACCATATCATCAAACCAGAGATCGTTGCACCGGGCAACAAGATCATCGCTGCAAAAGCCAAAAGGAACGAGTTGGAAAATGATAACCCGGAGCTTGACGTCGCCTTAACCGACGGATTGAACGACGATACGCAGCTAATGTATCTGAGCGGAACCTCGATGGCGACGCCGATTGTCTCTGGAGCAGTCGCCCTGCTCTTACAGGCAAATCCTAAACTGACGCCGAACATGGTCAAGATGATCCTGCAATATACGGCTCAGCCGATAGCCGGATTTAATCATCTCGAACAGGGTGCCGGTCAGCTCAATGTCGAGGGCGCCGTCCGGGTCGCCAAACTTGTCCGTCAGGATTTGACAGCAGCGACGCCAGTCGGAACTCGAATGCTGACCACGAATACACCCCCGACGCCCAGATCAACCATCTCCGGAGAGACTTTCGACTGGGCACAAGGCATGGTCTTCGCAATGGGCTGGGGCCGCGGTATCGAGCTAATCACTGAATATCAGGGCATATATGCCTTGGGAATTCTGGTTAGTGACGGTATGCTAGTTAGCGATGGAATGCTCGTTAGCGATGGCATGCTCGTAAGCGACGGCATGCTTGTAAGCGACGGCATGCTCGTAAGCGACGGCGGTACAATTAGCGACGGAAGTCCGTGGGCAGACTACAGTAACCTGTTTGGCACCGGTATGCTCGTCAGTGATGGAATGCTCGTAAGCGACGGCATGCTGGTAAGTGATGGTATGCTGGTCAGCGACGGTATGCTTGTCAGCGACCGTATCGCCGGCAGCAATAGCCCGCTTATTTCAGGAGACAACACGGCAGCAATGCGTTAAACCTTTGTTGGCAAATTGGGTACAAAGAGAGTGGAAGCCAAAAGGCTTCCGCTCTCTTTTACATTTTCTTTTCGGATCTACAGAAATGCCGCTTTTTGTAAAATCTGAAATTTGAGATTTGAGATTTGAAATTTATAACTTTTCAGGCGGTACGCAGTTTTTAGATGGTGCGCAGAATTTTTCATCTTTTAGGAGACAATACGGCCGCAAAATGCGTTAACCTTTATTGGCAAAAAACGAATTGGGTACCGAGAGGACAATACGGCGGCAATGCGTTGACCTTAACTGGCAAAAAACGACTTGAGTACAGAGAGTGGCGGCCAAAAGGCTTAGGCTCTCTTTTACATTTTCTTTTCGGATTTACAGAAATGCTGCTTTTTTGCAAAATCTGAAATTCAAAATTTGAAATTTCAAATTTATAACTTTTCAGGCGGTACGCAGAATTTTTCGCCTTTACTAAAAAATAATTATCTTCAAGGCCAATAAAAACAACGATAAAACATTCAGTGGACAGCGGAGATTCAGGCTAATGACATTGAATAAAAAATTAAAAAATATTTGTTGAAAAAAAACAAAGTTTAATTCATAATAGGTTTGTCGGTTCACCGACGCCGTTTCCACGGCCTGGCTCCGGTATCAAATTTCCATCCATTCAGATCCCCGCCT
Source organism: Pyrinomonadaceae bacterium (assembly GCA_041747575.1). Classification (GTDB taxonomy): domain Bacteria; phylum Acidobacteriota; class Blastocatellia; order Pyrinomonadales; family Pyrinomonadaceae; genus OLB17. The sequence continues at coordinate 23,165 of JBGTEX010000012.1, forward strand.
AATCAGTAATATCAATCGGGAATGTTGTCAAAAGAAATATCTATAAACATCTTAATCGCTGTCCTTACTCCGTTTGCAATTGCGGTGGTTGTCTGGGCGTCGCTGGGGATTACGCCTGACAAGATAAATGCCGGCGTCATTACGCTTGCCTTACTGACTGTATTTTGCAGCTGTTATTTACGAATACAGCTGCCTCGCGTCAATATTCATCTGACAATCTCAGACGGGTTGATAATATTATCAATGCTGCTTTATGGCTGGGAGATCGCTACGCTGCTCGCGGTTATCGAGACCTTTGCGGCATCGCTGAATATGATTCGTAAGGGTGTTGCGTTAAAGCGAATGACGATTCTCATAAACACCTATTTTGCAGCTATATCGGTATTCCTGACGGATCAGGCCGTTTCGGCGGTGTTTGGTTCCATCGAATTGATACGCCAACGAAATGATGTCACCAGCCTAATATGGCTTGTGGGTTTTATGGCCTTATCTCTATTCTTAACGAACTCTGTTTTTGTTTCAATCTTTTCGTCGATAAAGAAAGAGCAGTCATTCTGGAGGATTTGGAGCGATAATAGTTTTAGTGGGGCGACCATATATCTGACGGGTGGTGTTGTAGCCGGGATCACTTACAAAGCGCTGGAACAGGTCAATATCTTTTTAGTCGCTGCGGTGGTGCTCTTTTTTGGGATCATATATCTGACATTCCGCCGCTTTATAGATGACGTAAAAAAGACCGTAGAAAAGGCAAAGCAAGCTGAGCGGGAACGTGCCGAACAGGCCGAACAGCATGTCGGCGAACTCGAACACTATGTCGCCGAACTCGAACGCAGCGGCGAAGCACTAAGGGCGAGCCACGAGAATTTCAGGCACGCCGCCTATCACGACGCTCTAACCGGATTGCCAAACAGAAACTTTTTCCTGGACGAGCTTAAAAAGCTGCTCAGGGATAGCCGTGAAAGCACGGAAAATAATTTTGCGGTTCTTTTTCTCGATCTCAAGAGCTTTAAGACAATAAATGACAGCCTCGGCCATTCGATGGGAGACAGGCTTATAAAAAATGTTGGAAAACGGCTGTCGTTCCTGATCCGTGACGAGGATATGGCCGCACGTTTTAGCGGTGACAAATTTGGTGTAATTTTGAAAGACCTGTTGAGCCGCGACGAGGCTACCGGTTTTGCCGACCGGCTTGCTAAACGACTTTCCGAGCCATATACGCTGGACGGGCGGCAGGTCTTTACAAGTGTAAAAATAGGCATAGCCTATGGAAACTCGCAATATCTCGAAGCCGAGGACATCCTGCGCGACGCCGACATAGCGATGTATTACGCGAAAGATAATCAGGAAAATTTTGTCATCTTCGACCAAAAGATGCACATTCGGGCGGTGACCCGCCTGCAGCTTGAGACCGATCTGCGGTTTGCTATCGAGCGCAGCGAATTTGAGCTCTTTTATCAGCCGATAATAAGTCTCGAAACGGCGACGCTGACCGGATTCGAAGCTCTCGTCCGGTGGAATCATCCGCAGCGCGGCCTTGTTCCGCCAAACGAATTTATACCGATCAGCGAAAGTACCGGCCTTATCATACCGATGACCGTCAAAATATTGCATTCTGCCTGCACACAGATCGTCGAATGGCAACGGGGATCGCATAGTGCCAAGCCTCTTAGCGTCGCGGTCAACCTGTCGGGTAAACATTTTGGCGACCCCTTTTTAGTTGAACAGATCAACACTATTATCGGAGAAACCGGCATTAATCCGTCAAGCCTGAAATTGGAACTCACAGAAAGTGCGATCATGGATAACGCAGAAACCGCGATTTTGATGCTAAAACAAATCAAGGAAACCGGAGTTCAGATCAGCATCGACGATTTTGGGACGGGATATTCGAGCCTCAGTTATTTGCACCGTTTTCCGATCGATTTGCTGAAGGTTGACCGCTCATTCGTTGGCGCTATGGAGGAAAATACGGAAAATGGCGAGATCGTACGCACGGTTATAGCCCTTGCAAAGGCCCTCAATTTAAAGGTCGTCGCCGAGGGCATCGAAAGCATACATCAATTTCACCAACTCAGAATTTTAAAATGTGAGTACGGTCAGGGCTATCTATTCTCTAAACCGCTCCCGGTCGCTGAGATCGGGCGCCTGTTGGAGGATAACAACCGTTGGCAAAACATCCTGCCCGGTACGGGAATGCCTGTCCTCCAGCCACATCGGGATATTGCACATCTCAGATTGGCTCAATAACCGATACCGACGCGAGAGTTTTTGGATTTATCTATCCGGCAAAGATCCCCGGCCGAGCTCCCAACGGATACGCAGTTTCGTATATGTGCGCGAGATTTAGCAGGACACCTTCGGACCAGAAATTGCCGACGAGTTGGAGGCCGATGGGGAGAACGTCTTTCGACAATCCGCATGGCACGCTGATCGCAGGAACGCCGGCAAGATTAGCGGAAACCGTGTAAATATCGCTTAGATACATCGCAATGGGATCTTTAACGCGTTCGCCGAGCTTAAACGCGACGGATGGCGAGGTCGGCGTCAGAATGACGTCGCATTTCTCAAAAGCCTGTTGATAATCGCGTTTTACCAGGAAGCGAACTTTTTGGGCTTTTGCATAATAAGCATCGTAATAACCGCTGGATAAGACGTAAGTACCGAGCATAATTCTGCGTTTTACCTCGGCGCCAAAACCCTCTTCGCGCGTTTTGAAATACATTTTTCGCAGCTCATCAGATTCTTCCGCCCGAAAGCCGTATCGGACGCCGTCAAAGCGGGCCAGATTTGACGATGCCTCGGCCGTTGCAATGATGTAATAGACCGCGACACCGTATTTTGCGTACGGGAGTTCGACGTCGATAATATTTGCTCCGAGAGAACGGAAATTTTCAATTGATGTGAGTATTTTTTCACGAATCTCGGCATCTAATCCTTCCTGCAGCAATTCGCGCGGCACGCCTATCGTTTTGCCGTCAACGTCACCTCTGATCCCGACGGAATAATCCGGTACCGGAACATCCGCCGAGGTCGAATCAAGCGGGTCACGACCCGCAACGACGCCCAAAACATCAGCCACATCAATCGACGTCTGGCCAAAAATACCTATACAATCGAGCGACGAGGCAAACGCGACAAGACCGTACCGTGAGATGCGCCCATACGTAGGTTTGAACCCGACAATTCCGCACAAAGAGGCCGGTTGACGAACGGAACCGCCGGTCTCGGACCCCAACGCCGCACGCACCACGCCCGAAGCAACCGCAACTGCCGAACCGCCCGAACTGCCCCCGGGAACACGGGTCACATCCCATGGGTTTTTGACAACGCCAAATGCCGATGATTCATTTGAAGAACCCATCGCAAACTCGTCCATATTGGTTTTGCCGACGATAATTGCTCCGGCATCGTTTAGACGTTTGATCGCGGTCGCATCGTATTGAGCCTTATAATTATGCAAAATGTGCGAACCGCACGACGTCCTCATTCCCTTAGTACAAATATTATCCTTAACGGCAACGGCAAGGCCGCCGAGTTCCGTACCGCTGGCGGCGTCAAGCTCGGAAGCACGACTAAGGGACCGGTCGGCCTCGATCGAGAGAAAAGAGTTGAGTTCGGGATTGAGCTTTGCGGCATTATCCAAAACCTTTTTTGTTTGTGACGCGATGGACATTTATTTATCTCGTAGAAATCTTATTTATTAGCCACTTGCCATCAATTTTCAGCGCTTCGACCCAAACTTCTTTCTGATCACTATCTGTGTCGTCACGCCATAGAAGTAAAACCTGGAGCGTTGCTTTTTCGGCAGTTTCCGCCGAACATTCGCCAACTCGAAAGGCTTTCGGATAATTTTCCGTCGCCGTGAAATAGTCTTCTTCCGTTTCGTTTGCTGCCGACAGGGCTTTACTGAGGTCTCTTGTTAAAAATTCTTCGCGTGTCTTTAAGTTCTCAGTTGACGAACTAAAATCGCTTCCAAAATGGAGCGAATAAAACCGTTTAACCGTATCACGGGCGCCCGAGCATTGCGGCGTTTCAAGGTTTGGAATACTGCAGGCATTTACTAACAACAGTGTCGCGACAACTATTAACCGGAGAGAGACACCGTACCGATACTGCGACACCGAGAATTGCAGGCGATAAATTTGCTTTTCTGCGGCTCTGAGGTTCATGTAACTACAAAACTTTTGGCACCTGAAAATGTCCCGCAACAGCCGAAGGAGCCTGATCGAGAGCGGCCTTTTGTTCGAGCGATTCGTGAGCGGTATCATCGCGCATTGCAAACGTCGCTTCGCCCTCCGTTGTCAATCCGCCAAGCATAGGCTCTATATTATCCGTATCAATTTCGTTTAATTGCTCGATATATTTTACGATATCCGCCATCTGCGGAGTATAAAGCACGATTTCCTCGTCTGATATTTCGAGGTGTGCCAGTTTTGCGACTTTTTTTACATCCATACGGTTTTTGCTCCGGCATCGTTTTGCGAGGTCAGGATCTATGATTTTTCGAGAGGTAAACGGCGGCTGTATCCAGAAACTGTTCCCGTAAATTTTTATCAGTTATCGCTTTGGCGGCCTCTTTCAACGAGGCAGTGATCTCATCCTTACGACCAATTTCTTTATCGATTTTTTTCCCTTCCTGGATAATATTTACAGACGCCGCGTCTATTCGAAACTCAATAAACTTGACCGTTCCTGCACGAATCGAGCCATTGATCTTGAAAAGCATCTGCGGACTCAGGTATTCGAGATGACGACGCCATGTTTCATCCTGAACGGCAATAACGAGACGATTGTCATTAAATTCGAGCGGGGCGGTACGCATTCGCAGCATTTCCCCGGCACATCGCGACCAGGCTGCAAAGACAAGGGCTTTGGCTGTTTCCGCATTCGGCCCGAGATCATTAACTACAATGGGAATTGCAATAAAAATCTGTTCCATTTGTCATTTACCGCCAATCAACTATTATTTTAGACGAGAAAGCGGCGAAATGCTAAATTGCTGCAGTCCAAAGAAAATAAGAGAAAGATTAGGTGGCTTTAATTCACTTTTTGCCGCCTAAGCATTATAGAACGTCATGATAAAACTTCCAAAAATAATCCTTGCCTCTGGCAGTCCGCGGCGGTCGGAGATACTCGCGTCCGTCGGATGGGAATTTACAAAATATCCCCCAGACATCGACGAAACGGAACTGGAAGGCGAGACGCCGGACGACTATGTGCTGCGTCTTGCACACGAAAAGGCCTCCAGAGTTGCAGACAAGCACCCGAATGAGATCGTTCTCGGAGCCGACACAACAGTCGTTATCGATCGTCAGATTATCGGAAAACCGGTCGATCTGAACGACGCCAGACGGATGCTGCAAATGCTTTCAGGTAATTTGCATGAAGTTCTTACAGGAATCGCAATCGCCAGAAACGGCGAAATCCGCTCGGCTGTGCAGCGAACCCGCGTCAAATTTGCAACGATGTCCGATGCCGAGATCGACTTTCTTTCAGAAAATGGTGATCCTCTCGACAAAGCCGGAGCCTATGCCGTTCAGGCACAGGCGGCCCTGTTTATCGAGGAGATCGAAGGCGATTACTGGAATGTCGTCGGACTGCCGGTAAGCCTTGTGTATAAGCTGATAATGTCCGCGACCGATTAAACTACGCAAGACGCATGTGAATCTTTTATGGACGAAAAACGTTATAATAATTTATCGATAACCCTGGAAATAGGGACTGTGACGTCGAATTTCGGATCAATGCCGCCGAATGGGTCACCGACCTGTCGGCCCGTTTTGTCGATGATCACGAACGACGGAACCTGCTCGACATTAAATTTTTTAAGTGTCGCAATACCGTCGGCATCACGCAAAACCGAAACCTGAAGTCGGTTTGCCGTGACAAATCTGCTGATCGCGGCGTTGTCGGCAAAATTTTTTGATTTTGTATTTAACGAATCGGTCGCGACAAAATATACAACTACATTTTGACCTGCATATTTCTCTGCAAGCGTATTGGTAAATTCCGCCTGCTTGCCTGAGAGCGGCAGCCAGGTTGCGCCGATTGCCAAGACGACGACCTTGCCGGTCTGGCCCTCGACATTTAATCGCGAGCCGTCAATCTGAGACAAATTTGTCTGAGCCGAGGCCGCAAACGTGGTTATGAGCGAGATAGTTAAAATTGTAATGAAACCTTTTAGTCTTTTCATAATCGTTGCAAAATGCTAAAAAACATCTCTCATTAACTTAGATGCAAGTTTGATACCAGGCTACTGCTTTCGATTAAGAATTACATTATCGATCAGCCGAACCTCGCCAATATTGCCCGCAATGACTATGAGCGTCTCGTTATCCCCAATTTTGTCAATAGTTTGCAGAGATTCCCTATCGACCACCGCCGCATAATCAAGTTTTAGCAGCGGCTCGCCCGATATTTGTTTTTTCACGATTTCAGTAAGTTCCGAAGCATTTCGTTCACCTTTTTTGAACGCCAGCTTTGCAGCGCGAAGGGCGTTTATGATGACGGCGGCCTTTTCTCTTTCTTCAGGAGAAAGGCGTTCGTTACGCGAGGACATCGCAAGACCCGATTCTTCGCGGACGGTCGGAATGACGACAATTTCAGTTTCAAATCCCAGGTCAGTCCTCAGGCGTCTTATTATTGCGGCTTGTTGTGCATCTTTTTGCCCGACAAAAACCAGATCGGGACGGACCGTATTAAATAAGATCGTTATCACCGTGGCAACCCCGCGAAAATGTCCGGGACGCGATTTCCCCTCAAGAGTATCCGTCAGACCCTCGACGGTAACGTAACTAGAAAATCCGTCAGGGTAAATTTCCTGCGGTTCGGGAGCAAAAACATAATCTACCTCATATTCCGCCAGCAACGCTGCGTCAGCCGTCAGGTCGCGGGGATATTTTTCGAGATCAATGTCGTTGTTAAACTGTTTTGGGTTTACAAATATCGAGACTATAACGACGTCACACCTCTGCCGGGCTTCTTTTACCAGAACCAGATGCCCCTCATGCAAGGCGCCCATCGTTGGCACAAACCCGACAGATTTTGCATCACGTCGCAGTTTTCGTGAGATCGAAAACATTCGTTGTCGGCGATTGATGATTTCCATTATTCGTCTTAACCGTCGGCGGTCTTCGTTTTTGCTTCCGCAGAAAACTGTGTCATGATGCTGACATTTCCTTTTTGGTTTCTTCTGTTAGTCCGTAGGATTCGTCGTCGCTCGGATACGCTCCGGCCTTGACGTCTTTGGCCCAGTTTTGGATTGCGCCGGTCATAACCTCGCGGATGTTGGCGTACTGCCTGACAAAACGCGGTTGGCGGCCAAAAGTAAGGCCTACGAGATCGTGTAGGACCAGCACCTGAATATCACATTCGAGACCGGCTCCGATACCAATGGTTGACATCGCAAGCTCGGCCGTTATCATGGCTGCGACTTCCCTTGGGACCAATTCGAGTACGACAGCAAATGCACCGGCGTCTTCGAGCATTTTTGCATCTTCGATCAGCAGTTTCGCCTGCTCGGCCGTTCGTCCCTGGACACGGTAACCGCCCATTTTATAAACCGACTGCGGTGTCAGGCCGATGTGGGCGACGACAGGGATCTCTTCGTTGACGAGCCGTTTTACAAGCTCGACACGGTTGCGTCCGCCTTCAAGTTTGACGGCCTCGGCTCCGCCGTATTTCATCAAACGCAAAGCGTTTCGAACACTTTCGTCCTCATTGACATGATAAGTCCCAAACGGCATATCGGCAATAACCATCGCCCGTTCGGTGCCGCGTTTTACTGCGATACAGGCCGTCGTTATCTCGTCCAGCGACACGGGTATCGTATTGCCATACCCGTGAATGACATTGCCCATACTGTCACCCACCAGGATCATATCGACGCCGGCCTCATCGACGATCCGTGCGGTCGGATAGTCGTAGGCCGTCAGGCAAACCAGCTTTTCGCCTCTTTCCTTTGCGGCGCGGATCGCGGGTAGATAGACTTTTCCCTCTTTATCGGGCTGTAAATAGGCCATAAATTTTCCTAAAGTCTAACACAGAGTTATGATGTTAGGATTTTCAACATTTCACGGCAAACAGAATTGAAATAAGTTAAACAAACTCCGAAACTTTCTGCAACTCAGACGCATAACCCGACAATCGACTACGGCCGCCAACGCTTCACTACGCTTATGTCATCGACATTCTCCAAAATCTCGGCTATTTCCATCTGCAAAACGGGGTGAACAAAATCCGGAGCTATTTTTGAAAGCGGTTTCAGGACAAAACGCCTGAGATGCATTCTCGGATGCGGCAGTATCAGAAACTCTGTATTCATCTGCTTATCGCCAAAAAACAAGATGTCGAGATCGACGGTTCTTGGCAGATTCAACGATTTACCGCTGCGCCCCAGGAGGTATTCGATTCGGAGAAGCCGCGCCATCATCTGCGTGGCACTGACATTCCTGACGTGTATTTCAGCGACCATATTCAAAAACCACTTATCCGTTTCTATATCAACGGGTTCGGTCTCGTAAACCGGAGACAATTTATGCACCACAAAACTAGCCTCGACCAGAGACCGCACCGCCAAAAGCAAATTCCCGGCCCGATCCCCAAGATTTGACCCCATTCCGATATATGCAATTGTGAAATTGTTCTGCACGAGCTACTTAGTAAATAGATGAATCGAACGCAATTGTCAACGTCGTCAACGACGAACCGATTCTGAAACGGTCAGATATACCGGCGTAATAGAAGCGCCGTAGGGCCTCTCCTTTGCTAACGACATTTACATTTGGCGGATTGAATGTTCAAATTAAAGTGTTGAACTTTAATCCAGTAATGTCTCTCTCACGTGGCATTCGGGCGGTTGGCGTGGCCGTCTTTTACAAAAATTTCACGTATTGTTACCAATGCCGCGAAGAAAATTTCGTCACACACAGCGGTTTGAATCCTCTGGCGACAGCACGTTTCAGGAATATCTCCTAAATCAACCGACGCAGCAAACTACGCGGACTGAGCTTTTGCGGCTGATCCGCGGTGGCGAGGATACGTATCTTGAACTTAAGGTCAAGCTCTCAAACAGCGAGAAGATCGCACAGGGCATAGTGGCCCTGGCAAATACGGACGGCGGTACAATCATTTTTGGGGTCAACGATCAACTGCGGATCGAGGGCGTTTCGAACCCGGAATGGGTTCAGTCTGAGATAGGGCGAATCTGTCGCGAGGAAATCGTGCCGCCGCTGATACCGATGATCGACACGATCGCTTTTGACAGCGGCAAGCGCATCGTCGCCCTCGATATTGACGGTCGAAGGCGGCCGTATCGGACGCGGGACGGACGCTTTTATCTGCGGTTCGGAGCCGAGAAGCGCGAGGTTTCGCGGAGTGAGCTATCGGCATGGCTGGATGAGGTGCGCCCTCTGGGATTTGAAAATATTCCGTTACAAGGTCTTACTGAGGATGATTTTGACGACGCTCTACTTTGGTCGTTTGCGGGCGGGTTCGAGGATAACGGCCCGAATCAGAGCCTCTATAACACAAGCGATTTTTTGCGAAAAGACCTTTTGCTTGCGGTTGGCACAACAGACGAATTTTTCCCGACGATCGCCGCGTTGCTTTTATTTGGCAATAATGCGAAGGTGAGTGAATTTTTACCCCGTTCAAATGTGACGGTCGCACGGTTTTCGGGGGACAACGGCACCGCGCAGTTGATCGAGGCTATCGAGGTCAAAGGCAATTTGCTGACGCAGTACGAATCCATTCTGGAATTTATTAAACGCTACACCGATCTGGGCAAAGAGCGTCCGAAACGCAAACTCACACTCGTGACGGACGCCGTCGCACAGGCACGCGGTAATTATCATTTCTATTCGGTTTCAGAGGCGGTCATAAATGCCCTAATGCACCGGGATCTGGCTATGCGTGACATACGCACGCGGATAAATATTTATGACACCGCCATAGAATTTATCAATCCGAGACGGACAAACGGCTTCGCACCGCCCGCCGGCCGCGCCATAAGATATGGCATAACTCAACGTCTAAATCCGCAAACGTCTGCCATATTTACCCGCCGCGAATATGGCATAAACGTCCCCCACGGCGGCCTGCCGATGATCCTCAAACAGTCAAACCGCTTCTCAGGCCGCAAGCCGGAAATCTATATCGCTAATGATGAATTTAAGTTAAAAATCTATGGAGCATAGTATTTAGCCTTTTATTCAGTGCCGAATATGGTATGCTTTGCGTATGAACATCACCCGCGATATACAAACACCTCGCGAGTTCAAGCAAAATGCTTCGAAATTAATAAAGCAAGTGCAGGAAACCAAACAGCCGGTTATCCTGACCGTCAACGGCAAACCAGCCGCAGTGGTTCAAGATGTCGATAGCTTTCAGCGGCTGACGGGGGACAGAGAATATTGGGAAACTGTCCGAGCGTTGAAGAGAAGCTTGGAGAGTGTACGAAACGGCGAGCAACTCGTTCCAGCCGAAGACGTATTTAACCGAATAACAAAAAAGTACGGAGTTTCCTTTGAATAGAAAGGTTGTATGGCTGAGTATCGTGTTCTTTTAGAGCCGAAGCCGAATCACAAATTCTGGATTCGTACGAATGGGGCGTGAGGTTTTGGGGCGAGATTGAAAATCTATATCGCTAATGATGAATTTAAGTTAAAGATTTATGCGGCGTAGGCAGGCTGTCGCTTGCGTTTGCACAGATTGTTCTGAAAGTTGTTTTCATTGTTCGGATTTTACGGTTGCGGGACGGATATGTTTAAGGAGCATCCCTGTACGAAGCAAAATGAGCGTCCACGCTCCGGAAATTATTTCCCGCAAACCCATTTTGCTCTGGCCAGACGTCCTTTCGACAAAACAGATGGGAGATTCTTTTACCGTTAGTGGGCCGGCCACCGCGATTTGCAGAGCCTCAACCAAAAAAGAGTATCCCTGAGAACGGGGTTTGGAACGCAAAATATCTTCAATTACCCGCCTTCGATAAACACGAAAACCTGAAGTGCAATCGCGGACTGGCATTCCAAAAAGCAGACGCACAAAGCGGTTTGCGGCAGAACTCAACAGTTTACGGCGCTTCGGCCAATTTTCGATCCGCCCGCCGACAATATACCTCGAACCAACCACACACCCGGCATCACCGAGGGAATCGATCATCGACGGCAGAGTTTCCGGCTGATGCGAAAGGTCACAATCCATTGTGATCACAACATCAGCCCCCGCATCGAGGGCATACTTAAATCCAGCCAAATAGGCCGAGCCGAGGCCGTCTTTGGACTTGCGGCGGAGTAGATGAATATTATGATTTTTCTGCGCGAACGCGGCGGCGACGTCCGCTGTCCCGTCGGGCGAATTGTCATCGACGACCAATATGTTGAGTTTTAATGTCGGCAAATTTAAGCGCCGCAACATGACCGGAAGATTGGTTGCCTCACAAAAAGTAGGCAAAATGACCCAACAGACGTCTGCCTTATTAATAATATCTTTTTCGATCATAAAAATTTATGAGTATGCCCTTAGAGCGGCTTTCGCCTCAGCAGCAATATCCATAAAAAAAGTATAAAAGTCAGCAGAGAGAATCCGATGCTGAACCATTCTGCAACGTATTCTGGCCAGAGTTCGACAAGGGTAAAGTTGATCTGATGATTTCCGGGCGGCACCGCAACACTTATCAGCCCGAGGTCATCAGAAGCGCGAATGGGCAGGTCATCGACAGAACCCGCGATTCGGGCACGCCAACCCGGGTAAAAGAATTGTGTTACGTTAACCGTGGCCGCTGCCGGTACGTCGATCTGAATACCCAGGTCGCGTGGCTGCCACCGGAAAACGCGAATGTCTCCGACTCCGTTCGTCAGATAGGCTTTTGCGCGCCCCGCCCCGTCGCCGGGAATTTTTGAAAGGCTTTTTTCAAGATCGTACACACCGGACGGAACGGTGCGTGGCCAGCGGGCATGCGTTTCCAATCCCAACCGATTCAGATTTGTGTCAAAATCTATCTTCCATGCGGGTCGCGGGTTGAAGGCTTCGGTCTTTACCTTGCTAAACTCAAAGGCCCAATAGATTCCGCACAAGCTAAAAAAAATAATCCCAAAGACAAGGCTTGCCGGTGCCTTTTTTATCGAAGATACCGCGTGGGCGATCATAGGGAGAGCCGCAAGACTGGCCAATGCGTTAAACCGAAATGGAAACTGAAGAGCCTGCAAGTATTCGAAAGCCTCCCAGATTGGGTGACTGATATAGAGCATCATGAAAATACTGGAAATAAGCACGACCATCCAAAACGAAAGTTCGAGGCGGCTGTCTGAACTTAGAACCGAAATCCCGATGATAAAGCAGACGAATGACATCACAGCGACCTCAAAGGCCATCCAAAAATATCTCATTGAACCCAAAATCGATAGTTCTGTCGTCATTAGACCGCTTACGAAAGAGAATTGCCCCTGACGCAGCTCATCCAGAAATACAAAATCCTGGTAGGCAATGGCGGGTATAATATAAGCAGCGGCAATGCCGGAACCCAAAACCATGCCCGCCAACGTTGCAGCAAAGGATCTAAGACGGTTTTTATTATTCGGGACGATCAGAGAGTAAAGTATAGGAATGCCGCTAAAGATAAGCGTTATAGGCAAATGGGTCGTACAAAGCAGGGCGTATGAAACCGCCAAACCGATCACGCCAAGCCGGCTGCCGCGGGCAATTTTTACGACAAAAAAAAGAATCAGCGGCATCCATACAAATGCAAAAGCTTCCCCGTAGGCCGCACGCACATAAACATCGTGACCGACAGGGTAGGGCATCAGAAGATAGAAGATCGCACCTGTCAGCGCCGCGAGCGGTGATGATATCTCCCTGAGCCACAGAAACGCAGTAATACCTGAAAAAATAACCCCCAGAGACGACGCCGCTCCGAGCTGATGCATTACACCAACAGAGGGAAGGCTTAATAGATATGTAATGTAATAGGCCGTTGGTTGATAATAAAAAAACGTCGGCCCGCCGAGACCGCCATTTATCAGGTATAACCAGCGAGGGTAAAATTCGCCCAAAGACAACTGATTTGAAAAATTTTCAAAATAGAACGCATGAAATACAGCGTCATGGCTGGCCGGCGGCAGGCCGTACATGATCAAAGGTAATGTCACAAACAACCCAACGAATATTATCGTAACGTACCAGAACCGCAAGATCACGACCATCGAATACGATAGGAAATTCAGTAGTTTGTGAGATAGCGGCATGTTAGTTCTTAGTGCTGCAACAACTTAATTCTAATATCGAGCTTAAGGTATTGGTGATCCGGGTCAGAACCGAGAGCGATAGCGACTGGGTTCTTAAGCCGTGATGTATATCCTGATCTTCTCCGGCCGGACCTCGAGTCTAAAGAAAACGGCCGTCAAAAGAAAATTTCAAATGTGAACTCCTATCTCCAAATAATAAGGTTAAAACGCCCAAAAACCTCCCGCAAACCTCATACTAAAAAGAGCCAAAAAGAGAAGCGACCAAACGAGAAATATTAAATTAAGCGACCAGCTTTTCACCGCACCGATTGACATCAACAGAAAAATCGGAAAAAGAGTAAGAGTGTATCGCGGAACGCTTATGATAAATGATGCGCTAACGAAAAGGAGCCAATTTGCGATAAGCCAGGTGCGATAGGAACCTCGCAGGTGCTTCCAGCCCAAAACTATCGAGGCGACTCCTATAACGGCGAAAAGCAGTTCCTGAAAACCACGCATCTGAGATGGTTCAGGTTTATCGTACAGGGCCGTTTTAGTGATTTCCCAAAGCCCCCAAATTGGCAGCGCAACCTCCTTGAACCAATGTTCTCGCTGATGTACGAGGAACATAAAAGGGTCTCCGGCCACAAAATAGTTTATTCCCAAATATGCACCAAATCCACCTCCAACAAGAGCCAGCCAAAGCCATTCATAATTTATCTTGCGGGTCTCGCGGTATTCATTCCAGATCTCGAAAGCGAGTGCGGGAACGAGTATGAAACCGTTTATGCGTGTCAGGCAGGCCAAAGCCCCAAGTATGCCGACGATCATCCAGTTCCGTTTTCTGGCTGCCAGAAAGCTGCCCACAACCAGCGCCAGAAAAAGACTTTCTGTATAACCGATATGCAGAAAGTATGCTGTCGGGAAAATGAATAGGAACAAAACGGAATTGCGTGCAATCTTCTCGGAATAGTCGAACCTGATGAGAGACCAAAACGTGAGACCAAGAGCTATCGAGGCGAAGAATGAGACAAGAAAGGCTCCGATAAGGTAGTCACCAGTCAAGAGTTCAAAAAGTTTTGTTAGAAGCGGAAAAAAAGGAAAATAAACTATAAAAAACCGTTGCTCACCTACCGAGGTGTAACCGAATTGGGCGATCGTCAAGTAGTGGTTTGCATCCCAACGGTTCCAAATTTCGAAAAACCGATAAAACGACTGGCTCGGAGAGCCGTTAACGATCTGAAAGCTTTGATAGCCAAAAAAAAGTATCAAAACTTTCGTGATGAGGACCGTAGCGACAGAATTCGGATCATACCAAACCCACGTTGGTGTTGGATCATCAGCCCGGACAGGGTCGGTCGTTTCAGTTTTAGAGGACTGAACTTGTGAGGTTTCTTTAGTCATTTTGCGATCTTTTCCGGTTCGGTATTCAACTCAAAGAAATACACATTTGAACGGCCGGTATTTGCAACGTAGAGTCGCCTTCTTCGTTTTTCGTCCGATACAGCAAGTCCGCCCGGGTTATCGAGGGCGTCCGACACCGCCGGTTTTAGCGTCTGGAGCCGGTTACCTTCTAAATCAAAAACGAGAATTTCTTTCGAACGCGGACTTGTAATGTAGAACCTTTTAGTCTGCGGGTCGAAAGCGGCATCGGGAGATTGCCAAGGGTAATTCTCCCATTCGGGAACCGGCCACACTCCAATAAACTTTCCCTCCAGCGTAAATACCTGGACCCGGTTGTTAAGGTTGTCTGTGACATAGACGCGGTCCTCTGCAACTTCAATGCCAGTAGGTTCCAGGAATTCGCCGTTTTCGGAACCTTTTTGGCCCCATGTGAATGTTTTATCGGACTCTGGATCGATAGCAACGATGCGGGAGTTGCCCTGGTCAACAAGGTAAAGCAGCCCGTTTGGACCAATAGCCAATCCGCGCGGTCCAAAAAAAGTTGATTCCGGATTAGTTATCTCCTTGAAAGGCTTTCCTTCTGCGGTAAAGCCCATAATCTGACGCTTTGCAGCATCTGCGACATAAATATTGCCCGCAACATCGATCACGATTCCGTTCGGCTGCTCGAGCAGGCCTGCCCCGAAAGTCGATATAAATGCCCCATCCGGCGAAAATACCTGAATGCGACCGTTGTCAGTATCAGAAACATAAAAGTTGCCTTTGGCATCGACCGCGATACCGCGCGGCCCGGCGAACTGTCCGTAACCGTTGCCTCTCCCTCCCTCGAATGCCGAAATCGGAGGTGTGCTTTCAACTTTCTCATCTCGAATTTGATCTGCGGTGCGAACTGACGGGCCGGAAGGAACTTTATAAATGGAGAGATTTCCATGTCCTCCGTTCTCAGCCTTAAAGACCATTTCAAAGTTGTTTTCAATAATCGATGCGTCCAACGGCTTTATCAGTTGGTTATTTCGCAACGCCTCATCGATAGCGACATACGAAATGTTATTTGCGTTTAAAATTTCTATAAGTTGCTGCGGGTCGCGAACCTTGAAAATTTGTTTGAACACCTTTTCCCGCTCACTCATATCGTAACCGGCGGTCCATAGAAAGGTCGTACTTCCCCAGAATAGTTTGCGGCCACTAAACGTAATTGGATGAGAAACATAGTGGTCGGACAAGAATACGTCGTGTGGCCGCGTATTTTTTTGAAGCCAGGTCGTCAGGGGATCACTCGTGTAAGGCACGGTAACGGTCGTATCCTTGAAGAATGGCACCAGATCGATGATTGCTCCGCAGACCATAAGCAATGCGAGAAGTATTGATCCCAAAGCCAGATATAATTTTTTACGGCCAATTACCCAAAGAGCATAGGCGGCGTAAACTGAAGTCAGAACTATCCAAACGTTCAACAGTTTATGATTGTTAAATGCATCCGTGCTGAGCCGAAAAAGAAAAACTACTGGGATCAGACCTAAAAAGGCTAAAAAGAGACGGCGATGCGGGCCTGGAAGGAAAAAAAGAGCTATAGCGAGGACCAGCCATTTGAATCCGATAGTCCAAAGCACGTATTCAATCACCAGATAGATCGTTGGATCGGTTAGTGTAAACCCAAATTGGAACAGCGACTGCCCCGTAGGATTAAGATGTCCGGCCTTCAATGCATAGACCTGTGGAAGGCTCAAAACAAACGCGGTAGTGAGCAAAATAAACAAATAGCGTCGATGCGCAAAAAATACCAGACACCCACCAAGAACAATAAACGCGGAAACGAAAATCGCGCTGTTCCAATACGGCATCAAGCCGATCAGCGTTCCACAGAAAATCATCGCCAGCATGTCTCGTCGAGTAACCTTAGTGATTCGGACGGCGGGTAGCTCGCCGGTTTCGCTTTCCGATGCCCCGTTTTTGATCCCGATCGACGGAATGATTCCCTTTCTCCGATAAAAATCGACGATATAGATAATAATGATCAGTAAAATTCCGACGCTGCTAAGCAAATGACGCTGGTTCGCGAAAACCGCCGCGCTCAATGCGCCCCATGAATCACCCCAAAATGAGTAACCCGTATTGATATAGTTTCTAAGGTCAAAAATACTCTGAAAAGCATCGGAGGTATTTGATTTGGACGCCAGAAAAGGGATGTAAGCAAGGGAACTTGATGACAGGAAGAAGAAAATTGTTGCAATTCTTCCTACAACTCTCGATCCGAATAAAACTTCCGCCAAGGTCTGGATCAACGCCAGAAGAGAAATAAGGGACAGCAAACTCAGAAAATTTACGGCGAAGACCAAATTGAGGCCCAAGTAGGACAGATTGGCCGCAAGAAACCAGAAAAGGAAATGGTATCGGATCACCTCGCCGGCAAAAAAAGGATGTTCGGTCGGAAAGTTATTGCCAAGTGCGAAGCTCTGCGCAAGCGATAGATGCGGGCCAAAATCACTCCAGCTTCGACCCGAAAACTCGAAATTGCCATCGGTGAATTGGAGGTTGCTAAATATAAGCAGGCCGCAAACCAGCCAGATTCCAAGCACGAGCCAATCCCAACGTGCGGTTTTGGTTTGGTTATTTTGGGTATCAACCGGATCGTTGGTTTTTGATTGTATATCGGCTTCGAGCGTCTCAGACGCGTCGTCAGGTACTCTTGTTGCATTACGAAGTTTAAGCCAATAGAGCTTAATAAAACCGTCTCCCGGTTCGGATCCAAGCAAATTCCGGCGCAAAAGCAGAATAATTCCCCCCGCGACCAAAAGAAAAGTCAGGTTCGCCCAAATTAGCGGCTGTGATGTTTTTGCGAACAGTAATGCCGCACCATAGGTGATCAACGTGCTGATCAGAATGCCCGTCAAGAAGGAAGCAGCAGCCCGGTGCGGTATAGAGATAAAACGGAAGAAACGCCTGCAAAGAGCATCTCCGAGCAGATAGGCTGCAATTAAGTATATAAAAGCGAGCATTTTTAAGGTAGTTGGACAAGACGAGCTCCAATCAATATCGATTGTTTATCTCGTCAGTATCTTTTTCTGGATAAGACGGTCAAATTTTTGTTCAAAACTAAAGATACCAAATATTTTTCGATTGTAAATACTCCGCATGGTGTTTGACATGCAATCCGAAACCAAATCAAGCCGTTTTTGTAGGTCTCCAGGCAAAAATCTGGTGCTTGAAGGTCTCGCGAGTGACGAGGTATCTCATCGGGCCTCTGCTGGGAAGTGCTAGAATGGTTTTGGAGCCGCGTTTCTCTTCCCAAAATTTGCGACGTGCGAGGAACCCAACGACATCAAACAGATATTATGGCAATTTTAAGAAAACGCGAGATCGAAAATCTTGAGCAATTGAGCGGCGAGGAATTGGAGGCATTTATAGATTCCCTGCCGGCACAACAGAATACGGTCAGCGAACTGCTCGATTTTGTTGAGGACGAGCTTTATGATTCCGAATGCAACCACAGCCTGCAATACGCAATGCGTTTTATGATGGAAAATCATCTCGATTTTGGAAAGATCACATCCTGGCTAAACAATAACGGCGGTTACTGCGACTGCAAAGTCATGGCCGAGATCGCCCCGATCTGGCGGCGAAAGTTTGGGGATGATTAGTTTGTAGATTGTCCGCAATAGTTTTGCTGCATTGGGAGAAAAAGTCAATGGATCCGACTGGAATTGAGAAAGTGATCGGAGTTTTGGAAGATATGACGGAAAAGGGTATCATCCTTGATTTTGCTGTCGGCGGTGCATTTGCGGCTACCCTTCTGAATGAACCTATCGCAACCGTTGATCTGGATATTTTTTTCCTATTAGCGGAGGGCGGCGACGAGCTAATACTCAGTTTGGACGCGATTTATCGATATGCGGAAGAAAACGGATTTCAATTTGATCACGAATTTATTAATATTTTTGGGTGGCTTGTTCAATTTGTTGAGGCGAGTCGAAACGATTTGTGGCGAGAGGCAATTGAATCGGCAAATATGGTCGAGGTTGGACATCATAAAATTCCCGTGATTGACGCAGTTCATCTGGTGTCGATGTGGCTGCTGGCGGGTCGGGCCAGGGATTATCAAAAAATAGCAATATTTCTCGATGCAGGTTTGGTGGATATGCCCGATCTTTTTAATGTATTAGATAAACATAATTTAATGACAAAATGGGAGCGTCAAAAATGGAGGCTCATTGATGACCCTGAATAACATCAACCGAATCAACGCTTCAATCTCAGATCTCGCCCGGCGAAAAAAGATATCGCGCGAATTTATCCGTAGTTTAACACCGCTTGAAAAAGTCGGGAAATTAGTCGATCTACAAAGGCAGTATTACGAAATGCTCTTAATTCGAGAAAGAAACGGAGGGCCCGCGATACCAGAAAAATGGAGCAAGTGGTACCGTGTCCGTTCCGGGGAGTCGTTATGAACACTCTTTCGATACAGGTTCCTGATTCATTTCAAACTTACCCTTCGCATCTTCCTCCGGTTACACAGGTTGTAACTTTTATTCCAGCCTTGAATAGTTGTCCCAAACTCCGCTTGCTCGTCGAGTTTATAACGGCTAGAAATCGTGCTTGACATCAGCATTCAAAAAAATGTATTTTACTTTAATGTCTTACACTATGTAAGAGAGGGTAAATATGTATGCACAGCACAGAAAATGGCGAATTTCAGAAACTGTCCTCGAAAGAATATTTGGTGTTGGAGTTATTAGTTTCGACGGGCGAAATGTACGGGCTTGAAATGGTTGAGGCTTCGGACGGCGGGCTAAAGCGGGGAACGATTTACGTCACGTTACAACGGATGGCGAATAAGAACTACGTCGAGTCGCGCGCAGAGCAGCGTGCGACGCCGAAGATAGGCATTCCGCGACGTAAATTTAAGGCCACAGGCCTCGGCGAAAGAGTTTATCGAGCGAATGTAAAAGCGCACGAATTTTTTAACGCGGATTTTGTATTGGGGGAGATTATTTAAATGCAAGAAGAGACTTTACGCAACCAGATCCCGATCCTCAGGTTTTTAAATAAACATAAATGGCGCATTATCTTGCCAACCCTATTTTTAGGCTGCTATTCGGGCCTTACATTTTATACTGCTAACAAAAGCCAGTCTGTTCAGTCTTATTTTTATGCGACATCGACCCATAATGCTCCCTTCGAAACTCTTAATCGCGAAGTTGCAAATATTTCTGATAAGTTGCAGAGTGACGAATCATTGCTGGCTTTGATCAAAAAGTATGATCTTTTTACAAAGGAGCGAAGACAGGGTGCGCCGAACGAACAGTTGATAGAGAAAATGCGAATGGCGGTCGTCGTCGGGCCGGACTCAACTAAACCTAGCGGGAGATTAGATATAATAAAACCTTCCGGCGGGGTATATATATACGCCTTGGTACGTTTAAGGGAGGAGGAGCAGGGAAAGGTCGCCGCTATTACAAACGAAATAGCCGAGGGATTTCAAGCTCAGCCCGCTCTGAGCGTTATCAAAATCATCAACTCTCCGCTGCCAACGCCAAATTTCCCGTCAATTGCGTTGATGATGTTGATCGTGATACCGGGAATGGTGTCCTCACTAATTCTAATTTTCATCTGGGAGATCCCATTTCTATTTTATTCAAAAAATACGCGGGAAATGATCTTTGATCCTTTGCGGTCGGACTGGCGGGATGAACGTATCGAGGCAAAGATGAACGGGAATATCGGGGAAGTTATCTCATTAGATATCCGATATTCATTTGCGTTCATCGGAGCGATGCTGGCTAAGAGCCCGATTGGAGAAATATTTGAATTTGTAGGAAAGGTGGCGAGATAATGGACAAGCAAAAACCTATTTTAGATATTCTTTTAAATATTTCCCCGTAAACGAATCTTTAACTTTCGCTACCTCTTCCGGCGTGCCGGCTGCGACAATTTGGCCGCCGCCGACGCCGCCTTCGGGGCCGAGGTCGATTACGTGATCGGCGGTTTTTATGACGTCCATGTTATGTTCGATAACGAGCAGGCTGCCGCCGTTGTCGATCAGGGCAGCGAAAGCCGTAAGGAGTTTGTTGATGTCGTCGAAATGGAGGCCCGTTGTCGGTTCGTCAAAGATGAAGAGCGTTTTCGAAGTAGTCTTTTGCGCTAAGTGTGAGGAGAGTTTTACACGCTGAGCCTCACCACCCGAGAGTGTCGTGGCGGATTGGCCAAGCCGCAGATAGCCGAGGCCGACTGCGTCGAGTACCTTTAATTTAGAAGTTAATTTATTTATGCCTTTGAAAAACAGGAGAGCTTCGCGAACAGTCATTTGTAATGCTTCGTGAATATTTTTGCCTTTGTATTTTATGTCGAGAATCTCCTGTTTGAAACGCATCCCGCGACAGTCTTCGCAGGTTAGCTCTACGTCGGCAAGAAACTGCATCTCGATAGTTACAATACCGCTGCCCTGACAAATTTCACATCTGCCGCCGGGAACGTTAAACGAAAAATGCGATGCGGAAAAGCCCTTTGAATTTGCCGCTTTGGTCGATGCAAATACTTCGCGGATTGCGTCGTAGGCCTTGATATAAGTGGCGGGATTCGAACGGGGCGTGCGGCCGATCGGCGATTGATCGACCAGAATTATATCGTCAACGAGGCCTCCTCCGTTGATCTCTTTACAAAATCCTACATGACTATTCCATTCCCCGCGTTTTTTCTTCAATCCGGCGTAAAGAACGTCGTGAACGAGCGTCGATTTGCCCGAGCCCGATACTCCGGTCACGCAGACGAGCATACCGAGCGGTATATCGACAGAAACATCCCTGAGATTATGTTCGCGGGCACCGATTATTTCAATCTTCTGCTTGGTCGCTGACCGTCGTTTTTGCGGGACTTTTATCTCGGCGTCGCCGCGAAGATATTTAGCCGTCAGCGATATTTTATTTTTTAACAGTTCATCGAAATTGCCTTCGAAAACAAGTTCACCGCCAAATTCACCGGCGTGAATGCCGATGTCAACAATATGATCGGCGGCCCTCATTGTTTCTTCGTCGTGTTCGACGACCAGAACGGTATTACCAATATCGCGTAGATTTTGAAGAATCCTGATAAGCCGGGAATTGTCACGCGGGTGAAGGCCGATGCTCGGTTCGTCGAGAACATAGAGCGTGCCGACGAGCAGTGAGCCAAGATTGGTCGCGAGTTGTATCCGCTGTGCCTCACCGCCCGAGAGTGTCGCCGCGAGCCGCCCGAGCGTTAAATAATCGAGGCCGACCTCGACGAGAAATTTTAGACGGCGGCGAATTTCGACGAGCAATTTGTCGGCGATCTTTGCCCGCTCGGCGTCGAGCACGAGCGATTCGAAAAAAGTACGCGCGACGCTGATCGACATCTCAACTATCTCCGGCAGCGAATGTTTGCCGACCTTCACATCGCGGGCCGCTTGGCGCAGACGCTGCCCGGAGCAATCCGGACATTTTGTATAACCGCGAAATTTCGCAAGAAATACGCGCACGTGCAGTTTATATTTTTTTGTTTCGAGCCACGCGAAAAAGCCCTTGATCCCGCGCCAGCCTTCGTCACCGTAGATAATACAGTTTTGCTGAAAGTCCGGCAGATCGATAAACGGCACGGTCGTATCGATATTCGCAGATGCCGCGTATTTAACTAACTCTTTCTGCGCCCAGGCGTGTGTTGGTTTTGTAAATGGGTCGATGGCACCGTCTTTTAAAGACAAAAGCGGATTTGGGATCACTAGATCGTAATCGATGCCGATCGTGTTGCCAAAACCCTGACATGTCGGACACGCTCCAAACGGTGAATTAAAGCTAAAAAGATGCGGCTCCGGCTCTTCGTAGTGTGTACCGTCGTATTTACAAACAAACTGGTCGGAAAATTTTAGTGTGTTGGAAAAACTCAAGTCTGTTGGACTGTGGGCAGTTACCACGGCCGCGTGGGCTTCGCGAAAACAGATTTCGAGCGAATCAACGAGCCTCTGGCGAATATCGTCCGCAGCCGCAAGCCGGTCGATCATTACAAATGTATTTTCAAAATCATCGAACGGATAATCCTCGGGTTTATGCAGCTCGATCATCTCGCCGCCGCGGAAGAGCCGTGAAAACCCCTGTTGGAGTAACGAGATCAGAAACGCCGAAGTGCTTAGCTTGCCCGCCGTTGGCTTTGCCCTGCCTTTAGATTTTATCTGAGCAGATGCGCCTCTTCGGTACACATCATCCTGAATTGGAAACAACACGTAAAAACGGGCTCCTTCGCTCAATTCGGACAAAATCTCTTCCGCCGCAGACTCGGGCGAATCCTTTTTGACCTCACGCCCGCAAACGTGACATATCGTCGTTCCCGCCCGTGCAAAGAGCAGCCGTAAGTAATCGTAAATCTCTGTCTGCGTGGCAACCGTGGAACGCGGGTTTTTTGTCGAATTTTTTTGCCTGATCGCTATCGCGGGTGAAATACCGACTATTTCGTCAACATCAGGCTTATCCATTCGCTCGAGAAACTGGCGGGCGTAGGCCGACAGCGATTCGACATAACGGCGTTGTCCCTCGGCGTACAACGTGTCAAAGGCAAGCGAAGATTTACCCGAACCCGAGACACCCGTAATAACCGTCAGCTTAGCCGTCGGCAACGAAACCGTTATATTTTTGAGGTTGTGAACACGGGCGCCGCGGACGACGATCTGTTCTTCTTTTGTTTTGGCGACCGGCATGGACAGGTTTTCAGGCTTTCGGGCAAAGTTATATTTTACACTATCACTCGTTCAAAACCTGAACACGGGTAAATTTTAAACGTAAGCCGTTGATTTTATTTGCAGATGGCCAGTTATCCAAAAAAAATTGATAATTTTTACCGTTTTCTGTTGCGCTGCGTGTAAATAATGTGTTAAGTATATTGTCGAGTCGGGCTTTCATACTTGACTCTGCCATTGGACGACCTTCCAGACTCTAAAGTCCAGCCAACGTACAATCTTTTGAAATCATCATTATAAAGGGTTTGCCGTTTGGGTTTTTAGGCAAAAATCCAAATTTGAGTCAAAATTTCGGATAAAGGACAATAAAGATGAAACAGGAAACGGCTAATAAGAACGAAACGACCGAAACGGCAATTCTGCTCGACCCCGAACTCAAAAGTCCGAGGGCCGCAGAATTTGAGAATAAATTATCCGCACTGATCGTCGGTCAGGAACGCGCGGTGAGACGCATGAGCGGCCTTTTCCAGATTTATTTGGCGGGGATGAATAATCCGGCCCGTCCGCTCGGCACGATGCTTTTTCTCGGCCCGACCGGTTCCGGTAAGACGCGGGTTGTCGAGGCCGCCGCCGAAGTGTTATTTGGCGAGCCGCACTCGGTCGTAAAAATTGACTGTGCCGAGTTTCAGCATTCGCACGAGATCGCAAAATTAATTGGCTCGCCGCCGGGATATTTAGGCCACCGCGAAACTTCGCCGATGCTCACGCAGGAAAATCTGGACAAATCGCATACCGAAGACACCAAGCTCTCTTTCGTACTTTTTGACGAGATCGAAAAGGCTTCGGATTCGCTGTGGCAGCTGTTATTGGGAATTTTGGACAAGGCAACGCTTACACTCGGAGACAACCGCCGCGTTGATTTTTCACAAACCGTAGTCATTATGACGTCCAACCTCGGTGCCCGTGAGATGTCAGATATGATCTCAGGCGGTATCGGCTTTGCCCCAAACAAGACCGATCAGGCAAAAGAAGACAACGAGATCGACACGAAGATCTACCGCACCGCCCTCGAAGCAGCAAAACGTAAATTCTCACCCGAATTTATGAATCGGATCGACAAAGTAGTCGTTTTCCGAAGCCTGAAGGAACACCATCTGCGCCGGATACTCGATATCGAACTTACCGCGGTACAGGATCGAATTACCGAGTCGGCGGGGACAAAATTTGTGTTCGAATGCACCGATGAAGCCAAGGAATACCTGCTCAGCGAGGGAATTGATCTAAAATACGGTGCCCGTCATCTCAAACGGTCAGTAGAGCGCTTCCTCGTTTACGCATTATCAAATCTCGTAGCCACTCAGCAGGTCGAAACCGGTGATTTTGTGATCGTCGATTTTGACAGCGAAAAAGAGGTACTCACCTTTGCCAAACAATCCGGCAAGATGATCATCACCGACGGACCGGATCGGGAATCCACTGACGTAGAACCGTTGAGAAACGCGGATGGCGTGGGAATTCCGCTTCCGCAGACACAGACGTCAGCCGGAATGAGCAAATCAAAAGGTGAGAACAACGATGCATAAATCGTTTGCAGCTATTGACGTGAGTAAGCAAGCATCCTGTTAAAAAAATAAATGCAGGAAAAAAAACTGATCGAACTTGAAAAACTCTTTTTGGCTTTTTCAGACAAAACGCGCCTTCGGCTTTTAGCTTTAATGGCCGATGGCGAAGTTCCGGTTGGATATTTGGCCGACACATTGGGCGAAAGCCAGCCAAAAATATCACGACATCTTGCGTATCTGCGGACGCTTGGTCTCGTTTCGACGCGTCGCGACGGAAAATGGGTTTATTACGGTATTGATATTCCGGAAGACGCGGACATAGCCCGCGTATTTGAAACAACACTCGGCACGATATTGCCGGATAAAACAGTCGGTCAGGATGGCGGCCGGTTGTCGAATAATTATGCAAAACCTCATCCGTACGATCGGGATCAGAACGAATTAGAGATATTTTTACTTTAGAACAAGTTGGTGAAATAGAAGACACCAAAATCACACGAAATTCTTAAAAGCTTCACGACAAAATTTTTTATAGGGCATTTCTCATTCTCCGTGCCATTTACTTTTAGTTTTTTTGATTTCATACGGGCAATGGCGGCAATCGTTCCCGCAGCAGTAGCCGCGGTTTAACAGATAGCGGGCCGTTAAAACCATCAGGCCGTCCTCGAAATAAAAATCAAGGCCTTCGACAAGGGGCAAATCCTGCTCCGCGTCTTCATCCGTAATATTCTGTTTATTTTGCATATAGCGCGAGAAATTCTTTATTTCCTTCGGCTCCGAGGATCGGCGAATCGATAACGCCTTTGACCCTAAAACCGAATTTTACGGCAAAATCATTTACTTCGGCCACAACCCGTTGGTGTTTTTCGGGTTCGCGGACGATGCCTCCTTTTCCGACCTCGCCTTTTCCAACCTCAAATTGGGGTTTGATAAGGACGACGATTTTTCCGGACGGGCTTATTAAATCAAAGGCCGCAGGTAAAATCTTTTTAACTGAAATAAACGAAACATCCATTACGGCAATATCGAATCGGGTTTCGAAGTTTTCCGGTTTAAGGTAGCGTGCATTTGTATTTTCCCGAACATCGACACGCGGATCGTTTCGCAGCGGCCAAACCATCTGGTTTGTCCCGACGTCTATTGCGGTGACGTGTCCGGCCCCGTGTTTCAGCAGACAATCAGTAAAACCGCCGGTCGATGAACCGATGTCGATGCAAGACAGGCCGGTCGGATCTATCGCAAAAGCGTTCAGTGCGGCTTCGAGTTTTAGGCCGCCGCGGCCGACGTATTTGTTATCGCATGTGTCGCCTTTGACACGGATATGTGCATCCGCTGCGAAAACTTCCGAGGGTTTTGCAATCCGCTTTTCATTCACGAGAACTATACCCGCCATAACCATGGCACTGGCTTTTGTTCGTGATTCCGCAAGGCCGAGCTCCACGAGCAACTTGTCAATTCTTTCTTTTATCATTCGTCGATGGTCTCAGCCACAAAATCGGAAAGTTTGCCGTTAGCTCCAAAAAACACCACTTTTATGGGCCTGCAGCAGACTTCGCAATCCTCGATGTATGTCTGTTCGCCGGCGGATAGATCGAGGACAAACGATATTTCCTGCCAGCAATATGGACATGTAAAAAAATTCTCGATCTCCATAAAGCTTTCCTAATTTTTGCAGCGTTTCGATGCTGCAACATCTGATGATATGCTAGTTGTCCGGCTGAAAAAAACTCGTATCGAGCAATCTTTGAGAAATGACAGGTAATAATAAAAACTCCGGCTTTGCAAAATATGCCTGGTTTATACTCGCATACAATATCGCCGTCATTCTTTGGGGTGTTTTTTTAAGGGCCTCAAAGTCAGGTGACGGCTGCGGCCGGCATTGGCTGACATGTAACGGCGAGGTTTTGCCGGCCGCTCCGCAATTTAAGACGGTTATAGAATTTACGCACCGTATAATGAGTGCGGCAGACGGCTTGCTGATGCTGGTGCTGGTTGGATGGGCCTTTTCGATCTGGTATCGAAGCAGAGATGCTTCCTCCAAATCGACACTTAAGATGGCCGCCGCGTCGATATTTTTTGTAGCCACCGAAGGGGCGATCGGTGCGGGGCTTGTCCTGACAGGAAATACGGCAGAGACATTGACCGCGGCACGTCCGTTTTGGATGATCGGACATTTGCTAAATACATTTGTTTTGCTTGCTTTCCTGACGCTTACCGCCCGATACGCGAGTGGCGGAAAAAAGTTGAATTTTCGTATCGAACCAAAATATCTGCTTGTGCTGATCATCGGCGCGGCGGCAATATTTTTGGTTGGTGTAAGCGGCTCGATCGCGGCTTTGTCGAATATGTTATTTCCGTCGGGTACGCTCGCCGAAGGGCTCGCAAAAGATTTTTCTGACACTTCGAATATCCTGCTCAGGCTTCGTCTTCTGCATCCTATCACAGCGATCTTGACCAGCGTTTTTCTGATTTTCCTAAGCGGTTGGCTGGCCAAAGAATCAGGCGGCGGCCGGCAGGTTTCACGCTGGTCAAATATTCTTGCCCTGCTGATTTTAGCCCAAATTGCTTTTGGCTCGGCAACGCTGTTGATGCTTGCTCCGATCGTTATGCAGGTCGGACATCTCCTGTTCGCGGATGCTATTTGGATAACATATATACTTTTCGCCGCGAGTTTTCTGTCGTTGAATGATTTCTCGAACGAAGTTAATTCTTAGTTTTAAGTTGGGCCGACCATTGTTTTCCGTTTTCAACAAGTTCGTCCAGACCACGTTGCAGTTCGAGGCGTTTCTGTTCCAGATCGTATTCATCGGCGTCAGCAGGGACAAATATCGGAGAGCCGAAAAAGAATTTTGCCCTCGAAAACGGCTTTGGGATCTGGAATTTATCCCAACTGTTTAATGTCCAGAATTTTTCAAGTTCGAGGCATACCGGCAGCATCGGGTTTCCGGTACGCTTTGCGAGCATCGGCGGGCCGGGTTTTACCTCATATCTGGGGCCGCGCGGACCGTCAACTGTCAAAACCATCGGGACGCCTTGTTTCATCGTTCGGATCATTTCTACAAGCGCGCGCGTGCCGCCGCGTGTCGATGATCCCTTGATCACGCCAAAACCAAGACGCTGGATGCATCGGGCAGTATATTCGGCGTCAAAACTTATGGATGACATCGCGACCAGCCCGCGATATCGTAAATAGTACATTCCGGCAAACATACGATCGTGCCACGGGCACACTATCGGCACGTCATACCCGACGCTATCTTTTTTATAGTCGGCTCCCTGCGACTCAAATCGCAGTGTACTGCAAACGGCCTTTGTCAAAATGTAAAACACCCACCCGGCCAGACGGATCATCAGACGTTCCTTAAACCTGTATCCCGAAATATCCTGAAATTCGTAAACTTTACTTATTTGTTCCGGCACTGTAGAAAATAACTATCAAGTTGACGTGATTTTTGCAACAATAGAAAATGCCATTCGTATTCTGAGTTGGCTCTTCCCGCCCGTATGCAGAGAAAAATACTAATTATAGACGATCACGATGACCTTGCGACGGCCCTCGAGAAAGTATTTACGCACGTCGGACACGATGTAAATGTTGTCGAGAGCCGTGCCGACGCCGTTGCGATGCCTGATCTTGAAGCGTTTGATCTGGTAATTACCGACCTTGACGTCGCGGCTTCAACAACACCTTCTGCGAATGGCACCGGAATTTGTATTCCCGATATGCCGGAAATCAAAGCAAACGCTCACGTTAAAGCGTTTAAGCTGTGTGCCGCTAATTTTCGGCGCGATGAGTTTGATGAAAAAGAGCTGAAAGATATGGTTGCGACCGTATTGGATTACAAGATCAGGTTTGTCGATAAAAAGGACGTCGTTGCAAATCTGCACGAAAACATCGAATTTGAATTACCGAGCGCCATATCGCTGATGCATATCGTTCTCGAATATCTGATGAAACGGGTCGAAAAACTCGGCGTGATCAACCCGGAACAATCAAATCTTTTTGTTGCCCTGGACGAGGCATTTGTGAACGCTGTAAAACACGGCAATAAATTTGACGTGCAAAAGCTCGTGCGAATAACGACCGAAGTTTCACGTAAGGAAGCAAAATTTACGATCGAGGACGAAGGCGACGGTTTTGACGTCAAAAAAATACCCGATCCACTCGACCCGGAAAATCTCTTCAAAACATCTGGGCGGGGCGTTTTATTTATCTACAACATCATGGACGAAGTCAAATATAACGACCGCGGAAACCGTTTGACGATGGTCAAACGATCAAACGAAATTTCCGAAAACTAATATTAAATTTTCAAAAAGAGACGCAGAGGGAGAACCGATATAGTTCTTTAACTCACGTTTAAAAAACTATTTCCGGCTTCTCTCCGCGTCTCTGCTGTAAAATTCTATTTTAATTTATCCAGTTCCGCTCTTATTTCCTGATTTGTCGGGCGTTTCTTGTAATCCGACTCGACCTTGGACCAGACTATTTTTCGATCCTTGTTCAGCAAATAGACAGCCGGATGCGGGATTCCGTCAAACTCCTTGCCCGCATAGTCAGGGTCATAGAGGCCATAGGCGTCGATCGTTTTGTGATTCGGATCCGACAACAGAGGGAATTTGACCTCACCTTTGCCGTCCCTTGCAACCTTTTCGGCCATCACGTTGCTTTTTTCTGCCGGATCGATCGTTATGGCGTAGAGAACGGCTTTATCTTCGGGCTGTAACAGACTGCGTAATTCGGCTAACTGCCGAGCGCAGAACGGTCACCAATAGCCGCGATAAAACACGAGCACGACAGGCGAAGCAGCCTTGGAAAGCTGAACCGGCTTGCCGTTTTGGTCGTTCAGCGTAAAATCAGGTGCAGTGTCGCCGACTTTTAAAGGCTCGGTATTTACTTTAGCGGCCGCCATTTTGTCGTTTTTCACGGGCTTCACATCATTCTGCGCCTGCATATTGCAGGCCGCTAAAAGAACGCTCAGCATTAAAATTAAGATTTTCGATTTCATATTTTATTTCCTTTGAACAGATTTCATTATAACTGAAATGCTAAAACCGTGAAATCGTATTCCCAAAAATTTTTCACCTTTGTCGATATAAGGCTATTTTGTGTTTATAATCGTTTCAATGAGAATCACGATAGGCCAGATCAATACAACCAACGGCGATATCGATGGCAACGCTGCAAAGATAATCGCGGCAATCGAAAAAGCAAAAGCGGACGGCTCGGACATAATCGTGTTTCCCGAAGTCGTGACACACGGCTACACATCGCAGGATTGGTTTCAGGATCCGGACATTATCGATACGGCACTCGAACCTTTGCGCGCAATTATTCCGGCAACAACCGGGATCACCGCGGTCATCGGCACGATCCGGCAAAATGACGATGTGGACGGACGGCGTTTATTCAATTGCGCGGCCGTTATCCACGACGGCGAACTCGTCGGGTTCGCCGACAAAACGCTGCTGCCGGAATATGATGTTTTTGACGATCCGCGATACTTTGAGCCTTCAGAACACCGGCGGATATTTGAGATCAACGGCGTCAAACTCGGCGTTGTTGTGTGCGAAGATTTTTGGAATGACAAGACTTTCTGGACAGAACGGCTGTACGAGAGCGACCCTACGGACGAGATTCTTGCAATGGGAGCCGATATAATCGTCTCGCTCAATGCATCGCCTTACAATAAAGGAAAGATCAAGCTCCGCTGTGATATGGTCGCACACCGTGCGAGACTGCAAAAAAAGCCGATAGTTTTTGTAAATCTGGTTGGTGGAAACGACGGGATCATCTTTGACGGTGCGAGCCTGATCGCCGATCAGGAAGGCGATATTATATTGCAGGCGTCGGCGTTTGAGGAGTTTGTCGAAACGGTCGAACTCGATGTGCGAAAGCCGGATGCTCGCGGTATAACAGGCAACGAGATCGAATCAATTCGCAGGGCTCTCATCCTCGGAATTCGCGATTACGCAGGGAAAAACGGATTTACAAAAGCCGTGCTCGGCCTTTCGGGCGGTATCGATTCGGCGCTCGTTGCGGCACTTGCGGCTGAGGCGGTCGGGCCGGAAAACCTGCTCTGCGTGATGATGCCGTCGCCATTTTCATCCGAGGGCAGCATTCGTGATTCCGAAGAACTTATTCGTAATCTGGGATGTCTGGGTCGGACCGAGCCAATTTCGGATACATTTGACGTTTTGCTAAAGCAGATGAATTTGACCAGACCGTCAAAAGGCGGAGACAGCCTTGCTGCTGAGAATATGCAGTCGCGGCTCCGCGGTGTGATTCTAATGGCGATCTCAAATGCCGAAGGACGCCTCGTTTTGTCCACCGGTAACAAGAGCGAACTCGCGGTCGGTTATTGTACGCTTTACGGCGATACTAACGGCGGGCTGGCCGTTCTCGGTGACGTTTTGAAAACCGAAGTCTGGCAGATCGCGCGACATATTAACCAATCGGCGAACGGGGCGTCCGCGTTCCGCCCGATTATCATACCGCAACGGATAATTGACAAAAAACCCTCGGCGGAGCTGGCGCCAAACCAATTCGACCAGGACAGCCTGCCGCCGTATGAGCTAATGGATCCCATTCTGAAATTATACTTTGAGCAAAAAGCTTCGCCGTCTCAGATAATCGCCGCGGGTAACGACGCTGATCTGGTTTACGCCATCCTCAACAAAGTCGAGCATCCGGCCAACGAATTCAAACGCCGTCAACTGCCGCCGACGCTGATAATCTCAAAAAACGCCATCGGCGTCGGTCGGCGGCGACCGGTTACCCACAAATATCGAAGAAATTCTCGCTGAGCGGTCGGTCCCCTCAATGTTTACCGCTGCGTGTAAGCGGCACTATAAAGACCGGACACGGAGTGTCCTGAACAACGGCGTCTGTAACACTGCCGAGATGAATGCTTTGGCGTTCGAGACCGCCGCGGCCGTGCGAGGCCATTATGATCAGATCGACCTTTTCATCACGGCTGACGGAGAGAATGGTGCGGGCCGGGCCCGAGCCTGTGACCCTCGTGATTACGTCGATGCCTTCTTCACGGAGTGTTGCGGCAATATCATTAAGATAACTGCTTATCGTTTCCCCGTAGCTTTCTGACTCTGAACCTTCGGGTACTGAAAAAAGCAGTGCTTTGCTGCCATACTTGCGGCAAAATGTACGTATATACGGGAGAACCGCTTCGGCGGCCTCAGATCCGTCGAGAGCGATCAGAATATTTTTGAACTTAGACCGCCGCGTACGCCAGTCGTCAGTAGGGCGAATCAATAATGTCGGCGTCAATGTCTTTTTGACGACTTTTTTTGCGATACTTCCCGAAAGAATATCGTCAGCAAATTTGCCCTTTGTCGTCATTATGATCAGATCGGCTTTTGATTCGACGGCAAATCTGTCGATTTCGGTCGCCGCATCGCCGCGTCTGACTGAGCTGCTAACGTGCAGCCCGTCGATCTCGATCAGTTCTGAGACCAATCCAAGATATTCGAGCAGACCTGCTTCATCAAAATCCTTTTTATCGCCGACGGCGATCAGCTCCAACTCGGCGTCAAACGAACGGGCAAACGAACGCGATACCGCCAAAACCTGTTCGGCCAGCGATGTGCCATTGAGAGGCACGACTATTTTTCTGAAATCGATCTCTTCAGCTCCGTCCCGCTGCAGCGTCAGCGGCAAATATCTCTGCTCCGAAATGATCGAACCGAGACGCTCCTCGACCGTTGGCGGGGTTCCAAGCCGCCTCCGATAATAATCGAAAACAAAATAAAAAACGGGAATCAAAATAAGGTATGACCAGGCGCCTTCAAAAAAGCGCTCCTCAAAAATGATAATCGTCGCGCCAGTTGTCAATATCGACGCAAGCAGAGTCCCTGTCAATGAGAGAAGTTTGCCGGTCGAAAATTGGGTTTTCACTTCGCGCAGCAGCCGTTTGGCCGCAGCCCAGCCGGTCATGCTCAGCAGAATAAAAACTCCGGCGGCGTAGAGGGCAAGATAAGTCTCTTCGTGTGTGCCAAACAGCAGGAACGAAAGGATAATAACCGCTGTCATCATCCAAACCGGGCGTCCCGCGACGTCGAATTTATTCCGCTGGCCTATCAGAGCAGGAACGTAATGACGGTAACGCAGGCCAAGCATAAGATTCTGAATGCCCTGTGCCGCAGCCGCGGACGCGGAAAGCAGAACCGCGATGCCCACCAGGGTTCCAAGATATGACAGCCACGGCGGAAGCAGCTTATCCATCGTCTGCGTGAATACTGAGACCTGCTCGTTATTTATATCGGATAAACCAAAAATCGCCGGCCCTACGATAAGCATTGTCATCGCGGTCGTTCCCATTATTATTATCAGACTGCCAAACGCCTTTCGGCTGCGTTCAGCCCTTTTTCCGCCGTAAGCGGCGACAAGGTTGGCAAATATCTCAATACCTGTCATTAGCGCCAAAATGCGGGCGTATCCACCGAGCGTGAGATTCAGGTACGAGGATTGGACAGTTTCGCCATTCTCGACAAAGCTCACCTGAGAAAGGGAAAAGGCTTGAAAATTAAAATCGGGAAGGCGAAATCCGAACTGATAGATCGTCGCAAAGATCATCCCCCACAGAAGGATTAAAACCGCCGCCGTCGCCGGCCCAAAGGCCTTAGCCGAAACCTTTGGCCCGCGGTTTACCAGGATCGCAGTCAAAATACTCAATACTATCGCAAAAAAAGTGCGATATTGAAACCCCAGAATATTGTCATTAAGCACCGGAAAACGGTCACCGACAAACGTTACAAGGGCGGACATACTGACCAGAAAAGTCAGGGTATATTCGATAACCGTAATTCCGGCATTTATCTTTACGGCCCAGCCGCCAAACTCCTCCTCCGCCAGCCCGCTCCCGCCGCTTCCGTCCGTGACCCAGACCATCACCTGCCGATACATCGCGGATACCATCACCACGGTAAAAACCGCAAGCCAGACCGTCGCCCCAAATGTAACCTGAGCGACGCCCGCAATAATAATAAGTTTTAGGAAGGGGCCAAAAACGTATAGGGGCGACGTCGCCGGATCGCCGCCACCGGCAAGCGCGCCTTCGAAAGAGTTTGATAATTTTGTAGAGACAGTTACGGCCATTTAGCGATTTTAGAATAAAATGTGGTTAAGAACGAATTCAACTAAGCTCAAATTAGCTTACTACGCAATAAACCTGGAAAACCATGGCGTTGCATATATGCTTTGTAAGCAAAAACGCAAAAAAGCTGCCACCGGGCAACAGTCTCTATCTTAAACGCAGTCGCTGCACAGTGTTCAGGGCCTTTGTATGCTAAACTTCAAAAAATCCGCGTCGCGCGAGTCGTGACGCCGCTTTCGGTAGAAAAATGACGGTCCGACGGCAAGGAAAAAAGGTACGATCAAAACAGGCTGGGAAAACCCGTTTAAGACGATTATTAGAAACCGCTAATGTACAAAACGATCATACATCTGTTACTGTTTGCGATTTTGGCTTTTCCGTCTGCCATACTCGGGCAAAAGCGAACTTTTGGCGAGATTAAACAGCTTCAGTCGCCGCAAGATCCGAGGCTGGGGTTTATGATCCATGGCGGTGCAGAAATCCTTAAAAAACTATCGCCCGAGAAAGAGAAGGCGCTGCGGGCAGAACTTGAAAAAATAGTGCTGGCCGGATACAAGGCACTGCAGGATGGAAAATCCAGCGTGGATGCGGTTGAGATCGCGATCATAATGCTCGAAAGTTTACCCGTTTTTAATTCGGTTACTGACGCGGTTATTTCACAGGATGACGGTAAGAGGTTTGATGTTTCGATAATGGAAGGAAAAGCGCTTGCGGCAGGCTCGGTCGCAGGCGTCCGGAATGTTAAAAATCCGATCACGCTGACTCGCAGGGTTATGGATGAATCGGCTTACGTAATGCTGTCTGGTGACGGGGCAGAAGATTTTGCAAAAGAGCGTGAGTCCGACAAACGCCAAAAGCCAAAAGTTAAAAGTCAAAAAACCAACGTACAAGCCTCGACCCCAAATGCCGGACAGAAGACTCTGGATCGGCAAACGGTCGGGGCAGTTGCTCTTGACAAGAACGGCGACCTTGCGGCCGGAACCTCGACCGTATGGGAGAATAATAGATACGGAGGCGTCGATGCCGCTGCTGTGATCGGGTCCGGAACTTACGCGTATAATAACACCTGCGCTGTCTCCGCGACGGGTTTCGCCGAGTATTCTATGCGGCTCGGTATTGCCCGTGACATTTCTGCGGCTATGGAATATCGGGCTCTGCCCGTCCAAAATGCTGCTGATCTCGTTATTCAACAAAAGCTAAAAAAGTACGGCGGCAACGGCGGTGTAATTGCTATGGACAAGTTTGGAAATATGGCGATCTCATTTAATTCCAGCGGTATGTTTAGAGCCTACATAAGCCTTGAAGGCAAGCCTGTGGTTCAGATTTAGATTTTTAATTAGCCGGATACCGCGAAAACCGACAACTGACAAAATGCTTTCTGCTGAAATAATTGCGATCGGCTCTGAGCTGCTGACACCCGATAAAACGGATACGAACAGCCTTTGGCTGACCGGTCAGCTCAACGAGATCGGTATCGATGTAAAACTTAAGACAGTCGTCGGCGACGATGGAGCCCGGCTTGAGGAAACTGTTCGCGATGCGATGCGGCGATCGGATATTGTTATAACGACAGGCGGTTTGGGCCCCACCGAAGATGATATTACACGGCAATTCACCGCAAAAGCCCTCGGGCTTGAATTGATCTATCACGATCATATCGAACAATATCTAAGACAACGTTTTAAGGCGTCGGGCCGCGAAATGCCGGAAATAAACAAGCGCCAGGCTTTTGTGATAGACGGAGCCGATATTCTGCCAAATCCTCACGGTTCGGCGGTCGGTATGCTTGCCGCCGTTGACGGCAAAATGCTTGCTGTTCTTCCCGGCCCGCCGCGAGAAAACCGGCCGATGTTTTTGGAGTACATTTTTCCGAAACTCAAAGATATTGCCGGCGAGGTTTTTGTAAAACGGCGAATCCTCCGCGTCTCCGGCAAAGGTGAATCGGCGGTTGACGAGATTGCGGCTCCGATCTATACGGCATACCCAAATGTTCAGACGTCGATCTTGTTTAACAAGTGCGAGGTTGAGATACATATAGCCGCTCAGGCCGGCGACCCGCAAACCGCAGATGCGACCGCCGCACGGCTTACTGAAGAATTGGCCGCCGCACTTGGTAGCTCCGTTTTTTCAACCAACGGCGAGACGATGGAGGAGGTTGTCGGCCATTTGCTAAAAGGACTTGGACAAACTATCTCTGTCGCCGAAAGCTGCACCGGTGGTTTGACCGGAGAGCGGTTTACAAACGTGCCGCGGTCGTCCGCTTATTTTATAGAGGGAGCCGTTCCGTATTCTAATGAAGCAAAGGTCAGAACCCTCAATGTGTCGCCTAAAATTATTGAGAATCACGGCGCCGTCAGCGCCGAATGTGCCGAAGCGATGGCGGCGGGCATGCGCGATCGTTCATCGTCCGATCACGCGATATCAGTCACCGGCATAGCCGGCCCAGACGGCGGCAGCGAGCAAAAACCGGTCGGTACCGTTTTTATCGGTTACGCCGGGCCGTCGGGGGTAAAATCAATAAAGATCATCTTTCCGGGTGACCGTTATTTAATACGCTGGCGTGCAAGCCAGGCCGCTCTCGATTATCTGAGAAGACAATTGAGCTAAAACAAACCTGGTCAAAAAAACTTCGATATCGCTAATTGTGTCGTCAATAATGGAGCGTGTTATAATTTCAGTTCGCATTCCGGCAGATCTTGGGAGAATCAGGTTGAGTATTTTAGTTGACAGGAACACGCGTCTGATAGTGCAGGGAATCACAGGAAAAGAAGGCACTTTTCATATGCTTCAGATGCGTGATTATGGCACGGATGTCGTCGGCGGCGTCACGCCGGGAAAGGGCGGCAGCACACACGAGGGTGTGCCGGTTTTCAATACAGTGGCTGACGCCGTTCGCTCGGCGGGTGCCAACGCTTCGGTAATATATGTGCCGCCGGCTTTTGCGGCAGACGCCATAATGGAAGCAGCCGAGGCCGGAATTCCACTGGTTGTTTGCATTACTGAGGGCATTCCGGTGGCCGATATGGTCAAGGCAAAAGAGTATCTCCGCGACCGTTCAACACGTGTGATCGGTCCGAACTGCCCCGGAATCATCTCGCCCGGAAAATGCAAGATCGGAATTATGCCCGGTCATATTCACAAGGAGGGCCGCATCGGCGTTGTATCTCGTTCCGGTACGCTTACATACGAGGCGGTCGGCCAATTGACCGCTCTCGGCCTCGGCCAATCGACGGCTGTCGGCATCGGCGGCGACCCGATAATCGGGACAAATCACACCGACGCTTTGCGTCTCTTTCAGGAAGACGACGAAACGGACGCCATTGTAATGATCGGCGAAATCGGCGGCACCGCCGAAGAGGACGCTGCCGCATACGCAAAAAACCACGTCACAAAACCGATAGTCGCCTTTATCGCCGGCCAAACCGCTCCTCCGGGACGAAGAATGGGCCACGCAGGTGCAATAATCTCCGGTGGTAAAGGCACCGCGGCGGAAAAAATGAAGGCTCTGTCCGAAGCCGGAATCAGAGTGGTCGAATCTCCGGCGGATATCGGACAGGCGGTGGTTGACGTTCTCGGCCGTAGTGCGGCAAATTAGTCATCTATGAAGCCGCGAATCTATGTAGAAACCTCAATTCCAAGTTTTTATTTTGAGGTGCGATCCAGAACCAGATATGATCGCGAGGCGAGAATGGACTCGTCAATTTTGGCTGAACGCGAGCCACAATTATGAATTGGTTACAAGTGAGGCAGTTCTAAGCGAACTCGAAAAAGGCGAATTCCCGGGAAAGGACGAAGCGATCTCATTGATAAGCGATTTGTCTTTCCTCGCAATTGAGCCTGAAATAGCGGAAATCGTCGCTTACTATATTAAACAGCAGATAATGCCGCGTGATCCGGCTGGAGACGCGCTGCACTTGGCGGTTGCTTCATTTCATGATTGCGAGTTTTTACTTACTTGGAATTGTAAGCACCTTGCAAATGCCAACAAATTTGGCAATATTCGAAAGGCCAATGTTATGCTAAGGCTATATGTGCCGCTATTGGTAACGCCGCTTGAGCTGCTGGGAGAACTATATGAAGACCGAGGATCCGATTATTGACGAGATCAGACGAGTTCGTCATGAAATATCTAAAAGCACAGGCCACGACCCAAAAAAATTAGTAGATTATTACATTCGTACTCAAAAGGAGCACTCGGACAGGCTAATATACAAACAGATCCGAAAGCCCTTCCGGAAAGAAGTACCAATTAAGTCGTAGGATTTTTGTCAATATTTGCGAGGCGGTGAAGAATCTTTGTAATTAAAACGGTGGTTTTTATGGACAATTTTTATAAATTACCTTTAGTTCTCGACCCCCAACCTGAGGGCGGATGGACGATCACATGTCCGGTTTTGCCGGAACTTATTACCGAGGCAGATACGTGGGATGAAATCGAGCCAAATGTGAGCGATGCCCTCCAAGCCGTGATGGAAATTTATGAGCATTTGAAAAAGCCTTTTCCGTCCGTACTGAATCCGATAAACAGCATGGCTCCTTTTCTTACGGATACCATAGTGCACTTGGAAACGGCGTGAAATATCGAGAAGTTGAGAAAAAACTAAAAAAACTCGGTTGTTTTGAAATAAAGAGCAAAAGCGGTTCACATCGCAAGTGGATAAATCCCGCGGTAAATCAAGGTGCTCCCTTACCCGATTGGGGCAGCAAAGATCTGAAAATGGGAACGCTTCGAGCCGCGGTTCGGCAGTTGGGATTAGGTTGGGACAAGTTCATGTCCGCCTAATCGGCGGATGATGCGTTAACCATCGGAGGTGATCGTGTCACATTAATAGGGAGAATCAACGACATTAACCTGCAATGAATGGATAACCCAGACCCACGAAGGATTAATAAGTGATTTAACTGGGTTGAAGATCAGAAACAAAGTTTATGAGTACTTTAACATTTGGAATTATAAAGCCCGACGCGGTTCGGGCTGGGGATTATGGCAAGATCGTTGACCGTATTTTGGGTGCGGGATTTAAGATCAGAGGGATGAAACTTATCCATCAGACGCGGAAGCAGGCCGAGGGGTTTTACGCCGTGCATGCGGGCAAAGGGTTTTTTGACGAATTGACGGAATTTATGTCAAGCGGGCCGTGTGTCGTCCTTGCTCTGGAAAAGGAGAATGCCGTGCCGTCCTGGCGCGATTTGATGGGAGCGACAAATCCGGCGGAGGCCGCCGATGGGACATTGAGGAAGGATTTTGCGTCTTCCATCGGCGAAAATGCCGTCCACGGCTCGGATTCGGACGAAAATGCGGCGATCGAGATCGCGTTTTTCTTTAACAAACTTGAATTAGTTTAATTGTTAAAGTATAAAAGTTGCAGACTTCGACAGAGGGTGACATTTGTCACATGTGAAGACGCTTAAAATTGTATTTACTCGTCCTGAACCGACTTTTTCGACAGCCTTAACAGGAAAACTATGAAAAAATGCCCGACTTGCGATAAAACATTTGAAGATTCGATGCGGTTTTGCCAAGCTGACGGAACCCCGCTTATTGATGACCAAACCGCTTTCGATCCTTATGCGACAATAGTTGCCCCTGCAAAACCGGCTGACACATTTCCGGTGCCTATAGCCCCGCCGATTGCCCCCTCCGTTGCGGATGCGGAACCTGTAAAGCGTGAATCCGGCCCGGAGATCCACGCGACCGTGGGGTCTATACCGATAGCCGAACCGGAGGACGTTTTGGATCTGCCGGTCAACGATCCGCTCAAGACAATGCACGTGTCAGATGCAGAAATGCGGACCGCTCTACAAAAGCAGGAACCCGCCGGCGATATTATCGAAATACCGCTGATCGAAAAAGCCCCTGAACCGGAACCACCAGGTTTTCTCGCAGCGGACAAACCCGTTCCGCCACCGTCTCCATTCTCATCTGCCGAAAGCATTTCGGACGATGCCGAGCCGGCTCCGTCTTTTTATGATGAACCGCTGCCGCCACCGCCCGCTTACGATGAGCGGGCTCCGGCGTTTGACGAGGCGGCTACCATGATTCAGCCTTCGTTCGATTCGCCGTTCGATCAGTCCCCGGCGGCTCCGGTAGCGGAATGGAGTCCGCCGACGTCTCCCGATGCAAACTGGCAATATCAAGACGTCGGAGCGAATACGCCGTTTCAACCGCAGGCTGAAGGAACTCAGGGCGAGAGTAAAGGGCTGGCTATCGGTGCCCTTGTCACGGGAATTCTGAGCTGCCTTTGCTGCTTCTCTGTAATAACCGGGCCGGTGGCCATCGTTCTGGGGTTTTTAGCCAGGAAGAAGATTGATGAGGATCCGGCTCAATTTGGAGGACGCGGATTAGCAATCGGAGGTATGGTGACCGGAGCGATCGGGTTTTTGATAGGAATTGCCGTGATAATTTTACAGTTGTTTTTTGGGCTTCTAGGTAATATCGGCTAGTGATTTCGTAATTGGTAATTAAGAATATGTCTGTTGTATCCGACGCAATTCAATCTACGATTTCCGTTCTCAAGGGAATGAAGCGGACGATTTCCGAGATCCCCCGTGCGAAATGGACGGTTCAGTATCCGGAAGAACCCGTCACCGTTCAGCCTCGTTATCGCGGACAGCATTTGCTACATGTGGACGAGGCGGGCAAGGAAAAATGTGTGGCGTGTTATCTGTGTGCGGCTGCGTGCCCGTCGGATTGTATTTATATTGAGGCCGAGGACGACGCCCGTCCGTATGAGCAGCGTATAGGACGTGACGAGCGATATGCAAAGGTTTACAATATCGATTACGGCCGCTGTATTTTTTGCGGATTCTGTGTCGAGGCCTGTCCGAAAGACGCCATCACGCACGGCTATAACTTCGAACTTTCAGTCTATAACCGCGCCGACCTCCTAAAAACAAAAGAAGACCTGCTTATCACAAAACAGAAGCAGTCAAAAAATTATCGGGTCGCGCTCTCGGACGAAGACGTCGATTCGGAATACAAAGAGGTTTGAGTTAATCGGCGGAGAAATGCCGACAAAAGTCCCGTGTTGCCTCCCAACGCCCGCAAGATCGATGGACATTTCCCCAACTCAAAAAGGAAGACATCACGAAATACGGGCTCTTGGCCTGCGCGAATTTGCCGGGTTGACACGTGATGACCAGCGTCTTGATCCATTCGAACTCGCTCAGTTTGCAAAGCTGTTTGTAGCGTCTTTCGATCAAATAGGACCTTTTTTGAGTTCCGAAACCAGACAGCACCTGATCGGTGTTGGCAAGGATGCGTGGTCGGGCGGTGCGGCGTCGCACACCTTGCCAGATGGTAAGAAACTCATTATTCTCAATCCAACGCACGGCAAAAACCGGCAGAACGCTACCTTGATGGAGGAAGTATGCCACGTCTTTTTGGGACACAAACCCAGTCGTCTGGCTATCGAAACACGTGATAAAAACGGCAGAATTATCGCAAGAGACTATAACGAGGCGATCGAGGAAGAGGCCTATTCGACCGGTGCCGCGGCTTTGGTTCCATACACCGCCCTCAGACGGATGGTGATTGACGGCAAGACTGTAAAAGAAATAGCCCTTCATTTTCAGGTAAGCCGTGCCTTGGTTGAGTTTCGAATAAAGGTTTCGAGGCTCTGGGATATTTATAAGGTAAGGCTCATAAGCGGCTGAAGCCAATTTTGCTGGCGCGCTTATGATTTTCGGTTGTTCGTCTGGCAGGCAATTGATAATGTATAATCGAAAATTGTTAATTTTCCAATGGATCACGCCGAAAATCAAAAACAAACATCGATAAAACTTTCTACCGTCGATAAGTTGCGAATGCTGCTCGACATTACAAAAACGATCAGCCGGTCGCTCGATCTCGACGAAGTGCTAAACCGCGTAATGGATACGCTTGGCTCGCTAATTCCATACGATGCAGCCGGTATTTATCTGATCGAATTCGCTTCAGATGACGACAGTCCGTATATTTTTAAATCTAAAGCGATACGCGGTTATCAGATAAGTTTTGAGCTTATCGAACCGCGACTGAAAATGGGCGAGGGTTTTTTGGGAACGGTGGCGCAAACGGGCGAAGCAATAATCTCGCATGATGTGACCAAAGATCCGCGTTACTTTGCCGCCCGCGACCGTACCCGGTCCGAATTGGTCGCTCCGATAATTTCAAATGACAAGGTTATTGGCGTTTTCGATCTCGAAAGTGACGACGAGGGAGCGTATTCGGATGACGACCTTTCAGTTTTGCAGCTTCTAACTTCTCAGGTTGCGATCATTATTGAGAAAGTCCGTCTTCACGAACAGGTGGTCGAAAAAAAACGGATCGAAGCCCAACTTGAGATCGCGCGGCAGGTGCAGCTCGAGCTCCTTCCGGGAAATGATCCTGAGATCGATGGCTTTGACATCAGCGCCTATGTTTTTCCTACTGAGGAAGTGTCGGGTGACTACTATGACTGGGTAAAAGTTTTCGACGATCAGATCAGCATTATTGTAGCCGATGCGGTCGGAAAAGGGATACCGGCCGCTCTACTCATGGCGTTTCTGCGTGCTTCGCTGCGTTCATGTGTGCAAATTGGCTATGCACCGCATATAGCGTTTTCCAAGGTCAGCAGTTTGCTTCGTGATTCAATCGAGGATAACCAATTTATTACGGCGATCTATGGAATTCTGGATTCTACGAATAGAACCTTTGTTTTTTCAAATGCCGGACACAATCCGCCGCTGCTTATCAAACCGGACGGAGCATATCGCTATGTCGAATACGGCGATGTACCCCTCGGTATGTTTGACGACGTTTACTATCACCAACATTTTATCCGTTTTGAGGCCGGACAGATCATGGTCATATACACCGACGGTATTACCGAGGCGGCAAATCCGACCGGCGAAGAGTACGGCGAGGACAGGCTTGCCAGGCGTGTTCTTGACGGATTTGATCTGCCCGCGAAAAAGCTTATCGATCACATCCGCAAGGGTGTCGCTGATTTTACAGAAAAAAAATTTCTCGATGACGACGGAACGCTGTTTATTGTGAAAGCCAATTGACAGGCAATAAAAAAGGCAAAAGTAAAAGTTTCCTTTATACTTTTGCCATTTTTTCCGAGCGTTACCTCAGTGTCAGGGAAATTATAAATTGATCAATGAGCGGTAAGAGAACAGTGCAGATTGTCGCCGCCGGGTACGACCGGTGTTGAATCGTCGTCGTAATTTATCTTGTCGTTCTTTGTCGAAAACGCATAAATATCAAAACCGTAGGCGTCCAAAAAATCGGTCAGTTCCTGAGACCTGTCTATATAAACCGTTTCGCTAAAGCCCAGCTCGGCACGTATCTGTAGCAGGCGCTCTATAACCTCAAGCGGAGCAAAACAATGATCTGGGTCTTTAAAAGTTGCCATAAAAAATGCCCGTTCGGGCGACTGACGCATTTGTCAGGCATCCAATTAGATAACGCCGATCCTCTAAAGGTTGTAAGGAATTTTAAAGTGAGAATCTGTATTATCATACCGCGAGCATTTTAGCTAAAAATGGTTGTGTTTATCCCGAAAAGAGTTATAATAGAATGATTGCACTTAACTCAAGGAGAAAAAAGATGAAAAAGAAAAGCTTTCGCGTGATGTTGGTGGCTCTTATCGGACTTATCGC
The DNA here is from genome assembly GCA_041747575.1 of Pyrinomonadaceae bacterium. Lineage (GTDB taxonomy): Bacteria > Acidobacteriota > Blastocatellia > Pyrinomonadales > Pyrinomonadaceae > OLB17. Next base: position 66,768 of record JBGTEX010000012.1, read on the forward strand.
TGCTTCGGCGGCGGTTGCACAAGATCGGGGCGTGGGGTCGTCGGTTGCCGATAAATATATTATTTCGGCCAAAGCCGGCGGCGTAAATCACAGGGAGGGAACAGTAAGTATCATTCGCTCGAATGGCACGAGCGGAACCTTGCTTAAAGGCGATCGGATCGAGATCGGCGACCAGGTATCGACGGGTGTTGACGGGCGCGCCGAAATTTTATTGAATCCAGGTTCTTACATACGGCTCGCTGGTAATTCATCATTCGAATTTGGATCAACAGACCTTGAGGACCTTCAGATTCGCCTTGAAGCTGGAAGTGCAATGTTTGAGGTTTTTGCCACAAATGAATTTAGAGTTTCGGTATTTACTCCGAAAGGAAAGGTCGCTCTGGTCGATTCGGGCGTTTACCGGATAGATATATCAGGGGACGGAACGGGGAAAGTTTCGGTGACCGAAGGTACGGCCGAGGTTGGTTCGACGATAATAAAAAAAGGCCGGACCGGGACGATCGGTTCGGGAAGCGTGATCGTAGCAAAATTTGACCGCGGCAAACGCGATGAAATAGCCGAATGGAGCCGTTCGAGGGCAAAAGAATTAGCCAAGATGACGTCGTCGCTAAGAAACGAATCTGTGTCACGTTCGCTTTTGAATTCGTTTAATCGCGGCGGTTGGGGAATTTATGATTCATTTGGGTTGTGGGTTTACAATCCGTTCTTACGTTCCCACTGCTTCTTGCCATTTGGCGGCGGCTGGTATTCGCCATACGGATACGGATACAGGGCGGGAATAGATTGGTACAATTTGCCTACCAGAGTGGTGCGCGTCCCGTCAACCGGGAATACTGCCCCGCCGACTGGTACTTCGAACGGCCAAAAAGCAAGAACCAGAACCCCCGCCGTCTCCGCCGAACAAAGAGAGACAGCCAAACGCAATGACAGGATTGTCCGCAATCCTCCTTTCACAATGATAGAAAAACGCCGTGAGACTTCGCGTGGATTTGACGATTCTGTTTTCCCGTCGAATAATTCGGGTCGTGGTGGATTTCCGGTTTACGCACCGCAGTCCGCAGGTCAGGGTGCCCGTACGGCAAATCCAGGTTCCGCTCCGATAACCGGAAAGAAACCAGAAAATCGATAGGCTGAATGAACACCTGTTTTGCTATGAGGCTGTCTGCCGAGACAGCCTTTTTTATTTTGCCAGGTTGTAGATTATGGATGCGACCGGCTCGATTGGCTTATAGGTGTTAATATATGGTTCAAGGATCAACAGGCTGGATTGAAATCCGTTAAAAACTGTGTGCAGGATAATACACGGCAGTAAATTTTTTGAAACCACACGAACCGCCGTCAGCGTCACGCTAAGCAAAGTCAGAAGAAAAATAGTAGAGTAGCTCGGATAATATTGAGGCACGTGTACAAGCGCAAAAAGGACGGTTACCAAAATAAACGCGGCTGGAACACCGAATTTACTTTGAAACGCCGAATATAGAACACCCCTATAAACAACCTCTTCAACAAGCGGAGCGGTAAATGTCGCCACAAATGCCACGATAAAGACCGCCGCTCTCGAACTGCGCAAAATTCTGAGGAGATCATTTTCCTGCTCCGGAAAAAATGCGCCGACAACCGCGGCGATGACAAAAAAGAATCCGAGCACCATCGCATAATGCCACCAGGCAAATCCGCCTTTCTCCCAGCCTAAAGTCTTACGAAAAGGGTATTTGCGAACACGTGTGACCACAAGCCAGGCCAACAGCAGAGTTAACATGTGCGCCGGAATGATCGCGATGATCTGCAAAAATACTGCGGCCGGATCTGAGCGCACAACCTCAGACACCCGTTCCCCGTCCGTGATTGGCACCTGGATATATATTAGATACGCGAGCAGTATGATAGTCGGAACTATGAGAATGAAAAGCACACTCGCGATCCAGACGGCGAATGCTTCAAGCACGTTCCACGGCGGATTATTAGGCGTCCGCATGGGCATTGGCCTCTTACCTGCATCGGTTCCCTGCACATTATCCAGCCGGCTGTTGATTAGTTTTTCTTCGATTTCCACGTTCTTGAGTGTAGCCAAAGGTTAAAAAAGTTCCAAGTTCAGCTTTTCGTATTGCGTTTTGGGTCAAGACAATATAATCTAAAATCCCGTGAAGCTGCACGGAATCAAACCTCATAAAAATGTTATCGCGATCATTCCTGCGCGCTACACGTCCGTGCGTTTACCGGGAAAGATGCTGCTTGACCTGGCCGGCAAGCCCCTGATTTTACACACTCTGGATCAGGCGGCGAAGGTCCAAAGCATCTCGCGCGTGATCGTCGCGACCGATGACGACCGTATTTTTCACCTCATCGACAAAATCGGAGGCGAAGCTGTTATGACGTCCGCCGATCACAAGTCGGGCAGCGACCGGATTGCGGAGGTCGCCGCTAGTTTGCCCGCAACTTCGATCATTGTAAATATTCAGGGTGACGAAGCGATCATTGCTCCGGCGGCTGTTGAAAGAGCCATCGCTGCAATTTTTGAGGATGATACCATCGATATAGCCACAACCAGCGAACCAATTCACGAAATTAAAGACGTTTTGAGCCCGGATGTCGTCAAGGTCGCGTGCGATGAAAATGGTTTTGCACTTTATTTTTCGCGGCTTCCAATTCCGTTTCCTCGCGACGCCGTTAAAAGGCACGGCAGTTTAGCAGACGCTTTGCAAACAGATAAAAATCTGCTTTCTCTTTTTCGCAAACACACCGGACTCTATGTTTACCGGCGCGAATTTTTATTGAAATATACTAAAATGCCGCAATCGAATTTAGAAAAAACCGAGATGCTCGAACAGCTTCGAGCTTTAGAAAACGGAGCGAGGATAAAGGTTGTCGAAGTTGATGAAAGCTCGATCGGAGTTGATACGGCGGAAGATTTTGAGCGCGTCAGGCAAATTCTTGAACGGCTTTGAGTCAATTTCTTTGAACGGGCTCAATTATCGAGTTAAGAACTTTGGGCGTAAAATGTATTGGGGAGTTTAGATTATGAATACAAATATTGCAGTTAAAAATAAAATAGAAGCGCCGACAAACGGAAAAACAGAAGTTAATTATCCAAGCGAGGAAAGGAAAGAAATGGGTGAAACCGATTATCAACATATTCAAATCTCGATTTTGGAGCAGATGCTGAGGTTGTTTTTAACGAATAAAAAAGACGTTTATGTAGCGAGTGATTTAATTGTCTATTACGAAGAAGGCAATCCGAACCGGCGTTTTGCCCCAGATCTGATGGTTTGTTTCGGTGCTGAAAATAAAAAGCGTCGAACTTACAAACTTTGGAAAGAAAAGGTTGTTCCGCAGGTCATCGTCGAGGTCGTGTCCAAAGAAACCTGGCAAAAGGATGTTACAACTAAACGCCGTTTGTATGAACGGCTCGGCGTGGAAGAGTATTACATTGTTGACCCCGAATATAAGTATTTGCCTTCGCCTTTGCTTGCGTATAGGCTGGAATTTGGCGAACTCGCTCGCCACTCGATCAACGATAAACGGGTTTTTAGCCAATTGCTCGGTCTGGAGTTGGTGGATACAGGCGCAGATTTTCGATTTTTCAGTCCAGAATTGAACGACTTTTTGCCGACAAGTGAAGATTTATTAATAAGAATTGAACAACTTGAAGCCGAGGTTTCCAAGCTCAAGGATAAAAAATGACCTATTGGATGGGATTATTGTTTTGCGTGCTGCTGACAGTCGGAGTGTTCGACGCGGCGGCGAGTGGTTAAATTCGGACAACGGACAAAATCTTAAAAACTTGCGGACCGAGGTCTGCGTTCTAAAATTATGACAAAATATATTTTCGTAACGGGCGGCGTAGTTTCGAGCTTGGGTAAAGGGCTGGCGGCGAGTTCTATCGGATGTCTGCTTGAGGCACGCGGGTTGAGTGTTCAGATGATGAAGCTTGACCCCTATATCAACGTCGATCCGGGCACAATGTCGCCGTTTCAGCACGGCGAGGTGTTTGTCACCGATGACGGCGCCGAGACCGATCTTGATCTTGGCCATTACGAGCGGTTTACAAACGCAAAACTTTCACAGGCGAATAACTGGACGAGCGGTCGTATCTATCTCTCGGTTATCGAAAAAGAAAGACGCGGCGATTATCTTGGCAAAACTATTCAGGTCATCCCGCACATCACCGACGAGATCAAAATGGCCGTCCGAAAAATCGCGGAAATGCACGGGCCTGACATTCTCATAGTCGAGATCGGCGGTACGGTCGGCGATATCGAATCGCTGCCGTTTTTGGAAGCGCTCCGTCAAATGGGGAACGAAGAGGGGCGCGGTAATGCCGTTTTCGTTCATGTTACGCTTGTTCCTTTTATCGCGGCCGCGGGTGAATTAAAGACAAAACCGACACAGCACAGCGTCCGCGAACTCCGTGAGATCGGTATCTCGCCGGATATTTTATTATGCCGGTCTGATCGTCCGCTTCCGGCTGACTTGCGTAAAAAAATCGGTTTATTTTGTAACGTACAGGAAAACGCAGTGATTTCGGCGCTCGACGTCCCCTCGATATATGAGGTTCCGCTCGCATTTCACGAACAGGCTCTTGATGATCTGATCGTCAGCAACCTCAATCTAAACGAAAAATTTCCAAATGCGGATCTCAAACGCTGGCGCGAGCTTGTCACGACGATCAAAGAGCCCTCGGGCGGTTCGGTCAAAATTGCCATCGTCGGCAAATATGTCGAACTCGAAGATTCGTACAAATCTCTCCGCGAGGCTCTGACCCACGCCGGCGTCGCCAATAATCTGCGTGTAAATGTTGATTGGATCGAATCGGAAAATTTGATGAAAGACGATTACGAAAGTGAGCTTCAGGATTTTGATGCGATACTTATCCCCGGTGGCTTTGGCAGACGCGGTATCGCCGGAATGCTCAAAGCCATAAAATACGCTCGTAAATCGGGGACGCCGTATTTCGGGATATGTCTTGGAATGCAGACGGCTTGCATCGAATTTGCCCGCAGTGTGTGCGGCCTGCGTGAGGCCGATTCGACCGAATTTAATGAGGAAACTCCGTTTCCCATAATATTTAAACTCCGTGATCTTGTCGATGTCGAGAAACTTGGCGGCACGATGCGTCTTGGCAATTGGCCTTGTCTATTAAAGGAAGACACGCTCGCCCGTCTTATTTATAACAATAGCGATGAGATCGGCGAACGGCATCGCCATCGATATGAATTTAATCCGGAGTATCGCAGCATTCTCGAAAAGGAAGGCATGATTTTTAGCGGCTTGTCGCCCGACGGCAAATTTGTCGAGATAATCGAACTTCCCCGCCAAACGCATCCGTATTTTGTCGCTTGTCAGTTTCATCCGGAATATAAATCAAAACCACTGTCGGCACACCCTCTGTTTGTTTCTTTTGTAAAAGCGGCTTGGGAAAATCGCCTCAGCAGCGAAAATTTGCCGCATGATATAACGAGCGATAAACAACCGATACCCCAAACGGCTGAAACATTAAAACAGACGGGTAACTAGAATGCGTGTTATATTGCTGACGCACGGCGGTGCGGAGATTTTGCTGGAAAGGCTCAACGAGCTTGAGGATATAGATATCGTGGGCATTTTTTTCGAGACCGCCGCCACACCGCAGCGCAGCATTTTTGTAAAATTGCGCAGGTCGATCAAATATGACGGCGTCCTGGAAACGGCCCGGAAATTCTTTGTGAAAACGCCGGTCAACACAACCGGTTCAGCGGATAAAACAGTAGAGACGGCTGAGAAACTCGGATTTACGGTTTTTAAAGTTGATGATTTTCATTCCGCCGCTACGATAGAATTAATGCGGCAGGCAGACGCCGATCTTGGCGTCATTTACGGGACAAATATAATAAAAGAAAAAGTTTTTTCGATACCAAGACTCGGCTCGATAAATTTACATCAGGGCCTGACTCCATATTATCGAGGCGGGCCGCCGGTTTTCTGGGAGATTTTTAACGACGAGAAAGAGATCGGCGTCACGGTGCATTTCGTTGCCGCGACTGTCGATACGGGTGATATTATCCTGCAAAAGACTTTGCCGCTCGCATACGATTTTACCCATGGGTCAAATTTTGAACAGTTTATCTCAGACTTCCAAGCCGGGTTGCGGCCGGAATCTGCGACAATGGTAGCGGAATCGGTAAATTTGATCGCTTCGGGAAAGGTTAGGGCCAAGCCGCAGGACACGTCTGTCGGAAAACGTTACCGCCTGCCAGTTAAAAAAGAAAAAGACGAAATGCGGCGTCGTTTGAGACAACGGATCGATAGGGGTAAAAATGCTAAAAGCTAAAGCAATAAACCTGCTGATAAAATCGAATGCATTTGCTCCTGTCCGCTTTTTCAATCGCGGAAAGTTTCCGATCCTTATGTATCACCGTTTCAGTCAAAACGAAGAATTTGGCAAAACTTCGAAGAAAACTTTCGAATCTCATCTGAGCTATCTAATCAAATATTACAATATAATCTCGCTTGATGATCTGCTTGCTTACCAGGCAAATGGCCAAAGCGTACCGCCGCGTTCGACGACGATAACCATTGACGATGGTTATCGTGATTTTTATGAGATCGCATTTCCGATATTAAAAAAATTTAATTTGCCCGCAACCTTGTATGTCGTTACGGGTTTTGTTGGCCGTGAGAATTGGATATGGACAGACAAAGCAAGGTACATTTTTATTAAAACGGCGGCAGATCAGTTTGACTTTACCATCGGTGCAAAAAGGGTCGCAGGGATTTTTCACGATGTAAAATCCCGACTGGCCTTCGCAGGTGAGGTCAATTCGGAATTAAAGAAAATGAACGACCCGGCCAAGGAAACTGCCTTGCAGGAGATAGCATCAGAAATGAGTGTCTCAATTCCGGATCTGCCTCCGGATGAATTTGCTGCATTAAATTGGAACAAAGCCGCCGAAATGCAAAATAACAATATCGAAATCGGTTCGCACACAGCCAGCCACCCCATATTGACGAATGTCCCGGATGACGTTCTCAAATACGAATTGCGTAAATCGAAACTGGTTCTCGAAGAAAAGCTGCAAAAAAAATCTCTTCATTTTTGCTATCCAAACGGAAATGCCGCAGAGCGTGAGCGTGCGGAGGCCGAAAGTGCGGGATACGCTTCGGCGGTTACGACTGAGATCAGATTATGCGAAAATAAGGATGATCCGTTTTTGCTGCCGCGCATCGACGCCGAACCTGAAATGCACCGGTTCGTTCAATCAACGAGCGGTTTTGACCGTTTCAAAAACCGCTGATCACACATAGATTTATGAAAAAATACACCGCAGGCTTTTACTTATCTTTTTTTATTTTACATCGGCGTCTTTTGGCCGCTGGCTTTTTTCTGACGCTGCTATTGCCGGCGTCAGGATTCGGGCACGAATATTGGTTTGAGCCGGACAGCTTTTTTCTTCTTCCAAATCAAAAAACAAATGTACATCTTTTCCTGGGTGAAGCCCTAAAGGTTGAAGAAGAACGGCCGTTCGAGACGGCAAAAACACGGTCATTCCGTCTTTTTAGCCTGGACACAACTCGTGATATCGGAAAGGACAATCCAGATAAGTCCATTCCTGTATTTAGTTTCATGCCTCAAACCGCAGGCGGCTATCTTTTTGCAATGGAGAGGGATTGGTCTTACATTACGCTGGAGCCGGCTCAGTTCGCGGACTATTTGCGCGAGGACGGCATGGAATACATCATCGCCGAGCGCGAAAAGCTAGGCGAAAGCAAAGCGCCGGGCCGCGAGCGTTACAGCCGCTTTATTAAAGGTTTGGTGCAGGTCGGCGAAAAACGCGACAACGCTTATAAGAAAAAAAGCGGGTTAAAGCTCGACATCGTCCCGCTCGAAAATCCCTACTCAAAAAAGATCGGTGATGAATTAGAGTTTCAGGTTCTCTTTAACGGCAAACCGCTCGTTAACAAGACCGCGTTTGCCGACAACCGCGATGGCGAAAATATCGCCAAACAAAAGCTGATAACCGACGCCAAGGGAAAAATCAAAGTAAAACTCGACCAAAAAGGCGTCTGGCTCGTGCGGCTCGTGTTTATGCAGCGATGCAAAACCGGTTGCGGTGAGGCGGACTGGGAAAGTTTTTGGGGAGCGTTTAGTTTTGGATTAAAGTAGAACGATCTGAAACGCGAGTGTAAACGAGCCCAGCATGACCTTTACTTCCCAAATACGATGCTATAATTTCGTTACGGTAGGAAAATTTATGATCTCAATAAAAACTTACAAAGTATCCGAAGAGGTTGCGAATTTTATCGCCCTGACTAATCCCGCAAAAGTACTGGCCTTTCGCCCGTCAAAAGAGTCGAAAGCTCGTGTTTCTGAATTGATCTAACGTGAAAAGTCTGTCGGCATTTTTGATGAGGAAGAGGTCGAGCTTGATCACTAAATGCAGATCGAACACCTGATGCGAATGGCAAAAATTTTCGCCCGAAAATATTCGTCGGTTAAATGAGCCGATCCGTTAGCGAAATCCTGAGCGAGCAGGTTCGGCGCCGAGCGGACGGGAAATGTGAATATTGCTGTATTTCGATTGCCGACACCTATTTCGGCGGCGAAATGGATCATATTCAATGCCTAAAACACGGCGGTCTCACTGAATTAGATAATTTGGCTCTTGCCTGCCAGCCGTGCAACCGAAATAAAGGAAGCGACCTGGTCTCGTTCCCTAAGGGTTCGAAAACCTTGGTCAGATTCTTCAATCCGCGCACAGATATTTGGTCTGAGCATTTTCAAGTGAAGGCCAACGCGGAGATCCAGTATCTGAGCTAAATCGGCGATGTCACCGCCGCGGTATTTCGTATCAATGATTTGGAGCGCGTAGCGTCATTTTAGACTTATCGAATATATACGAGATGCTATAATTCTAGATATGGAAGTCACCGTAAATCTACCCGAAAATATTTATCGAAACGTTTCCGCGCTCGCGCTGAAAACCAGCCGCGAAGTCGAAGACGTCATTGCAGACAGGATCGAGGCTGATTTTTGTGTTGAAAATATTGATAATGAAAAATTGGTTGCGAGTTGGCCGGACGCTGATGTTTTGGAACTCGCGAATCTGAATCTTCCCGAAGCGCAATCCGAGCGGATGAGTGAATTGCTGAACCGGCAGCAGGAGGGAGTAATTTCAAACGTCGAGAAAAGCGAGTTGGAAATCTACATGGAGATTTACAATCACGCTACCGTTCGAAAATCAAAGGGCATTCTTGAGGCCGTCAAGCGCGGCCTGATTACCTCCCCGGCCGATCTGAGATGAGCAGAATCACCGGAGTGCTGCGAGAGAAAATTCGGCAAGAGGCCAAGGGCCGATGCGGATACTGCCGAATGCCTCAGGGAATTGTTTCGATGCCGTTTGAAATAGATCATATCGTGCCGCAGGCCGCGGGAGGCAGCGATGACGAACAGAATTTGTGGCTTGCCTGCCGAAACTGCAACGGTTTCAAACACTCAAAAAGTAAAGCGGTTGATCCGGAAACAAATCAAACGGTCTCAATTTTCAATCCGCGAACGCAAGTCTGGAAAGAACATTTCGAATTTAGCAATGACGGCACGCATATTATCGGGGAAAACAAACTGCGGTAGGGCAACGGTGATTGCATTGCGTCTGAATTTTGAGCAGGCGGTTAACGCACGAATGCATTGGGTGGAAGCAGGCTGGTTTCCACCGAGGGATTAAGATGGCCGAGAATAAATCTTTTAATGTAGAAAAGGTCGGTTTTGGGAATGGCGGTTTGGCGTTCATTCTCGGCCCGTGTGTTGTTGAGTCGGCGGATCATGCGCTTTTTATGGCGCAGGAGATAAGTGATATTTGCCGGCATGTCGGAGTTGATTTCGTTTATAAATCTTCGTTTGACAAGGCGAACAGGAGTTCGATCGAGAGTTTTCGCGGGCAGGGGATGGAGTTTGGGCTGGAGGTGTTGGCTCAGGTGAAAGCGGAGATCGGCGTACCTGTTATCACTGATGTTCATGAGCCGTGGCAGGTTGAGAAAACCGCGGAGGTCGCGGATATTTTGCAGATACCCGCGTTTCTGTGTCGTCAGACCGATCTGCTGGTCGAAGCCGCGAAATCGGGAAAGGCTGTAAACGTTAAAAAAGGGCAGTTTCTTGCTCCGTGGGATGCAAAAAACATTGTCGATAAACTGCGCGATTCAGGTTGCGATAAAATCCTACTTACTGAGCGCGGGGCAAGTTTCGGATATAACAATTTGGTGGTTGACCTGCGTTCATTTCCGATAATGCGGGCTTTCGGTGTGCCGGTTGTTTTTGATGTAACGCATTCGTTACAGTTGCCCGGCGGTCTTGGCAAGGCAACGGACGGGCAGTCCGAATACATCGAAAACTTTGCACGTGCCGGTGTTGCATGCGGTGTGGACGCTGTTTTTATGGAGGTTCACGATAACCCCGATAAGGCTCCGAGCGACGGGCCCAACCAACTGCCGCTTCGGCGGTTGGAGAAATTGCTTATTAAACTAAAACAGATTCACGAAATCGTCGGAAAAGATTAATCAACCAACCCGTTGATGCCAAAAATGAAAAAATTTGAAATCGTAATTCTTACACTATTAACATTTATTCTCCACTTTTCTTCCCACGCCCAGAATGCAAACCGCTCGACGGCGGCAACCTGGCAGGTTCAGCGATACGACATCGATGTGACGCTACCTCGTGATAACAGCCGGAGTGTCGGTGTGAGGGCGCTTGTAAGCGTTAAGAATGTTTCAGGCAAAGCGGCAACGACGTTGACGTTGCGCATATCACCCCTGGCTGAGGTTTCGTCTGTAAAGATCAACGATGCGGCTGCCGATTTTGCAAAAAGTGAAGAAAAGATAAATTTGGCTTCGAGCCTTCAGCGGGTTGCAATGCGCTTTCCCGCCGTTGCACCGGACGCAGTATTGACTACGACGGTTGAATACAAGATAAATCTAAAGGAAAATTCTGCTTTAAGTTCGGCCTCGCCCAATGCATCACAGTTTTTGCCGCTTTCATATTGGTATCCGACCCCAAATAGCTGGTTTTTTGCACAAGGTGCCGACGCGGCTGCGGTTCGGTTAAAAGTAACCGCTCCGGACGGACAAACCGTAGTTTCATCGGGAGCAGAGATCGGTGGGGCATTTGAAAGCAAACTCAGCGGACAACCATTTTTTTTGACCGGAAATTGGGAAGTATCAAATCAAAACGGCATCGCTGTTTTCATGCCAATCGGAGTAGGAACGGAAGGACAGAAACGGGCGGCGGAACTTGCAGGGTTATTTTCCGACGCAAAGGTGTTTGTTGCCGGAATACTGGGAAAGCTGCCTGATGTGCCTTTAAAAATAGTTTCCAGCCGTCGCGGTGCAGGTTTTAACAGCGGAGGAACTGTCATCGTTGACGAAGCGGTATTTCGACGCTCCAAAATCGATTCGCTGACCGCGATGAACATTGCCGAAGCCGCTGCAAAGTTCTCACTTGGTAATGCGACTTCGGTTACCGGCGATGGATACGGGATCATTAGCGAGGGGCTTTCGCGATATATAGCAACGCAGTTTATCGAAAACAAATTCGGCAAGGACGTCGCCGATACCGAACGCCTCAGACAGCGTAACGCATATTCAGCAGTCTCAAAACGTGACGCTCCGATGTCGATAGTTTCGCCGATCGATGATTATTACTATTCGACGGTTGCGAACAAAGGGGCTATGGCTTGGCGTCTATTGGCAAAACGGATTGGCCGTGATGAGTTTTCGAGTATTCTCCAGTCAAAAATGCAGGACGGAAACTTGAATGTTGCGGAACTGCGCTCCGCATTTTCGCCGCACAAAGAATTGATAGATTATCTATTCGATCAGGTGACGGACTTAAATTTGTTGATCGGACTGCCGCAGCCAAACGGCGGGGAAACAAAGGTTGCCGTCCGCAATACAGGTAAGACGGACGCTGCGGTGGAAATATCGGCCACAACCGTGTCGGGTGAGACAACTACGATGTCCGCAACCATCAAGGCAACTAGTCTGGATGATTTGGTGTTCAAATCAAACGGTAAGATCGTGCGGGTCGAAATCGACACTGAGAAGCTATTTCCGCAGACCGAATATTTCGATGACGTATCTCCAAGAGAAACGTCGGAAAGCGACCCGCTTCTGGCTGCAAAGCGACATTTTGACAAACAGGAATATGACAAAGCCGAGGCCCTGGCTAAAACGCTTTTGCGCGACCACCCGAGATTTGACGATCTGCGTGTTTTGTTAGGGAGATCGCTGCTTGCTCAAAATAAAAATGCTGAGGCTGAGAAGCAGTTTCGTTTGGTTCTTGATGAAAAACTTCCAACCTCGAGAAGTTTGGCGTGGGCGAACGTCGGTTTAGCTGAGGTCGCAAGCAAGTCGAACCAAAAAGATGCGGCATTAAAATTTGCCGAGGCCGCGATTACCGCCGACGCCGAATATGGCGCGAGCTACGCGGCCAGAATACTTCGTAATACGTTAGGCTACACATCGGCTGCAGATGCGGGCATAAAAGCGTTTTTTGCCGATTTTGACAAAGCCGCGTCATCGAACAGAAAGGGAGACGTCGATGCCCTCACAATCCCCGGCGAAGTAACTAGATTTGCCGGTGGCGTCTCAGGTTCGACCGAGCAATGGCAGACTCAGATACGGCAGATAGACCGGATCGACGCAAATACCGTTCTCGTCGAAGCAAATATGACGGTAAAACTTTTAAACAAGGAAATCGAGACCGGACTTGCCGTCTATCGGCTGACAAAAGCAGCGAATGGCTGGAAACTCAGCTCGGTCGATATGTTTGAGGTTAGATAGATGCTATTTGTTGCACCGCGTTTTATTATGTTTTTCCCGTGCGGCGTTCGCGGTTTCTCTTTAGGAGACTGAAGATTTAGGAGATATAAGGATTTTAAATGGCGGTTGACCTTGTGCGGGATCGTGAAATATCGTCCCGTGTAAAAAAAATCAAATTGGTACTGATGGATTGCGACGGCGTCCTGACAGACGGCCGTCTTTATTTTTCGGAGCAAGGCGAGGCTCTAAAGGTCTTTCACGCCCGAGATGGACATGGCATCGTTGAATGGCACAAGGCTGGGTTTCGTTCCGGCATCATTTCAGGCCGAAACTCACCGATTGTCGATCTGCGTGCAAAACAGCTGGGCGTCGAATTTATCCGACAGGGAAGAAAAGAAAAAATTTCCGCGTTTGATGAAATTCTCGCTGCCGCAAATGTCGCCGCCGATGAAACCGCATTTATCGGCGACGACACGCCGGACATTGAAGTAATGCGGCGGGTCGGGCTTGCTGTTGCCGTTGGAAATGCTCATGAAGAGGTAAAGTCCGCGGCACACTTTGTGACGCAGCAACACGGAGGACACGGCGCCGTTCGCGAACTGATCGACATGCTGCTAAAAGAAATCAAGCAGCTTCCGTAAATCGGAATTCCTAACCGGCCCTCGTCTGAAAGTTTCTACTGAACTTCAAAAAAAGGCGTTTCGCGAACGTTTTTTTTGAGGTTAAACCGCAATTATGTGTTAGGAAAATCAGCCTCATTTTTGAGGCTTTCCGCAAAGCGGCACTTAGTTTCCGCGAAGCGGCACCTAGCCACGTCCCTTTAGGGCGTGGGGTTAGGCTGGACGACGTCCTCAGCCGGTTTTAACGGGCTTCCGATCTTCGCGGCTTTAGCCATATAAGTTTAAGGACGTTAAAACTCCCTGTCAGTAAAACCGAAAATGTGAAACACGCCCTAAAGGGTCGTGGCTATCGCAGAAAAAAGGCGGCTAAAGCCGCCTCAATACAAAAACAAATCTACCGCCGTCGTCGTTAACATTGTTAAAGATCGTATTTTCTTTAATGCGTAATCTCCGTTAAATTGGAAAATAATATTATTGCTCACCAATAATATTCACATCCGCGAGATTGTCAACGATCTTTAGAACCCGCGACCTAAATTTGAAACGTTTTGATTCGGCGCTGATGACGTATGTCCCACCGGCTTCAATATCATTAAAAACGAAACTGCCAAATGAGCTGGTGGTCGCAATATGTGAAACGCCGTTTTCATCGGTGATCGTAACTCTGACGTTTCGCAGGCCCTGTCCGTTTGGACTTGTCACTCGGCCGGAAACCTCAACCGTCGCAGACGACGGGCCGGGAAATGCAACAGAAATTCCGCGGACAAGCAAAGACCCGCCTATTGCTCCAATAAGGTTAGCCGCTCCGTTCGTCAGATTTATGGTGTAAAACATAGACGTGCCAGCATTTGGCATCGTTAATGAGGCGTACGCGGTGTTAAGCGGCCCGGAGATATCCAAACTGACAAATTCGTTAGTGATGTCGTTGCCAACCGGCGGCATTGCGGTCGGCGAAAGCTCACCAACCCGCATCTGCATTCCGGCGGCCGGCGGATTTTGGGTTACAAAGCGGTCACGAAGATAATCAATGTTGTAGAGAACAGTGCTCGTAGCACCCGCAAAATTGTTTGTATAAGCCGTGGCTCCGATGGTCGGATCGGGCGGCGGGCCGGGCGCGGACAGCGGAGTTTCGACCGTTACCTGGCCCGTGCTGACGTTGATATTCAAATTCTGATCAACATCACTTGTCACACGCAGACGGTCGGCAACCGGATTAAAATCAACACCAAAAGAAACTCCGCTGAGCGGCACACTCAACGTAGAAACGAGCGTCGCCGCGCCGTTGTCAAGATTTAACGTGTAAATTCGATTCGAACTGCCGAGCGCATACAGCTGCCTGTCGGCCGGGCGAAAATCGATACCGAGTATATTTTCGCCAGTTTGTAAACCGGTTACAGATGCAATGGTCGTCACCGCACCGGGTGTTGCGCTGTCAAATCGAAAGAGCTGATTACTCGTCGAAACGCCATAGACCGTTACAGCCTTAACCCCGACGGCGCCCGCCAGAGTCAGGACAAAAAGCAGACAGAAAATCCCGAACCGTTTTTTATTTAAAAGTTTTTGCAGCATTATTTATTCCCCCTTTTTATTTCAGCTAAAACCTTAATCATAGCGTCAATTAACCTCGTGATGTTTATTGCTCAATCATCTTCGATCAAATTCAATTTCAGATTTTTTCCCTGATTTGAAGTTATCACATTTCGCCGGCCTGTTGATACTTCGCAATAGACGCTTTCTAAGGTTTCGATCAGGAAAAAGGCCTTCGGAACCAAAGATTGACGATTTTATGCCGGTTTATAGGGCGGTAATGTTACCCTCGCGGCTTTTTCTTTTTTTATTCCTAGCGCCCAGTCGGCCTGCATAAGGGTGTGAATTTCGCGCGTACCTTCGTAGATCACTGCGGCTTTACAGTTCCGTAAATACCGTTCGACCGGATAATCGTTTGTATAGCCGTTTGCTCCGTGAATCTCGATTGCCATCGACGCGGCAGTCTCACTGCGAATCGTGGCCTGCCATTTTGCGAGACTCGCGGCACGGGCCGACGGCAGTCCTTCGTTTTTATGATAACCGGCATTGAGCCACAGGAGGCGAGACATTTGATAATCGGCTTCCATGTTGGCAATTTTTTGCTTAACAAGCTGAAAGTTAGCGATCGGCTGGCCCTGCACTTCGCGCGTATTTGAATACGAGACCGACGCATCACGCGAAGCACGTATCACGCCAGTAGCTCCGGACGCGACTGTATAACGGCCATTTTCGAGCGAAAACATTGCGATCTTAAATCCCTCACCCTCGTTTCCGAGCATGTTTTCCTTTGGAACCCGCACGTCCTGTAGCGAAAAATACCCTGTGTTGCCCGCCCGGATTCCCAGTTTTCCGTGAAGTGTTCCGCTCGAAAACCCTTTCAGTGTCCGCTCAATAATAAAGCAGCTCATTCCGGAATGATCCCGTTTCTTCTGTTTTTCCGCGTCGGTCCAGCAGAAAAAGAGAAAATGGTCGGCAACATCGGCAAGCGATATCCACATCTTTTCCCCGTTCAGGATCCAATCGTCACCATCGCGTCGGGCAACAGATCTCATCCCGATCACATCCGAACCGGCATTTGGTTCGGTCAGGCCAAAGGTTGCAAGTTTTTCGCCTTTTGCCTGCGAGACGAGATATTTCTGCTTTTGCTCCTCGCTTCCCCAGCTAAAAACGCTCAGCGAATTAAGCCCGACATGAACCGACATAGCCACCCGCAGAAATGTATCGCATGCCTCAAGCTCCTCACAGACGATCCCAAGCGAAATATAATCAAACCCGGCTCCGCCATACTGCTCCGGTATGCAAACCCCAAGCAGTCCTAGCTTAGCCATCTTTTCGAAAACCGCCCGCTCAAAATGCGACTTTTCATCCCATTCCTTTATGTACGGCGCAACCTCACCCGCGACAAATTCACGCACGGTGTTTTGCAGGGCTTTGTGTTCTTCGGTCAGTTCAAAATCAATCACACGGTAACCTCTCAAGTAGTTGGTTCGAAATCAGCATTTTAGCATCGAAAAGAGGTTTAGACTAATCCAGTGAAATTATGTATTATTGTGAAAAATGAGGTGCGTTTATGTCTCACACGGTTACAAAAGAAGAAATTAAGGCAGCCATCGACGAAATCCCGCTTGAACAGCTTGAGGCCCTTGATCGATTTATCAAGGGGCTAGCTTCGGCCAGTTCTACTCCGAAAGTATCACGCGAGACGTTTATGGAGAAAATGCGGAAGATCAAGTTCGATGGGCCGCCCGATTTTTCTGAGAATATAGATAAATATTTATATGGAGACAAACAACTTTGATCGAGGCGTTTATCGATACTTCCTTTGCCGTCGCACTGGGCAATAGCAAGGACGCCTATCACGAAAGAGCTCTTGAACTTTCATTTCTGTTAAGCGGGACTTCACTGGTTACAACAAACTGCATCTTGTTCGAGACTGGAAATTCACTCGCGCGAGGGTTTCGAGAGCATGCAGCAGGGACGATTTTGAGTTTTTTGTCATCTGACGAGATCGAGGTAGTTGATGTCAAGACAGAGCTCTTCGACCGTGCTTTGGATTTATATCAATCTCATTCAGACAAAACTTGGGGTCTGGTGGACTGTGTCTCATTTATCGTGATGCGCGATCGCGGCGTCGTAAAAGCACTCACAAATGATCGTCACTTTCGCCAAGCAGGTTTTGAAACGCTTCTTAGAACGGATTTTATATGACACAAACGATTATAATAAAGTTGCTCCTTCTGGCATTAGCAATTACGGACGTCCCGCTGCTCGCTCTTGCCCAAAACAAATCTGCAGAAGCGATCCCGTCCATGCCAAAATTACTTTCGCAGCGCGAGCAGATGGATGTGCGTGAGGACTGGCTCAAGAAGCGTCTGGGGTCGCTTTTGCTGCCGATGATGAAAAAACACGGCGTCGAAATGTGGATCGTGGTGAATGAGGAGTTCAACAGCGATCCCGTCACCGAGCATATCGTACCGCCGATCCCGATTGTCGGTCGGCGTGATGTGTTTATTTTTATCGACCGCGGCGAACGGCTCGAACGCATTGCTTTGCTCAGATATGACGAGGAAAGACTCAGAGATCACTACCGCGTGCTGCTGCCTGCCGGTCGTGATAAATTTGGCGAAGAATTAGCGAAACTGATCAACGAACGGAATCCCAAAACCATAGCGCTCAATATTGGCGGCGAACGCGGCCAGCAGAGCGGATTGAGTTACGATACCTACAAGGTTCTCGCCGGACTCGGCCCCGACATCGAAAAGAAATTTGTCCCGGCCGCAAATTTGCTGACAGAATTTTTTGATACACGCCTGCCGGAGGAACTTGAGCATTACCGCACGGCCGTTCTTGCGACGGACGTTATCACGCGTCGGGCATTTTCGAACGAGGTTATCACGCCCGGTAAAACGACGGTCGGCGATGTGAGATGGTGGATGATGCAGCAGGTTAATGATCTCGGCCTCGGCATCTGGTTTCAACCCGATCTGCGTATTCAGCGTCAACGCAAACAGACAGAAACGACAGGGCAATTCCTGAGCACCGCAAAGGAGGCCGACGTGCTGCAGCGGGGCGACCTGATCCACGTTGATTTCGGCCTGAACTACATGGGCCTCAGCACTGATTGGCAAAAACACGGCTATATTCTGAAAGATGGAGAAAAGGACGCACCGGCGGGCTTAAAGGCGGCTTTGAAAAATACTAATAGCCTTCAGGATATTCTGTTTGGCATTGCCCGTAACGGTATGACCGGCTCGGAAGTTTATGAAAAAACCATTGCTGAATCTAAAAACCGTGGAATTGAGGCGATGATCTATTCGCACCCGATCGGAACACACGGCCACGGCCTCGGCCCGTCGATCGACTTTCGAGGCAATATCGGCGGCGGCGGCAATAAAATAATCCCAGGCTCATATATGTCTATCGAGCTGAATACGTCCACGAACGTCCCCGAATGGAACGGTCAAAAAGTGACAATAATGGCCGAGGACGACGCCTATATGACCGAGACCGGTTATAAATTCTTTCGTCCGCGGCAAACGGAATTTTACTTGATTCGGTAAAAAAGTGCTGAAACTCGGTCTTTGTGGAGTATGCCGCCGTGTAATTGTTGACCTGAGGCACGGAAACGTCGATGGATGCGCTGACCGTCGTTCAGGCCGAACAGATCAGAACAGTTCTGCCAAAAAAGTGTCCTAATGATCCCGATCTCAAAAGCCTTTAAATTTATTGACCGTGAGACGATCCCGCTTCGCACCGAACGGGTCGAGCTTACTGACGCGGCAGGCCGGGTTTTGTCCGAAAAAATCGTTGCGGATACTGATCTCCCGCCCTTCGACCGCTCGCAGATGGATGGTTTTGCCGTAAAAGCAGCGGATACTGCTAATATTCCCGCGGATCTAAGAATCGTCGGCGAATCGGCGGCCGGCCGCGGCTGGCATAAAACTCTGAAGGCAGGAGAAGCCGTACGGATTATGACCGGTGCCCCTGTCCCGGATGGCGCCGATTCGGTGCAGAAAGTGGAACTAACACATGAGACGAATGACAAAAACGTCACAATAGTGGAGCCGACGGAAAAAGGGCGTTTTATCGTTCGCAAAGCCAGCGAGATACAAAAAGGCACGGCGATTTTTAAGACCGGCGAGATCATTACCGAAAACATGATCGCTGCTCTTGCCGCTTTTGGTTACGCAAAGGTCAAAGTAACAAAACTCCCCAGAATCTCAATCGTTGGAACTGGCAGCGAGATCGTCGAGATCACAAAAAAGCCCGGGCGCGATCAGATCCGGAATTCAAATTCGGTGATGCTCGATTCCCTTTGTCGCCGATTCGGGGCAGACACATTGGTTTTGCCAAATGTTAAGGACGAAATTTCTGATCTCAAACTTGAAATTGCAACTGCCGCAAAAAATATCGAGATTCTTATATTGACCGGCGGTGTTTCAGTCGGGAAATACGATCACACAAAAACTGCCCTGAAAGAACTCGGTGCCGAGATATTTTTTGAAAAAGTGTGTCTTAAACCCGGCAAACCGGCGGTTTTTGCGAGGCTCGGAAAAACCCTGATCTTTGGGCTTCCGGGCAATCCGGTTTCGGCGGCGGTGACTTTTCAACTTTTTGTCCGCAAAGCAATCCTGAAATTTCAGAGCGCGGCGATCACCGATCTTAAAAAAGGATTTGCCATTCTAGCGTCGGATGCAAATGCGGCACGCGAACGCGACACTTACCTGCCTTCGCGGCTCGAAACCGACAGATCGGGACATTTGACCGCACATCCGTTAAAATGGCAGGGATCTTCCGATTTCATCGGCTTTGCAAAGGCGGATTCGCTTATTTTTATACCAAAGCGCGGACGTCTGTTAAAAGGTGATGTAACCGCGATCGTATATCTATGAATAAACTTTCGCATTTTGATGACGCGGGAAAGGTTTTGATGGTTGACGTCACCAATAAAGAGGCCTCTGCCAGGCGGGCCGTCGCCTCAGGCCGGGTTGAGCTTTCCGCCCAAACCCTTAAAACCCAAATACCTCCAAAGGGTAACCCGCTCGAGATAGCCCGCATTGCCGGTATCATGGCGGCCAAGAAGACGTCGGAACTAATACCGCTGTGCCACCAGATCAATCTATCAAAAATAAACGTCACCGCCGAATATCGTGATTTCGGCGTCTATATCGAGGCGGAAGCCATCACAATGGCGCAAACCGGCGTCGAAATGGAAGCCCTCACCGCCGTCTCGGTCGCCGCATTAACAATCTATGATATGTACAAAGCAATTCAGAAAGATATTGTAATATCCGATATAAAGCTCAAATTAAAAACCGGCGGCAAGTCGGATTTTGACTTCCTTTAACAACTTTCCTGAAATGATTAACCGATTCCGCGAACAATAAGGTAGAATAGATCGTAAACTATAGCAGGGAGATCTTATGCCGCAAAATTATCAAATCGCCGAAAATGCCCGGCCGCAAGTAACGCTTCTTTTGATCGCAACAGCCGTTAGTGTCGCGTTTTGGATGGCGTCGTTATATTTGCCTCTGTTTGGGTATATCGTCTATCCGCTTCAACTTTTTGCGACGTTTATTCACGAGAGCAGCCATGCGCTTGCGGCCCTTGTAACCGGCAATTCGGTCATGAGCCTGACGGTTTCGCCGGATGCCAGCGGAATGGTTTGGTCGCAATCGTCCAGCCTTTCATCGTTGTTTATTTCAAGCGCAGGATATATCGGCACCACCGCATTTGGCACGCTTTTGCTTGTTTGGATGCGCTACGGCTGGTCATCCCGTTTAGCTCTGTATTTCTCGTCGGGACTCATCGGCCTGATGACGGTCGTTTTTGGCTTTTTCGCTCCGTTTTGGAATATGCTGGCGAATGTCACGTTTTTGAGTGTTGTATTTACGGTTTTTGCCGGCCTTGTATTGGCCGCCGGGCTTTCTGCCATCGGTAGATTTGCTTCGCTAAAATGGGTAAATTTCTCTCTCGCGTTTCTCGCTGTTCAATGTTTACTCAACGCAATTTTCAGCCTCAAGACTCTGTTTATCGTCTCGGCCGTCAGCAACCAGTCGTCCGACGCCGCAAACATGGCTGCCGTGACCGGCATTCCGGCCCTGATCTGGGTCTTTCTATGGATCGCTGTTTCTCTGGTCATGATAGCTGTCGGCGTAAGGCTGTATGCTGTCAATAAGGGATCGAAAGCCTCTGACAACCTCTTCGAGGATTAGACGTCTTAAAAACTAAAACAGAACGCCTTAGACCGTTGTAAAAAATCGCGGTTTTCGCCTGCAAAAATCTTTTTTCCGCCCGCAAAATATTGCGATTCCAGCCGTCGAATATGGCAAATTCCACGTCGCAGATAACTCTTGAAAATTTTCCCGTAGGGTCACGTTTACTTGTTCGTTCGCGTGCCAACTGGCGTTTTGCGGCCGTATCAAAGATCGTTGAAGAACGTGTTGTATTAACGGTGTGTTCGCCGACGGGACGCACATATCGTCTGCGGAGAGCATTCGACAGCAAAGTATTTATGGAAGGCATCATTCCAATACTTGTTTATGATGCCGATGATAGCTGGCGTGATAATTTTGGACAATATGACGTGCGTTGGTAAACAAAACTGTGGGAGCCGATTTTTTGAAATTAACTATCGCCCGATCTGGTTTACCGCCAGGACCTTCATTGTGGAATTTTCCTGAACAAAAACGACATATTTTATATTTTCGCTCTTCCAATCTTTGTTTGCCGACACTTCCCTTTCGACGCTGATCTTGTTTTCACCGCTTTTTATAATTCCAATCGGAAGCAAGTCGCGCACGACCGAAGTGTGTTCGAGCGTGCTGCCCGAGTTTTCGCCTCCGCGAACCCTGGTTGAAAGCTTGCTTTCCGCAACTGCCAAATACAGTGTCGCTCCCGCATGAGATGCGAGGCCGCTTACATTGGCTGTCAGTTTATTTGCCTTAAGGCCCAGATCGACCGCGGCCTTCGGCTTGGCGGCGCTGGCGGCAATATTTTTGTTTGCATTTGCCCGGTTCGAGCCTACAAATTCGAACGCTCCGTCCACGACCATCTGCGGCGTGTAGCTCGAATCGAGCTTAAATTGACGGGCGTAGGCCGCTTGCCGCTGCGAAAAGGCGGCTGACGAAAACCGGTCTTTCCAACCGAGATAATCCCAATAATCTACGTGAAACGCAAGAGTTATAACCTCGGCGTCCGGGATAAGCTGATCGTTTTGCAGCACGGTCAGAACGCGGTCGGCCGGCGGACAGCTCGAACAGCCTTCGGATGTAAAAAGCTCAACCAGCACGGGCCGTCGGGCATTGGTTGTTTCAACGGCCGGCGAAATTTCAGGAATAGGCTGGTCATCCGACGATTTCGAAAACCATGCGGCAAAACCGCCGACAAGCGTGATTAGAATGGTAATTATTATTGCTTTCATACCTAATAAATGCCGGTTCTGATTGTGATTATTCCCGTTTTGTCCATCAAATTTATTTTAGCACCGGAGTCCGACGTCTTCTGTGCTGATTCACCTGAGCTAATCGTAATATTCCAATCCGAGATGAGTTATCAAATCCTCGCCCTGCAAATGCCTCAAGGTATTTTTTAGTTTCATCAGTTGGATAAAAAGATCGTGTTCCGGGTAGAGGCCGGGAGCGGTTTGCGGTGCCTTGAAGTAGAAAGAGAGCCATTCCTGAATCCCCTTCATTTTTGCCCGCTGTGCGAGATCCATAAAAATGGCCAGGTCGAGAGCGAGAGGAGCAGCCAGGATCGAATCCCGACAGAGAAAATCGATCTTGATCTGCATCTTATAGCCAAGCCAGCCAAAGATGTCGATGTTGTCCCAACCCTCTTTATTATCGCCCCGAGGCGGATAATAGTTGATGCGGACGACATGCGAAAAATCGCCGTACAGGTGCGGGTAAACTTCAGGCTGAAAGATATGTTCCAGTACCGAAAGTTTTGAAACTTCTTTTGATTTAAAATTCTCAGGGTCGTCGAGAACCTCACCGTCGCGGTTTCCGAGTATGTTGGTCGAATACCATCCGTCGAGGCCGAGCATGCGCGATTTTAGTCCGGGAGCGAGAATGGTTTTCATCAGCGTTTGACCGGTCTTAAAATCCTTGCCGCAGATCGGCATTCCGGTTTTATCGGCAAGTTCGACGAGTGCGGGTATATCGACCGTCAGATTCGGTGCACCGTTTGCAAACGGTACGCCCGATTTCAGTGCGGCGTATGCGTATATCATCGACGGGGCGATAAAAGGGTCGTTGTCATACATCGCTTTTTCAAGCGTTTCGATTGATTGGTGTATCGCCGATTCCTCTATAAAGATCTCCGTCGAGGCGCACCATACCATAACCAACCGGCTGCAATTATTCTCCGACTTAAAACGTGCAATATCTTCTGTCAGCTGCTCGGCCAGGTCCATTTTGTTCTTGCCGGTTTTGACATTCTCACCGGTAATGCGTTTTACATAATTTTGCTCAAAAACGGCGGCCATCGGCTTTAACGAAGCAAGCGGCTCGGAGAGCTGATTGAGAAGATCCTTATCGAGAACGCCCGCGTTCATAGCGGCGTCGTAAGCACTGTCGTGAAAAATATCCCACGCTCCGAACACAATGTCGTCAAGCGCGGCAAGGGGGACAAAATCCTTGATCTTCGGAGTGCGGTCATCCGTTCGCTTACCAAGACGTATAGTTCCCATCTGCGTAAGGCTCCCGACCGGCTCCGAAATCCCGCGTTTAACAGCCTCTACGCCCGCAACCAACGTCGTGCTGACCGCACCCAGGCCGACAAGCAATATACCAAGTTTCCCTTCTGCTGGAGCAATCTCCACAACGTTACTAGACATCAATATCCTCCGAGAAATGTAAAACTATAAGAATAGCTTTCTACGTGATTTTAGGCAAATTCGTTAATTGGGATGTCTCGGCATTAAAAGGTATTACTGGCCGATCCGGGTTTGAAGCTCACGGCGTCGAACGGGTCGCGCAGGCGGTTTCGGACCTCGAAATTGTGCGGCGAATTCTGAGGTATCTGAGCACGCGGGCTTTTAGTGATCGGGGTTACGTTTGCCGGTCGGCGGCGTTTTGGTTCCGTACCGTCATAATCATTTTTGTCATCGATGAATTTGCGTCCGCTGGCGACCAGAATCGCCAATAACGTCAAAAACATTACCGAAACCGCCGTGATATGAAGCACGAAATCAAAAAGACTGTGAATCAGGATCGCAAAACAACCGGCAAATGCCCCGACCGCCACACCGCGACGGTAAGTGTTTGAAACATCTGCGTTTCTGATACCTTCACGAAAAAACCAGAACAAAAATAAAGCTCCGATTATTAACCCGACAATCCCTGCGTCGGCCACGATCTGCAAATAATCATTATGTGCCTGTTCGACGCGTTCATACCCGCTTGCGGTGTCGAACTCCGTGTAGGCTTGTCCGTATGCTCCGAGACCGGCACCGAACGGCAAATTTTTTGAGATAACCTTCAGAGTAACACCCCATATCTGCGTGCGGTTCGACGTGGCGTCAGGCGACCCGGCCAAATCTGAAAATCGTGTGAGCGATGTGTCGCCGCCGACAAATATCGCTCCGCCGATTGCGGCGAGAACCAATACCGCCGAGAGAGCGGCTTTTAGAACAAGATTCTTACGCCCTTTCGCCCTGCTTGTAAGAATTACGAGCAGTATGATCTCTGCCAAAAGCGCAACAAGGCCGCCCCGCGATCCGCTTAATAGTAGAGCACTCCCCATCAGGGCAATCGCAACTAAATAGATAAGACGTTTGTCGCTGCGCAGCGAACCGGCAAAGATCAACCCCAACGGTATGCTTATCACCATTTCAATGATCGCCGCAAAATCATGCCGGTTGACAAATGAACCAAACGGAATAGCGGATTGTGGACGATATATGCCGTAAATCCTATCCGGACTCAAAACCGACTGCAAGATCGCGTAGAAAGCATATACAAAACCAAAAACCGTAATTAAGAATACAATGCGTCGAAGCCGGGCCGCCGTATTCAGACAGATCAGGGCTGATGCAAAAAATGCACACAGCGCAAAAATATGCAATGCCGTAACCTGCGTCGCAAAAGGCTCGACCGATATCGTTGTTGGTCCATCCAAAACTCCCGTGCTATCAGTCGGCGAACCAAGTGGAATGACCTGTATAACGGCGTAAATTCCAAGCAGAAGCAATGGAACCTGCAAAAGGCTGCGGCTAAAATGAACTTTACAGCTTTGAAAGCTGTCCGCTGCCCACAATATCGTAAGCAGCATAACAATAAAATAAAAAAAAGCGATGACCGGTTGATGAACCGTCCCGTAGGCCAGCGTCGTAAAAATACCCGCCGAGCAAATCAAAAAAAAAGAGAGTTTGTTAATACGGCTCATGCGTCCTTGTCAGAAATCCTCGTCGGCCCGGCAATTGACAGTGTAAAATTGAGCACTGATCAATTTAAAAGGCCATTGACAAAATACTGGTAATCGAGTCCTACCTGCGCTCCAACTCAAAATCGTCGTACCAGAAAGTACCGGAAATCGGACAATTTTCGCCGCAGAACGAGCGGATTGTTCTGATACTTATTCCGCTGCAATTATTCGGCGTCGAAAATTCGACAACCGCTTCCTGCCAATCGTTTATACCGGTTGGGAATGTATCCGAACGCCCGATCGTCATCTCGTCATTGGCATTTATTATTTCGATCATCGGCATGCCGGCGCTTCTAAGATTTTCCGTTCGCACCCAGAATCGGAGCGAATAATTTTTATTTGGCTCGACAATAACCGTTTGAAAGACATTAGCAAGTGCAGGCTTTGAATAGCCGTTAAATGCCATTCTCAGGCTTCGTTCACCGCCGCGCTTAACTTTGCCGTCCGTAGTGATATCGAGTTTTGACTCATTTCGGACGATCAGCCACCCAAAACGTGTATCGTCCGACACACCAATATTTTTTTCAAACGACCCGTTGGTAACGGTTTCCGCTTTTGCACCCGTTTCGGCTCCATGCTGTTTCGAAAACTCCAAAGCCTGTGCAAAATGACGCTGGTCGAACAACCCAAGCGCAATCGATTTTGCGATGACCATATTGTCGGCTTTCTGGCTTTCGCTCAACTTATTCCAATTTCGAAGCGAATCCTCGGCTCTCCCGCGTGCAGCAAAAAAATAAGCAAGATGAGCACGAACGTCCGGATTTTCTCCGATCATGCTTTCGACCAGCAAAGCATCTTTGTTAAAAAGGTCCCAGGCCAGCGAAAATACCTGATCGCGATATGTCCGGTCGTTTTCGGCCGCTTTTTTGAGCTCTGCGATTGCGTCTTCGTTTCTTTCCTGTCGCAAATAAAAGTTGCCGAGATGCCATCGTATTGACGCGTACGACGGAGCTAATTCGGCCGCGCGTTTAAATTCAATTTCAGCCTGTTTGACCTGGCCGTCCTGCTCATAGGCTTTGCCAAGTTCAATTCGCCGCCGATAATCGACAGGGGCAAGCCGCACCGCTTGTTTGAGAAACTCGATTGCCGCGGTCGGATTTTCATTCGTCAGCGCCTTGAGCGAGTGTGCCAGAGGGTCTGCCGGGGCAAGTTTTGCAGACAAACCGGCTAATTGAGAAGCATTCGGGCTGTCCGGCTCCGTAAGGCTTGCAAGCATATTCCCAAACTGCCATCGGATCGAAAACCAGCCAAAAACCAATGCGAAAATGATCACAGCCGTCAAAGCGACTCGCACTTTAGTACTTTTAGAATCTATTACGACAATGTCCCGCATTTGATCAGTCTAAACTATTTCACGCAAAAAATTCCGTGATCGTATCGACAATATATTGTTGCTGTTCCACTTTCAATTCCGGAAATATTGGAAGAGCAAGCGTCTCAAGAGCGGCATTTTCCGCCTCGGGCATATCACCCGTTTTGAAGCCTAGATATGAAAAACACTCTTGCAAATGGAGCGGCACCGGATAATAAATATCCGTGCCAATACCCTTCGCAGTCAGGAAAATGCGCAGATCATCGCGGTGGCCCGGAGCCCGGATCACAAATTGGTTGTAGATATGTTTTGTATTTTCCCGTTCTAGCGGCAGGACGATCTTGTTTGTCAGGCCGGCGTCGGTAAAGAGCCTTCGATAATTCTCTGCGTTTGTTCGCCGCATATCTGTCCACTTATCCAAATACGGCAATTTAACCCGCAAAACCGCACCCTGAAATCCGTCTAGCCGCGAGTTTAAGCCCACATATTTATGAAAGTATCGCTCTTCGGAGCCGTGTACACGCAGTGCAAACAATTTGTTTGCAAGGGCGTCGTCATTAGTCGTTACAAAACCGCCGTCGCCCATACCGCCGAGATTTTTGGACGGGTAAAAGCTAAAACATCCGATCGCACCCGACGCCCCGGCCGACACACCTTTTTCCACGGCCCCGATCGCCTGTGCGGCGTCCTCGACAATCGGAATTCCGTAACTTTCGCTGATTGCATTTAGTTCCGCCATATCCGCGCATTGTCCGAAAAGATGCACCGGCTCGATGGCTTTGGTTAGCGGCGTGATCTTTGCCTCGATCTGTGATACGTCCAGATTATATGTAACCGGATCTATATCGACAAAAACGGGGACGGCGCCAAGCCGTGTGATTGAGCTGACGGTGGCGAAGAAACTGTATGGCGTCGTGATAACCTCATCCGCCTGCCCGACGTCGAGCGCCATAAGGGCAAGCAGGATCGCATCGCTCCCCGATGCGCAGCCGATCGCATATTTTACACCGCAATAGGCGGCCAATTCTCTTTCAAGAGCGGCAACCTCAGCTCCGAGAATAAAACCGTTCGTGTCGAGCACACGGCCCAAAGCGGCCTCGATTGCAGGCCGGAGCATTTGATTTTGTTCTTTGAGATCGAGTAAAGGAACGATCATGAATACCGAGAATCCCCTGACTCTCTGTGGCTAGATTTTACCCAAATTGTCTTAAATTTGCATTTTGCAGGTTTCTTTTTTAGCCTTAGGCAATGATCGTTGACAGAAAGAAACGGACATTCGAGATCATCAAACGGCTCAAGAGATCGTATCCCGACGCGCATTGTGCATTAAATCACACAAACGCATTCGAGCTTTTGATCGCAACGATTTTATCGGCGCAATGTACTGACGCAAGGGTAAACATCGTGACCGCCGAACTCTTTCGTAAATATCGCCACCCGATAGATTTTCTCAGTGTTACTCAACAGGAATTAGAGAAAGATGTACATTCAACCGGCTTTTTCCGCAACAAAGCAAAAAATATCCAACGGGCCTGCAAACGAATAATAGAAGAATACCGAGGTGAGGTACCGCAAACGATGGACGAACTTCTGACGCTCGGCGGCGTCGCCCGAAAGACGGCAAACGTCGTGCTGGGAAACGCTTTCGGCATGGCGTCGGGCGTTGTCGTTGACACGCATGTTTCACGTCTGTCACAGCGTCTCGACCTCACCGATAACAAAACCCCTGAAAAAATCGAACGCGATCTCGCTGGCCTGATTCCCAAAAAACACTGGATAATGTTTCCCCACTGGATGATCTATCATGGCCGAAAGGTGTGCAGCGCCCGAAACCCAAAATGCGGGATATGCCCCCTTGCCGAAATCTGCCCATTCGCTTTTAGTTTGACCAGCAAAGGATCTTAGCCGCCGCAAATAGACGGGCATAGCCCGAAGAAATATTTTAAATCGTCAGTGTCTCTGGCCCCGCCTGCGCATCGGGTTCTGTACTGCCGGGCGTGCGCGTCGTTGTGAGCCGACGCTGTCCCCTCTAACGCAGCAAGGTTCTGACTTTAGGGTCAGAACCTTGTTGCGTTAGAGGGCGTCGAGGGGGTTTTGGTTCATTCAAGCCCTACGAAATCTACTTCTGAGAGCGGGTTGAAGATTTGCAGGACTCGGGTGGCGAAGCGTTAGCGGCGGGAGGTTACTGTTAGGAGGTGGGCTTCGCCGGGGGTTATGTTTTCGAAACGGTATATGCCGAACGAGCTTGTGCTGGCGGTTTGGGTTATGCCGTTTGAATCGGTGATGGTGACGGTTGCGTTTCGCAGGCCTCGGCCGTCGGGCGTGAGGATGCGGCCGTTGACCTGCATGCCTGTGCCGATACCGGCGTAGATCGTCGGTAGCAGCGTGCCGTTTGCATCCGAGACGCTCTGACGGGCTAGTTTGCTTCCAAAGGTGATCGGGAGCGAACCGGTTTCAGCGTTTGCGGCCACATTGAACGTGACGGTCACGATCTGACGCGTTCCACTCTCAAACCGGTTTTGCGAATCGACCAGAATACCGATCCGTCCGGCTAGAGCCTCGTTGAGATTTGTCCCCAGATGCGAATCGAGCGGCACACCCGTACCGAGTGCGGTCACCGGATTGCTCAGTTTTGAC
>JBGTEX010000013.1:0-26732 GCA_041747575.1 Pyrinomonadaceae bacterium
CGCGGCTTAAACCCCAACTCTCTCAGATCAAGCACATCCACCACTTCGCGCACAAACCGCGCCGGATGATCCGCCCCTACCCAATCTTCCAAACTCGGCGGCAGCAAATACGTCTCACTATAGTCCGCCCGCTTCTCGTACCTCATGTCGTTCCCCCCCTCACACAATCTACTACGCCAACTCCAATCCTTTTGTTTTTAAAATTGCCCCCGGAGCGCTAGTTTTGAGACAATCTGCAAGCTTCTCCGCAAATAGAGCGGCAAGCCGCGTGAAGATTGCTTTTCCGATAATTACCACACCAGACCGCTTTCACACTTTCCCTTGCGGCACAAACCAGCATCTCCACTTTCCCTTACATCGAATCTAACCAAACCGCCGACAACTGACAAATGGCTGCTATTTAAGCTATCTTTGTCTTATGCTCTACGTCTCGCAGATTTTGAACCGGCCGATTTTTGACGCCCGCAGCGAAAAGATCGCGGTCATCAAAGATGTGATCGTAAATTACGGCAAAGAGGAACATCCGCCGGTTATCGGGCTGATGGCCCGTTACCGCCGCCGCGATTTCTTTATGCCGAGCCGCGATTTTGCAGGCCTCGGCCCTCAGGGTGCCACAATGATATCGTCGATATTAGATCTGACGCCTTTCATTCGCCGCGATGGCGAAGTTTTATTGGGTAAGGACGTGCTCGATAACCAGTTGATCGATGTCGATGGCAAACGTGTCGTTCGCGTCAACGACGTTCAGCTTATCGAGACGGGCGACACGTGGCGCGTATCGGGGGCGGATGTGAGCCTGAAAGGTTTTGTCCGGCGTCTGATGCCAAAGGGGTTTTATGGTAATGATAAGGTCGTCGAGGTGATCGATTGGGCGGACGTCGGATACCTGGCCACCGACACGGCTACGGTCACGGTTCAGCTTAAATCTTCAAAAGATAAACTCTCGCGGCTCCATCCGGTCGAGATCGCCCAGCTTGCCGAGACACTGTCACCAATACATCGTACCGAGATCGTAGAGAGCCTGGACGACGAGATCGCGGCCGATACACTTGAGGAAATGTCCACAGAAGCCCAGGCGAGGATTCTCGAAGATATGGATCAGGAGCGGGCCGCCGACCTTTTGGAAGAAATGTCCCCCGACGACGCCGTGGATGTTCTGGATGAAATGGACGACGACAAGGCCCGTGAGCTTTTTGACCTGATGGAAGATCACGAAAAAGCCGACGTCGCAGAACTAATGCGTTTCGAGCACGATACGGCCGGCGGGCTTATGACAACTGAGTTTGTTGTGTTTCCCAGAGATCTGACCGTCGGCGAAGCGATCCTGCGGCTCCGCGAAATGGCCGAAACGCCAAATATGATTTATTACCTCTACGTCGTCGAGGAAGAAGGTTCGTGGAAAATCAGCGGCCTCATCAGCCTCCGTTCGCTTATTCTGGCAGACCCGCTCAAGAAGTTAGAGGATGTTATGCGAAGCGAATTTCGATTTGCCCATCCGTCCGAACCGGCGGAGAGCGTTGCTCAAACCATAGCGGAATACAACCTGCTTGCCCTGCCGGTCATAGACGACGAGGGAGAGATCGCGGGTATCGTAACCGTTGACGACGCAATGGAAATTTTGCTGCCAAAAAATTTACAGAGAAGCCTGCCGAGATTATTTGGTTGACATTTTGCAAACGGGATTTGCGCCAACTATTTGATAAACGCGCCACGCAAAGCATTGCCGACACAAACCGTTACGGAGAAAAAGCCCGCCCGCGGTCGAGTAAAAAGATGGGACCAATAACCAACTATTTACTATCGCACGCGGGCGGGCTGATTGACCTGGAACGAAGGCCGCCGCAACAGGTCAATTCGCAGGGTTACTGCCCGAGGCCGATTCGCATTTTCAGATCAGCGAAGCGCGGATCTGAGCGAAGACCGTCGTATTCGTAACCGGTTCCTATAAATCGCAGCAATAGATCACGCCTGATATAGGCCTGCTCGAGCTGCTCGATCGCCTTTTCATTTTCGTCAAGGGAGCAATAGACAGCAGCCAAAAGGGCAGGCGAAACATATTGTTTCGTTGCCTCGATCCTTTTCAGAATAGCCCGCGCCTCACTACGTTTTTCGGGCATCCTGGCATAAGCTGCGGCCAGATAAACAAGCGGTTGGCTGTATTTCTCTTCCCCGCCGAAAACGTCCACGGCCTTCCTGTAAATCCCGGCAGCTTCCTTGTACAAACCTTTTCCTGCATAGGCGTAACCCAATGAAAATAACGGTATCTCATCAGCCGGCTCTACCGCCTGAGCTTCCTGATAGACACTAAGCGCTTCGTCAAACTTTCGTGCCTGAGTAAGGATGATGCCTTTCTGAAGCAGTGCAAGACGCCGGTTTATGGGATCGCGAAGTCGTTGCTGTTCGAGCTCCGCCAGCGCTTCGTCCTGCCGATTCATAACCGAAAGGAAGAAAGCATAGTTGTTGCGGGCAAAATCGAGATTGGGATTCAACTCAATAGCCCGTCGGTAATCTGTTTCGGCGGCCCGCCAGTCGAATCTATATTCGTGCAGCATTGCCTGGACGACACGGGCTTTCGCCAGATTCGGATTTAGCTCGAGCGCAAGTTCGGTCGCTGCTTTGGCCTTCGGGATAAGTTCGTTCGGGTCGCCGCTGCTGTTCGCCCGGGAGATATAGATCCATGCGATCTCGGCGTGTGCATAGGCAAAGTCCGGATCGAGCTTTATGGCCTGCTCAAAATATTCGAGTGCCCGGCTTCGTACATCGCGGCGGCTATTCAATTCAACCAGGCCGCTCAGGTAATAGCGAAAGGCTTCGGAGTCTTCGGTCCCGCTGTCAACAAACCGCCTGGTTTGAGATTCGGTCAGTTTCAACCGCATCTGGTCGGCAGCCGCTCGTGCGATCTCACCGGGAAGATTTACGATGTCACCCGCCTTTCGACGAAATTGTCCGCCGGTTAGATGCCGGTCCTCTGAAGCGTCGATTATTTCAAACCTAATGACCAGATCGTCCTCGATTTTATTAACACTACCCGTGATTAC
Organism: Pyrinomonadaceae bacterium; assembly: GCA_041747575.1. GTDB lineage: Bacteria > Acidobacteriota > Blastocatellia > Pyrinomonadales > Pyrinomonadaceae > OLB17. Next base: position 3,039 of record JBGTEX010000013.1, read on the forward strand.
TGCCCGCACACCCATCTGTGACGCGGCGTCTCGAACATCAATATTGTTCCCGCGAAATTTAAAGCTCGAATTGCTCGATATCACTTTCATCTGCGACAGCTGGGACAGCCGGTCGATCAGGCTTTCGCTTACGCCGTCAGAGAAGTATGTAAGGTCTGAGTTGCCGCTTAGATTTTGGAACGGAAGTACCGCGATCGAATCTATCCGCGCACTCGATCGAGGTGCAAGAAATCCAAAATATAAGCCGGACGAAACCAATACAGCTAAAATTAACGCTGCGACGGTTGATCGAAGCTTGTGAGTATGAGCCTGCTGCAATACGCCGGTGAAGCTTGGCGACGACCAGAAAGATCGCGGTGCGGACGATTCACCCTGTCCGTCGCTCGTTGGTCTCGCAGGGCCAACTGCTGTAGGCGTGGTCCGTTCATCGCTTGTATTTACTATATTTTCGTTTGAACGAAAGCTGCCATAGACGCCGTCAGCCGAGTGGTTCAGGGTCTTTTCAAATTCGACACGTTTTTTGATCTTGTCCAGGTCCGCCCTAAGCTCTTTCGCGGTTTGATAACGGCCTTCAACATTTTTCGAGAGGGCTTTTAAAACGATCCACTCCAGTTCGACGGGCAGGCCCGGCACATGCGAAGACATTGGCTGCGGTTCGTGCGACAAAAGCGCCACCATCAGGTCGGCCTGCGTGTCGCCCCAAAAAGCCCGTTTTCCGGTAAGCATTTCATACATCACCGCCCCCAAACTCCATACATCAGTTCGCGCATCGACCGGAAGGCCGCGCGCCTGTTCCGGCGACATATAAGCGGCCGTACCCATGACCGCGCCCGGCTTGGTTTCCATGAGGGCCCTTGTCGTGTCCTCCGAGTACGAATCGATCGACGGGATCTCGTTTCGATTGAGCTTTGCCAAGCCAAAGTCGAGTACCTTGATATAGCCGTCCGGGCGAACCATAATATTTTCGGGCTTGATGTCGCGGTGAATGATCCCGGCCTCATGAGCCGCCGACAGAGCCGATGCGATCTGCATTGCAATTTCAAGCGCACGGTCCAGATCCAGCTTGTCGTAGTGATTTAATGTAAGCCCGTTAACATATTCAGCGACGAAAAAGAGAGTTCCATCGCCGGCGGCGTCAAACTCATAGATCGTCATAATGTGAGGGTGATTTAAAGCAGATACCGCCTGAGCCTCAAGCGCAAATCTGCGAAGGCTTTCTTTGGACGAAACCTGACTGGAGTGAAGCACTTTTAGCGCGACGGTTCGTTTGATGCGCCTGTCATTGGCAAAATATACTTCGCCCATTCCGCCTCGTCCGAGAAGGCGTACGATCTCATAGCGTTCGTTTATAACTGCGCCGGCTTCAAAACGGGGCGATTCAGGATCAGATGATGTGAAATCAATTCCAACCTTGCCGTCTCCGTCAAAAATGCTTGCGGCCTCGGCGACGGCTGAATTCTGCAGAAAAGCATCGTCCTCATCATAAGAATCAAGCAGTTTCTCAACCTCGCTTCTTAATCCTCTGTCAGTACCGCAGGCGCGGTTTAAGAAATTGTCACGTTCACCCACCGCACAGTCCTGTGCCGAGGAAAACAACGCCTTTATTTTGTTCCATCTTTCAGCAGTCATTTCATTTTGCGTCCGTTGGCTGAAACTTTGGTTGTTTGAGGCAAACACTTTGAGAATATCAGGAAAATCAGGATTATAACAACGTCCCCTGTATCGGGACTGAATATATGTATTTGAAAAACTCAGCATACGAACTCCCTCTTATCTTCGTAAGCGACAGAAAATCGTATAGAGGGTCATTTATCCGAGTTTACGCATTAAAGAAAAATCCGGCGAATCCGAACACTCAATGTGGCGATGACAGCAGTAGATCTGTTTTTATATGAGGCGACTTTAGCCGTCTTTTTCTGTCCATAATCGCGACCGTTTAGAGCCTACATCAAAACTCGCTCAGGGCGGCTTACCGCTCTATTTGCGGTGAAGCTTGCTTCACCCGATAGCCCTTCACCCTTTTTTTGCGGCTATGCCGCCGCTTTTGTGTCCTTATAACACCGATATTAGCTCCATCGGAGCGTTATGTTTGTAGTATCGATCCGAACAAACGCCAGCCCAAAGAAAATCCCGAACATTTATTGACAATAATGAGGCTGATTTTTCTGACGCAAAATCACGGTTTATTTTTTACAAAAAATTTTATTAAAACCGATTGACAGATATTAATAGTAAGCGACAAAAAAGCGCAAAAAGGGTCATTTTTTTCGCTTGTTGTGAAAAATTTCTCGATTTATGTTGTATTATCAGCTAGATGGATCAGTATTCGCAAAAGACACCGGCTATTACCCAACTGCTTCAAAAATGGCGGCAGGGGGACAATGAAGCTTTTGACGAGGTAACCCAGTATGTTTACCACGATTTACGACGGCGGGCCGCTGTCTATATGAGGAATGAACGCCGCGGACATTCGTTGCAAACCACGGGGCTCGTCCACGAAGCATTCATAAAATTGCTCGACAAACAGGAGATCGAATGGCAGGATCGTAATCATTTTTTGGCCGTTGCGGCCACGACAATGCGAAGGATCCTCGTCGATCACGCCCGCGGCCGTAAACGTGATAAAAGAGGCGGAAGTAGTGAAGATCTGCCGCTAGACGAAGCTATGCAAATCGCTTCAGCACAGCCTTCGGTTGATCTGGTTGCTCTGGACGAAGCTCTAAATAAACTCGCAACCTTTGACGAGCGACAAGCGAAAATCGTAGAACTAAAGTACTTTGGAGGAATGACGCTCGACGAAACGGCCGCGATCCTGAACATTTCACGCGTCACCGTAAAACGCGACTGGCAAATAGCACGCGCCTGGCTGCGGCAAGAGATTCAATAAACGGGAAGTTGTGCCGGTCAAGGTGGGCCTTAGTTATTAGTGTCCCGAGTACCAATCATATTGGAATTCGGCCCAATAATCTTTTGGCCGTTCGTTGGTAAATTGGATGCGGCCGATTCGTTTTAGCTGTTTGATACCGTATTTTGTGGTTGTCATCAACCGAAGCGGGGCACCGTGTTCGGGTAGCAACGGTTCGCCGTTCATTTCGTAGGCGAGCAGCGTCTGCGGATGTAAAATGCTCTGCATATCCCAGCCGACAAAGTAACTCTGGTCGGGAGTGGTCAGAGAGACGTATCGCGTCAGTTTTTCTGGCAGGCTCTGCAGGTCGGATATACCGGCGTTCCGTAAAACAGGAAAGAATTGAGCTGCAAAATCCGAAAATCTGACGCCTGTCCAGTTTACGATCTGGCTCCAGCCTTCGATACATTTTAGTTCGGTCGTCATTTCGACGCGGGGTAAAGATTTTATCTGGTCGAGCGAAAACAGGAGACCCGGAACGGGGGTATCCTCTGCGGGCGGTGAGTCGAGGCTGCGCGGCGCATTGCTGCCGGGAAATGTTATCTCACCGGCATACTGCGGAAACTGCTGTGGATTTGTAAGGCCTGTGACCTGCAGCTGCCAGGCCTGAGGATCAAAATCGCCGCCGAGGCCGATCATACCGTTTACCCTCGCGCCGGCAAGTTCGCGCGGAAATTCGGGCGCCAGGTCCGACGACTCAAAAAATGTCTGGCTGACGTTCTCGTTAAATTTGAACATCCGCTCGAAAAGGTAAAAATTTTCGGGCTGTCGGACCCAGCTATATCCAAAATATCCAAGCACGGCGGTAGCGCCGCCGATCAAAAAGTTGCGGCGCGAAAGCGAAGCCATCTTTTGCCTTGCTTCTTTTTTGCTGACGGGCGGCTGCAGGTCGCGTTTTTCATTTAGGATATTTGCTGTGTTCGAACCGTCGTCGCGGGTTTTTTCTTTTCGCTTTGCGGTCTCGATCTCGCGTACCTTTTCAACCAAAATTTCATCGTCTTTATCGTTCATGCCGTTTTGCCCTCCTCCGTGGCGGCCGGCTCGCCCGTGTCAACTATTTCATATCCTGTTATCATCGATCTAAAATTGCTCCAACCGGCGATCACAACCTGCACGACATGAACAACAAAAAACAGAACGAAAAAAATCGTCAGCCAAAAATGTATCCAGCGTGCCCATTGATAACCGCCAAACAAAAAGGTAAGCCACGCCGCCTGTGTCGGTTTATAGATTGCCAGGCCGGTGATGATCGAGGCCGCACCCATAAAAATGACGCCTGTGTAGGCGATACGCTGGGCGTCGTTATATTTTCCCTGCGGAGGCAGTTTTTTTACAATGTGCAGGTCATGCAGAGTTACCATTGCAGCCCGCTTAAAGGAGCCTGGAACCGGCAAGATAGCACGCCATTCACCTGAAAAGATCAGATATAAAACATAAATAAGCCCGTTTACGGCAAAAAACCACATAAAAAAGAAATGCAGGTAGATGCCCTCGGCCAGACGAAACGGTATGCCCAGCGTGTCGTAAAACCACGTCGGGAAAAAATGAAACAGCTCGTAACCGAAAATTTTTATCCCGTAAACTGAATTTGCCCAATAGATCAGCAGTCCGCTCCAAATCATAAGGAACAGCAAGGGAAAATTGATCCAGTGCAGCCACCTGACCGCCAGCGGGTGCTTTTTTTCCAATTGTTTTTCCATTCGATACCTTACGGGAAATTATGCCCCAACTTTACCGGTATGTAAACGAATCGCCGGGGCAATTGAGCGGGCAAGCGAAGCATTTTCCGCCTCAGGCAGTTCCGATACAACAAAAACCGCATGATGGCCAAACCGAAAACCGGCTGCGTTTAAGGCTCCGTCAAAAGGCTCCGTTCTGATGTCGTTATTATCGGCGGGCAGATCGGTTTCCGTCACCAGCATGGAAACGACGCGGCCCTTGTGCCTGACAATAATATGAGCAAACCGGCGCCCGTCGAAAAGGCACGAATGCGCCTTTATCAACTCAGTATCGCCGGAGACGCTCTCGTTCGGGTCCGACTTGAGGGCGGCCATGACCACCTTATCGAGATCCTTCGCGTAGGCACCGTGCCTTTTGGCGGCCTCATCGAGGCTGATCGGTTCTTCTTTAAGGCCAAACTCGACCGCGCAGTTTTCATGATCGCCGACGGCCTGCTCCGTTATCTCTTTCCATGAAACGCGTACCGCATCAGCTATCTGGGAATTGTCATTATTATCCAACTGCGGATCTTGTTTTCCCGTATTTATTACCGGGCCGTTCGACAGGTTAAAAAAGACCAGGCCGCCAATAGCAAGAATAAGAATGCAGGCAAAGCTGGCGGCAACGAGCCGCATATTCAAAAAGCGGCGTCCGCTGGAGATCGTTTCCCACGTACTTGGCCGTAGAGCCGTATTACGCAGATTTGCGGTTAACTGTGCAGCAAATACGGGGTTTATCTGCGATTCTAACGCATTTTTGATCGTGAAACTGACCCGCAGCCTCAGATTGCGGCGGTCAGACAGTTCGCGGCGGCATTCCACACAATTTTCCAGATGCCGCAGCACTCCGTGATTGGTTTCGACCAGCAGTTCATCGCTGATATATGAATCCATTATTCCTTTAAATTCTTTGCAATACATACTTATTACCCCTCGGCGGCTATGCCGAATTTTCCTGCATAATCTGTCAACTCCTGTCGCAAAAGCCGTCGTCCGCGATGAAGACGCGACATCACCGTCCCGATCGGAACCTGTAAAAGTTCGGCGGCCTCTTTATACGAAAACTCCTCAACATCCGTCAAAAGCACAACCTGTGCAAATTTTGCCGGTACGCGTCCGATGGCTTTCAAAATAGTTTCATCCGTCAGGCTCTGTGGTATCGGCGGCTCGAACGCAACTGTCTGAGCTATCTGTTCTTCGGTATCTTCTACCAATTTAAGCTGACCCAGCTTTAGCTTCCGTTTTCCGTTCAGACGATAGAGAATCGTCATCAGCCAGCCCCGGCAATTTGTCTCCGGTGTATAACGGTGAAAAGACCTTAGTGCCTGTGCAAACGTTTCCTGCGTCAGATCCTCGGCCTCTTCGCGATCACGCACGAGCCAAAACGCCACCCGAAAAACATCGGGCATAAGCGGCATCGCTTCGCTTTCAAACGCCGCCCATTCTTTTTCACGTTCCCGGCCGATTCCAAACATAATGTTTTGACGCGTTTCTCCCGCCTTTTGTTGGCAAATCCCTCTGGCAACTATAATAATACCTTTTAACAGCTTCTTTATTCCCGATTGCACCTTTACGATTTTTCAAAAAAAAATCGCGTGAAAACGGAATAAATTTGAGGTCAAATCGTATTTTTATTACAGAAGCCGAATTGATTTCGCATCTAAGGAATAATATATATCATGAAATATCAAGCGTTTTTAGCGATCTTATTTGTTTCAGCCATAGCTTTGTTTGCCGTCTCGACCGGTTGCTCGCGTATGGCTTCAACCGAACCTCTTGCGGAAACACCGTCGTCGTTTGAGGCCGATTACACGGCAACCGCCCCGGTTGCGGCTGATGAAAATGCCGCGGGTGATGCGAGGGACGTTCTGATCTCATCCGCCAAGGCCAGATCCGCCCCGCCCCTTGCCGAAGGGCAATGGATCAATTCTGATCCTTTGACTCTGAGCGGCTTGCGCGGACGCGTAGTCTATGTCGAATTCTGGACATTCGGCTGTTACAACTGTATCAATACGCTGCCGACCGTAAAAGGATTTGACGCAAAATACCGTGACAAGGGGTTGACCGTCATCGGCGTCCAGGCACCAGAATTTGAGCGGGAAAAGACGTTTTCAAATATCGTCGCGGCGGTCAAAAAGCACGAGATCAAGTACCCGGTCGTGACCGACAATGAAATGAAAACGTGGAACGCCTACGGTGTAAATGCGTGGCCGACGATCGTGATTCTCGATAAGGAAGGTCGCATTCGCTATACGCATGTCGGCGAGGGACATTATGATATGCAGGAAAAGGTCATCCGCACGCTCCTTGCCGAGGGCGGTAAGGCAAACGCCTCGAACGCTGCGGCTTCGGATGCGGTATTTAACGGTGAAAAGATCGTCAAAACTGATGCGGAATGGAGAAAGCTTCTGACGCCGGAGCAGTATCACATCCTTCGCGAGGAGGGCACGGAACGGGCATTCACCGGCGAATACAACGATAATCACGCAAGCGGCGACTATTACTGTGCCGCTTGTCACCTGAAACTATTCAGCTCGAAAACAAAATTTGACAGTTCTACCGGCTGGCCCAGCTTTTATAAGCCCGTCGTCGCCAAAAATGTTACTGAAAAATCGGACACGGCCTACGGCGTAACCCGTACCGAGATCGAATGCAGCCGTTGCGGCTCGCACCTCGGCCACGTCTTTGACGACGGACCAAAGCCGACGGGCTTAAGGTATTGCATGAATTCGCTGGCATTGAAATTTGAAAAGGCCGGCTAAAAAAGCATTTTTCGTCCGACTGCGGTCAAATTTACGGACCAAAACCTGCTAAAACCCAGAAACCTCGAAATTTTGGAACTTTCACAACTCCTTAAAAATGCCATGTTTTCATCGTTTCGGCATAGGCCTATTGCCCCGTCGCCTTGGTAACCGATTGATCTGGGTTTTACGGGATTACAATGCCGAGCTTGAAAAGGTACACTTATCGTAGTAGGCAAAGAGTGCGAATACGCATTCTTCCCTTGCGCCGTTAGGTTGATGCAATGCACGTCTCTTCGGAAATCAAATTTACAGCGACGCCTGACAAAGGTGACGTTTCGGCTTTGCTGATGCAGCCGGAAGGGGCGACGCATCTGCTCGTGCTTGGGCACGGGGCGAGTTCGAATATGCGCAACCCGCTGGTGACGACGCTTGCGGAGCATTTGGCACAACAGAGTATCGCGACGTTTCGATATAATTTTCCTTATTCTGAGAAAGGCGGCGGGCGGAATTCGCAGGCGACTTGTGTTGAGACGATCCGGTCGGCGGTTGCGGCGGCGCGTGAGGCGTGTCCCGACTTGCCTATCTTAGCGGGCGGGCATTCATTTAGCGGGCGTATGACTTCGACGGCGCAGTCGGAATCACCGATAGAAAATGTCAAGGGTCTTGTTTTCTTTTCGTTTCCGCTTCACCCCGCTGGCGCACCGGCGGTAACGCGGGCGGAGCACCTTTCCAATGTTACGATTCCGATGTTATTCTTAAGCGGAACGCGCGATGCTTTGGCCGAACTCAACCTACTCAAACCAGTTGTGAAAAAGCTTGGCAAGCACGCGGGGCTTCATCTGCTCGACACCGCCGATCACAGTTTTAAGATTCTAAAACGAACACGGCAAAGTAGCGAGGATGTATTTGTGGAAATGGCACGAACGCTTCGCGAATGGGCCGATGAATTGATTTAGCGTAATCACTCAAATTTTGTCGAATAACAAAAGGGGCATTTTATTTCCTTTTTTGATTTGTCTTAACGCCTCGAATCCCGTTTATGTGCAGAAATATAAAAACGCTCTACAATTTTGATCCGCCGGCAACGAGAGATGAAATTCAGGCGTCGTCGATCCAATTTGTGCGAAAATTGTCGGGTTTTAATAAACCTTCAAAGGCGAACGAGGTGGCGTTTGACCTTGCTGTCGAACGTATAGCGGCCTCAGCCCGTGAGATGTTGAATTCATATGTGACGACCGCTCCGCCGAGAGATCGTGAGGTCGAAGCCGCACGGGCGAAAGAACGGTCAGCGGCCCGGTTTGGCGACAGGCCCGCTTGAAGTGAATTTATGGCGTGGATAAAGGTCATTACGGAGAACGAATCTGTCGGTAAGCTCAGGACGCTGTACGAAAATTTAACGGCGCCGTGGGGCGGCGTCGATAATATTCTAAAAATACACAGCCTTAATCCGCGCTCGCTGTCCGGCCATTACGAGCTTTACAAAACAATAATGCACGCTCCGTCGGATCTTTCGCGGACGCAGCGTGAGATGATCGCGGTCACGGTTTCGGCGATCAATCACTGTGTTTACTGAGTGACCCACCACGCGGAGGGTCTCCGTGTCCTGACAAAAGATGAGGTTCTGATAAAACATTTGTCGGAAGATTTTCGTAATGCCGATTTAGATACAAAAGATCGTGCGATGCTCGAATACGCGGTTAAGCTGACGCTCGAGCCGTGGACAATGATCGAAGCCGACGTCATCGCCCTTCGCAACATTGGGTTTTCGGACGCTGCGATCCTGGATATCAATCAGGCCACCGGCTATTTCGCATTTGTAAACCGCCTCGCCGACGGGCTTGGCGTCGAGCTTGAACATTATTGGGATAAGAACGGCAAGGTAACTAAAGACAGCTAAAGGCCTCAAGGAATATCCCGTCCGTGCTCCTTCTGTTTTTGTTCGAAGGGCAATATGTCGGCAGTTGCGGCTGCGGCAATCGCGTAGAGTACAAATTCCTCGACGATTACCTGCCCGAAAGTTTTGAGATAAAAGAATAATGACTGCAGATCCAAAGCGTGAGGTGTTGAGGCACATGGCGGCCGCCGTCGGTTTTCGCGGCCGCATTGCGATTGCGGATGCGCCGACGGATTTCGCAGACTTTCGAGTTACCGAAGATACACGCTCGCCAGCCGAAATACTCGCGCACATCGGCGACCTGCTCATTGGTTCGCGTTTTTTGCTAAAAGGAGAATTTGTAAAACTGGTTTCCCGTCCGCTCAAATGGCCTGACGAGACCAAACGTTTCTTTGCCGCGCTCAACGATCTTGATGATTTTCTCGCGTCCGAAGCAAAACTCGCACATCCGGTTGAGAAATTTGTTCAGGGACCGATCGGCGATGCTCTCACGCATGTAGGACAGATAGTGATGCTGAGGCGAATCGCTGGATCACCAATCAGGGAAAAACCCTATTTTACCACTGATATTAAGCCGGGATTTCGAGAAGGTTCTTGATCGGCTCCGTCTGAGTTTTGAAAACCGGCCAACCTCGATCGGCAAATACTATGAATATTATCCAGATATCTATACCGACGCCTTTTTATGTCGGTGACGTCAATGTTTATCTGATCAAAGAAGACCCGATAACGCTTATAGACGTCGGCCCAAAGACAAAAGAGGCGGCGGCCGCGCTTCGCGAGAAACTTGCCCAGCACGGCGTCAAATTGGCGGATATTCGCCGTATCGTCCTGACGCACGCTCACGAAGACCATTGCGGCCTTGCAAAACAGGTGCGGGATGAGGCCAGGGACGCTGAGATCATGGTTCACGAATGGGAAACCGGGCACCTTTTTGGCCGTCTGGCTCAGGAAGAGCACCGACAGCTGTTAAAGCGGTCCGGCGTCCCCGACGCCGTTTTTGCTGAAATGAAATCGCTCTACGAGCAAGTCAGCCTGCTGACCGATTCGCTCGGCGATGGTGAATTCAGCAGCCTGCGCGACGAGATGGAATTGATATTTGAGAGCGGTTCGCTAAAGGTTTTGCATACGCCGGGCCACACGCCGGGGTCTTGCTCGTTTTACCGCGAGGCAAACCGGACGCTGATCTGCGGCGATTGTGTCCTGAAACGAATCACGCCAAACCCGATGCTTGCTCCCGACCCGGTCGATCCGGCAAAACGTTTTAGATCACTCGCCGAATATCTGGTAAGCCTCGCAAAATTGCGAAGCCTCGCCCCGACCCTGGCCTATGGCGGCCACGGCGAACCTGTTACTGATTTCGAAGAGATCTTTCACCGCTATGTCAAAGCGATCGATGAACGCCAAAAACGTGTGATCGCCCTCGCCAAAGGCCATGGCACGACGGCATTTGATGCAGCCAAACGTCTGTTCCCCACGTCTTTCGATCACGATGTACATCGATTTTTGGCAATATCCGAAGCGATTGCGCACCTCGATTACGCGGAAACAGAGGGCAAAGTCACGGTTGAAATAAATAGCGGCGTCGAGTTTTACCGAAGTTTGTAAGAGCCGGGCCGACGATGCTTAAGCCGGGGCTTCTAAAGTCTGGTTGTTAAGGCGGCCGGCCATCTGTCCGACGGTATCGGTAATTTTTGTAATACCGTCAAAGCCAGGCAGTTGACGGACTCGCTGCGTTACCGTTTTGTCAAATCTTTCGAGGGCCCCGTCACCCGAGAAAAGGGTTGCGATCGTGTATTCGGTCCGGCTTTTTGCGACCGAGCCTTGTCCGACCGGTGCCCAAAAACGCTCGATCACCCATCTCGCCATTTTTTTGGCAAATTCGCTCTTTTCAAGTTCGAGCCTCGCAACGCTGCGGTAAAATTGGGCGTGAACAGCCTCTTCGCGGATGATCGCGTTGACGATGTGTGTAAGCACGGGATGATCGGCATGGGCGATCAGACGGCGATAGCCCTGAGCGGTTTCCATTTCGTGGATCGCACCGAAGGTCATGTGCGTCGCGGTAAATTTACGGCCTATCAGGTTGGTGAGAATCATCATCAGATAAGCCGTGGCATTATAGGCTGTCGAAACATCGCGTCGCACGCGTGTCTGCCATCTGTCATCGGTCGCGTAGCCGATCTCGTTCAAAAACCGGTTCAATACTTCGCCGTGGGTCGCCTCCTCGAGACTCCAGCGTTCCATAAATTTGCTGATATGCGGGTCCTTGCCGGTCGGGGTGCGCAGCAGTTCGCGGTGATACATATCGGTCAGCGTCTCTACATCACGCATGTAAAGCAATACCGGGATCAATTTTTTATCAACCGGATGGTCTTTTACTTTATGCCAGGGTATCGAACTTAGGTATTCGGGTGTAAGGCAGCGTTCCTGCCGCTCGTACCAGTCGAGAACATCTTTGTTTGTTTCAAAGTTCATATAAAGTCAACGGAAAAGCCCAAAACAGGTGTGGCCTGATGCATTATTTGTATGCCACCCTACACTAATAATTCGAAAAACTGCCTATTTCAGATGCACAAATGCCGTGTCTTGATAATATACTCAAATAATATGAAAAAATTGCACTTCCCTATTCTTGTCATCTTAACCTTATTGTCAACTGTCCCCGGACAGGAAAAACCGCTCGCGGCCGCGGGCGAAAAGCATCTCAAAAATATTAAGCAATTGACTTTTGGCGGCGAAAACGCCGAGGCCTATTTTTCGCCCGACGGAAAGCGTTTGATTTTTCAGTCAAAACGCGACGGACGCGGCTGTGACCAAATATATTCGATGAACGTGGACGGATCAAACGTCAAGATGATTTCCAGCGGCGCGGGGCGCACGACATGTTCCTATTTTTTGAATGGCGGCAAAAATGTAATTTACGCATCGACGCATCTCGGCAGTCCCGAATGTCCGCCAAATCCCGATTTTTCAAAGGGTTACGTTTGGGCTGTATATCCGGAATACGATCTTTTTACCGCGACGCCCGACGGCGGCAAAATAAAGCGGCTGACAAAAACGCCGGGCTATGACGCCGAGGCGACCGTCAGCCCGGACGGCAAAAAAATAATTTTCACATCAGAGCGCGACGGCGATCTAGATCTTTATTCGATGGACGCGAACGGCAAAAACGTCAGGCGGCTGACAAACGAACTCGGCTACGATGGCGGCGCTTTTTATTCGCCCGATTCAAAACAGATTGTCTATCGTGCTTCGCACCCAAAAACGCCTGAGGATATAAAAAAATATAAGGATCTGCTCGCCCGGCAATTGATCGTGCCGACGACCTTTGAAGTCTGGACGATGAATGCCGACGGCTCGAACAAACGGCAGGTGACAAAGCTGAACGCGGCGTCATTTGCTCCGTTTTTTACGCCCGACGGTAAACGCATAATCTTTTGTACAAACTATTTCGCAACCGACCCGCGTAAGCGAAATTTTGACCTTGCCGTAATAAATACTGACGGCACGGCCCTCGAACGCATCACATTTAACGAAACCTTTGACGGCTTTCCGATGTTTGCGCCGGATGGCAAAAAGCTCGTTTTTGCGTCAAATAGAAACGCTGCGAAAGAGGGTGATACAAATGTGTTTATTGCGGATTGGGAGAATTAGCAATTAGCGGCAGGGCGTTGGCGGCTCGCAAAAAATTATGAAAAGGCAATTATTTAGTTTTCTACTGTTGTTTAGCTTTGTTTTTAGCGTCGCGGCGCAGAAAGCTCAGCGTGCGCAGGGTGATGAATCGCAGGTAAATCTGCGAAAGCATATCGAGTATCTTGCTTCTGACAGGCTCGCGGGCCGCCGCACCGGTACATCCGGGGCGACCGCGGCTGCCGCCTATATCGCCGGCCAATTTGCCAAACTCGGGCTAAAGGCGGGCGCGGGGGGCACGAACGGCAAGCCGAACTATCTCCAGCCGTTCCCGTTTAATAAGGCGGGTAAACCGGCAGGGCTCGGCTATAACGTCATCGGCATTCTCGAAGGCACGGATAAACAGCTTAGAAAAGAAGCTATTATTATCGGTGCACATTACGATCATCTCGGCAGCGGCGGCGAAGGCAGCCTGGCTGCGAATTCGTCGGAGATCCACCCGGGCGCCGATGACAATGCGTCGGGAACCGCGGCCGTGATCGAGATCGCACGCCAATTTGTCAGGGAAAAGAAAAATAAACGGACGTTAATATTTATCGCGTTTAGCGGCGAAGAAGAAGGTTTGTTCGGTTCTAAATTTTATGTTAACGATCCTGTATTTCCGCTCGAAAAAACCGTCGCGATGATAAATTTTGATATGGTCGGACGTCTGAATGCCAATAAGCTCACAATCGGCGGGATCGGAACGGCGAGCGAGTGGAAAACGATCGTAGAGTTGGAAAATGCCGCCGAAACCGCACCTCCATCTGTCCCTAAAGCGGAGGGATATTTGGGGCCGCCCTTAAAAGAACCGGCAAATCAGTTTGTGCTGGCTCTAAACGAAGACGGTTTTGGCCCGTCCGACCATTCAGCTTTTTATACAAAAAAGATCCCTGTGCTGTTTTTCTTTACCGGCACGCATCTCGATTACCATAAACCAACGGACACGGCTGACAAAATAAATTACGAGGGCGAAGCGCAGATAATAGATTATGCCACCGATGTCATAAAAACCGTCGATCAAAATCCGCTGCGGCCGACCTACACGGTCGCAAAAAGCTCGGGGATGGGAGGCGGCCGCACCGGATTCAGCATAAGTCTGGGTACGATTCCGAGCTATACCGATGCGAGCGACGGTATGATTATCGACGGCGTCCGCGACGACTCGCCCGCATCGAGAGCCGGTCTGAAAGCCGGTGACAAGATCGTCATGCTCGCGGGAAAAACCGTCAATAATGTCGGCGATTACACAAACATTCTCGGCGAAATAAAAGCGGGCGAGGAATACGAGATCATTGCCCTTCGCGGGGCCGGCCGGTTAACGTTAAAAATCATACCAGTGAAGCGATAGGGAGCCAAAAGCCGCGAGACACCGGCTGCATAGCCCGCGCCGAATGTGGTTTATGACTGCGATAAATTTTTGCAAATTCCACGGGTTTGGCAACGATTACATTGTGATCGAGCGTGATAGTGTCATCGGCGTCGATCTTATCGAGCTTGCCCGGGCAATGTGTCACCGAAATACGGGTGTTGGCGGCGACGGTATTGCCGTACTCGAAAAACTCGACGGCTCAAATGCAGACTATTTTTGCGAGATCATCAATCCCGATGGCAGCATCGCCGGATTTTCCGGTAACGGCACACGGTGTGCGGCCGCATATCTGCATTACAGAGGCCTTTGGACAGAAAAGAGGCTGAGGCTCAAAATGCGGAGCGGCGTCAAAAACTACGATTTTGTCGAATTAAAGGATGAAAACGAATTTTGGTTTGTGGCCGAGATCGGCAAACCGCGATTTTCGAGTGATGAGATACCGGTTTTGACGTCCGGACGGCGCACGGCGGTGGTGGACGAACCGATAATCATCGACGGCGTTTCGCATATCTTTTCCGCGGTCAATGTCGGAAACCCGGCTGCGTGCATTTTTGTCGAAACATTTGATTTTGACTGGCGTTTTATCGGCCGTTCGATGGAAACTCACCATATGTTTCCCGATCGCGCAAATATCGTTTTTGTAAATATCCGCGACCGCGAAAACATCGAAATCCGCATCTGGGAACGCGGTGCCGGCGAAACTGCGGCCTCCGGCACATGCGCGGTCGCGGCGGCCGTTCTGAGCGCGTTCATGCAAAAAACCGGCCGCAAAGTTCATGTCCGTTCAGAGGGCGGAACCACCGAAATCCTCTGGCGCGACGATGACGAAATTCTTATAAAGGGACGAGCCGATCTGGCATTCTGCGGTGCTTTTCCGCACCAGACGCCGCCGATCCGCAAGCATGCAAAACCGGACCCCAATTGATCTTGCCCTGCCGTGATACCATAATAGAAAGATGTGGGACTTCTTAAAATTGGCTTGCAGATCGACGGAGCAAAGTGCATCTCTGCCCGCGGTTTGCCGATTTATTTGCGGCGCGGCTAGCCGCTGGCGCGCGATAGATTACGGTAAATGTTAGCGGCTGTGGCAGCGTTCTTGAATTTTATATGAATATCGGTATCACGGTTTATCCAACCTATGGCGGCAGCGGGATCGTAGGGTCTGAGTTGGGGCGCGATCTTGCGGAACGCGGGCATAATGTTCATTTTATCTCGTCGGTGCTGCCGACGCGTTTGACCGAGTTGAGTGAGCGGATCCATTTTCACGAGGTTGAAATGATGTCATATCCGCTGTTTGAACATCAGCCTTACGATCTCGCGCTTGCAACCAAAATGGCGACCGTCGCCCGTGCCGAAAGTCTTGATCTGCTCCACGTACATTACGCGATTCCGCATTCGATCTCGGCGATATTGGCTCGCGAATCGATCAAACAAAAACGCTACGTCCCCGTTATTACGACGCTTCACGGTACGGACATAACGCTGGTCGGTGCCGACCGCAGCTATCTGCCGATCACGCGTTACGGTTTGCAGCAATCTGACGGCGTGACGGCCGTATCCAAATTTTTAAAACAGGCGACGATCGAAACCTTTGATTTTGACGAGATCGAGGTGGTTCCAAATTTTATTTGTGAGAATCATTATAAACGGCTTCCCGATTCGCCTCTGCTCGCCGATCTCGCGCCAAACGGCGAACGCCTGCTAGTTCACGTATCAAATTTCAGGCCGGTCAAGCGTGCAAATGACTGCGTCGAGATACTTGCAAAGATCAGGGCTGACGGTGCAAACGCCAAGCTAATAATGGTGGGCGACGGCCCTGAACTTTCGGCCGTGCGGTACCGGGCTCAGCAGCTCGGCGTCGGCGGCGATACTGTTTTTGTCGGCAAACAGGCAAAAATAGCCGACTATCTGGGCATTGCGGATGTGTTTTTGCTGCCATCTGAATTAGAGTCTTTTGGGCTTGCCGCATTGGAAGCTCAGGCGTGCGAGGTACCGGTTATTGCGACCCGTATCGGCGGTATTCCGGAGGTCATCAACGAAGGTGAAACCGGTTTTTTGAGTGACGTCGGCGATGTGGAAAAGATGAGTGCCGATACGCTGCGTTTACTTCGGGATGAGCAGCTGCGGCGCACATTCGGCCAAAAGGGGCGCGAACTCGCGGTCCAGCGCTATTCGACCTCAAAGATCATTCCGCAATACATTTCTTTTTACGAAAGAATCGTCCAAAAAGCAAAATCGGCCGCCGCCTAGCCGAAATGCGGATGTGCCGCGTTTCTATTTTTTATGCTCAAACGTTATATGCACAAACGGGAACGGCATTTTGCGATGCTTGATGACAATCGCACCGTGCAGCGCTTTGATTGGGGGACGGAATTTATTACCGATCATGCGAACGGCGACGACCCGCGAAAGCTGTTTAGTGAGTATTCGAAAGATTCGGTCGAGCATAGCGACGAATTTTTCTTTTTGCCTGAGATCTCAGATTTTAAATATGAAATTTCTGATAAAGGCCACGGCGTGACGTGGACGAGCGGTATCGAAACGCCGAGCGTCGAGAACAATACGGTTTACACAAAGTACTTCCCTAACGGCAAAAACAAAAGATCCGCCGTCGTGATCCTCCCGCACTGGAACGCAAAGGCGGGGACATACTTTGATCTCTGCAAGGTGCTTAACAAGGTAGGCGTCTCCGCTCTCAGGATGACGATGCCGTATCACGAGGAACGAAAGCCGTCCGAGACAGAGCGTGCGGATTATCTGGTGCCGCCAAATATCGGGCGCACCCTGCAAAGCCTTAGGCAATCGGTCGTCGATGCACGTGCGGCGGTCACGTGGCTAAAAGAGCGAGGCTACGAGAAAGTCGGCGTCACGGGGACGAGCATCGGCTCGTGTGTCGGCTTTTTTGCATTTGTTCACGATCTGCGGATCGACGCCGGTGTATTTAACCACGTTTCGGGTTACCCGGCGGACGTCGTATGGCACGGCATCACCACGCAGCACGTCAGAATGGGGATCGCCGACAATGTCACGCTCGACGAACTTCGCGAATATTGGCTGCCGATCTCGCCGATGTCTTACATACAGCGTCTCGCAAGCTTACCGCCGCGGCCGCAGCGCTACATATATACGCTCTACGACCTCAGCTTCCCTGTCGATCTCTCACGCGATACCATCAACGCCCTCCGCCGCCACAAAATCAAACACAGCGCCGTAACCATCCCCTGCGGCCACTACACACTAGGAGAAAAACCCTGGGTTTACTACGACGGCTATAAGATCGTAGCCTTTTTGCGGAAACACTTGAAATAACTCTATTTACCGATTTCGCAGTAGATAGTCCTGGACAATGTGATCAGGTGGAAAATGGAAGCTGGTTTCCGATAAGGAATTTATCGTTTCCTCAAAATCTATCAAATCCTTGATGGCTACCAATTCAAACAGAGCAAAAGTGGTTAATATATTCAAACCGTTTCTATCCGCTACGCGGATCGCTCGACGGTCGTCCATCAAAATCGCATCTGCGCCTATCTCTATGGCGATAGCTATTGCGGATGTTTCCCCCTTACCCAAACCTGTGATCTTTTTTTGGAGATTTTCCGTACCATACCTGGTAACTGCCCAATTTGGTTTGGCTGATACCCAATCTCGTACGATCTTAGGAGCATTCGGATGTCTCATTTCCGAAAGAACGACATCAGGAATCATTATTTCGCTGAAAAGCTCGGGCAAGATAGATTCTCTACCGATCACAATTAAATAATGGATAGGCGTTGTGTTCGATACGACTATCAATTCTTCAGAAACATTTCAATCGTCCGACGATCACGAGCCAGATCTTCGAGATCGTAATTTAGGGGTATCTGATGTTCCTTAAAAAATGCATGTGTTTCGTCGATAGAAAGCTCAAGAAGTTCAGCGACTCTGCCCAGACTCATCTTTTCCTGCCTGTAATTCTCAATCGCATAAGCCTCAAGCATCTGACGCGAGAGGTTTTCGCTGATTTCTGCGGTTGGCACGAAACTGTCAGGTATTGAAACGGTGATTTCCATAACAAATTGATATTATCACTTTGCCAGGAATTGGCGAAACAACCTCAATTACCAAACCTTTCATCAAAAAACAATGATAAAATCGTCGCAGCTTACACACAATGAGTCGGATTGCCGAGAAGCACAAAAAAACGGTAGAAGAAGCGATTGAGCATTTGATCTCTCGTGCTGAGGACGCGCGCGGGCTGAGCGGTGCGGATATAAGGCCGCGTGTTGAAAGTACGCTTGAAAAATATCTGCTTTCCGGCGAACCGAGTGCGGGGCGCACAGAGATCGAAGAATTTATCCGCGATATACGGGCGGACGACCTGTGTCTGATCGTCGCCTGCGAAAATGGTGATGACCGGGCGTGGGAAGATCTGGTGGCGAATTTTGACTTTACGGTGAAAAGTGCGGCTCGGAAAATTTCTGCAAATAACGCCGACGCCGAAGATCTGGCAAGCTCGATCTGGGCCGAGCTTTACGGCCTGCGCACCGGTGCGGACGGCATTAAAAAGAGCAAGCTCGCATATTATTCGGGGCGCGGAAGCCTTGGCGGCTGGCTGCGCTCCGTTGTGTCACAGCTTGCGGTTGACCAATTTCGCAAGCAGTCAAAATTTGTTCAGATCGAAGAGGAGCGTGAGTTCGAAAATCTTGCCGGCAAGGCTGCCGGAAACGGCCTTGTTCCGAAGACAAAGAATCCGGAGGTGCTTTTTAGCGATAACGAAACGGCTGGCGACGTCAGCGATGCTCTGCAAACGGCGATTACCGCGCTCGACGCCCAGGACCGCCTTATCCTTAAACTCTATTATTTTGACGATCTGAAACTAAAGGATATCGCCGCCGCCTTTGGCTACCACGAAGCAACGGCAAGCCGAAAGCTCACGCGAATCCAGACGGTGATACGAAAAAACGTCGGCAAATTGCTGTGTGAACAGCACGGATGGACCGATAACGAGGTAAAACGTCACCTCAGCGAGACCGCGAGCCGTCTCGGCGTCAGTCTCGAAACCATGTTCGCGCTGCTGACATTCGCATTTTTGATGCAAGATATATGGATTTGAGGCGTTCAATAGAGAGGCGGAAACACAAACGGTAGGCAGTGTGTTCGTCCAACCCGCGGGAAATATACAGATGGAACTGGAATTTGACAAAGAAATTGATGCGATCCTGCGGCGGGCCGGCTCTGATAGCGGTGTGCCGGTCGATGCTGATCCAAAGCTGCATCTTGACGCCGATATTATCGCGGCGTTTGCGGAAAACGCCCTGCCTGATAGAGCAAAAATGCTTTACACTCAGCATTTTGCGGATTGCGGCCGCTGCCGGAAACAGCTTTCGCAGGTGATCTCACTTAATACAGAGAGCGGTCGCGAACCCGCTTCGGCCGTTGTGGCGCCTGCGTCTGCAATTGCGGTTCCCTGGTATCAACAACTTTTCAGATCGCCGGGCCCTGCATTGGCGATGGGTGTTCTGGCGCTGACGTTTGCCGGGGTGCTTGGTTATCTTGTCCTGCAAAATAGCGACAGCGTAAAAAACGCCGAGATTTCGCAGATCAGCAAACAGGAACCAAAACCGGCCTATCAATCCGGCACACGGGATTTGGCGGAAGATAATGTGGCGTCCAATTCCGCTTCTGCGACACCCGCAAATTCTGCGTCTTTGGCGGCAAACGCGACGGCCGCTTCGCCAAATGCGATGCGTAAAGACAATGCACCAAAATCCGTTCAACCGAACGCAGACTCGTCTAAAGGCGCGGAACCGCGTTTGGGAAAAAACAGTTTTCAACTCGACGGAGTCGAGATGCTCGAGGTAAAACCCGCACCATCGACACCCGTGGCACCGTCGCCTTCATCT
The DNA here is from genome assembly GCA_041747575.1 of Pyrinomonadaceae bacterium. Lineage (GTDB taxonomy): Bacteria > Acidobacteriota > Blastocatellia > Pyrinomonadales > Pyrinomonadaceae > OLB17. Next base: position 23,223 of record JBGTEX010000013.1, read on the forward strand.
GTATCCAATGAGGTGAAGTCGGTAGAGAGCGATAAGGCAGCACCGGATCAGGTAATACGGAAAGCGCAGATTGAAGATCTGCCGATTTCAGGACGCTCGACCCACGCCCCTTTGTTGTCTGACAGCTCGTTATCGGCGCCGGCCGCAAAAATGAAGGCCCGTGCCGTGCCTGTCGATGATGCGGCGCGGCGGCAAAGCGATAGGGAAAATACAAATTCCGCCGCCGAGGTTTCGACCCGCTCTTTGTACGGAAAATCGTTCGAAAATCGCGGCGGCGTCTGGTATGACGCCGACTACAACGGAAAAGGAGCAAAAACCGTCCGACGCGGCACAGACGAATACAAAAAGCTCGACAGCGGGCTTCGCAAGATTGCCGACACGCTCGGCGGAACCGTTTTCATTGTCTGGAAGGAACGCGCCCTTAAGATTCAATAAACGTAATGCGGACGCCCACGCCCGCGTATCTGGCCTGAAACAAAACGCATTTTTTTGCGTTCCGGCGATAAATCAACGGGCAATTACGGGCGTCCTATGGGACGATGCCGCGAATTTTTTTCTGTTGCGGAATTTGGGTTAAAATTTCTTTGCCGTTACTTTAATGTGTGCGGCTTGCCGGTATTTTATGCACTATCATCTGATCGGAATATGCGGTACGGCGATGGCCAGTCTCGCCGGAATGCTGCAGGCCCGCGGCCATAGGGTAACAGGGTCGGATCAAAATGTTTATCCGCCGATGTCAACGCAACTTGAGGTTTTGGGGATCGAGATCCTCGCCGGTTACAGGGCCGAAAATGCCGACATCGGTGCGGATATAACCGTTGTCGGCAATGCGGTTTCGCGCGGCAATGCTGAGCTCGAAGAGATCCTAAACCGGCGGTCGGCTTACCGTTCGCTGGCCGAGATCGTTCAGGACGAATTTATTCGCGGGCGGCGTTCGCTGGTTGTCGCCGGCACACACGGCAAAACGACCACGACGAGCATCGCCGCCTGGGTTTGTGACGTCGGCGGGCTTGATCCCTCGTTTTTGGTCGGCGGTATCGTGCAGAATTTTGGCGCCAGCTTTCGCGTCACGGAGAGCGAGCATTTTGTCATCGAGGGCGACGAATATGACACGGCATATTTTGACAAAAAGCCAAAATTTATGCACTATCTACCCGAGATCGCGATCGTCGGCAACGTCGAGTTTGACCACGCCGATATTTACGACAGCCTTGACGATATAAAATGGGAATTTTCGCGGCTTATGAATCTGATTCCGGGTAACGGCCGCCTTATTGCCGGGGTCGATTCGCCTGTCGTCCGCGAAGTCCTGGCCGAAATGGACGGCAAACTATTTACAAACGTTGAGACATACGGACTGTCGGATGACGCAAAATGGCAGGCCCGGTATATTGATTTTTCGGGCGACGCGACGCGCTTTACCGTATTTAAGCACGGAAATTTGTACGCCGAATTTGAAACAAATCTGATCGGTGAATTTAATGTCCGTAATTGCCTCGCCGTTATCATTGCGGCGGATGCGTGGGGCATTTCTCGTGAGAAAATACAGACGGCGTTTAATACTTTTAAGTCGGTAAAACGGCGCGTCGAGGTTCGCGGGGTCATTCGGGGCGTGACTGTAATTGATGATTTTGCCCATCATCCGACAGCCGTCGAAGAAACGCTAAAGGCTCTGCGGATGAAATATGCGGACAAGCGTCTGATCGCGGTTTTTGAGCCCCGAACGTGGTCGTCGCGGCTCGCGGTTTTTCAGGCACCTTACGCTAAAGCCTTTGTTTATGCAGATTACGTCATCATCGCGGGTGTTTACAATACCTCAAAAGCAAGCGAACTTGGCAAAGTTCTCGACGTCCGCGAGCTCGTCGCGGACATCGCCCTGCAGGGAAAACCGGCACTCAGCTTCGAGGACGCCGGAGCGATCGTCAAACACCTCGCTCCCGAAATGCGTGACGGCGATGTCGTTGCGATAATGTCCAACGGCGGCTTCGGCGGTATTCACGATAAAATCCTCGAAGTACTGTCGTCAGGAGAGGATCGGTGATGCGGTGGCTTGCACTCAAAGCAGTGCGGCTTGCCGCTCTATGTGCGGTTAAGCTCGGCAGACCGTCTCAAAAGTCGGTTTATGTTACTTCAAGAAGCATACTTTGGAGTCTTGAACGGCACGAGTTGTAAATCGTGGTTTCGGAACCACAAAGAGGTGTGCTTGTCGAAATTTTGACGTATCCGCGTCAAAATCGAGCGGATATGATAAGGCACCGGGCTTTTTCGGCCTGCGTGTGCGAGGTTTCCGCGACATTTCGGCACGGCGGGCGACGTTTCGTTCAACCTGGCACCGGCAAGCGAGAATTTTCCGCTCAGCCAGTGTTGATAAAGTTTGCTCAGGTTGACCGTGGTGCACAGCAGCGACCACTGGGTTCTGACTGATTCGAGACCGCGATATGTGAATCGGCGAAACCCCATGGCGTGTTTTATGTGGGCAAAGGTAGGTTCGACGATCACCTGTCGTCGCCGGAGAGCTTCTTGTTTTTCCTTGTCCCTCTGTTTTTCACGCTGCCGGACTAGAGGCTCGTGATAGATGCTCAGCTCGATTTTGCGCCCGTTTTGAGCCTTGCTGCATTCCCACCTTACGGGGCACTGCTTGTAGCTCCGGCATCTGAAAACACGAACCGGATATTTATTTTTGCCGCTGGTCGTCTCCCGCTCGAACCTCAGTATTTCGCCTCGCGGACAGATGCATTGATCGTTTTCCGCGTCATATTGAAACTTCGACGGGTGATAATCTCCTACTCCTTTTACATCTTCACCCTGGCGTCCGAGGGCCACGATCACGTTGTATTCGTGCTTTTCCGCCAGGAACAATTCCTTCGCCGATTTATATCCGGTATCGGCAACCGTCTCTTCGGCCGCCCGTCCGATATTCTCTTCCACCCTTTCGATCATCGGAACCAGCAATCCGTGATCGTCCGCTTCATTGACAACCTCGTGTGCCACCACAAGGCCGCCCGCATCGACCACGGCCTGGGCATTGTAGCCAAACTCTTTGCGCGATCCCCGGCCGTTGCAGTTCATCATCCGGGTGTCCCTTTCATGCGGATGCAGGTCTTTCTCTCCAGCTTCTTCCAACTCGCTGAGCGCCTGTTTTATCTTCTCCCGCAGATGCTCTTTTTCGGCCAGCTCTTCAGGAAGGCGATATTCTCCGCTTTCGCTTCGCTCGGCCGCTTCCACCCCTCTCATCATCTGCTCGATGCTCTCGTCCAGCCGTTTGAGAGTTTTCTCCAAATCCGCTTTATGCCACGCCGTCCGTCGCGATGACGCTCCCGTCATCGGCGTGCCGTCCACCGCGTGCAGCACCACCCCTATCAACTCAGCCTTTGCCGCAACGCGCACCACCTGCTTGAATACTCGCCTCAACGGCCCCTTGTTCTCACGGAAAAATCTCCACAGCGTGTTGTGATCCGGCTCGTTCATCCCCGTCAGCCAGATCAACCCGACATTATCCCGACAAGCCCG
>JBGTEX010000014.1:0-58245 GCA_041747575.1 Pyrinomonadaceae bacterium
CGGCGCTTCTTCAGGTGTAGTAAATATAAGCAACACCACCTCGCTTGACCAGCCTGATGCGGTAGTCCGCTTTGCAGGAAATACTACGCCATTTTTACCCGGCTCATTTTACTTCGGAGAGCTAGCGGCTTCGCCGGATGAAACAAATGTTTTTGCGGCACCGTTTAGTCAAAATTTCCCGGTCGGCGGCACACTAACGCCCGGAAGCGCAAACGCACCCGGAGCGGCCCCAACCATTTCTATTTCCGGCACGGTCATCACACCCTCAGGCCTTAATCTGAGAAACGCCACCGTTACGCTCACAGATTCGCAGGGGTTCAGGCGAACCGCGTTTACCAGTCCGTTTGGGGTCTATTCTTTTGCCGGTGTTGCGGCAGGAGAAAGCTATACGATCGGGGTTTTATTTAAAAGATTCCGCTTTGTTTCAAGGACAATTCAGCCAAACGGCAATCTGACAAATATTGACTTTGTAGGACTGGAATAACGCAAAAGGCCATCGAAAACTCCGTTTAACATCACGAATTTTATGTTTACGAAGCGGCTCTGAGGGCCGCTTTTTCTCTTGCGGCGATAAAAAACTGGCTTTATGTTGCGGCTGCATGGTTATTTGCCGGCCAAGTTGACCCTTTGTAACGTCTAAATATGAGTTGCAATCAAGCGGTTAAAAAATGCGAATCGGGATTAATTGTTGCTGTTTCCAGAACCTGTCAGGTAAAATAGTAAGGAACGAAATCAAAACAATGTTTGTCAGAAGGAGATTTAAATGACCAACGAGAAATATAAGGCCTTATACACAATAAAAAACAGCACTTTTAAGGTGTTTGTGCTATCCGGACTTACAATTGCAATAATATTCACCGCTTTTTTTCTAATCGATAGGACCAAAACGGCCGCTGCCGATCGGCCGCCAACAGAGAGCGAATCCGCGATCGCGGATTTAAAACAGAACGAAATTTTCACGTCGCTCGAACGGACATTTGTACAGCGGCAGAAATTAACGGCTTCGGACGGCGCGGCGGGCGATCAATTTGGCGCGGCCGTCGCGATCTCAGGCAATACGGCCGTCGTCGGAGCAACGGCTGATACTCCGTCAGCCAGCGGATTTGGTTCGGCCTATGTTTTTGTCCGCAGCGGAACAGCCTGGATATTTCAACAAGAGCTGACGGCCAACGACGCCGCAATCGACGATCAGTTTGGGTCATTCGTCGCCATCGACGGCGATACGATCGCTGTTACGTCACCCGCGGACGACGTCGGCTCAAATTCGTCTCAGGGTTCAACCTACGTTTACGTTCGCACGGGAACGGTGTGGACGCAGCAGCAAAAATTAACTGCAAGCAACGGCGCCGTGTCTGACGTTTTTGGCAGAAATGTGTCGATCGCGGGCAATACGCTGGTAGTAGGAGCGCCGGGTCGAAACGTCGGTGCAAACCCCGATCAGGGCTCCGCATATGTCTTTGTGCGAAGCGGAACAATTTGGTCCGAGCAGCAAATACTGACCGCCGCCGACGGTTCGCAAAATGATTTTTTTGGTGACAGCTCGGCAATCGAGGGTGATACGGTAATAATCGGAGCGGCCGAGGAGTCAACGGGCGTAAACACTCAACAGGGTTCGGCCTACGTTTTCGTCCGCAGCGGCACAACCTGGACGCAGCAGCAAAAGCTGACGGCCAATGACGGAGCGATATTTGATTTCTTTGGCTCGAGTGTGGCTCTGTCGGGCGACACTGCCGTAATTGGCACACAGCAGGATGTCGGTGCAAACTTTCAACAGGGATCAGCCTATATTTTTGTCCGCAGCGGCACAAGCTGGACACAGCAGCAAAAGCTGCTTGCGAGCGACGGCGGCATTCTCGACTCATTTGGCAACAGCGTGGCGATCGACGGCGATACGGCAATTATCGGAGCTTTTGGCGACACCACAGGTGCCAATCCCGGTCAGGGCGCGGCCTATAATTTCACACGCACCGGAACGACCTGGACGCAGATGCAAAAGCTGACCGCCGATGACGGTTCGGCGGATGACAACTTTGGCTCAAGCGTGGCTATATCCTCGACTACGGTGATCGTCGGGTCGCTGGCCGACACGATCGGCACAAATGTTCAGCAAGGCTCGGCTTACATATTTAACGTGAATGTGACCCTTTCGGGCATAGTTACAACGCCCGGCGGCCTGACTTTGCGTAACGCGAGCGTGACATTGACGGATTCGGCCGGTGTAAGGCGGACGATGGAAACAAGCCCGTTCGGCGTCTATTCCTTTACTAATGTATCGGCCGGTGACACATACATTATCGGTGTTTCATCAAAGCGTTTCCGCTTTGCCTCAAGAACGATATTTATCGACAGCAATCTGACAAATATAAACTTTACGGGACTCGAATAATCTCAAAACTGTAAAGTAATGCAGAAAAGGCGGCCTTCCGCCTTTTTTTTATTTGAGCAAATGAACGATGCGGCGGGAATGGTTTGCTGCTTTTTTGTTATAATCGGGTTTTTATGACGACCCCGATAACATCATACCCTCGGAACAAGATCAAGATTCTTCTGCTCGAAAATATTTCCGATGCGGCGGTCGCCGAGCTGCATTTTGGCGGCTATGCGGATATTAAAAAAATCAACGGGGCATTGAGCGAAAGCGATCTGATAAAGGCCGTCAAGGGCGTTCATTTGATCGGGATACGTTCGAAGACTCAGATAACAGCAAAGGTGATCGAGGCGGCGGATAAGCTTTTAGCGGTCGGGGCATTTTGCATAGGCGTCAATCAGGTTGATCTGAGAGCGGCGACGGAGAAGGGCGTTGCGGTATTTAATGCGCCTTATTCTAATACCCGTTCGGTTGCAGAGCTGATAATCGGGCTTTGCGTGATGCTGATCCGGAAGATTGCCGACAAAAACGCGGCGGCACACCGCGGAGAATGGTTGAAGGATGCGGCGGGCAGCTTTGAGCTGCGCGGCAAGACACTCGGCATTATCGGTTACGGCAATATCGGTTCGCAGGTGTCGTACCTGGCCGAGGCGATGGGTATGAATGTCATTTATTACGACTCGGCGATCAAGCTGCCGCTGGGAAATGCCAGACAGGTACGCGATCTGAGCGAATTGCTCGAACAGTCAAATATAGTGACGCTTCACGTGCCGTCTGACGCCACGACGCGGGATATGATAAACGCTGAAACGCTGCAAGTGCTGCAGGCCGGCAGCATTTTGATAAATTACAGCCGCGGCGATGTGGTCGATCTGAATGCCTTGAAAAGCGCGATCGATGAAGGCGTGGTCGCGGGTGCCGCGGTCGATGTTTTTCCGATCGAACCGGAGAAAACGGGCGATTCGTTCAAGTGCGTATTGCGAAATTTGCCTAATGTGATCCTCACCCCGCATATCGGCGGCTCGACCGAAGAGGCTCAGGCAAATATCGGCCTCGATGTAACCGCCAAACTCATAAAATATCTCGAACTTGGCATTTCCGAAGGTTCGCATACCGTTCCGCCCGTCAATCTGCCGCCGCAGGAGGGCGCTCACCGCATTCTGCATATTCACAAAAATATTCCCGGCGTCCTTGGCGAGATAAACTCGAGGCTGTCAAAACGCGGCATTAATATTGTCGGGCAATATTTAAAGACAAACGACGATATTGGTTATGTAATACTCGACGTCGGCACTAAAATATCAAAAGAGGCTTTAGAGATATTGAAGGAAGTCCCGGGAACGGTCCGGGCCCGAATGATCTATTAAAATGAAAGTTATATTTCCAGGCGGGTCCGGTCAGGTTGGAACAATTCTCGCCCGCTCCTTTCACGCCAGCGGGCACGACGTGGTCGTTCTCAGCCGCAAACCGGAAAAACAGGAGTGGCGGGTGATCGGTTGGGATGCAAAATCGCGTGCTGATTGGGCGGATGAATTTGACGGTGCGGATGTAGTTATAAATCTAACCGGCCGCAACGTTAATTGTCGTTATAACGACAAGAACCGCAGTTAAATAATGGACTCTCGTATCGACTCGACAAGGGTCGTTGGCAAAGCGATAGCGGCTGCCGCAAAGGCGCCAAAGGTGTGGCTTCAGGCGAGCACCGCAACGATCTACTCTCACCGTTACGACGCCCCAAATGACGAGATCACGGGAATTATCGGCGGGCAGGAAAACGCGCCTGACAGCTGGAAATTCAGCATTGACGTTGCTAAAGCCTGGGAAAATGCGGCAACGGATATCGAAACGCCAGGGACACGCAAGGTGCTGATGCGATCCGCGATGACCATGAGCCCGGACCGCGACGGAATCTTTGACGTGCTTCTCGGATTGGTTCGAAAAGGTTTGGGCGGCACATCGGGCGATGGACGGCAGTATTTATCCTGGATACACGAGTGCGATTTTATAAATTCGGTAAACTGGCTGATCGAACACGAAGAGCTTTCCGGCCCGGTCAACCTGTCATCGCCAAATCCGCTTCCCAATCGTGAGTTTATGAGCATGCTGCGGAAAGCGTGGGGAACACACATCGGGCTTCCGGCGGCTGAATGGATGCTCGCCGTCGGTGCGGTTTTGATGCAGACGGAAACGGAATTGGTGCTAAAGAGCCGCCGCGTTGTTCCGGCCCGTTTGCTTGATTCAGGATTCAAATTTGAGTTTCCCGATTGGGAAAAGGCCGCCGCAGATCTTTGCAAAAGGTGGCGGGAGCAAAATTAAATTGTATGCGAAATTTCTTGAACTTTATTTCCCTTTTGTTTGTTTTTGCAGCGTTGCCGGCATTTGCAAATGCACAATGGATCAGACAAACCGCCGGTACTAACGCGGGTCTTCGAGGGCTTTCGGTCGTTAATGAAAAAGTTATATGGGCCAGCGGTACAGAAGGAACCGTAATCAAGACGACCGACGGCGGAAAATCCTGGAAGGTTTTTACCGTTCGCGGGGCGGAAAAGCTGGATTTTCGGGACATCGAGGCTTTTGATGCAAACACGGCATATATTTTGAGCATTGGCAATGGCGAAAATTCCCGTATTTACCGCACCGCGGATGGCGGCGAAACGTGGAACCTTGAGTTTAAGAACTTGAATGAAAAGGCATTTTTTGACGCACTTGCCTGTTGGGATGCGGGTATCTGCATAGCGATGTCAGACCCCGTAGATGGCCGTTTTCTGTTAAGATCATTGACAAGGGTCCCGCCCGGCGGTGCAAATTGGAACCCCGTGATCGGGGATATGCCGCCCGCTGTTGACGGCGAGGCAGCGTTTGCCGCCAGCGGTACGTGTCTGATACTTCAGGGCGAATTTACTGTGTTTCTCGTGTCCGGCGGGAATGCGGCACGGGTTTTCCGTTCGGATATTCGCGGTCGTTCGTGGACGGTTGCAGATACTCCGATAACTAAAGGCACGCCCGGCAGCGGCATTTTTTCGATCGCCATGTTTGACGCAAAAAAGGGCGTCATCGTCGGCGGCAACTACGAAAAACCCGCAGAACACATAAACAATCTCGCCTACACATCCGACGGCGGCAGGACGTGGAATCCTGGAACGGGGCTTTCGGGTTACCGTTCCGGTGTTACATACATTGACAAAAAAACTATCATTGCTGTGGGCACAAACGGGTCGGATATAACGCGCGACGATGGCAGGACGTGGGAAGTTTTTGGAAGTGAGAATTTAAATTCCGTCCAGGCCAAGGGCAAAAGGGCAGTTTGGGCGGTCGGGGCAAAGGGGTTGGTCGTAAAAATGAAATGAGCTACGCCTGGTACGACATTCTCGGCACGATCGGCGTTGCGGTTATCATTTTTATGTATGTTCTGCTCCAGATCGGCCGTATTCGCAGCGAACAGTTGTCATATTCGCTCTTTAATGCCGTCGGAGCCGCGCTCATTCTCGTTTCTCTTTTTTACAGCTTTAATTTTCCCTCTTTTATAGTTGAGAGTTTTTGGTTGTTGATTAGTCTATTTGGTATCGGTAAGTTTTTTCTGATGCGCAAACACGAGCGGTAGCGGCGGAGCATTTATGAAATGGATTGTTGAAAAATCAAGGTATCTTTCCTACGTCGCAATTGCGGGGCTGCTTGTTGGTGTTTTAGCTGCGCTTTATGTGGGGGCCGAGAAAACATTAAAGGTTGTACAGGTCGCGGTACTGCATTATGAGAGCAACAATCCGACGCTCTATGTGCTGTTTGAGGCTCTTGACAGTTTTCTTGTCGCGGTTGCCTTGCTTGTGATCGCGGTCAGTTTGTACGAGCTGTTTATCGGCGGCCTCGAGGTGCCGGATTGGATGCTCGTAAAACACCTCGACGAACTTAAGGCAAAATTCGGGTCGGTACTGATACCGATCATGGCCGTCAAATTTATTCAAAAACTTCTGCAATCTGAAAGCGCTCTTGAAACCCTCTATTACGGTATCGCAGTTGCTCTGGTCGCATTTGCCCTGACAGCATTTAACTGGGTGGCAGACAAGGAGAAAGAGGCAGAACCGTCTCCCGAACCTGAAGATAGTGATAAGCGGGCCGAGGATCTAAAGAAAAAAAGATAGGTTAAACTTACCGGTATGCAGAATTTTACAAGCATTCCATTCAAGACCGAGAGCGGTATGTCAAGTGTGAACGGTGTCGCGAAGTTTTCGAGCGCCGGTGTCGTTCTCGAATTTGAATCAAAGCTTTTCGGCCTTATTTCGAACGGCGTAAAAGAAGCCCGTTTAGGCGTCGGCGACATTCTCGATATTAAGTTTAAAAAAGGGGTCTTCAAACGCATGGCTAGGATCGAAATTCGCACAAAATCATTTACCACTCTGAGCGAATTGCCAAGCAGCGACGGCAAAATGACGCTAAAGCTCCAACCAGATGATTTCGAACAGGCCCGCGACGCCGTAGCAAAATTACAAAAGGACATGGCCGAATTTTCCGCCTCGCTCCCGCCGGCACATACACCGGTGAGCGTTCTGTTTGACGAGAGCGAAGATGACACGCAGGAGCTAAAGCATTAGCTGACCGTTCGCCGGTCTCTTAAATGAGCCGCACGCAGGGCTTCACCCGCCGTCCAGATCGCGGCGCCGAGAAGTAACAGATCCTTGAGCAGAAATTGCCCCGGCATCGGCGACGGAAACGGGAAGCCATAACCCGGCTGCCAAACTCCCGGCGTGGTCAAAACGAAGCTCATGGTGATGAGAAACGTTATGATCGCACCGAAACTGCCGATCGCCGACACCTGCGGAGCAATCGGGCGCATCGCTATCAAAAGGCCGAGCACAATTTCGATGATACCGATCAGACTCGAAACACCCCGGACGCCAAATATACCGAGCATCCACGACATCAAGGGCGAGTTCGCGACCAAGCCCTGAATTCCTTCGGCCTCATAAGCGGTAAATTTCAAAGCGCCGACCCATAATAAAATTATCACCAAACCGTATCGAATGATGACGGCACCGACATTTTCCAGCATAAAACCCCAGCCGTCCGCATCGCCGCGATCATCCGTATTATCCATTCGAACTGCCATTTCACATTCTCCTCACCACCGCCTAAAATAGCGGAAGCTTTCACACTATTTTGTACTATGCATTCTTCAGCCAAAATGGTCTGTATTACAGCATACCTCCAATGCCCTTTTTTATGGATAACGAAGAGTGAATACCGGCCGGCCATACAGGGTATGTGAGGCACACCCATGCCGGTTGTGTTTCAGCCTTTTTTATTGGGCTGTTCTTGGGTCGGATTTCGTCTTGATCTCGTATTCTTTTGGGGGTTCTGCCCCTAGTAGATGCTTGACAAAATAATCCCAACGGCGGCGCATCATATATGGGCTTGCTGAGCCGTAACCATGACGGGCGTTTGGAAAGATTATGAGATCAAAATCCTTATTCGCTTTAACCAGAGCATCGACGACCAAATACGTATTGTAGGGCGGGACGTTATCATCCATTCCGCCGTGTGCCAGCATGAGCTTGCCTTTTAGGTTTTTAGCGTAGATCTGGTTGGCCTGAACTTCGTAATTATCCTTGCCGTCCGCCGTTTTGGTCAGCAGGCCGATGTAGCGTTCGCCCCAGTCGTCTTCGTAATTGCGGTTATCGTGATTGCCGGATTCGGAAATGCCGACCTTATAAAAGTCTGGGTAGCGGAACATCGCCGCGGCGGTCGCAAAACCGCCGCCTGAGTGTCCCCAGACGCCGACGCGGGTTAAATCCATATACGGATATTTTGCAGCCAGTTGTTTGAGACCGGCGATCTGGTCTTCGAGCGTATTGTCGGCCATGTTGCCGTAACAGGCGTCGTGAAAAGATTTTGAACGGTCGGGGTTGCACGTGCCGTCGATAACGACGACCACAAATCCCAATTCGGCCAGAGCCTGATGATCGCTGCGCGAGGCTGAAAATGAGCGGCTTCCGACACCGCCACCCTGCGGGCCCGGATATATGTAATTGATCACCGGAAGTTTTTGGCCGTTTCTGACCTGTTCCGGGGTAAACATCAGCCCATAAAGATCCCATTTACCATCGCGTGATTTAACGGTAATCGGTGTTGGCGGTTTCCAGCCCGCTGCTCTCAGCCTCTCGACGCTTGCCGTTTCGAGGTTTGCGATCAATCTGCCGGTCATATCACGCAGGACTGCGACCGGCGGTGTATCCGGCTTTGAAAAGCTGTCAACAAAGTATTTGCCGTCCGGTGACAGCGTCACCTGGTGATTGCCATCCTCAGGCGTTAAAAGCGTCAGGTTTTTGCCGTCAAAATCGACGCGGTAAAGATGCCCGAAATACGGATCGCGGCCTTTTTCACGGCCGTTTGCTTCGAAGTAGATTACGCGTGATCTCTCATCCATTTTTATAAGACGGGTCACGACAAAATCTCCGTTCGTGATCTGATTTTTGACCTTGCCGGCCGTTAGATCGTATAGATACAGATGTCCCCAATTGTCGCGTTCCGAATACCAGATAACCTCGCCCGTCGCCGGCAGATATTTCCAGTTGGCCGTGCCCTGGCCCGACTCGTATTGGGTTGGGACAACCTCTTCGAATACGTCGCGAACATCACCGGTCGCCGCGTCGGCTACTCTGAATTTTGCCTGTTTATGGTCACGCGAACTTGATACAAAAGCCAATGTCCGCCCGTCCGAGCTCCAATCGTTGTCAACAAAAACCCCGCCGCATGTAATGTCATCGCAAAGTGTCGAGCGATGGTCGTCGGGTTCCATTTTGAGACGTATTACCTTCGGCGTATCTACCTCGATTATTACGCGGTGTATCTTTGCGATCTCTTTGTCGGTCGGCAGCGGATATTTCCACGCCTCGAGCTTTGGCGCACCGACATTTGTTGTGACAAGATACATATCGTTGAGGTGTCGTTGATCTTGCTGAAACGTCGCGAGCTTTTTCGAATCCGGCGACCAAAATACGATCGCCCGGTCACTATGCGTCCAACCGGCATTGTCGGTTGCATAACCAAAATCCTTAACGCCGTCGCTCGTAAGCTGTGTATCCCGTCCGCTTGCGATCTCTCTGACCCACAGATTCCAATCCTTAATAAACGCTATTTTTTTGCCATCCGGAGATATGGCGCCGCCGCCAGACCGACCCGGACCGGCCGGCGCGGCCGGTACCCCGATTGCCGTAAGCGTCGCACCGGTTTGTTTGGCGCCGTCCGCCGGATTTACAAGCACATACTCGCTGCCCGTCGGCGTCAGGACGCGATACCAAAACCGTCCGTCAGGCAAGAACGTCGGCCGCACACCCGCACGGTCAACGTACGGAGCGGTTGCCGAACCGAGCATCTTTGCCGCACGGTCATAGTCGGCTGCGGTCATCACAGACTGCTGTGCAAACGCTGCAGCCGAAAAAGTCAGAACAGAAAGCGCTAAAGTAAAAATCGAAAGTCTTTTCATTGATGTATATTCCATTGTAAAAAAATTGATGATCGGGTCATCGTCCGTAATTCTTTATTGGGCTTTATTTTAACCTATACTAGGCCCTTAACACATTGGATGCTTCGGTTTGATACAATTTTATAATAAACTTTTGTCGCTGGTAATACGCACACGGAGGAAAAAAGTATGCCGAAATATGTGATCGAACGCGAAATCGCCGGTGTCGGAGCTTCGCCGGCTGAAGCTTTACAGGCCGTTTCGCAAACATCTTGTAACGTTTTGAATGATTTAGGGCCCAGTATTCAGTGGGTCCACAGTTACGTCACGGACGATAAGATCTATTGCGTTTACATCGCCCCAAATGAAGATATGATCCGCGAACACGCCAAGCTCGGCGGTTTCCCGGCAAACCGGATCTCACAGGTTGTAACGGTTCTTGATCCGACGACCGCGGAAATTTAATGTCTGAAAACAGCGGGAAACTTGGCAAACAGATTGCAGCTTACTCAGTAGCTCCGGCGTATTTGCAGCATGCTCTTTTTATTTCTCTGCTGTCCCTGCTCTTTTTTCTTGGGATGATGGCGGCCTTTTACATCCGTCAAAGCACCGGCTATTTTCTGCTCGCCTCAGCATTTCTGGTAATTTATCTGGTTATGTTTATCTCGTGGGTTTTTCATCGGCGTACATCTTTAAATCTTCATGAGAGCGGCCTGAGCTATAAAAACCGGCATATTTTATGGAACGAAATTGAGAGTATTAAAGACGGACGAATAAATATCCGCGCCGGCAGACCGATCGTGATTCCCGCAGCTATCAGCGAAAGTTCGGAACTTTTGGCAGCCGTTCAATATCGACTTACGCGCGGACAGGACGCTTTTTTCGAAGCATCGCATCCACCGAAAACAGCGTCGGCGCGGCGAGTGAAAGAGCGATAAGGCCGGCAATGTAGAGCAAATTTACCTCATAGCCAATAGTCCCGAATTTTGGCCCTTCCGCCGTCATGGCCATCAGCTTGACCGAAGAAAAGCCAAACTGCAGGTGAACGCTGACAAGCGCGACAAGCATAATTATTATAAGCGGAATGCTGACAAACGGGACAAAAGCGCCGGCCAAAATGGCGACACCGCCCGCTATTTCAATTAACGTTGTCGCCCACGAACTCAAAATCGGTGCCGGAACACCCAACTGCTCAAGTATCACGGCAAATTTCTCAGGCCCGTTGCTCAATTTCGCGTAGCCGTGGGCGACGAAGCCAAAGCCGATAATAAATCGCAGCGGCAGCATCGCCCATTCACCCCAGTTCGTTGTTTCGGTTTTATTTATCATAACTTCTCCAGATTGAGAATTTCCATTATCGAAATCAAACATTTGTGCACTCTCCTGCAAACGGGCTCGGATCACCCTTTGATATCCGGTTCGGGCCTCTCGCCGCGTACCGTCGATCCGACGACGATGGCCGCACCGAGCAAGACAAGATTTTTAAAGATGTACTGCCCCACAAGTGTCGGAGCGTACGGAAAATATTTCCACGTTTCGGCCGGGAACAAAACAAGCGGCATAAAGGCCCCGATCATTTGAAAAAATAACAGCAGGAGTGTGATCCGTAAAAACTTACCGGAAATAAAGCCCAAACCGATCGCACATTCCCAAGCGGCCAAAACCGGAAGGCTGATCGCCGGCGGCACGTAACCAAATGAGATAACAGAAACCGTGCGGCCGGCCAGTGCCTCGGCTTCGCTCACACCGGGAAAAAATTTTAGCACTCCGAACCATAAAAAAATGACGCCGAGGGAGATGCGCAACAGAGTAATGCCGTATTTCAGCATCCATGACGTGATCTGCCGGTCAACCGACCGGAACAGTTCGAGTGAGCTTTTGCGCTCCATCTCATCACCGGATTTATCAATTATTTTCGAGCCGCGTTTTGGCAATTTTCGTCTGTATAGGGTCAAACTGAGGATTAAGTTCGAGAGCCTGCTGCAGATACCCGTTTGCCGCATCTTTATCGCCGGAGGCGTGGGCGATCATCCCTGCGTGGAAAAAAAGTTTCGCATCCTGTGTTCCAAGCCTTAACGCTTCTTTGATACGCTCTTTCGCTTCATCCAGCCGGCCCGTTTTGAGGGCCGTCCAGGCGAGTGTATCGGCCCCGTAAATATCGCGTCTTACTTCGTATTCCTGTGAGGCCATTCGATACGCTTCTTCGGCTTTTATGTCGTGGTCGGCATAATAAACCGACAGCTGACGATTATAGAGTGAGCCGTTCAGGCCGTTCAAACGTCCGATTTGTTCGACCAGATCATACTGCCTCTGAGCATCGTCCGCCCGGCCCGAAACAGCATATAGATCACCAAGCGCGGCGACAAATTGCATCTCAGGCAAAAGCCTGACCAGTTTTTCGTATTGCTCGATGGCGCCCGCCAGATCATTTTGTGCGGCCGAAACCCGTCCAAGCGAGGCAAGGGCGCGATGATAATCCGGAAATGTCGTTAACGAGTCGCGGTAGTGCTTTTCAGCGGTCTCGTAATCGCCGACCGAAAAAGCGATTTCGCCCAATTGCCAACGTATCCAGGCGACGGTTTCGCGCGGAGGCGAGCTTGCGTTAAGTGCGAGGGTTAGGGCCGTCGCAAGATGTTTTTGAGCTCCCGCGTTATCGCCTCTGAGCTGGGCTAAACGGGCAAATCTGGTTTCGCTCCCGGGACTGATGCCGCTGTCAAGAGCGACTATTTTTTTGTACGCGATCTCGGCCTTATCGTATTCACCGAGTTCAAGCATCGCATCGCCCAGAATTCCTTGCGGATAACTTTTTCCCGGTTCGAGCTCAGCCAATCTGGCCGCGTGATCGCGGGCTTTTGAAAATTCGTGAGCGGCAAACTCCGCTTGCGCTAAAGCCGCGAGGCCGCCGGAGTTGCGAATGTCCGCCACCGAATCGAGCGATGCACGGGCGGAGCGAAAGGCGAGATCGAGAAACTCAATATTTCCGGTTTCGCGAAGTTTTTGCAGGTAAATAGCGGCAAGTTTATTATTTGCGCTAAAATCCTCGGGGTCTTCTTTGATCTTACCCTCGAGAAAACGAAGCATGTTTTCTCCCGCATCGCCGCCACCGATCGGCGCAGCAGGCGGTAGATCAATAACAGCCTGCGTTCTTTTTTCAGTACCGCCGCACGAACTTATAAAAAAAATCACTAAAAGAATCGATGCAGACGAGATTAAATTAAATTTGCGAATGGCCATAGCCTGAAGATTGTCAATGTTCAAAGTGTCCACGTTCAGAGCCCTTGCTATACGGCCTTTATAATTGGATAAAAGGTGGCCGCCAATAGGCAGGACTCTGAACGTGGCACTCTGAACGCCCGACTTTGAAAACGGCGAAAAAGTTACAACCGTATTCTCGCATCGCGGCTATTGATGCCATTTGGATTTGGCATAACCTGCGGCGGGAGATAGGGGAATGTATCGCCAAACTCAAAATCATTTCGGTCAACAAAATCGCCCAGGGGCGCTCCGTTGTTGATAAGAGTAAAAGTGGCGTCAGACACATCATCCTGTAATCGTCGGCCGCCCATATTCGCGGGGCCGCCGTTAGCATTATTGCCGCCGCCCGGACCGTTGTTCGGAACTCTCAAATTGAGCCGCAAAATGTCGCCTCGACGCTGGATCATATTCAGTAGAATGGTAATGTTTGCCTCGTTCGTACCAAAATTCCGAAGTGATTGCGTCAGATCAGCTCGAAACCGGCCGGCTGCGTCATCAGCGGTTGTCGCACCGTTATACTCATCCTTGCGAGCCGGCGGGATCAAACCGTTGTTTACAAGCGGAACTCCCTCTCGGTCAACCGTGATAAACGGCCCTGAACCAACGACCTGGCCATCCGTTCGGACGGTCTGAGTCTGTTGTCGCTGCGTGACGCCGTTTACGCCGAGCTCTCTACCGGATCCTCGATCTGTCCCCATAACCAACGATACCGGGACGCTGACGACAATGGAAAGCGTGCTGAAACCGGCATAAGTATCACGCCCGGCTCCCTGATTGAGGCCGCGGTTGCGTGCCTGTGCCGGAAGCTGGCCGGGAACCTGACTGTCGGCATTCGGGTCAGATCCGTCTGTCGCATTGATTCCGGCCCGATTAGCAAAAACCGCTCGGTTTGGATTGCCCGGATTACGGACGGATGATAATACAAACCGGTTGGCGGCCGTATTATCCAGAAAAAACGGATCGTCGGTGATGCCGCCGAAAAAACGCGCTCCGCTCACCGAATCCGTTGTTACGTTCAATGCGGGCGGCTCAATATCGTCTGTGTCATCACCCTGCGACGGCACATTTGTCGGTCCCGTAAAGGTTCGCCCGTCCGGAAGTGTTATCGTCGCAGTTTGCGGTCCGGTTTCACGCCCGACTCCGCGCGTAAACCTGACGTCCAAAAACCGGTCGGGCACGGCGTCGCCATTGTTTTCAAGCTCAAACCGGTATCTCACGTTATGATCGAAAATAGCCTGGCCGATAATTTCCGACGAGATCAAAAACGGGTTGATCGTCATAATCATAACAACCTGCGAGTTATCGTTTGGGTCGAGAAAAAAGTACATGTCGTTGATGTCCGACGCATGGTCGTGGGCCAGCTGCGGCCCGTCAATGTGATCGGACGCCGTGGTCGCATCCGGCATTGCTAACTGAAATGTAAGCATCGCCAGCATAATGACGGCGACAAACGGAATTTTTTTGTATTTTGTGAACTGCATATTTATCCCCCTTTGAAAAAAGTGTCTGAACTTTGAAAAAAGTGTCTGAAAAAATAGTGAACGTGAAACTGAATAACGCAATTAGCGTTCAACAAACGCCGGACGATTTCTACGTCTTTGTTCTAACCTGCGATCGTTATATCCTGACGGATAACGTGATCGTAGCAAATATTTCCTTGACGTTATGTAATGCGCCATACAGATCGTAAATTAGGCGTCCCGGCAGTCGGTCAAGTTAAAACGTCGTATCAAGCCGGTACAAAAACTGCGGCAGCGGCTGGTTCGGTCGATAATGTCCTGCTGAGGTATGCATTATCTTTATCCAACCGCAACCGCCCAAGACCGATAAGCAGAGCAATCGCTCCTGAATATAATGTAATTTCTTTTCTCATAATCCCGAAAAGCAATTTCCCGTAAACGATTAGATTGTCCAATGGCCGATCTTTGCGGGTTGTGCGTCCACCTCCAGGACCGGCGTTAATCATATCTATGTTATTTATATTCACATTCATAGCAAATTTATTCCTGACAGGCTGCTTTTTGCTGCGAGAACGGGACGGCTTTTGTCGGCTGCGCTGCAAACCGTCGGGTAATCGGGCCGCCCGGCGGGCCGCGCTTTTGAGACTACCGAAAAACGCAATACTTTTTTTTGGCCTGATATTCTTGTATTCTAATAAGACGATCAGAATGGCTCATACTTTTTTGAGCAATCGATTTTTTTGGAGATTTATGAGCGTAGAAATTGTAATGCCGCAAATGGGCGAATCGATAACCGAGGGGACGGTCTCGAAATGGTTAAAACAGGTAGGTGAACGGGTCGAGAAGGATGAGGCGCTCCTTGAGATCTCGACCGACAAAGTCGATGCCGAGGTTCCGAGCCCGGGCGAGGGTGTACTGCTCGAGATAAAAACTCAGGAGGGCGAAACCGTCGAGGTCGGAGCCGTCGTCGCTATAATTGGCGAAGAAGGAGGCCAGTCGTCCTCTAACGGCGGTCAGCAGACACCGGCCGCCACACGGTCAGAAAATGATGATGCCGATCAGCAAACGGACGATAGCGGGCAGACGGAAGCGGAATCGGTTGCCGCTCCGGCGCCGGCGGCGGAAAACCCAAAAGCCAAAACTCAAAATACAAAAGCGGAAGAGATCGTCATGCCGCAGATGGGCGAATCGATAACCGAAGGAACCGTTTCGAAATGGCTGAAATCGGTCGGCGATACGATCGAGAAAGACGAAGCATTGCTCGAGATCTCGACCGATAAGGTTGATGCCGAGGTACCTTCGCCGGCAGCCGGAATTCTCCTGGCGATCAACGTTCAGGAAGGTGAAACGGTCGAGGTCGGAGCGGTATTGGCGCTGGTCGGTGCCGAAGGGGCAGAAACCGGCATGCCGCCAGCCGACGCCAAACAGACGGAAAAGGACGAACCGAAAGCGCGTGAAACCCCAAAATCACAGCCTGTAAAAGCGGTTCCAGCGGCACCAACAAACGGTTCGCAGAACGGCAGCGCGACGGTGGACGAGCTTCGCCGGACAAAATCCAGCCCGTTGGTGCGCAATATCGCCAGGGAACACGGTATCGATATTACCCGGATCTCGGGCAGCGGTCTGAGCGGCCGCGTTACTAAGAATGACATACTTTCATTCCTTGAGACCGGAGCGGCGCTCCGTCCGCAGGATCTGCTTGTAAAGGGCGCTCCTGCGATCTCTGCTTCGGCCTCTGCGGGGCAAAAAGCCGATTATGCCGCTCCCGAGAGAAGCGTTGCGACCGAGGACCGCGTCGAAAAAATGTCGGTAATGCGTAAGAGGATCGCCGATCACATGACGTTTTCCAAGCAGATGTCTGCCCACGTTACAAGCGTTTACGAGATCGACATGACAAATGTCGCGCGGTTCAGGACAAAGAATCAGACCGATTTTCAGGCTCAATATGGCACAAAATTGACCTTTATGCCGTTTATTTTTGAGGCGGTCACGGCGTCGATACGCGAACATCGAATAGTTAATTCTCAGGTAGATGGCGATCAAATTATTTATAAAGGCGATATAAACATCGGCATGGCGGTTGCTCTCGATTGGGGCTTGATCGTACCGGTTATAAAAAATGCGGATACCCTCGACCTCGCCCGGCTCGCGTCCACCGCGAATGACCTCGCAGACCGCGCACGGACAAAAAAATTGATGCCCGACGAGGTTCAGGGCGGTACCTTTACGATCACAAATCCGGGTGTTTTTGGCGGCCTCTTTGGCACGCCGATCATCAATCAGCCGCAGGTCGCGATCCTGTGTGTCGGCACGATCGAGAAACGGCCCAAGGTAATGACCTCAGCCGAGGGTGACGATTACATCGCGATCCGCCAAATGGCATATTTTGCTCTCACATACGACCACCGCGTGGTTGACGGTGCCGACGCCGAGAGATTTTTGGCTTATCTCAAACGTCATTTGGAGACCGCTGAATTCTCGATCTAGCGTTTGTTCTTATTTCGATTCTGGGTTTTATGGAGGATAATTGACAGGCGCGGCTGGATCGCGATTGGCAGGGGCAATAATTGATTAAACTTGCCGTAGGTTTGTCTATTGAGCCTTTCAATTCTGAGTTCTGCGGCTGTCTGCAATTCATCTGGCGGCAGATCGGCGGCCGTTTCGTAACAGGCATGGGTCATGCACGGCAGCGGTTTCCCGTCTCTATGTACCAAACATCCGATCCCTTTTTCAAATAACGGGCACGCATACGTTTGGGCGTATGTATCGCCGTCGGCGGTCAATCCATATTTTTTGATCGCCGCGTCACATCGCTTTTCCACCGCATCTCTCGTATTTTCCGGCAGCGTCCCGATCACTTGTTTGATCGCAGCCGCCTCAAGCCGCGAAATATGAACATTGACAAAATGAGCATCCAAACAGCAGGCACCTTGCGTTTCGCACGTCAGACAGCTTTTTGCCGCATACTCGTATGTTTCTGATATTTGGCGCCTGAAATCAGACTTCAGCCGTTTTAGCCGTTCGATGCTTTTTTGTTCACTCTGTATTTTCAACTTGTTAGAATTTTAGATCGGTTTTTTTCAAATGTTATTATAGATCATAGCAAAAGTCCTGGCCGGAAAAGGTTCAAGGCTCAAAGTCTAAGAAATATCTCGCCCAACCGGTCGGGTTCCGCCGCCGCCGTGCTATAATTTCTTATGCGGAGGTTGAGTACTTTTTAGATTCTTGCGGAGGTTTATGTTAAACGAAGGCGATAAAGCACCGGATTTCACATCAAAAGATCAGGATGGAAATACCGTCAAACTATCAGATCTAAAAGGCCGTCGGGTCGTTTTGTATTTTTATCCGAAAGATGACACGCCCGGCTGTACGAAAGAGGCGTGCTCATTTCGTGATGCCGATGAGGTATTTAAATCAAAAGGCATTCGCGTTCTCGGCGTCTCGACCGACGATGAAAAATCGCATCAAAAATTCATCTCAAAATTTCAATTGCCGTTCGATCTCCTTGCCGACACCGACAAAAGCATCGTCGAGGCGTACGGCGTCTGGGGCGAAAAAAATATGTACGGCAAAAAATATATGGGCACTAACCGCAAGACTTTCCTGATTGACGGTGAGGGCAAAATTGTTAAAATATTTAATAAGGTCGATGTCGCGGCTCATGCGGATGAAGTGCTCGATGCCTTTGGGGAGAAATAATATTATGAAAGAAAAAATGTTTTCAATATTCGCTGTTTTTATTTTTGCGGCGCTTGGCTTTGCGTGCCAGACAAATCTGACCAGCGCGGCCAAAGATGCGGATAATACGCCGGTAAATGCTGTAGTTGACAATCCGCCCGCGGCTCCGGCCGATGACGCACCGCGTATCACCCTCACCGACGCCAAAACCGCTTTTGACGCCGGATCGGCTCTTTTTATAGATACCCGCGCCGAAGCCGCCTTTAAACAGGAACATGTAAAAGGAGCGATAAATGTCCCGGCGGACAAGCTTGAGGCAAAACTAAAAGAGCTGTCAAAGGACAAAAAGATAATCGCCTACTGTTCCTGACCGAGCGAACACACCAGTGCCAGTTTGGTATCTGAACTTAAGAAGAAAGGTTTTAACAACGCTTTCGCAATGATCGGCGGCACCGCAGCCTGGAAAAGCGCCGGTTATCCCATGGAAAAAAGCGAGTAGGACAGCTGCCGCAGAAAGGCGCCGAAAATGCAAAAAAGACGGATTAAAAATCTTTTCTTTTTTTGTGTTTTTTGTTCTTTTTTGCGGCTAAATTTCTTTCAAAAGCTCTGTGCAGATGCGAGCCGACGTTTTGCCGTCCCAGAGCGGCGGTTTTTTTGAGTTTTTGGACGAATTGTGATCTGCCAAAATATCCTCCGCTGCCTGTCTGATCTTTCCGCCGTCTGTCCCGACCAGAATATTTGTCCCCATTTCAATCGTAATTGGGCGTTCAGTGTTTTTTCTCAGCGTCAAACACGGGATTCCAAGCACAGTCGTCTCTTCCTGCAGACCGCCTGAATCTGTTAAAACCAACCTTGCACCGCTGTAAAGCCGCATAAAATCAAGATAACCGAGCGGTTCAATAAGGGAAATATTCGAGACGGCGATCTTCGCGGTGAACCCAAATTCATCTATTCTGCCGCGCGTTCTCGGATGAACGGGGAAGATGATGGGAAGCTGTTCGGAGATCGAAACAAGAGCGTTCAAAATCCCCTCAAATGTGTCCCTGTAATCGACGTTTGACGGACGGTGAAGCGTCAAAACGCCATACCCTTTCGTGTTTATTTCCAGCTCTTCGCGAATGGTCGAAACGCCGGCAATCTTCAAATGGTCAAGCAGGGAATCGATCATTACGTTCCCGACAAACCTTATTTTCTTTGCAGGAATTCCCTCACGCTTCAGATTTTCGTCCGCATCCAGCGAGGTTGTAAAAAGCAGATCAGAGATCGAATCAGTCAAAATCCGGTTTATTTCCTCCGGCATCGAACGGTCGCGCGAACGCAAACCGGCCTCGACGTGCGCCACTTTTACTCCAAGTTTTGCACTGACCAAAGCGCACGCAATCGTCGAATTGACGTCACCGACAACCAACACCCAATCGGGTTTCTGAGCAAGGATAACCGGCTCAAACTCGGTCATTATCTTCGCCGTCTGAACCGCATGAGAACCCGACCCGACGCCGAGATGAATGTCCGGCTTCGGCATACCGAGATCGTCAAAAAAAGCTTCCGACATTGCCGCGTCGTAGTGCTGCCCCGTATGCACGATCATCGGCACGAATTCCTCGCTGCGCCGTTTCATTTCAGCATAGATCGGTGCAACCTTCATAAAGTTGGGGCGTGCACCGGCGATAAGTAGAGTTTTGATCATCCTTCCAGTGAAATAACCTTGTCTCTTAACCAACGTTCAAATCTCGTCCACTTTCCAGGAATTCGCTTCAACCGCTAGTGACATTTTGTACATCTCGAGTGAAGTAGAACTAACCTGAAAGCCATTCTTTATTAGAAAGAAATCCGTCAGAAAGGTCGCGGTCCGCTTGTTTCCGCCCGTCCACGGATGATTCTTGATCAGCCCGAAGCAAAGTGATGCGGCGTGACGAATAATGTCTGCGTGGTCGTAGGCCGCTGTCTGTTTGGGTCTGGCGAGAGAAGATTCGAGGAGGAATCGATCGTCGATCCCAAAACGGGTTTCGCCCCAATATTCCATCAGGGCAAAATGAAGATCGACAGCCAGCACATAGTCGATGTAAAAGGCATCTTCGCTCAAACTAATCAACGTCCGCGATGTCTCTCATAAAATCACCATAACGCTCGGCAAAGCTCTTGGCTGCGTCTTTCGCTTGATCGGTTCGCGGTATGAATGTTCCCATGATCGCACCGTCCTTGATCGTCAGGCTGGCCAAGGTGCCGGCAGCAAAGCCTTCGCTCGCGCACAATTCATCCGGCAGTTCGAGTATCCACGTATTTTTCTCGACGGCTATGGTTCGAAGGCCCTTATTTTCTGTCGAAGTAATCATCACGAAGTCTCCTGAACGTTTATTGTACAACGAAATTCTCCATTGAGATGTGTTTTTTCACGAGGGCTCGTGCGTTCCCATCGGAGTCTCCACTAGCACATACCTATAATCAGCCAGTCGGGAAACTCATCCGACCACCATGAATAAACAGTATCAAGACCAAAGAAACATGCAAAAATTCAAATACAAAAGGATTAAAACTTTTCCGGGAGTTTAGTACCCAACCCGCAATCGAAACGATTACAATCTTGGCTGGAAAATAAAAAAATTGGATTTGGTATTGAGCCCAACATATTTTTATAGCCTAACAACCCTCGCCTTACTGCCGTTACGTGTTTCGCTTGAGAGAGCATTTCTCGTATCGACAACTAAGGTTGCCAATTTACAAACGTGATTGTAATCAACGTTTGAGTGCTCTGTGCAGATTATCACGCAATCAGACTCGCTGATGAGATCGTCGGTCAGGTCTTTGTTGTAAAGCGGTTCTGCGTCGCCGATCGTGTAGGCGTGGTCGAATGTAACTTCGGGCACGAACGGATCGTGATAACAAACGTCGGCGCCGCCGGCCCGCAGGAGGTCGATTATTGAGAGTGCCGGCGATTCGCGCATATCATCGATGTCTTTTTTATACGCGACGCCGAGGATCAGGATTTTCGAACCGTTGACAGCGATGCGGGCGTCGTTTAGAGCGTTCGACGCGAGTTCGACGACGTATGCCGGCATATTTGAATTTACCTTTTCGGCAAGCGAAATAAATTGCGAATCAAACCCGACCTGCCGCGCTTTCCAGGATAGATAATGAGGGTCGAGCGGTATGCAGTGGCCGCCAATTCCCGGCCCCGGATAAAAAGGCATAAAGCCAAACGGCTTAGTTCCCGCCGCCCTGACGACCTCCCAGGTGTCGATGCCCAGAGCGTTACAGAGCTTGGCCATCTCGTTCGCCATCCCGATGTTTATCGCACGAAATGTGTTTTCCCAGAGCTTGCAGGCCTCGGCGACACGGGCCGATGAGACCGGATGAACCTGCTCAACTATCTCGCCGTAAAGCATCGCCGCAACCTCGGTCGAATCATCCGAAACACCGCCGACAACCTTCGGGATATTGTGCGTCTGATATTGTGGATTGCCGGGATCGACACGTTCGGGTGAAAATGCGAGCAAAAAATCATCGTCGAGCTTAAAGTTCATTTCCTCAAACATCGGCTGCAAAACCTCATCCGTCGTTCCGGGATAGGTGGTCGATTCGAGGATGATCAGCTGTCCGCGACGCATATATTTTTGTATCTCGCCGCCGGCGGTGAGAATGTATGACATATCGGGGTCCTTGGTCTTACGCAAAGGCGTCGGTACGCAGATGATGATGACGTCGCAGTCTTTAAGTTTACTAAAATCAGTCGTCGCGCTGAGTTTTTGGGCATCAACGCATTTTTTTACATTCTCGTTCGTCACATCGACTATGTACGAGCGGCCGGCATTGACCTCACCGGTCTTTGTTTCATCAACCTCAAAGCCGATGGCGTCAAACCCCTTGAGGCAAAACTCAACGATCAACGGCAGCCCGACATAGCCGAGGCCGATCACGCCGATTCTGGCGCGGTTTTCAGAAATAAGTTTTTGTAGTTCGTCTTTTATCATTATATTTTATCTTTACGTAAAAAAATCCGGCCTGCTAAGTCGCGGGTGTCGGGCAAAACGACACTTTAAATTAAGCGGTCGAGTTAGTCAAGCATGTCATTTTCGAGATACGGCTGATGAACGGTTTCGGGCTATTATACAGCCCGCTTAACGGTGCTGCCCTGACCTCGTTTTTCGGTTTATGTTAAAGTAAATAAGGGTTAAATTTGATCCGTCCTCCCATTTTTTTATTAATACGCGCAATACCCGAAATTTTCCTGCATAATATGAATTCCGAGTTTCCTTCGAGCAATCCAGTCGTCAAAGCCGTTATCGACGGCTCAGCACCCCGTGCCGCTCAGCTCGCGGCGGCCCGCGGCGCCCTGCCGCTGCCGCAAACCGATCTGCTCGAGATATTAGTAACCTTTTTTTACGGCTCGGACGCCGAGCTAAGGCAGACAGCACACGAAACGCTCAAGTCGCAGCAGAGCGATGCTCTCGAATCTGCGATCCGCTCGGCTGACGTAACCCCGCGTGTTTTGGCTCATTTTGCAGATCAAAGTGATCTGCCGGCTTCGCTACACGAAGCGATAATTACCAATATCAAAACCCCGCCGACGGCGATCGCTAAATTTGCCGGAAAAACGCAAAACGCATCGCTGCTTGACCTGATCTCTTTTAATCAACAGCTGATCATTCAAAATCCGGCGATTCTTGACGCGATAATTGCAAACCCGAATCGGTCACCGGACGCCGAACGGCGGGCGTCGGAAATAAAACGCGAATTCTTTGAAAAAGAACGCGGTGCCCAGCAGATCGCAAACGAGCTGCGTGCGAAAGGAAACGAAGCAGCGGCAGAATTTCTCGAACAAGCCGAATTTGCGGTCGATCTCGAAGGCTCCGGCCTGAGTCTCGATGATGCTCTGTTTATCGCACAGCATATCGAGGTTCCAGACCGCGAGACGGATGACTCATGGCTCGGCCTCGAATACATCGAAGAGATCTACGAGGAAACCGAAGAACAACGTAAAGCAATACTCAGCAAAATCCTCGGCGAAATGCAGGCTGAGGAGGACGAGATACCGGGCGAACGCATCTCCATGCTCAATCGCATTATGAGAATGGGCGTCAAGGATCGCGTCAAGCTCGGTATGAAAGGCGACCGCGAGGCACGCAACATACTTATCCGCGACCCAAACCGGCTCGTGTCGAGCTCCGTTGTCAATAACCCTCGAATCAGCGAACAGGAAATTGAAAATATTGCCTCGATGCGTTCGATCTCGGAGGATATTCTTCGTCAGGTCGCGTCAAACCGTCAATGGTCACGCAGCTACAGCGTGATGCACAGCCTCGCCAAAAACCCGCGTACACCGATCGCAAATGTTATGACAATTATGTCGCGTCTGCAGCTCCGCGATCTGGTTTCTCTGTCAAAAAACCGCAACGTTTCCGACGCCGTTCGCCGGCACGCCGCCCGCCTCCTGAGCGCCAGAACCGGAGGAGGCCGCGGTTGAGTGCCGGCCTGTAACTAAAAAAATTTTGCAGCCCGTCCGGTTCTGATAAACGAGCCGGCCATATCCGTAAACGTGTGGCTCGCGGCTCCGAGCCATAAACCGGCAAACGTCAGCGGTAAAAAATTTTCGCCGAGATATCGGCGTATAAAATCGCCGATTCCCTGCCAGGCCTTAGTAAAAACCGCAATATCCGGCCTATCGCCACCCGCGATCACACTCCACACAATTGCGGCGAAAAAAGCCGTCAATGTCAAAACACCCATAAAATACACCACGCGAATCAAAGCGCCAAACAAAAGCCCGTGCGAAAAACGTGATCGGTGCTTAAAAAACGACCGGTACGGCAGCCACAAGAATTTAAAACCCGACCACCGCGAATACTGCCGTGAGGCCGTGTCGAGATCCGGCCCAAACATCAATCCGCCAAATAGAAAGGCCGCGCCGACAACCGCCGCGGACACAAGGCTGTTTGTGAACAAATAGAGCGCCGCAGAGACCGGGGCCGCCAAAAGAAATGTGATCGCATCATGAGTTCGTCCGTTTGGCATAAAAAATGTGAATCTCGGGAAATTATCTTCAACGGCGGATCGCTGCTTTTGTGTTAGAATCTTGGCTTTATATGTCCACGGCAATACAAAAGCTAACAACCACGCTCGCGATGATCAAATTTGAGCATACGCTTTTTGCCTTACCCTTTGCATTTTTGGGTGCGATTTTGGCCGCAAATGGTTTCCCGACGTGGTGGCAGATCGTGTGGATCACGGTCGCTATGTTTGGCGCCCGCTCGGCGGCGATGACGTTTAATCGTATCGTTGATCACGACATAGACGCCAAAAACCCTCGAACAGCAAACCGAGAGCTACCTAGCGGAAAGCTGACCACCGGTTTCGCGTGGATATTTCTTTACGTCTCAATCGGCGTCTTTCTGCTTGCATCGTATTCACTAAATTGGCTGACATTCGCCCTGTCGCCCGTCGCACTAGTTTTCATCCTCGGCTATTCTTACGCTAAACGGTTTACGGCGATGGCACACATCATTCTTGGAGCGGCGCTTGCGATCTCGCCCTCCGCCGCGTGGATCGCGGTCCGCGGTTCTCTAAGTGATGAGGTTCCGATCCTGCTTTCGTTGCTCGTGCTGATGTGGACGGCCGGTTTTGACATTCTTTACGCGTGTCAGGATTTTGAATTTGACCGTAGAGCCGGTCTTCGCTCAATTCCCGCTAGATTTGGGATAAAAAACTCGCTTCGGATCGCCCGCCTCTTTCATCTTCAGGCGTCTATCGTTTTAGTTCTGTTATACGTCGTAACCGGTCTCGGCTGGCTCGCCCTCGCCGGAGTCATCGCCGTCGGAGCGTTGCTCGTTTACCAGCATACGCTCGTAAAAGCGAACGATCTTTCGCGCATGAATGCAGCGTTTTTTACAACCAATGCTTTTGTAAGCGTGATATTGCTGTTTACCTTTGGCGGAAGCGTGTTTTTTGGTAAGATTTAGCGGTAGGATCTATACTATGATTTCAACCACTACATCCATTGGTCAAAAGATTCAGGTGTGGGGCTATCCCGGAATGGAACTTGATCTGGGCGGTGTCACGCACACACTTTCCGAAAAGGAGTTTCTTGATTTTTGCCGACGCCACCCGGATGCCCGTGTCGAGCGCGATTGTGATGGGGAGATAATTCTTATGGCGCCCGCATACACCGAAACTGGCGGAATGAATTCAAATTTGTCATCTCTTCTGTGGCTTTGGTCCAGGGAAAATGGTACCGGCATGGCATTCGAATCTTCCACGGGATTTACCCTTCCCAACCGGGCGCTCCGCTCGCCCGACGCAAGTTGGATTAGCAACGATCATTGGAATGCACTCTCAGATCACGAAAGGGCAGGCTTTGCACAAATTTGTCCCGATTTTGTTGCTGAGCTCCGCTCGTCCACCGACAACCTGCGAAAACTCCGTGACAAAATGGACGAATACATCGCCAACGGTTCCTCGCTCGGCTGGCTGATCGATCCGATCGCAAAACGAGTGTACATTTACCGGCCTGACAGCGCAATTGAGGTATTGGAAAATCCGGACGTAATTATCGGTGATCCCGTTCTGTCTGGTTTTACTCTAAATCTGCGTGAGGTTTGGGGCTAAGGTCTATGCCAGAGTTTTTGGAACTTTCAGATCCGTATTGATCTTTCTATTCAGTTTTTCGATAAAATAAGCAGACAAAAGCGGCGATTCTTTTTCGATGTTTTGATGTACAAAGAAGTAGAGCTCATTTAATCCCGTCTTTTTCCAATCCGCAATTCGCTCGACCCATTCGTCGAGCCGCGAACGGTCAGACTCGTGATTGGCACCGACCCAACGGACAAAGGCCGTCGGCGCCGTCAGCCGCATATGCATTAAATCGCGGCGTCCGGCGGTATCGACGAGGACGTTTATGACGTCATTTTTTTCGAGCAGATCGTACAATTCGGCCGAAACTTCGGGGTCGTTGTACCAATCTGTTTTTCTAAATTCGATAGCGAGAGGAATATCATATTTCCAGTTCTCGACAAACGCCCGCACGCGGTCAAAATCCTTTGGGCCAAAATTATTGTGCATCTGCAAAAACGGCACGCCAAGTTTCTCTTTCAGGTGCGACGCATTTTCGACAAACCGGCCAACCGGCTCTTCGGTCTCTTTCAATCGTCCCCAATGCGAGATTTCCTGCCCAAGTTTTGGAAAAAATTTAAATCCGTCCGGTACGCCCAAGCGCCATTTTTCAAACTGAGAAGCCGGAAACAGCCTGTAAAAAGTAGCGTTTAGCTCGATACAATTAAACTGAGTCGAGTAATAGCCGAGCTCGTCCTTGGTCCCTTTCGGATAAAAACCCTTGAGATCCGCTTTGTTCCATTTTGCACATCCGACATAGATCTTTAACTCGTTCCCCTTAGAGTTTTCAAGAACGCGTTTTGTGTCAGGATGATCCGCCGGGATCGTAAAATCAATCTCTTCCGGGTTTTCTACCTGTCCGAATTTCATAAAAATATATCCTGCTTTCGTCAGTAAATTTTGTTGTTCAATACTGTATTGTAACAAAAAACGATCGCCGATAGGCTATAGACGCCGAGTTAATGCCAAAATTTCATTTTAAGTAAACCGCCGTTCGCGGCAAAAATCGTATCTTTGCTTTTCAATATGTAACACGTTATTTATAATTGCTAGTGGCGAATAGGCCCTGGCAGGTAAAATTATTGAGAACAGAATTAAACAGAGGCGATATATCGGCGGCCGGTCACAGTTTTGCGATAGTTGTCAGCCGTTGGAACGACGAATTCACATCGAAACTCGCCAATGGCGCCGTCGAAGCACTCAGAGACGCCGGAGCAGATGATGACGCGATCGATATCTTTTACGTTCCGGGCGCATTTGAATTGCCGGTCGCATCGCTGACAGCCGCTAAAAGTGGCGAATATAGCGCCGTCATCGCTGTCGGCGTTGTTATTCGGGGTGATACGCCGCACTTCGAATATGTGGCGGGACAGGCAGCCGGCGGTTTGATGCAGGCATCTATTCAGACAGGCGTTCCCGTTATGTTTGGCGTTATAACTGCGGACAATGTCGGTCAGGTAACCGCACGCTGTGGCGAAAAGGCCGATAACAAAGGTTACGAAGCGGCCCTGTCGGCGGTTGAATCGATCAATGTCCTTAACGCAATACGATCCCGAGCCGAACAACGCTGGGAAGTAAGAAGAGAGAGACTTTTGAATGTCGTTTGATAAAGCAGAAAAGAGTTCGGGCACGAGGCACAAGGCACGCGAATGCGCATTACAGATGCTTTTTGCTGCCGATTTGGTTAAAGGAGACAGCGAAACACTAACCGATAATTATTGGAACGAGCTCGGCGACGACGCCATCGACGACAAAACCCGTAAATTTGCCAACGGCCTCGTCCGCGGCACTCTCAAAAATATTACATCCATCGACAACGTGATTCGCACACGGGCCGAACACTGGCGGATCGAACGGATGGCCATCGTTGACCGCAACGTACTTCGTCTCGCCGTTTATGAATTTCTCTACCAGGATACGCCCGATACGGTCATCATCAACGAAGGCCTCGAGATCGCACGGCGTTTTTCCTCATTCGAGGCAACTCAGTTTATAAATGGCGTACTAGATGCAATTAAACAGGACATCGAAACAAAGTCCGAAGCCGATGATAGTGCCGGAAAATCAAAAGCATTGTCGATCTAAACAGATTTTTTCCATTTAAGTTAAGATCTATGTTTAGTCGAGGCAATTTAGTGAGCAAAAATAACACGAATTTAACCAATCATATAAACGAAGCCTTTGGGTCGAATGCAGCCTATGTAGAGGGCCTTTTTAAGCGTTACAATACCGATCCGCAGCTCGTTGACGAATCGTGGCAGACCTACTTCGGCGATTTGATCGCCGGCGAATCCGCAGCCTCAAACGAACAGAGTGCAAAAACGGCAGCCGTTCAGCCAACTGCCGAAAAACCGCCACCCGCGACAAAGCCCGTCGAGGTTCGGTTGACCGAAGACACCGAACCGAAAACCATCACCGGCGTCGGCAAAAAAATCGTCGAAAATATGGAGGAGAGCCTTGGCGTTCCGACCGCGACGAGCTTTCGCAATATTCCGGTCAAGGTCCTGGAAGAAAACCGACGTATTATTAATGAAAATCTCGCCGCGCAGGGACGCGGCAAAGTCTCGTTTACACACATCATTGCGTGGGCGATTATTCAGGCGGTCAAGGCCTACCCGAATTTGAATAACGGCTACGGCCTTGTCGATGGTCTCCCTTCGCGTCTCGAACATAAGAATATAAATCTCGGTATCGCCATCGACATTGAGAAAAAAGACGGCTCGCGTAACCTGCTTGTTCCCAATATTAAGGGTGTAAATGCAATGGATTTTGCGGGATTTTTTGCCGGTTATAACGAGACGGTTAAAAAGGCCCGCGACGGCAAGCTCGAGATCGCTGATCTTCACGGAACTACAATTTCGCTGACAAATCCCGGCACGATCGGCACCGTCGCGTCGAATCCGCGTCTGATGTCAGGCCAAAGTGCGATCATTGCGACCGGTGCTATCGAGTATCCGGCGGAATATCAGGCGATGACCACGGCGGCACTTTCGTCGATCGGCATCAGCAAGATCGTGACGGTGACAAACACATACGATCACCGCGTTATACAGGGTGCGGAAAGCGGTCTGTTTCT
The DNA here is from genome assembly GCA_041747575.1 of Pyrinomonadaceae bacterium. Lineage (GTDB taxonomy): Bacteria > Acidobacteriota > Blastocatellia > Pyrinomonadales > Pyrinomonadaceae > OLB17. Next base: position 28,896 of record JBGTEX010000014.1, read on the forward strand.
GGCCAGAATGCAGGAACTTCTTACCGGCAGCCATAGCTTTTACGACAATATATTTAGCGATCTGGGAATAAATTATCCGCCGCTCCGATGGGCGCAGGATAATAACCCTTCGCTCTTTGGCGCCGAGCGCGCACAGGTCGAAAAACAGGCAAATGTACTTCAGCTAATAAACGCTTATCGTGTCGCCGGACATCTGCTCGCGGATATTGATCCGCTAAATATGATTCCGCACCATTCGTCGGAACTCGATCTCGAAAATTTTGGACTTACGATCTGGGATCTTGACCGCGAATTTATAACCGGCGGGCTTCACGGTGACAACACCGCAACCCTTCGCCGAATTCTCGAGATTCTTCGCAAAGCATACTGCGGCAAGGTCGGTATCGAATATCGTCACAGCCAGAGCAAAAAGCAAAAAGACTGGATCAGACGACAGGTGCGTGAGCAGTTTGTCGATACAGAACCGCTTTCGAACGAAACAAAAAAAGAACTGCTGCAAAAGCTGATCGAGGCCGAACAGTTTGAACAATTCCTGCATAAAAAATATCTCGGACAAAAGCGGTTTTCGCTTGAGGGATGTGAAACAGTTATCCCGATGCTTGACCAGTTGGTAGAGGGTGCATCGGAACGCGGCGTAGATGAAATATATATGGGAATGGCCCATCGCGGCCGTTTGAACGTACTTTCGAATGTAATCGGCGATCCCGAAACCGGTGCCATGGCCGAGCGAATTTTTACGGTTTTTGAGGGGACATCTCATCCCGATTTTCCCGCCGACGAGGGCGATGTTAAATACCATCAGGGCGCAGTCGGACTGCGTAAAACTAAGGCGGGCAGAGATTTACGCATTCAGCTTTCGTGTAATCCGAGTCATCTTGAGGCCGTGAATCCGGTTGTCGAGGGCATGGCCCGCGCGCGCCAGGATCTTTTACGTGACGGCGGGGGCAAAACCCGTGAGGAAACGTACAGACTTATTTTGCCGCTGCTCCTGCACGGTGACGCCGCATTTGCAGGGCAGGGCGTAGTGATGGAAACGCTCCAGCTTGCCGGTCTGCCCGGCTATCGAACCGGCGGCACGATCCATCTGGTTATCAATAATCAGATCGGCTTTACGACGTCGCCGGGATTGGGGCGCAGCTCCATCTACTCGACCGATGCCGCTCATATTACACAAACGCCGATATTTCACATCAACAGCGATGACCCCGAAGCCGCTTATCGCGTTATCCAGATCGCACTCGATTACCGCCGCGAATTTGACAAGGACGTCGTGCTTGACCTGGTCGGTTTCCGCCGTCTCGGCCACAATGAGGGTGATGAGCCGAGCTATACTCAACCGGTGATGTATGCCCGTGTCAAGGCCCATCCCGGTACGCGGCACATCTATGCCCAGCGGCTCATACGCGAAGGTGTTATAACCGAAGAAGGCCTTACGGCGATGACCGATAAGGTTGTCGAAAAATATGAAGGCATTCTCGCGCGTGCCAAAGAAATCGCGGGCAAAAAACCGGCCATGGACGCCGTAGCGGCACCGCCAATTGACGAAGACGGATCGAACATCTTCGAAACCGGCATCAGCGCCGTCATCCTCAAACAGGTATCGGAAAAAATCTCTTTGGTACCCGACGATTTTCACATCAACCCGAAAATGGTCGGCCAGCTTGCCCGCCGGGCAAAAATGGGGACCGGCGAATTGCCGATGGATTGGGCGTTTGGCGAGGCAATGGCGATCGGCTCGCTTGTCCTTGAGGGCTTTCCGGTCAGGTTTAGCGGCCAGGATTCGGGACGCGGCACATTTTCACAAAGACATGCTTCGATGTACGACACAATGACCGGCGACCGCTGGGCCCCTTTAAACGAACTTAAAAATGAGGAGAATCCGAATGCCAGGGCATTCATTTTTGACAGCTCTCTGTCGGAGTACGCGGTGCTGGGTTTTGAATACGGCTATTCAGTCGTATCACAAGATCGACTGGTCGCCTGGGAAGCCCAATTTGGCGATTTCTCAAACGGCGCTCAGATAATCATCGACCAATATATCTCGTCTTCAGAAGACAAATGGCAGCAAAAATGCCGTCTCGTAATGCTCTTGCCGCACGGTTACGAGGGTCAGGGGCCTGAGCATTCGTCCGCCCGGCTTGAGCGGTTTTTACAGCTATGCGCTGAAAATAATATGCAGGTCTGCTATCCGACAACCCCTGCCCAGTATTTTCACCTGCTCCGCCGTCAGGTAAAACAGGATATTGTCCGGCCCCTGATCGTGATGACGCCAAAAAGCCTTTTACGGCTTCCCGCCGCCGGTTCAAAAATTGAAGAGATCGAAACCGGCGGGTTTGATCCGGTGATCGACGACGTACGTGTAACGGATCGCTCAAAAGTAAAGCGAATCGTGGTCTGCAGCGGTAAGGTTTTCTATGATCTGGACGCGGCCCGCGAAGACGTCGATTCGGGTGGCGTTATAGTCGTCCGGTTAGAGCAATTTTATCCTTTTCCGGCCGCGAAACTTACAAAGATTTTTGCCTCGTGTCCAGATACGACCGAGATTGTCTGGACGCAGGAGGAGCCTCAAAACATGGGTGGATGGGCATTTGTCCAGCCGCGCCTGCGTGAGATCAAACCTGGCAATGTGTCATTGCGGTTTGTCGGACGTGCCGCATCCGCATCACCGGCAACCGGTTCGTACGCAATACACGAGCTTGAGCAGAGACAGCTCGTCGATCAATCGCTGATTTCGAACACCGACGAAATCTCGGCCGCAAGCGACCCGGAAGTTTCCGGCAGACTCGCGCCGGCTGGCGCGTAGATCAAAAATATCAGTAAAACTCAACGATTTTAGACCGCCCGTGGAAAAAAATATGAAACGATGCATTTCAACCTTTATTCTCTTTTTGGCAGCTGCACTGTCCATTAATGCCCAGGTAGGTTCTGATAAAGCCGAAATAACGCGGCTATTAAATGAATTTCTCTCCGGTGCCGGGCGCAATGACGCGGAGGTTCACGACCGCTTTTGGGCCGACGACCTTATTTACACCCGCTCCGCCGGCGTGCGCATTAATAAAGAGGAATTAATGAAAGGCGTCCGTTCGGCTCCAGCTGCAAAACCGGGCGATCCGGTCACCGTTTACACCGGCGAGGACGTCCGTATACAGCAGTATGACAATGCGGCGGTCGCGGCCTTTAAACTCGTCGGCACAAGCACCAGGCCAGACGGCAGCAAAACCGTTTCAAATCACCTGAATACCGGCACATTTATAAAACGAAACGGCAAATGGCAGGTCGTCGCGTGGCAGGCAACGACTGTTCCAAAACCGTGACACTTGCGAAAAACTATGTTTCGACGGCCTTTGTCGAAAAACCGGTCAGGCAGCCGTCTTTGCCGGTGCCGACGACATAGATATTAACGCGAATGCGGCCCAACCGCAGTACTTTCACGTCGGTTAGATTTTCTTCAATTAGTTTTTGCAGAGCGAGAAATTTTTCTGCCCTTGCTTTTTCCGCGGGGCCAAACCAGTCTTTCGTCACCGTCAGTCTCTCAAAAAACTCCCGGGTCGATAGCTCTATGACCTGTTCGCCGGCTTTTTCGTCGTTTTGATGCGGAACAGTATTACCGGTGAAAGCGACAACCGGCGCGTCCGTTTCGCTGATATAAAACAGGCCGTCGCAAATGTCTTCGATCTCACAAAAGAGCCTACTAAAATTATTATCTTTTTTTTGAAAAAAATTTCTCTTTTTTTTGGTCATTTTGGCCGGTTTTTGATAATAAATTGGTCGATTTTCTTAGTCTATCACATTCAAAATTGAGCCCGAATTGTTGTCATAAAAGGAAGTTAAATTTATGTTAAACGCTTCAAAAAAAACCTGTGGATATCCGTTTGCATTGGCTATTTTTTCGTGTTAGTCTGTTACCCGTTTCCAGATAATGCATCGTTGTAAACCATTGCAAATAAATGGCTTGATGTATTGCTTTAAGTTTTATTCAGTTCTTTTCCGTGACTGTGAATAACCTGTGAATAACTCTCAGGCCAAGTCGGTTCGTAGGTCCCGGAAAGCACCAAAACAAAAAGACTTGCAGCTATTTTTTCGGCGGCGTAAATCGACCCGATGCCTCTGGATGCGTGAAAAAAATTTTAGATTCGTCCGGCGAGTTTTCGGCTACGTTTCGGGTATAAAAATTGAACAATATTTCCTTAAAAACTACGGTCTGGGATGACATGCTTGGCATCATTAAAATGCGGCTTAATGCCGACGTTTTTAACACGTGGTTTCGCCCTATATGTTTTGAGGGAATTGACGAGGATTCACGTGCCCTCCGCCTTCGGACGGGCGTCGTCACAAAAGACTGGGTTTGTATCTATTACGCCGAGATGCTCAAGCAGACGCTGGCCGAAATTAACCTTCCCGACCACACGATCGAATGGCAGATCGATACCGAACAACCGCTACCGTCCGAGTTCGTTAAAGAAGACGATGTTGATTTCGTCTTTTCGCCAAAAGGCGGCACAGTCAACGCCGGCGAGGTGCGGAGACATCTCACAGAGATCGAATCGGTCGAAGACCGTCTTAACCCGAAATATACATTTGAAAAATTTGTCGTCGGCTCGTGTAATCAGTTTGCACACGCGGCCGCAAAGTCAACCGCGGAAATGCCCGGTGTATCATACAATCCGCTTTTTATCTACGGCGGCGTCGGTCTCGGCAAAACGCATCTTATGCATGCCATCGGCCACCATATACAGGCCCGCGACCCGCACATGCGTGTGGCCTATATTACATCCGAACGTTTTATGAATGAGTTGATAAACGCCATCCGTTTTAACAAAACACCTGCATTTCGCGATAAATATCGGTCTATCGACGTGCTTTTATTGGACGACATCCAGTTCATGGCCGGAAAAGAGCGAACGCAGGAAGAGTTTTTTCACACTTTTAATACGCTGCACAACGGGCAAAAGCAGATTGTGGTTTCCAGCGATTGTCCACCTCTTGAGATACCGACGCTTGAAGAACGGCTGCATTCGCGTTTTCAATGGGGCCTGATCGCCGATATGGAACCGCCCGATCTGGAAACAAAAGTCGCTATCCTCAAACGCAAGGCCGATATGGACGGCATCTATCTCGCTGACGATATAGCGATCTATATAGCCGGAAAGGTCAAAAGCAACGTCCGCGAACTCGAAGGCTCGCTGGTGCGGCTGGTTGCGATCTCGTCAATGAAGGGCGTACCAATCTCTAAAGCTCTGGCTCAGGAATCGATGAAAAATATTCTTGACAGCGAGCGTCCCGCCGGTCTTACGATGGAACATATTGCCCGCACCGTCGCCTCGCACTACAGAATGACGATCGAGGAAATCAAGGCAAAAAATAATTCCCGCAGCATCACGGTGCCGCGTCAGGTCGCGATGTATTTATGTAAAGAGCTGACACGGCACAGCTTTCCTGAGATCGGCCGCGAGTTTGGCGGCAAGCATCATACGACGGTCATGCACTCGGTTGAAAAGATCAAAACACTTTGTCGAGACGACCGCAATTTCCACAGGGATATAAAAGAGCTAACAGATAATCTTTGCAGCTAATTGAGCATTTATCTGGTTAAAATGTTGTATTTTTTTTCCACAAGCGGGCGAAGGCCGTCACAGATATAAGCTGTTTGTTTACATGTATTTAAATATTAGTTTTCCACTTTTCCTATCGCCGTTTGAAAACATGGCTGTGAACTTCGGTGGAAAATCACGTGGATGAAAGTAATCCACAGGCAATGATGGTTTTCCACAGGTTTTCCACATCACGCTGTGAAAGAAAAACTAATTGATTTGTAAGGAGTTAAGCCGCTTTTGCACATTTACACAGGCACTATTACTACTACTAATTCTTAATATGTTTTATTTGATATTAGTATTAGGAAAAGGTAGCCGCAGCGAAAATTTGCAGATACCAGGTGTCACGTGCGGCAGAATCGGATATAATGTTTGAAAGCCAATAGACCGGAATCAAGGGACAGATTTTTTTTGTATATTTCGAGCCGTTTAGCGGGGCAATTCTAAGTCAGGAGCAATAAATATGGAATTCAAGATCAAACAGAGCATTTTAAAGGAAGAACTGGGATATATTCAGGGCGTTGTCGAACGAAAGACGACGATCCCCGTTTTGTCTAACATCCTGATCGAGTCACTTGGCGAGGGCGAGATACGCATCATCGGTACCGATCTGGACTGCACGATACGTTGCGATGCGGAGGCTGAGATCATCAAGGCCGGTGCGATCTGCATACAGGCGCGAAAGCTGTTTGACATCGTCCGTGTACTTGACAGCGGCGATGTGCATTTTACGAAAGAGGATAACGAATGGGTTACTATGAAATCGAGCCGTGCAAGCTATCGTCTGGCCGGTGTCAACCGCGAACAATTTCCGGAAATACCGCAGTTTAAAAGCACACCGCTCAAGCTGGCCGCCGAAACGTTTACGTATTTTATTCGCAACACGGCATTTGCGATCACAAATGAACAATCGCGGTTTACGCTCTCCGGTGCAAAATTTATACTTGGCGACGGTTCTGCCAAGATGATTACGACCGACGGCCACCGTCTCGCGTATGTCGAGCGCACGATAGACGACAATGAGGCCGTGATGGACACGCTAATTCCAAAAAAAGCCTTGCTCGAACTTGTCAAACTTGCTCATGGCGAAGGCGAGATCGCGTTTGGCGAGGACCCTAATCATATCTATTTTGAGACCGAGGGGCGTCTGCTGATAACACGAAAACTCAGCGGCCAATTTCCGAATTACGAGATGGTTATGCCTAAGGATAACGACAAAACAGTTGTCTTCGAGCTCGAAGAAATGCGTAACGCCGTCCGCCGTATGTCTCTGATTGCGGACGACCGCAACCGCTCGATCCGACTAAAGATCAGCGAAGGCGAAATCGAGATTACCGCCCAATCTACTGAAGAAGGCGAAGGCCGAGAAATAGTAAAAGCTGATTACAAAGGTGAAGAGGTACAGCTTGGCTTTAATTGGCAATACCTGCTGGAATTTTTAACCAACGCCGCTACCGGCGATCTCGAATCGGTTGCTTCCGCAACAGTCGCAGACGGTTCCGCTCCCCACGCGGGAGGGGCTACATCCGACGCGTCTATGGCAATAGACGGAGGAAGCGGCAGCTTCAGCTCAACCGTTAATGAAACAGAGGGCGACAAGGTCCGTGTCCGCGAAAGCCGCTCCCCGCTGCGGATAACATTTGAGTTCAAAGATTCAAACGCTCAGACCCAGATGTCTATCGACGGGGAAACTACTTATGATTACAAATACATCATAATGCCGCTGCGGGTATGACGCGTTGAAAATAGCGGTCAAGCCGTCATACCGCCATCGACGGAGATCGTTTGGCCCGTTATATAGCCGGAGGCGTCTGACGCCAGGAAAACGGCCACGCCCTTCAATTCTCCGGCTTTGCCGACACGCGGGATGTGGTTATTTTCCTGAATTGAACCTTCATAAATTTCGATCACGGCATCGGCGAGCCGCGAGTGAAAAAATCCGGGTGCGATCGCGTTTACCCGAATCCCTCTTCGGCCCCAGCTTGCCGCAAGTTCGCGTGTGAGCCCTATGAGACCCGCTTTGCTGGCCGCATAACCTGCATAAAACGGGCCGTTTGCCGACGAAGTAATGCCGGCGATCGAGGCGATATTTATTATCGAGCCGCTTTCCTGCTTAAGCATTTCGCGGCCAGCTGCCTGAGCAAACAAAAAACAGCCGGTGAGATTGACATCCAAAACCTTTTGCCATTTATCAAGCATCATATCTTCGGGCATGGCTCCCCACGAAATGCCGGCGTTATTTACCAAAATATCCAGTGAGCCAAATCTTCGGACGGTTTCGGCGACGACATTTGCAACCTCGTCGGGTTGTGACACGTCGCATGTTTTTCCGGCAGCATTAAAACCTCTGTCCTGAAACTCCTGGACGGTTCGGTCAAGCCATTCAGTTCTGCGGGCGCAGATCATCAGATTCGCACCGGCTTCAGCCAAACCCTCGGCCATTTCTTTGCCAATCCCGCGCGAACCGCCGGTGACGATCGCGGTTTTGCCTGTGAGGTCAAATAGCTCTTTAATGGTCTTGCTCATTGATTTGTAATAGCCTTTTTGCATAATAGCAGCGACGTCTTCCTGACTCAGACTACGGCCGTGTTTATGGTTCGATTCCGATTATCAATAGAGGTACGGGTGGATTCGTCCTCCCGTGCCGCAAAACGTTGTGAACTTCTTTTTCAAACCAAGGCGGACCAGACGACATATTCTTTTGCATAGCTTTCATCGGTACGATTTCAATCCCGACGTCAATGATTTGTCCCGCGTAAAACGAAAGATGTTTCACAAAAAGGTCGTAGGTTACGGCAAAATATTTTCCGAGCTGAACTTCAACAGCGATTCGATCTTTCAAAAAATCAGTCTGATTGTAAGAATCAAAAAGTGGATGATTAATTTCTTTCAGTACTTTCTTTTGAGATTGATAATCTAAAGGTTCGATCATCTTTACTATATTCGGATCTATGGAAACAAAGAAATTTCTACGGCGCTCTTCCCATCCTTTTTCGTACAACAGGGTCTTAAATGCCTGATTCAAAGAGCGGGGATTTAATACAAATTTCCCTTTTTTATTCTTTTCCAGCGACTTTTTGCTTAAATGTTTCGCTGCATCGATACTTTTAATTATATCGAAAATCTCATTCAAAGTTTGCTTATGGTGAACCATCAGATATTCAAGTCCATTCAAATGAGAGTATTTGCCGGAGATTTGCATAAATTTATTTTCTTAATTTTGTTCCAAATCCAATAACCTTTGTCGTTTTGCCCATTCCGCCGGAAGATGGGCAATTTTGTCATTTACTGACGGGACATGGATCGTTTTATTAATCGGCCGCATTGGTAATTTTCCGCCTCTCAAATCAGAAATCCTTTTTTGGGCGATTTCACAAAATATTTGATCTTTTTCGATGCCTATGGCGTTTCTACCATTTTTAACGGCTCCGATAAGACTCGAACCCGCACCGGCGAACGGGTCCAGTATCCAGCTTTCATTAGCGGAAAGAGCTAAGACACAGCGCTCAACCAGTTCAATTGGGAATTGACAGGGATGTTCGGTCTTTTCAGGATGATTTGATTTGACATTTGGTATGTCCCACAAGCCGCTCTCCCAATCCCTCAACATAATTTCCCAAACATCACTCGGATTTTTGCCAAGCGGATTGCCCGACGGAAGGCCGCGTTTTGGGCCTTTGAAATGTAGTTTACCAGGATATTTGGAGGGAATCCGCACGTTGTCGAGGTTAAAAATATAGTCATCGGTTTTGCTAAACCATAGAATTGTTTCATAGCGACCGCTAAATCTGTTCGAGGCATGAAGTCCGTGGCCAAAATGCCACACGATCCTATTTCGCAGTTTCAGCCCTAGTTTCTTAAACATTTGATAGTAGAAAATATCGAGCGGGAACACCTCACCATTCTCTACATAATTTCCAACCTGCCAGCAGATATTTCCGCGATCAGAGAGCGTTCTGACGAGTTCGGATAAAATGTCGGTGTGCGCCGCGAGATATGAATCGATGCCGGTCTTTTTTTCATATGACTTGCCCACGTTATAGGGCGGTGACGTAATAATCAGATCAAATTTGCCCGGCTCCATTTTTTTTAATATTTTCGCACTGTCACCCTGGATTATTTCGGCACTGATTCGCGGGTCGATATGGTCAACTAGAGACGGCTGGATCATGGTGGGTCTATTATAGACAAGAAATTCGCATATCGATAGTGCAGCAAAAAAATACTGACTGCTGAGATGATCAAAGCCGCTCAAACTGCCATAGGTTGCCGTTGGCCTTATCAATGCGGTTTAATTATAAGTCTATGGCTAAGACCCAAAAGGAACTAGCGTTTTTGCGTGATCTGATTATTTTCGACGAATGGACGCGGCGCTTTACCGACATTGTTGACAAGCACATTGATCTGAGCGATGCGGAAAATATGCTTTATATCAACGCCGGGACGGGCAATCACGCTTTTGCGATTAACGAGAGATTTGGCGGAAAGATCGATATTTTTGCGGCCTGTGAGGATGCAGATACGTTGACGATCGCGCTTGGTAAAGCTGCGGCGATCGGGGCTGATATTGATTTTTCGATGCTGAGCTTTGAGGACGATGCATTTGACGCGGTTTTGGCAGATGCGAGTTTTGTGAGGCCGGCAAATATCGGGCAGTTTTTTGAAAAAACGATCGGCCCTGCGCGAACGGATGGCGACGCAGCAATATTTCTACCGTCGGCCGGTAGTTTTGGCGAAGTATTCTCGCTGCTGTGGGAAGCATTGTTCAATGAAAACCTAATTGAGGAGCACGGAGCGGCCGTAGAAAGACTGATCGCCGAAATACCAACCGTTTCACAGATCAAAGCACTCGCTAAACGGTCCGGTCTTGTCAATATAAATACACAGACGGCGGCTGAAATTTTCGAGTTCGAAAACGGAACCGAATTTATCGAATATCCGCTAATCGCCGATTTTCTGATGCCGGTCTGGCTCGAAACGCTCGACGATAACGAAAAAGAGCGAGTCGCAGCCCAACTCGCTCAAGTGATCGACGCCGAAGACGGCGATCTTTCGTTCAGATTTACAGTTAAAGCTACTTTACTAACGGGTGAGAAAAGCTAGATAGCCGCTTCCAAAATTCCTTGTGTTCTTTTTGAAACTTCGACCGATGCAAACCAGGCTTTCGGGCAAAATACTAATTTCCCCTTCTCATTCTTCAATCTGACCTGTTCAGAATCCGAAAAAGCCTCAATTGGGTATAGCTTAAATGGAATGAGGTCGCTTGAGCTTTTTGTAAGACAAACGGCCCAGATAGTTTTACACGAACCCAATACTTCCATGTCCAAACCGGCATGCTTCCCTCGTATACCTGAGCTAAAATCAATATTCTTCTTCATAAGTAAGCCGTTCTGTGCGTGTCGGACGACGGGCTGAAAATATTCGGATTTCTTCGTCAGTTTCAGTAAAGAAGACAACCAGTAGTTTATTCGAGCGTGTCTTGCCGATAGAAATAAATCGAAACTCGTTCAATGAATGATCGGAGGCATGAACCGTAATTGCTAATGGATCGAAGAAAACGTCTGACGCCTCGGTAAAGCCAATCCCGTGTTTCGTCCGGTTGCCTCTATTCTTGGCGTCGTTCCATTCGATTCTTTTAACCGCCATTCGTTAAGTCGTTTTCGCCTCTGCCCGCCGCCGCATTTCTTCATCAAAAGCGTCATCGCTCATCTGCGATATTTGCGGTGAGGCCGGCGGCGTGGCCAGCTTTTGCTGCTGCTCGGCCTTTTCTTCTTCTTCGGCCTCGCGCATGCCGTCCTTAAAGGCCTTACGCGATTGTCCGATCGATTTTGCCAACTGCGGCAGACGTGTCGCCCCAAAGAGCAGGAACAATACCGCAACGATCAAAATAATTTCTGTTGTTCCAAAGTTCATATATTTATCACTTCCATTTAATTTTTAAGAGGCTCTTGCAGCGATACTTTCAGGTCGGGAATTACTTTCTGAAGTATTTGAAAGTCATCAACATCATGTGTGACGACCAGTCCGTCATGCATTGCCGCAAGTCGAGCGATCAAGCCATCATTTCGCAGCGTTCTCAGTTTCGTCGGCTGTGTGCCTTTCATTAAATACAGCCGTCGTATCGCCTTAGATGTTTCCCACCAGTCATTGGCGGTTGGATTCAGAAGCGAATTGCTTTTATTTGTGAGACTTCGCCAATATTCATATTTCTTAAATACCGAAGAATCGATAGATGTGGCAACAAGTTCAAAAAACACCACAGACGGAAAAAGACAAGATTCAAGCAAGTCTTCAATTTGTAATACATAATCGGGAAATACAGACGTATCAAAAATTGGAATAATCCTTCTTGCCATACTTAGCTTCTTCTTCTTTCAATGCCGCCATCGCTTCGCGAAAAGCTTTCCGTAATTCTTTCTGATCCTTTGTCAGGCGTTTAGGATTCTTAAAATCCGTCCAATGCCACGTTTCAGGGGCTTTGCCGTTTTTTTTCTCAGTTTTTGTTTCTTTCTTTTCCATTTTTTAAAGTTAAGAATCTGACGGTCGCAAAATGCAAATAGTTTACATGGCCTCCAAACAACATCATACAGCTATTTGACATCAAATTCACAATAAATCTAATGCTTCGCCTTAAATTTATCCATCGCCTCGACCAATGCCGATGTAATTCCTTTTTCGGAAACAGAGTGTCCCGAATCGGGGACGACGATAAACTCTGCGTCCGGCAGTTCTTTGTGCAGTTCCCAGGCGGAAGTTATAGGGCAGACGACGTCGTAGCGCCCCTGGACGATCACGGTCGGGATGTGGCGAATTTTATCGGCATTTTCCAGTAAATAATTTTCGCTCGGGAAAAACGAATTGTTTATAAAATAATGACATTCGATGCGTGCGAGGCTGAGGGCTTCGTGTTCGCCTTCCCAGTGATCCATCAGGTCTTTGTCAGGGTAGAGTTTTGAGGTCGAGCCTTCCCAGACGCTCCATGCACGGGCCGCGGAGATGCGAACGTGTTCGTCGTCGCTGGTGAGACGTTTGTGGTACGCGGTTATAAAATCGCCGCGCTCTGCTTCGGGTATCTCATCGCGGTAGCGTTCCCAGAAATCAGGAAATATCTCGGAAGCTCCGTATTGATAAAACCATTGCAATTCTTTCTTTCGCGTCAAAAAGATGCCGCGAAGAATAAGGCCGAGGCATCGGTCGGGATGTGTCTCGGCATAGGCCAAACTCAGAGTGCTGCCCCATGAGCCGCCAAAAACATACCATTTATCGACGCCGAATTTTGCTCTGAGAGCTTCGATATCTTTTATCAGATTCCATGTGGTGTTTTCGCGCAACTCGGCATGCGGCGTCGACTTTCCCGAACCCCGTTGGTCAAACAAAATCACTTGGTAAACCGCCGGGTCAAAAAACTGGCGGTACAGCGGTATCAGCCCGCCACCCGGCCCGCCGTGCAAAAAAATAACAGGAATGCCATTCGGATTGCCGACCCGCTCGTAATAGATCGTGTGAATATCCGACACGATGTACATTCCCGAGTCAAAAGGCTCAATTTCAGGATAGAGATTTGCCATAGCTACAATCATACCGCGAACGCCAACGATGTGCTATGCCGGCAAAGGCCGGACGAAAGCGTTTTTGTTTCAAGTCACGCGAGGGACGGCTGAATGTCGTGTGAAAGAGCTGATCAGCATTCCCTTTCGGGGCTTTGCCTGCGTTCGCACGGAAATTGCCGGACTGTTAACATTTGCGGATGCGCGAGATTTTAATCTAACCTCAAACCCGCCGTTTCATCTCCAATTGTCTCTAATGCCTGATCCGGGATTATCATACCAAAGCTGAAAAACTAGCAGCGTCCAGAGCTGTTTATGATGGCTGGCAATTCCATTTTCATGTTCGGTGATCAGTGTCTGGACGTAATTTGATTCGAATAAACCCTGGTCATTTAATCTTTTCGGCGAAAGCAGGTCGTGCATCAGCGGGTTTAGACGGCCTTTTAGCCAATCGGCTATCGGGATACCGAAACCTTTTTTAGATCTGGTCAAGATCGTTTTTGGCAGCATATTTTCGACAGATTTTTTTAGGATATATTTGCCTTTGCTTCCGCGAAGTTTGTAATCGAGCGGTAAGGACGCGGCAAATTGGCCGATGCGCATATCGAGGAACGGAGACCGCGTTTCCAGGGAAACTGCCATTGACGCACGGTCAACTTTGGTCAAAATATCCTCGGCCATATAAAAATTCATATCGACGTACTGCATCTGTTCGATCTCGTTTTTCGCGTCGCAAATATCGAGCAAATTTCGCGGCCCCGCGTAAATATCGCCGTGTGTTTGACGAATAACATTCTCGGTCAATAGCGACGATTGCTCGTCAAAAGAAAATGAGCCAAACCAGGAATGATGTCTCTGCAGAGTTTCGTATCTGGCCGATTTTACAAAACGTTTGGCTTTGTAATCGAATGAAAGGTTTTTGTTCGAAACCGGCAGGCGTCTAACTATCGGTTCAATGACAAGCGATTTTACGAATTGCGGGATCGATCTATACGCTCCGGCGACCTTGTGGCCGTAATACATCGGATAACCGGCAAATATCTCGTCGCCGCCATCACCGCCCAAAGCTACCGTAACGTGCTTACGGACAAAACGCGAGAGCAAATATGTTGGTATCAATGAGCCGTCCGAGAGCGGCTCGTCAAGCCAGCCGCCGATTTCGCTGATCAGGTCAGCCGCCTTTGTCACACTCAGAATTTCTTCGTAGTGATCGGTACCGAGGTGAGCCGCAACCTCCCGAGCGTATCGCGTCTCATCAAACGAATCTTCGGTAAATCCAATTGAAAATGTCTTAACGGCATCAGTGGCGTGCTGCGCAGCAAATGCCGCGACCGCCGACGAATCGACACCGCCGGAGAGCAAAATGCCGAGCGGAACATCGGCGACAAGCCGCATCCGCACGGCGTCTGAAAGCAGCTCGCGGAGTTCGTGTGTGGCGCCGTCAAAGGCGGAAACACGATTCGTAGGAGTGTCGTTGGTGACGCCATTGTTTCCTTGAACATCGAGAGAACCACCCCGTTCGCCCAAAGTGAGGTCCACCTCGCTCCTCGTGTAAGAATGCGATCTTTTCTCCCACGACAAATTCCAATACCGCCGCGTTTTGATCTCGCCGTTTTCGACCGTCATGATGTGGGCGGCCGGCAGTTTGTTGACGCCTTTAAATATCGAATCCGGAGCCGGAACATAATCAAACGAGACGTATTGGCGCAGGGCGTCCAGATTGAGTTCGGCGGTAACGGATGGGTGTGCAAGCAAAGCTTTTGGCTCGGATGCGTAGATCAGTTTACCGTCAAAAACTCCGTAATATAGCGGTTTTTCGCCATAACGATCACGGGCGATCACGAGCCGTTTTCGCCTCGTATCCCACAGCGTGATCGCAAACATTCCATTCAGGTGATCGACAAAATCATCACCATATTCCTGATAAAGATGCGGGACGATCTCGGTATCGGTCTCCGTTACAAATTTATGCCCCCGTTTTTTGAGACCGGCGCGAATCTCGCGGTAATTATAAAGCTCGCCGTTCATCATCACGACGACCGATTTATCCTCGGAAAAAACCGGCTGATTGCCCGTCTGCAGATCAATTATTGAAAGACGCCGCATCCCGAGCGCGACCGTGTCGTCAATCCATAAACCCTCCGAATCCGGCCCGCGATGCACTATCCGCTCGCACATCGAGTGCAAAATAGGCTCGCTTTGCTGAGACGATTTTTTTGATCGTTTTAGGTTGATCCAACCCGTGATTCCGCACATTTAGCCGTTCCGTAACTTTCGCTTTTTCTTTGCTGCCTTTTTGATGCTGGTTTCAATTTCCTTATAGGTTCAACGAGTGTCAAAATCCTTCTCTGAATCAGACGATAATGCTTTCAACGATAACGGTAGGCTGACCTTACATTCGACGGCGTTGGATTTTAATACTTCGACTATCGGGTGGCAAACAACCTACCCGAAATTTGCCAGACTTATCTTCCCAGACGTCGCCTTTCTCCAAACGACAAAACGACTTTAGTTTTTGCTGAAGCTCCGGGTTTTCATCAATTCTTGGTAACGGTTGATTTTTCATAAACTTTCCTCAAACCCTATTCTCTCCCGCACGGCGTATATCGCCTTGTCCTGCGATTCGTGATACGTCCTTACGAGAAGTTCGGCGAGGAGCCCCATTAGGAAAAACTGGACCGAGATTGCCAGCATCACGATAGTTATGATCGGGAGCGGGGTGAGGATAAATGAGACGTCATAGCCAAATTTTAGCACGAGTGACCAGACGCCTGCGATCATCGAGATCAGGAACGCAAGCATGCCGAATGCGCCAAAAACATAGAGCGGCTTTGTATGATACTCGGCCATGAATTTGATCGTGATGAGGTCAAAAACCACCTTGACGGTGCGCGAGATGCCGTATTTAGATTTGCCCATCGTGCGGGCGTGGTGATCGACCGGTATCTCAGCCACGCGGGCACCCGCCCAGCTCGCGTAGATCGGGATGAAGCGGTGCATTTCGCCGTAAAGCCTTACGTCCTGGATCACCTCGCGACGATACGCTTTTAGAGAACAGCCATAGTCGTGCAGCGGCACGCCGCCGATCCACGAAATGATGCGGTTGGCTATCTGTGACGGTATTTTTCGCGAGATCAGCTTGTCCTGCCGGTTTTTGCGCCAACCGGAAACGACGTCGAAGCCATCGTCCAACTTTTCCAGAAGGCGAACGATATCCGCCGGATCGTTCTGTAGATCGGCATCCATCGGGATAAGTATTTTACCTCTTGCGGCATCAATGCCTGCCGACATTGCCGCCGTCTGGCCGTAATTTCGGCGGAGTGAGATGACACGGACGCGGTCGTCTGAAAATGCAATGCGCTTTAATATCTTGAGGCTTTCATCTGTAGATCCGTCATCGACGTAGATAACCTCGGCGGTTCTGCCAAGCAAATCGAGAGCCGCCTGGATCTTCTCGTGCATCGGGCGCAGGTTTTCGGCCTCGTCCAAAACGGGAAGGAAAACAGAGATTTCGGGGGCGCCTATAGTTTGGTGTTTTTCCATCGAATCCATTTTTCCATCGCGGCGGCGAATTTAATAATGTAGTCTTTTTAAGCCGGAAAATACAGCCCAGAGCACACCTGACATTGGCATTGCGTTCTATTGCATATAAAAAAAGCCGCATCAAATCGATGCGGCATTTAATGTTTAATGCTTCGAAAAATTACCATCTGCGTGTGAAACAGCCGTTATTGTAGGAATACTGCGAATACGGGCGATAGTAGCGACGATTGTTTTGATAAAAATACCAGCCGTTGCTGCCGCGTCTGACGTTTCTCACATATTCCCGACGGGCGTCTCTCAAATCGCCACGATAATCCCTGAGGGCGCCCCTCCGGCGGTCGCCCTCACGGATGTCCTCCCGGTAATCTCTACGTGCTTCTGTATGTCCTGCCGGTATTCCCGCTGAGCACCTCGCCGATTCTGAGCATTGGCGGTATCTGCGCTGACAAATATAAAACCTAAAGCTAATGAAAGTAAACCGAATTTAAAAAAATATCTCATGACTGTAAAACTCCTTGTTTTTGACTGCTTTTGATCGTCTTTAACTATTAAAAACGAAAAAACCAAAAGCAACTGCTCTGAATAAAAGCAAGGATTGTGCCAGAAGTAATTTTTTTTGATGCTGCGGGTGGAAAAAAATGGGATTCTAACCTTTCTTTGCAACAATTACGATGGATACTCCAAACGGGAAGTTAAATTTGCGGAGCCAATGCCGTTCTGACGAAAATAGTTTACCGAATACACCATTTAGTGCCGAAACGTTGACATTGTTTTCGGATTCGGGCCTGATTCCGGTCAGTTTCATGAGAGTCCGGCCCGCAAAAATTGGTGCGAAGAACGTCAGGTTGGCGTATGTCGCACGCTCGATGGTATAGCCGGTTTTTTTGACACGTTCGACTATCTGTTTTTTAGTATAGCGAATTCTGTGATTCGAAATATCATCCTGAACCCCCCAAAGCCACATAAACGCCGGGACAAAAATAAGTGAATAGCCGCCGCTTTTTGTGACGCGGAACATTTCTTTCAAACCAGCGATGTCGTCGTCCAGGTGTTCGACCACATCAAGAGCCGTCGTCAAATCAAAACTCGCAGCCTCATATGGCAAACGCTCCGCAAGCCCTTTCTTCACTTTCAGGCCTTTTTGACGGCAAAATTCCAAAGCCTCATCCGACACATCGACGCCCTCAGCCGCGCCAAATTGAGCGAGCATCTCGAGATTCGCCCCCGTTCCGCAGCCAACATCAAGAATTCTAGGATTTTGGATTTTGGATTTTAGATTTTGGATTATCGGCTCAAGAAAAGACTCGAGAATCGCGCGCCGGCCGACGAACCACCAATGCGAGCCCTCGACCTCGTCCATGATGGCATATGTGTGCTGCTGCATTTCTCGTGGTAACGTAGAGCTCATAAAATCAATATTACAGAAGCCTGCGCGTAAGCAAGGGCGTACCAGTTACGTCCAAATTATGCCCTTGCTTACGCGCGGCCTCTGCACCTAAACTAAACCACAATACCCATCATTTCGGTCGCCAACCTGCCTTGGTTGCCGTCGAGAGCGAGGCCGTAGCTTTCGCTCAGACGCCTGCGGATACCATCATCGCTGACCTCGCACTTGCCGGTTGAGGTTCCGCACAGGATCATTAGCTGCAAACCTTCGTCCAGATATTCAGGCTTGTCGATGCAGAGCATATAGTCGCCGGCGGTTTTGTGTGCTTCCAATTCGAGTTCGTAAAGCGTCGGATTAAAAACGCCGATCGGGTTGATATCCGCATTTGAAAGTGTCTCAAGCGTCTGTGCAAAATCATAAGCGTGACGGCCTTCGTGAACAAACGTCCCTTCGCAGCCGCGTTGGCCTCCGGTGTCAATAGTTTCTTCGGCGATCGAGATATAGATCTCGCCGAGCGCCTCACGCAAATTCATTCTGTTTCGCGCAAGCCGGAAGTTCGTCATCACCGAATTTATCAACCCTGTTACGCCCGACGCATTGATCTCAGAAACCGGCTGAACGCGGACCAGCATATCCGATTTGATGATTTCACCAATCATTAAACGGTGAAAATCATTGCCCTTTTCGATGATCGTTGCGAATGCGTCCTCAACTGAACTCCAATATTTTTTGTCAATGCCGTTGTCGAATTTCATTTTTTTTGTGCGTTTTCATACATTCTCAACCTAATTCACTATTTACTATTTACTACCTTCGCAAATCCGCACCAGCTATTTTCATTGTGCCATGTTATTTCGACGTCACATGCTCCAATTTCAGTCCACCAATCCGCAAAATCGTCTTTTGAGATATAGAAGGCAGTCGGGGCGACCAGGTGATCGAACACGATATTATGCTGCTCGCGCCAGCCAAATGTGCCGAGATGGTTGAGGTATTCGTTGTAAAACAATCTGTTTGCGAGCGGTTTTGAGGCAGAGTTTAGCGGTCGGTATATCAGTTTTGTCGTTAGAAAAACACCTAGTGTCGGTAATTTTGACAGTTGATATAAAAACGGCTGACTGATCTGCGACGTAAAACCTGTTCGCACGGGATCAATGTAGTTTGTGATCCATTCGTTATTTTCGGCTCCATAAACCCACGCCGAAATGTGGCCGCCGCTTCTCACTTTGCCCGAAAGCGAAATAAACGCCTTTTTGGGGTCGGGTGTGTGATGCAAAACGCCGACGCTGAACGCATAATCAAACACTTTCTTGAGCGGCAGCTTAAAAATATCGCATTGCACAATGTGAGCATTTGGCAGATCTCGCGTCAACGCAAAAGCCGTCTCGACGCCGTCGCCGAGATCTATGCCGACAACCTCTTTTGCTCCCCATTCAGCCGCAAGTTTTGTATGCCGGCCTTTGCCGCAACCGCCTTCGAGAACGATCTTGCCTAAAAAAAACTCTTTCTCAACCGGCTGCAGCCAGCCTAGAAATTGTCCATTGTATTTCGGGTCTTCCTGTGTAAAATGCGTCCATTGCCAGCCAAAATTTTCCGCCGTCTCGGCCTTGTCCTCATCGATTTTGCCAAGATCCGCAAACCGAGGCACACCGCGGACGACCCTGTATTCGCGCGTGCATTTTTTGCAGGTCAGCACGGCGTCCATTATCTCTTTGCCGTCATAATTGCTAGCATACGCAAGCAAAATATCACCGCCGCACTTTGGGCATGCGATTAGATCTAATAGTTTTTCTTTCACAATTCGAGGCAACGCCGTATGGCATCTTCCACCTGTTTCAATTTTACCCGTTTGAAATCCTGCCTGATAATACCAAAACCGGGCGGTTACCGGATTGCTCTCGACCTTTGACCGGATTTAAATCAATGAAATAAATGTCGCCACGTTTTAGCATGCGGACAAACCATCCATCTCAATAACTGCGAAGTCTTGTTCAATGCGGCTCAATTCTGCCTGAATCTGTTCATCTGCAGCCATGTCTGGAAGCTCGGCTTCGAACCCAGGTTCATCACGGGCATTTTTCCGCAGCCTGTCGGCGAAACGGGAAATTAACAAAAGCCGGTTCATATTTTACCCATCGAAGATTATAACCGATTCACCTTCTCAATAAAGCCCTTGTATTCAAAATAGGGAAACGGCTGGCGCCAGTTGAACTCGAATTCGTCGGTTTCGCGGTCTTCGTGTAATTGGTTGAAAGTTTCGGCAAACGAGGCGGTTAGGTCTTTGACCGTACCGTTGTGTGTAAATACCAATTCGCGTTCCGCTGTTTCACGCATTTCGGTCGGATATTGATAGATCTCAAGCGTTACATCGTCGCCGTTGCGGATAAACCGAAAATCAAACTCCTCAGGGTCGCGGTTCCATTTCAGGATGTATTCGTTTGCGTTTCCGGCACCTTCGTCAGGATTACCGCCTTTGTCATCGAGCAAAGCTGTTAATATCCGCAGGAGTTCAGGCAAAGCCGATTCGTGCGGCGCGTGTGCCGTCGTCGTGTGAAATTCCGATTCGCCATCGTCAAAACCAATCGACATCCAGCCGCATTGCGGTGAGTTAAAGCTGATCTCTAGCATCTCTTGTAATTGTCCTTGCCTGAAATAAGTTGACCGTTTTTTGAGTTTAAAATCAACTTAAAGGGTGGAATAACTATGGCAAATTTAAGAGAATATGAAAAGATGGCGCTGAAGGAGCAACTAAACTCCTCACATAACTATCCGCCGGTCGCCTGATCGTACAGTCACCCTTTCGCTGTCAAAATACTCGAGCAGGGGAATGGCGTATTTGCGTGAAACATCGGCGATCTCCTTGAATTTAGGGACGTCGATCGTTCGGTCCGTGCCGCTATCGGCAAAGGCTCGCAGTTTTTCGATAAGGCTCTTTATTGCTGCCGCAGAAAAATAGAGCTCAGTTGTTACCTTAATTATTTCTCCGCCATTTATCAAAACCTGAAGCAGTTTCCGGGCATGATCTTTCCGCAGTTTCGTTCCGATGACTGATGTCTCCAGCGCTTCGTCCAATTTTGGAACCGCAAGATGGGCCTTTATAAAAATTTCCTGCAGACGGGAAATCACCCGCGTCTCCTCATCCGTAAATGTCTGCGAATGCGAAGCCGACCTAACCAGATCATTGTCGATTCTGATCATCCCTTCGCTTTCAAGCCCGGCGATCACCGCCTTAAAAACTTCCGAAGGTTTATGTGCGAAAATTTTCTCGCGTAGCGTCTCCCGCAGCAAGCCTTGCGACAGAGGCTCGCGTTTGTGGTGTTGACCGATGCTGTCCAATGCTTTTTTCCTGAGCGATTCAAAATTTTCAAAGCCAATATAAACGCCGCCCGCATCGACGATCTGTTTATTTTCGCCGGTGGCCTTTTGAATAATGCTTTTTCGCCATCCGGTACGGGCCTGAATATCCTCAAACCGCGCACCGCTTTCACCGGCCGCTTCGACGATCAACCCGATGATCTCAGCGGCATTATCAGCGGCTTTGACCAGAGCGTTCAGGAAATCTCTCGATCCTGCCGTGTCGCGTCTGCGGTGCTTCTTTGGGAAATTATCCAGAATCGTCCCGCCGGCAATGGTAATTTGCGGCGAATAGCTGCGGATAATAAACCTCTCGCCGGGAATGGCAGCGACCGGCGTTTCCAACCGAAACTGTGCCAAATCGGTCTCGCCCGGACCAATTTCACCGGTCTCGTTGATCACATGAACCCGTGCAAGAACCTCGGCCGTGCCGATATGCACACGCACACGTCGCCGTGACCGCAGAGGCTTTGCGACGCCCGCCAAAACTTCGATCCGGGCATCAAACATCTGAACCGCACGCAGCATCCCGCTTTCGCAAAGCGTCATTCCGCGTCCGATCTCGTCATGCCCGACGCCGGCGAGATTGACAGCAGCACGCTGTCCGGCGTTTACCGATTTCTCCTCTTTCCCGTGCGTCTGCAGCCCGCGTACACGGACTTTTTTCGCAGCCGGCATCAGCACCATTTCGTCTGATTCGTGAATCGAACCGCTCGCCAGCGTTCCGGTAACTACCGTTCCAAAACCTTTTACGACAAAGCTTCGGTCAATCGGCAGCCTGGTTACCAAGTCGTCCTGACGCGAGCCAATACTGTCGGCCGTCTCGATAATTGCATGTTTAAGCTCATCAATGCCCGCACCGGTTTTTGAGCTGACCGCAACGACGGCGGCATCTTCAAGAAAAGAGCCTTCTGCCAGTTCCGCCGCTTCGAGCCTGACCAGATCGAGCAGTTCGCCGTCGTCAACCATATCGGTTTTTGTAATGACGATCAGCCCTTTTTTGACGCCGAGCAAACGGCAGATCTCGAAATGCTCGCGTGTCTGCGGCATCACGCCTTCGTCCGCCGCGATGACCAGTAAAACGAGATCAATACCGCTGGCACCGGCCAGCATATTTTTTACGAAGCGTTCGTGGCCCGGCACATCGACAAAGCCAAAATGAGCGTCGCCGACCCTCATCTCCGCAAAGCCAAGATCGACCGTTATGCCGCGCCGTTTTTCCTCGGGCAAGCGATCTGCGTCGGTTCCTGTCAGTGCTTTTACCAGCGCAGTCTTGCCGTGATCTATATGTCCGGCCGTGCCGACGATTATATCCATAATCTAAATGCCGTTACCACGCTGACAACGGGCGGAGGCGACGATCTTACTATTCGCCGCTATCGTATTGACCGAGTTTGCGATAGAGTGTTTTGCGGCCAATGTGCAAGAGCCGCGCCGCCTTCGACTTGTCGCCGTCGGTGTAATCGAGTGTAGCCTCGATCACTTGTTTTTCGATTTCGTCCATCGCAGAGGGCAGTTCGATTTCGATACCTATCGCACGCCCCTCTCCGGCGGCTGAGGCGCGTTCGTGACGTGCGTGTGCGGACGAATCGGCTAAGCGCTTGCTGATCGCTTCCGGCAGGTCGTCAAGCTCGATCTGACGGCCGGATGCTATTATTACCGCTCTTTCGATTGCATTTTCGAGTTCGCGGACGTTGCCCGGCCAGTCGTAATTTACAAGGGCGATCATCGCATCTTTAGAAATACCCGAAATAAACCGGCCTGATTTGTTCTTGTATTCGTCGAGAAAATGAAAAACAAGCAGATGAATATCTTCGACACGCATTCGAAGCGGCGGCAGCGAGATCGGGAAAACGGATAAACGGTAAAAAAGATCCTTTCTAAATAATCCGCTCTCGATGGCCTTTTCGAGATCGGTGTTTGTCGCCGCGATCACGCGAACATCAGTTTTTAAAACGTGCTTGCCGCCGACACGTGTAAATTCGCCGTCCTGTAAAACCCGGAGCAGCCGAACCTGCGCCTGCAAGGACATCTCACCGATCTCGTCCAGAAAAAGGGTTCCGCCGTCGGCCTCCTCAAACCGGCCTTGCCGCTGGTTTCTCGCGTCGGTAAACGCTCCTTTTTCGTGGCCAAAGAGTTCTGATTCGAGCAATGTCTCGGGTATCGCACCGCAGTTTATCTTTACAAACGGACGGTTTTCGCGTGTCGAATTATAATGTATTAAATTTGCGATCAGCTCCTTGCCCGTACCCGATTCGCCGAGAATCAAAACGGTCGTACTCGTATCCGCAACGTTTAGGCCGAGCTCGATCGCACGCCGAATACCGGGAGCCTGGCCGACGATCTCGCTTTGTTTTTGATGAAGTTCGCTCTTGAGCCGCATCACCTCGGTCGAAAGCTGATCGCGTTCGAGCGCTGTGCCGATCTGAGCGGCGATGCCCTCGATCAACGCAATATCATGATCCTCAAAAGTGCTTTGCCTGCTCCACACAAAGCCTAACAATCCAAATGCCCGGCCCGCGACATGAACCGGCGTGACCAACGCCGCCTTACCCCGAAGCTGTGTATTAAAAAATAGACGTATGGCAAACGGCAGTTCAGAATCGGCCAGCTTTAAGGTTTTACCGTCACGCATCAAATCGCCGAGAGCCGCGAACGAATCGACGGCCAGTGATTTATTATGCTCCTCGATCATCTTCAAAATCTTGCCCAGCTTTATGCCTTCGGCCGATTTAAAAGTTGCAAGCGAGATGCGTTTTTCTGATTGATCGAGAACGCCGAGAGCTCCGTAGTCAGCCCCGACAAGGTTGATCGCTCTTTCAATAACCCCGTCGGTAACCTCTTTAAAATCCGAATGCGAATTCAGTGTGTTAGCGATCTCAAGCAGAGCGTTCGTCCGACGCGATTCCTGCTCCTGGGCTACGTAAAGGCTTGTATATTGATAGCCGACGGCAAGCTGACGGGCGATAGATTCGAGAAACGCGACTTCCTCGTCAAGCCACTGGCGTGGTTTTTGGGTGTCATGTAAGCCCAATAAACCCAACACATCGCCGTTTAGCATGATCGGAATTATCAGCAGCGATTTTGTTTCCAGCGCTTTTGCAAAAAATTTCAGCGTTGCATCCTTTGTCGTTGACGTGTCATTTATGCGGATCGGCCTTCGGACGTCGAAACGCTCGGCCAGTTTCCTGGCGTCGAAAGGTATCGTGGTTCCCTCGCTCTTCGGCACAGAGCTGCTTTTCCGCCACTCGTGGCTGATGACCAGATCTTTCCCTTCGCGAAGCTGCAGCAGATCACACCGGTCTGTATCGAGCATTTGCCCGATCTCGGAAACAACGACGTTAAGAAATCGTTCCAGGTCGATATCCGTCGGCAGATCGCGTGCCAGGCGGTCAATTATAGCTTCACGAGCATCATGCATGCTCATTTTGCGTTCCAGCGACAAGACCGAAGACGGATCGGGATCAATCGGCATAAAACAAATTTCGCCTCGAATTATCGTACGAGTGCATAAATAATGTGTCGTTTTGGAAGTCGAATGTCAAGGTGACACACTTGTAAAGGCGAAGTTTGCGTTATTCCATGTTTTTTCACAATTTAAGGCTGGCGTTCTGACGGTAGGACGGGGCGGGATTCGTCCGGTTTGTCGGGTGAGGTGTGGCGGTGAGTGACTTTCCAGTCTTTGCCTATCAGTTTGTAGATGAGGGTCATGCGGCCTGCAGAATTTTCAAGTTTACCTTCGTATTCCTGTGATTGTTTCCATTTGCAAGAGACGTAAGCGGTAGTTTTGCCGAGCATTTCGACGCGGAGGCCGGTGACGTCGAGGGTTACGTTTGAGACCTTTGCGTAGGTGGCGATGGTGTTTTCGTTTACATTGTCCCAGCTGATGGTTGCGCTGCCGTTGTTATTAAAAATCAAGAGGCGCGGGCTCTTTTCATAAGCGGACATTACCTTAGCGGCATCAACCTGTCTGATGCCTTCAACAAGCCGTTCGAAGGCGTCACGGACAGGTTTTGAGGGGTCGGGCTTGTCCGCCGTCTTTTGGGCGAATGCAGCGAAAGAGAGGATAAATATAAAAATCGTTCCAAAAATAAGGTTTTTCATCTGAAAATAAATCTCCTCCGGGAATAGCAATTTGGATATGCATCTGCCGCGGGTGTGGTAATGATCTGAAACGAGAGCCCTTCACCCATTTTTGCGGCTGTGCCGCCGGTCTGCGTGTCAAAAAAAGCTCGGATTCGCACAAGATACCGTTTTAAGTTTATATTTTCTTGTTTATCTTTCGCAAAACCGCGCCTGAGCGAATCTAAGAACAGCCCTCAAAGCGAATTCTGCAGAAAGACCGAGCGGTCAACGTCGGCCGGGTTACCGACCACTACAAACCTGATGTTTTTCATATACTTATTTGCGGCGGCCCGTATTTCGGCCGGTTTTACTTTTCGGATTCGGTCGAGAAATTCGAGCGAATTTCGCCATCCGCCGCCTAGTAATTCGTATTGTGCTAATTCCGCGACCTGCGCCGCATTGGTTTCCTGTTTTAGATAGTGAGTCGTTAAAAAAAATCCGGCCATCCTGCCGATCTCTTCTTCGTTTATGGTGTTTTCACGCAGTTTTTGTATCTCGCCGAGCATGACGCTTATAGCTTCATTGGGCTTACCGGTCGAAACCGAGATCGACGCCGTATTTGCAGAACGTTCACCAAGTTCGGCATCCGGTGCATACGACAGATTTCTCCTCACCCTGACTTCCTGAAAAACCTGGGTTTGCAGAATCGTCATTGCGGTACGCATCGCAAAGTAATCGGGGTCGCCAAGCGACGGGGCGGCGAACGTTCCTTTTACATAGTTGGTTTCCGCCGGTTTTGAGGTTATATCTACCGTCGGTTTTGTAAAACTTAGTGCCGGCAGCGGTGTACTTTTATAGTCGCCGCGGGGTAATTTACCGAATGATGCTTCGATTCTTTTCTGAAAAACCAGAGGTTCGACATCACCGACAACCACGAGCAGCAGCCGCGAAGTTTGCAGCAAGGTGCGATGATATGCGATCAAATCGGCCGTCTTAAATTTTGAGATGTTGGCGGTCGTGCCCAGCGGACTGTTAGCATACGGGTGCCCGGCAAAAAGTACGCTTTGATTTAGGGCCTCAAGTGAGCCTTCCGGCGAATCTGTCTGCGTTCTCAAACCGGTGAGAAAATTACCTCTGATCCGCTCGACGTCCTCCGCGGCAAATGCCGGATTTAACGCAACATCGACGAATATGTCCCACGAATTATCAAAGCTCAATTTCGTGCTGGCAAGCGCCAGAACGCTAAAATCGTAACTCGACCCCGCCGAGATGACCGTGCCGACGCTCGAAGTTTCCTTGCGCAGTTTCTGGCGCGGATACACCTTGCTGCCTTCGGCGGCCACGTTTAGTGTAAAACTCTCAATACCGGCATTGTCATCTGTCAAATTTCTTACGCCTCCGCGAAAAAAGAGGCCGGCGGCGACGGTCGGTGTTCCGGGGCGCCGCTTTAACAGGACCTTCATTCCGTTGACGTCAAACTCTGTGATCTGACTGGCCGGAGCCGGCGTTTGCGCCGCTGCGCCGTACATCGGCGACAGCGCAACGGCAAATAACAAAAAGATTCGGGTAAAGTGTCGGTTCATTATTATTTACCTCCTATCAGGTCTTCGGGCGTCAGTTTTGCGATTTCCTGCTGCTGTGGCGAGATCAGAGCAAGGGCGATATGAGGTTTGTTTTGAATGTAAGTTTTCACGTATTTTGTTATGTCCGCCCGCGTTATCGCACGGAGGTTTTTGTGATAATCGCGGAAATAATCAATGCCGGTGGTTGACCACCAGAAGCTCAGGGTGTGGCTATATTCGCTTAGCTTTTCGCGGCTGTAAAGGTCGTCGGCCTCGAGCAGGGCTTTCGCATTTTCGAGTTCCTCATCGGTGAAATATCCTGGGGTGTCAAACGCCGCGATTTCCGTGTAGAGAGCTTTGAGAGCGGCCTTGGCCTTGTCAGATGTAGTGGACATAACGGCCTGAATCGGGCCGACATTCCGCTGTGTGTAATAGCCGATATTTGTGCCGCTTGTCAGTTGTGAATCCACGAGAGCACGCTGAAACCGCGAATCCGGCTGCCGGATAATAAACGAAAATACATCGGCCGCGTAAGTCGCCGCATCATCCTTGCCGATCGACGGCCCCTGCCAGCTTATCTGTACAAAAACGCTCTCGACCGGCTGGCTGACGATCGCGCCTTCGCTTTTAGTAAGCGGCGGATGTTCCACAAGCGGATATTTTTTGAACGGATCTTCGCTCCTCGGCCAGTCGCCAAAAAGCTGTTGTGCGAGATTGAAAATAGTTTCAGGCACAACGTCGCCGGTAACTACCAGAGCCGAGTTGTTCGGCACATAATATCGTGACTGGATGAGCCGCATCTGATCGGTCGTGGCGGCAGAGACCGTGGCTTTTGTGCCGCCCGGGCTTTTTCGCGTCGGGTATTTGTAAAAAAGTTTTTCGAGCGATTCCTGATTTAGGTAATAGCCGGGCTGCGACAGATTACGGTCGAGCTCGGCCAGCACAACCTCTTTCTCCCTTGCAAATTCCTCTTCGTCAAAGACGGGATAACGAACCGCGTCCTTTATAAATCGCATCGCGGGCAAAACATTCGGGCTCGTCGTGGTGAAATAATACTGAACGACCTCTTCGCGGGCGGTGGCATTATTTACGATGCCGATCTGGTCGATCTGGCCAACATAGTTTACGTCTTTTATTTCGTCTTTTAGCTTGAGGTCACCGGCGCAGTTTAGCTGCCGGAAGGCAAGAGGATTGCGAAATTGGAGAAATTCGCACCGATAGATCGACGTCGCCCTATTGGCTTTAAAGAACATATGCTCGTACAGATGAGACAAACCATTCAATTCTGGCGGCTCTGTAAATGAGCCGTTGCGCACCGCCAATTCGACGGTAACGAGCGGCACGGATGCATCCGGCAGGACGATGATCTCAAAACCGTTCGCAAGCGTTTTGGTGACGATCGGTATCTCATAAGCGGGTTTTGCCGAAGCGGCCGGCTTTGCCGGCGTGGCGGCGCGCTGCTGCGCAGGACTCGCAGCGGGCAGAAGTGATAACATTAAAATAAGGGAAAGAATAAAAGATCTCACAAAATAACTCCTATTAAAAATAACTAAGATTGAAATGTAACATACGGAGAAACATAAATGGAACGCGACAATTTGATGCACGGCGCACGTACAGCGTTGAATACAGATATGGAAACACGGGCCTGGGCCGAAAATTTCTTAAAAGAGAAAGCCCGCGGCGAGAACGGTTCGATGACCGACGAGGAATTTGAGAACTACTGGAAATATCACAAACCCGAAATCATGCACGCCGGAGCCGCCGAGGCAATGGCGGCGTTTAGGGAGGCCACAAGGCGGGATATGGTTGACCCGGGTCAGAACCGCGAGCGATAGCGACTGGGTTTTGAGTCAGAACCGCGAGCGGTAGCGACCGGTTCTTAGACCGGTTTCGTTATCACTACACGCGATAGCCGCAGCCTGTGATTAGGGGCGAGAGTTTGCCTTTCGATGCAGCAATATGCGCCACCGTGGACCCGTGTTTTTTATTCGTGCCGATTTTAAAAACATATCGCTCCGGTGGAGCTAACGCATTCCGGGTTCTGATCTTGGGGTCAGAAACCCGGAATGCGTTTGTCGGGGGCGACAATTTTGGGGTCATTCGAGCCCGACGAAATCTACTTCTGATAGCGAGTCGAAGACCTGGAGGACGCGCGAGGCGAAGCGGTAGCGTTTTGATGTTACGCCGATGACGAGGGTTTCGCCTGCTTCGATTTCTTCGAATCGGTAGAATCCGAATGAGCTTGTACGTGCGGTTCGCACGACGCCCTGGCCGTCGATGATCGAGACCGTCGCA
>JBGTEX010000015.1:0-45349 GCA_041747575.1 Pyrinomonadaceae bacterium
ATCCTTCGCCGTGTGCCGGTAGATTCCTTAAAATTGAGCACTTTTTCCCCTCGAAAATTTAAATTTTTGTACTTCTGTTTATATATGCGTAAAATCCCGACAAAAACGGTCAAAAAAAATAAAAAAAATTTCATCTCGAAACTTCCGTTGCAAAACACAAAAAAGAGGATGTCTCAAAAGTCAGGATTTTTGGTTTTAGCTCCGGAGGAGCGAAATGTTTGTAGAACCGATTCAAAGCTCCGTAGGAGCGGCATGTTATTGATTCGCTTGGGTTTAATGCCGCCCCTATCGGGGCTTGACTTCTTTTTTTGTTTTTGTTCTACAAACATTTCGCTCCTACGGAGCGAGTTAAAATCCTGATTTAATGACTTTTGAGACAGCCTCTTTTTAAACTTCATTTTTTTTGATTTTGGTCTATAAGTTCAAGGGTTTATCGGCGGGGCGGGCATTTCTGACGGTTTGAAACGCGGCAGGAGTTCGTCGCGGATCGCGAGGATGTAAACGGCGGCGGCGGTGATGACTGCCGATGTTTTTGCATCGCTTTCGATAATGCGTTCATAGGTGTCTAGATTTGTGTGCCAGGTTGTTGTGAAATACTCGATCGGGTCTTGTCGGGTGCCGATCCCGGGCAGGCCGGCATTATTAAATGACGTGCTGTCCGTACCACCCAGACCGCGGCTTCGCGTATTGATTACACCTGCAAACCCCAAATCAGAAAACGGAGCGAGGGCTTCGCGAAGGACGGCCGCCGTCTCCGGCGGGCCAAAAACGGTCATTGATCTGGCCCTGCCTGTTCCGCTGTCAATATTAAAATATCCGCCAAATTTGCTCCATTCAGCCGTCGGAGCCTCCGCTGAACCAAAATGCCTTTTGACATACGCCTGCGAACCGAGCAATCCCTGTTCTTCGCCGCTCCAACAGGCGACGCGGATCGTACGGCGGGGTTTAATGCCGATGGCTTTTATTATGCGTGCGGCCTCCATCATGGTTGCACAACCGATGGCGTTGTCGGTCGCGCCGGTCGCAGCGTGCCACGAATCGAGATGTCCGCCGAGCATTATGACCTCATCTTTTTTATCCGAACCATAGATCTCCCCGATGACGTTATAGCTCGTCACGCCGTCCGGAACGAGACGATTGCGGATGTCAAATTCGAGCCGGACCGGCGTCCTGCGTGCCAGCAACCGAGTGATGCGGCCAAAATCTTCGTTACGCAAAATGACGGTCGGGACGACCCTGGTAATATCAAAAGAGCGGTTATGAAATGCCCGCACGAGACCGTGATCCATCGCTGCGTCATTTACCCTGAGTGCCGCATTGTTTTCAAGCAGAAATTTGTCGAGCTGTTCGCCGATCTGTGCACCGGACAACGCACCCGGTTTTTGCGGCGGCGGTGTTCCGCGCGGGCGCGCCGGGCCGCCCTGTGGTTGAGGCGTCGTGTTATTTGGGTCAACACTCCTTTTTAGTGTTTCATCGTCCAGACGTTTCGCAGGCGGATCGAAGGTCACGGGAATGACGGCAGGCGTACCGACCAGGACGATCTTACCGTTGACGTTTGATTTCATACTGTCCAAGTAAGCGGTCAATTCTTGCTGCGTCGGATTGAGCATTATGCGCGGATTCGCGGCTGACGGAACCTGTTGGATGACAAGATTTACGGCGTCTGAGATTACCACTCCTTTGGTCGAAGGCGTCCATGCCAGCACCTCAAATGTCAGGGTGTCCTGCACGGGCTTTAACATCAATCCGATGCCGCGTTCGTTGACCCAGCCGGGATGCCCGAATTCCCACGGTTCGAGCGTCGCACTGTCAAATCCCCACGCCTGCATCTCGCGGGCCGCCCATTTAGCGGCGTTTACATGATTTGGCGACCCGGTCAAACGCGGCCCGTATAGATCGGTAAAATAATGAAGCGTGTTCATTATTTTCGAATTTTCCATTCCCTCTTTGCGAATGGCCGCGTTAACATCCGCAGGTGCCGAGGTCTGGGCGAGCAGAGAACCGGGGAAAATAAATGACTGGAGCAGTAGAAATGCTGTGAATAGGTGTAAAAAGGCTTGTCGTTTCATCGTTATTATATTTTTTTGCTTCTGATTACGGTTATTACGTGCCGCCTCCAACTTGGCAGCGTCATTTTAATACTCCAATTTCCGTCAAATTGTTTCAAAAACTCAATGGTTTTCGACGTCAACGGTTTGTCATATACTTGAAAGCCATAGATGCGATGTCGTCGAGAGAGCTGCCGTCGCGGTCACTATCGAGCATGTTCGAAGCTTTGTCGAACATCGAATTTCCCGCTGATTGCTCCGTCGCCGTCTGACCGCCGCCGATCAGTCCGCCAAGCAATCCGCCGAGCCCGTCTGCACCTACATTTTGCTCCTGTTTTTGTTTGCCGAGATAGCTCATGACGATCGGCGCGAGAAACATCAGTATCTGTGCGACCTGTCCCATTCCAAGACCCGTTTTGCTGCTGACGTCCTGAGCAACCTGGCCCTGATTACCGCCGAGAATATGGCCGAGTATCCCGCCGGCGTCGGCTCGACGCGGTGGCGGAGTTTCCTGGCCGCCGCCAAAGATCATTCCGGCAAGTCCGCCGAGATTATCGAGAACGCCGCCGCCGCTGTGATCCTCTTCGAGGGCGTTGTTTAAACTTTGAGCCCCGCCCGGCGTGGCCGCATTTGAGGCCAAACCGCTTATTAAGGCCGGAAGCGCCATTTGGATCGCCGAATTTACCAACGAATTATCAGCCCCAACGTTCTGACTGATCTCATCAACCGCCTGACCTCCACGCTCGTGGCCAAGCAGATCCTGTAATGAAAACATAATTTATTCTCCTGATTTCTAAAATATTGCCGTACCGATATAGTAACATGAATGACACGATGCAACCATTTTTACCGGAACCGGTAAGGTGCAGACGCCCTCGCCCGCATATCTCTTGTAAAATTTATGAATCCGAGCCGCTCAAAAAAACGACTTACAAAAAACCCGATATTTATAGTTGTGGCCGCGTTTTTTTTGTTTGGTTGTTTGGCGCTTTCTGTGTGGTTTGTGTGGCCTTCCACGCGAAATATGCTGCCTTACAAATTTGTTTCGACGATAGCGGGTGTTCAGGGTGAATTTGGCGAGCCATTTGGCGTGGCGGTCAAAGGCGACGAAATTTACATCTCCGATGGCCAGAACGGAAAAATTTGGGTTGTCAGAGACGGAAACGTATTAACATTTGCGGATGGCCTTGAGACGCCGTCGGGCATCGCATTCGATGCGGACGGCAACCTGCTTGTCGCAGATTCCGGCTCGCATACGATCAAATCTATCAACGCGAAAGGCGAGATCGTGATTATCGCCGGAATCGAAAATCGCTTTGGTTTTGCTGACGGCGAGGCGAAAACTGCTCTGTTTAACGCTCCTGTCGGTATCGCCGCCGCACCCGATGGCAGGATATACGTCGCCGATACCTATAATGACCGCATTCGTCTGATCGAAAACGGCAGCGTCTCAACCCTGGCCGGGGAAAGCCGCGGATACTCTGACGGGGCCGGTTCAAATTCACGATTCGACACACCAACCGGCGTCGCAACCTGGCATGACAAACTTCTCGTGGCCGACACCGGAAATAATCGTATCCGTGTTGTCGAACCGGATGGCCGCGTGTGGACATTAGCCGGAAACGGCGAGAGCGGCCTGACCGACGGAACGCTGTATTCGTCTTCGTTTGTGCAGCCCACGGGCGTCGCTGTCAATAAAAACGGAGCGATATTTGTTACAGTCGCGAACGCAATACGAAAGATCGGCGGCGGCGCTTTGCCCTTGGTTGCAACGATCTCTGCTCATCGGCGCGGCTTAAAAGACGGTACTAAATCAAAGGCACAATTTAACAGGCCGTCCGGGTTGGCGGTTAATATTGCGGGCGATTTGATCGTTGCCGATAGTGAAAATCGCCTCTTGCGTAGATTTACTGCGACCTCATCGGGTCATCAGATCACGGAAGCCGAGACCGGAAACCTTCAAGAAAAACCTCAGGATTTCCGGTTGCTACAGCCGGCCCGATGGCCGTTCGATCCGCCGACCGCGAAACGCGACGTCGCCGGTACGCTTGGCGAGATCCGCGGCGAGATCACGAATGGCGACGGCCAGGCAAGGTTTCATAACGGCCTCGATATCGCCGGCGGATACGGCGAAATCGCGAGGTTTGTTCGCGACGAAAAAGTTTTGCGGTCAATAGCCGCCGAGAATTTTGACACTTTGCGGGAGCTGCTAAGAATGCCGACGCTTGGCTATATTCACATCCGGCTCGGACGCGATGTGAATTCGAACCCTTTTGACGATGAGCGGTTCCAATTTGAAAAAGACGAAGACGGAAAGGTGACAGACGTCCGCGTTCGAAGGGGCACAAGATTCAAAGCCGGCGAACCGATCGGTACGCTGAACGCGATGAACCACGTCCACTTGATCGCCGGCCGCAGCGGCTCTGAAATGAACGCCCTCGACGCCCTTACGCTGCCAAATCTCACCGATTCCCGGTTTCCGACCATCGAAAAAGTAACACTCTTTGACGAAAACTGGCGCGAAATCGAAACCCGGTCAAAAGATATGCGTATAAAACTATCAGGCAGAATACGGGTCGTCGCGAAGGCGTACGACCAGACGGATGGCAACTCTGAAAGACGCCGTCTCGGACTTTACCGGCTCGGTTACGCTTTGCTAAAATCGGGAACTGCCGAGCCAGAGATCGATTGGACGATCAGCTTTGAACGGTTTCCGGCAAGCGAATCGGTTTCGCTCGTTTATGCAAGCGGAAGCCGTTCGGGAGCAACCGGCGAGACTATTTTTAATTACATCGTCACAAATCGTATTGACGGTAATGATTTTAGCGAAGATTTTATAAACACCGATATGCTTGAAAAAGGCATCTATACGTTAAGAGTGTTTGCGGCAGATTATTTTGGAAATATAACCTCGAAAGATACCGGAATTGAAATTGTCGGATAATACCTCGCCATCTGAATGTGTTTCTGTAAATTACAAGTAAAAGCAATGAAAAA
Organism: Pyrinomonadaceae bacterium; assembly: GCA_041747575.1. GTDB lineage: Bacteria > Acidobacteriota > Blastocatellia > Pyrinomonadales > Pyrinomonadaceae > OLB17. Next base: position 5,046 of record JBGTEX010000015.1, read on the forward strand.
AAAGTATATTTCGTTTCTGTTAGCAATTGCGATCGTATTTTCCGGATTTACGGCACAGGCTGTCGGGACTTACGAATCAGGTCCGGCAGCGGTCAAACCGGCTCCCGCGGCGCCAAAATTCACAGACGCCGAAAGGCAATCCGAACTTGCACGACGGCGGAAAGCGGTCGCCGGGATGATGACGAATAACAGCGTCTTGATACTGTTTAGCGCCGAGCCAAAACTTTATACAAATGATGTTGACTACGTTTTCAGGCAGGAGAATAATCTCTATTACCTGACAAATCTAAAACAGGACGGAGCGACCCTCGTTTTAAAAAAAGACGGTGAAACCGTGACCGAAACCGTCTATTTGCCAAAGCGCGATCCGCAGTTCGAGACGTGGAACGGCAAGATGTATTCGAATTCAGATGCGGCCAGAATATCGGGAATCACAAAGATCGTAAATTCGACCGAACGCTCCGCGTATCTGCAATCTCTGAGAGACAAAAAAGATACTGCCCTGCAATCCGTATATTTGCTTTTGCCGAACAGCGAACGCGACACGAACGGAATGCGCGAGTTTCGTGTGGAGAATGAGTTTGCAAAAAGCGTCGCGGGTTATAAGATCGTCAACTCCCAACCTATTTTTGCCGAGCTTAGACAGATAAAATCGCCATACGAATTAAAATTGCTCCAACATGCGATCGACATCACGAACGAAGCTCAGATGCGTTCAATGTCAATGATCGGACGGGCGAAAATGGAATACGAGGTGCAGGCCGAGGTCGAATACACATTTCGACGCCGCAACGCGGATTTTTGGGGCTATCCGTCGATCGTCGGCTGCGGGCCGAATGCGACGACTTTGCATTACGTTGAGTCTCAGGGCGAAGTCAGACCCGGCGACCTGATGCTGATGGATGTCGGAGCCGAATATGATCACTACACAGCCGACGTGACGCGGACATATCCGGTTAACGGCAAATTTTCAAAGGAACAGGCCGAGATATATCAGATCGTTTACGACGCCCAGGAGGCGGCCGCAAAAGCCGCAAAACCCGGCGCCACAATGTCACAGTTGAGCGCCGCCGCAAACACCGTTATTATCGACGGCCTTTTGCGGCTCGGGTTGATCACCGACAAAAAAAGCCAGCAATATCGGATGTGGTATATGCACGGCCTGGGTCACTGGCTCGGGATGAATGTTCACGACGTCAGTTCGACAAGCACACTCGCACCCGGCATGACCTACACCAATGAACCCGGCATATATATTCGAGGCGACGCCCTCGATTACCTTCCCGACACGCCCGAAAATAAGGCGTTTATTGCAAAAGTAAAACCGGCATTCGAAAAATACAAAAACACGGGCGTCCGCATAGAGGACGTAATGCTGATCACTAAAACGGGCGTCGAATGGATGACAAAAGACCTGCCCAGAAAGATTAGCGATATCGAGGCGTTTATGGCTACGGCGCCATCAGAAAAATGACGCCTTGCATCAAAACCGGAAAGATCGGTTCCGATTTCCCAAATGCCCTAACGATGGGACGCCGCTTTTGCTTTCTCGATCTTTCGCATTGCACCGCCGAAGGCGAAGTCCTGCACCATCTCGGTGTTTAAGAAGCCGTGCGGAAATCCCAGATCGATGGCGCTTATATCGTCAAGCCGCTTCATCTGTTTTTCGTCCAATGTCCATTCGAGACACGCCAGGTTTTCCTTGAACTGTTCTATCTTGCTCGAACCGATGATCGGGATCGCATTGTTTTTCTGCCGGACCCAATTGAGCGCGACCTGCGATGGCGGTTTGCCGATCTCGTCTGCGATTTTCACGACCTCTTCGGCGATGCGGACCTCGCTTTCTTTAACGTCGATTTTGTTGACGTCCATTCGCGAGCCTTTGGCTACACCCTTGTTATGTTTGCCGGTCAGAACTCCGCCGGCCAGGGGCGACCATGCCGTTATGCCGAGGCCAAAGGCTTCGGCCATCGGGATTAGATCGCGTTCGACAGTACGTTCGCGTAGGGAGTATTCGATTTGAAGCCCGGCAAATTCCGTCCAGCCGCGAAGTGCGGCGAGCGTATTCGCCTGCGAAATTATCCACGCCGGCGTATCTGAAACGCCGATATACAAAACCTTTCCCGCCCGAACAAGATCGTCAAACGAACGCATCACTTCCTCGACCGGCGTCGTGTAATCCCACGCATGTAGCCAGAACAAGTCAATGTAATCGGTCTGAAGCCGTTTCAAACTTGCTTCGACCGCCTGCACCATATTTTTTCGATGATTGCCGAAAGCATTGACCTCGCCGTCCTCACTCGTATTTAGCGAATACTTCGTGGCGACGACCCATTTATCACGTTCGCCTTTTACAAATTCGCCAACGTGCTCTTCGCTCGTGCCTTTCGTATAAAAATTCGCCGTGTCGATAAAGTTTCCGCCCGCCTCGGCAAAGGCGTCAAACATCTTTCGCGTGCCGTCCTTAGCCGCGCCCCAACCCCAATCCTCGCCAAAGGTCATCGTCCCCAGACATAGTTCCGAAACCCGTAGCCCGCTTTTTCCTAATAACTTGTATTTCATTTTTTCCTTCTTGTACTTTTCATTTGCTATCCTAAGCCGATAACTTTTTCAATTCTTCCACCGCTTTCGCAGGCTCAGGCCGATGTGTGTAGTCGGGGTCGAACGACGCCGCCGTGACGACGCCTTCCTGACTGACGACATAAGTCGCCGGCATCGGCAGCGTCCACGAATCGTCGCCGTTAAAGCGGTCGAGTTCGGCTCCGAAGCCCTTATAGACTTCGATGAGATAATCTGGAAAGGCGAATTTCAAACCGAACTGTTCGGCGACTTTATTGCCCTCATCGCTCAACACGTCGAACTGCAGATCGTGTTTGCTTTTGATCTGATTTGAATATTTCTCAACCTGCGGCGAGATCGCCACGAGTTCTGCACCTGCGTCCTTGATTTGCGAATATACGTCTTGCAGAGCTTCCAGCTCCGCGTTGCAATACGGTCACCAAACCCCCCGATAAAACGCGACGACGAGATTGCCGTTTTTTAGCAGATCCTGCGAGCTGACCGTGTCGCCTTTTGTGTTTTTCAGGCTGAACGCGGGCATCTTATCGCCGACATTCAGGGCCTTATCCATAATTTCCGATTCGCGCAGCTCTTTGGTCGCACGAGCTATCTTTTCACGCGTTTCCTGCGGAAATTTCTCTTTCGAGCCTTCCTTCATTTCATCTAATTTTTCTTTTAATGACATATTTTCCTCCTTATTTTGTTCTGAGTTCCTGCGTTTGTGCGGCTTTACGGCAAGGTCTAGCCGACCGAAAGCAAGCCGCAAAAATTTACGCCGCCTTTGCTTCTTCCAGTGTCGGATAATCGGTATAACCTTTTTCGCCGGGCGAGTAAAAGGTTGACTGATCCCATTCGTTTAAATCCGCATCAAGTTTGAAACGTTTAGGCAGATCAGGGTTGGCTAAAAAGAGCTTGCCGTAAACGACCGCATCCGCCCTGTTCTCACTCAAAAGCTTCTCACCCGTTTCCATGTCAAAACCGCCGTTTGCAAAATAAACGCCTTTGAACATCGGCCGCAACAGGGCGTGCCACTTGATATCCATCTCCGGCGTTTCCTCAAAACCGACGTGCAGATAAGCCAGATTTTTTTCATTCAATCTGGCAATGACGTACGGATAAAATACCGCGGCGTTTTCGTCTTCCATATCATTGAAAGGCACGGTCGGTGAAATTTTTACCCCAAGTTTGCCTGTACCGATCTTGGCGGTGATCGCATCGACCACCTCAAACAAAAATCTCGCCCGGTTTTCATCCGAACCGCCGTATTCATCGGTTCGCAGATTGGTATTGGTTCCGAGAAATTGGTGAACAAGATAGCCGTTCGCGCTGTGAAGCTCAACACCGTCAAAACCCGCATCGATCGCATTTCCCGCCGCCAACGCAAATTCCTGAACGATTTCCTTAACCTCTTCGGTGGTTAATTCGCGCGGCTGGACAAAATCTTTCATTCCGTCATCGGTGTAATTTTGGCCTTTCGCCTTCACGACGCTCGGAGCAACCGGTTTCTCGATCCCGTCGGGCAAAAAATCCGGAAGCGCAATGCGGCCCGTATGGAAGATCTGCATAAATATCTTTCCGTCTTTTGCGTGTACCGCTTCTGTTACTTTTCGCCAAGCCCCGATCTGCTCATCCGTATAAATCCCCGGCGTTCGCACATACCCCTTCGCCATCGGCGAAACATTCGTCGCTTCGGTTATAAGCAGCCCGGCGGTCGCCCGCTGAGCGTAATACTTCGCCGCATAATCCGGCTGAACGCCCTCGTCATCCGCCCGGCTCCGCGTCATCGGCGAATATATTATCCGGTTGTCCAATTCCAGATTTCCAATTTTTAATTTATCAAAAAGTGTTTTCATATTTCTCCCACAAACTCTTAACTCTTAAATCATCGAACGCACGACTCCGCCATCGACTCTGAGGGCCGCGCCGTTTATCGCCGCTGAAAGCGGGCTACAGATAAAGGCGACAAAATTGCCGATTTCCTTCGGTTCGATAAACCGTTGCAGGAGCGAAGATGGCCGGGCGTCGGTAAAGAATTGTTCTTTCATCGCGTCCTTGCTGGTGCCGCTTTCGTCTGCCATTTGCTCGACGAAGGTCATCGCGCCTTCCGATGCGGTCGGTCCGGGCAAAATCGCGTTGACGGTCACATTCGTCTCTTTGGTAGTTTCGGCTAAACCTCTCGAAACCGAAAGCTGCGCCGACTTTGAAACGCCATAATGGATCATCTCGACCGGAATATTAATGCCCGATTCGCTCGAAATGAAAACAATGCGGCCCCAATCCTGCATTTTCATTTTTGGTAAATAATAGCGGCTCAACCGCACCCCGCTCATAACATTCGCCTGAAAAAACTTTAGCCAGTCGTCATCCGTGATGTCTTGAAACTCTTTAGGTTCAAAGATGCCGAGATTATTGACCAAAATATCGGTTTCGGGAATTTTATCAGTGAAAATTTTTACGCCTTCGGAAGTGGACAGATCGACCGCGACACCCTGAACGTCAGCGGTCGAAACTGTCTCCTTTAGTTTTTCAACAGCTTTGTCAACTCTCTCTTGCGTTCGCCCGTTTACAACGACCGATGCCCCTTCGCCCGCTAAAGCGGCGGCGATTGCAAATCCGATTCCCGATGTCGATCCCGTTACAACGGCCCGTTTATCTTTTAATTGTAAATTCATTTTATGCCCCTCGTCTGTAATGTTGATTACCGTATCCTGACAACGATCTTCCCAAAATGTTCACCGCTTTCCATATATTTTATAGCTTCGACGGCTTGGTCAAAATCGAAAACCTTGTCGATAACGGGCTTTAGTTTCGCCGCGTCGATTGCCTTGTTCATATCCTCAAACATCGCCCGCGAACCTACAAAAATACCCTGCATTCGAACCGCTTTCATAAGAATCGAAATCGGGTTGAAGTCGCCAACGGTTGTTAAAACGCCGATAACCGCGACATGTCCGCCGGTGCGAACGGAATTTATCGACTTCGCCAGAGTTCCCGCGCCGCCGACCTCAACGACCGTATCGACACCGCGTTTTCCGGTTAGCTCCAATACAGCCTTGTCCCAATCTTCGCGGGTTTGGTAATTTATGGTTTCGTCGGCACCGAGCGTTTTTACTTTTTCGAGCTTCGAATCGCTGCTTGATGTCGCAATCACCTTTGCTCCAAACAATTTTGCAAACTGCACCGCAAATATCGAAACGCCGCCTGTGCCGAGTGTCAAAACCGTCTCGCCCGCTTTCAACCTGCCCGAAACTGCGAGAGCGTTCCATGCGGTGACCGCCGCGCACGGAAGCGTTGCCGCTTCTTCGAATGAAAGATGATCGGGAATTTTTACAATGCTGTCTTCGCTAAACGCGCCAAATTCACGCAAAACGCCGTCCCAATCGCCTCCACCGCCAAGCGCACTTTTTGCTTTTTCCGCCGACGGTTCGCCTTCCAGCCACTCCTGCGTGAATATCGGGCACACACGGTCGCCGACGGTCCATTTCGTTACACCGTCGCCCACCGCCGCAACCTCACCCGCCGCATCCGAAAACGGGATCGCCGGCAGCTTCATTCTCGGGTTGTATTTTCCGGACACCATCATCAGATCACGGTAATTTAACGAAGCTGCGTGAAACTTCACAAGCACCTCACCATTTTTCGGCTCAGGTGTTTCGCGCTCGGTCATGGCCAAATAATCGATCCCAACCTGTTGTAGCTCATAAACTTTCATTTTGGTTCTATCTAGAATTGCCGGTATCGGCAAATGCCATATTTGTAACTATCCTTGATACAAATAACGCCAAAAAAATTAGATGTATTCTAAATTTACCTTTTTTATAATTGAGGCCAAGGTGTATTGATTCAGTTTGTCCCCAACGGTTTTATCAATTTCCTTTTGAAGATTGCACAACACGACCTCAATGTTCTTGCCGATCGGACAATCCTGATTTGGTGATTTTGCATGAAGAGCAAAAACCTCGCCGCACGAAACCGCCTTGTAAATCTCGCACAGGCTTATTTCGTCCGCGTCCCGTAAGAGACGCGTCCCGCCAAGCGATCCCGTCTGCGATGATACAAGTCCCGCCTGATTTAACTGGCTCAAAATGCGGCGAATCACGACAGCATTTGTATTAACGCTGACGGCGATGTATTCAGATTTCAAATTCTCGTTCCCTGCCTTTGTTGCAAGGAGCGTCAAAATATGAACCGCCATCGAAAATTGACTATTAGCTGCCATATCTGTAACAAGAATAGTTACAATTCAAAGAAATGTCAACCTGAACTGGATTGACAATCAGATTTTTTAGACTTATGAAATGATATTTAAACAATAAAAGGCTGTCTGAAAAGGAAATTTTGAAGATGTTTTACCACTCTACGAGGGTTGCGGGGCTTACCCGCAACCTTCATAAATTGTTATTTCCTCATATTTTGACTTTTCAGGCAGCCTTTATTCAAAGTTTATTTTTATCTCAATTTCAGCTCGGCCGGAAGTTCCTTATCGATCTTTGGCCGCTCTTTCAGCTCGGCAAGTTCCCACATGGTTAGGAATATGGTCCTGGTTACCTTTTCCATTTTTTCGTAATCGATCTTGTCAGCGGTGTCGCTGGCCTGATGATAATCCTCATGAACGCCGTCAAACCAAAACGCGATCGGTATGCCGTTTACAGCGTAATGATAATGATCAGACCGGAAAAAGAAGCGGTTTGTATCCTTCGGATCATCGTAGCGGTAATCATACGCAAGTTTCAAAAACCCGTCGTTTGTCTGTTTTGTCACAGCCCCTAAGGTCGAGCTCATCATTTCGGAGCCGATGACATAAATTGCATTCGCCCCCGTCAGGTCTTTGTTTTTTGGGTTATCATCACCGGTTTTTTTGCTGCGTCCGATCATATCAATGTTAAGTTGGGCAACAACACTCTTGATATCGACAGTCGGAAATTTATTAAAATATTCCGAGCCCCACAGTCCTTTTTCCTCGCCGGTATGCCAAACCAGCAAAACAGAGCGTTTCGGCCGTGTCTGCGCTTTTGCCAAAGCCTCGGCGATCGCCAGAACGGCCACAGTGCCAGATCCGTCGTCGTCCGCGCCGTTCCATATCTTATCTTCGCCCGGAGCGTTTGGCCGCACGCCATCGTGATCGTAATGGGCACCGATCGCTATCATCTCATTCTTTAGAACGGGATCACTGCCTTCCCATAAAGCGACGACATTTTGCGTCCATTTCGTTTCGACCTTGGCGGCAGCCTTTAGGGCAGCTGATTTTGATACTGCAAATGACGCAGCTGAATCTTTGCCGCCGCTTTCGCCGGCAAAGATAGAGCTGCCAACCTTGCCCGAAACTAAAATCACCGGAAAATCGCCTGTATCGCCTTCGCGAAGCTTTTCAATATATGAACTGCCCCGCGACATAGAGGCCCGAATTTGGGGCCACGCACCATCGATCTGTGGCGACGCAACCACCAAAACGGCTTTTGCTCCGCTTTGCCGTGCATAGGTCAGCGGGTCAGCCCATTCGGTTCCCCTGACGCCTTTGAGATCGTTCTGTGTAACGCCCGCGGGCGGATTTGTAATGTTTCCCCCGCGCGGAAATCCCTGACCCGATATAACAACGATCTTATCTTTTACATCAACGCCGTTATATGCATCGACGCCTTTCGCTTTCACCATCCAGCCGTCCCGCACAAAAACCAGAGGAGCATCGACCGCCGCATTGCCGGAAATCCGAACAAAATCGTCGAGATATGTAAAATTCTGCGAACCAATCGTCAATTTATTATTCGCCGGATCGCCCGCCTCTGATCTGATGGCAATTTTTTGGAAAAAAGTGCCGTTGTCGCCGGCCGGTTTAAAACCCCATCTGGATAGATTTGTTCGAATAAATTTTGCCGTCAGATCGAGCCCCCGCGACGGCGTGTCACGTCCCTCCATTTCATCTGAGGCAACAAAATGAAGGTAATCACTCAATTGCGCGGCCGTTATAGCCTCCGCGGTCTTTTTTTCCGAAGCCGAAATGTTGACCAACGGGGCCTGAGCAAACCCGACGGACTGGAATGTAAAAGCTGCCAAAAGCAAGCCTAAAAACAAATTTCTTTTCATTTTTCTCCTTAAAGTTTGTTTACCACACGCTCGCAAAGACAAGTTAAGAAATTACTGACCGGAAAACGTTAGTTTACAAGGCGATTCTTTGCTGCGGAGGTGTAAATTTCCTTTATTATTACGCGGATCTTGGCGACTTTGTTTCCTCATCTGATCCGACAATTGAGATCTTGCTGCTGTTCGCCAGGTCTAACATCTCTTTACGATCAAATATAAGTGTTTTTCCCGCTGTGATCGACAGGCAGGTCGCCCCGGCCGCGATCATTGTTTCAACCGTGGGAACGCCGACAACGGGAACATCAAAACGCATATCCTGCTCAGGCTTTGCCACTTTTATGACTGTCAATTTACCATTTGCAAGTTCTCCGGCTCGACGGATTGTCGCATTCGTACCCTCCATGGCCTCCACCGCAACGCAGGCCTTTGCCCTGACAACAGTCGTTTGCCCTAAGTCAAGCCTCGCCAATTCGTCAGCGATAGAAAGCCCATATTTGATGTTCTGAAGCTCGTTTTCCGTTGGCTTTCGTTTTGTCAGGACGCCGGCGGGGGCAAGCAGGTCCTTGATAAAGTGTGTCGAGTCTATAAGTTCGATGCCCTCTCTCGCCAACTCGTCGGCGACGCCGCCGATCAGCGCGTCCGTATTTCGACGCGGGAGATTCCACAACATTTTAACCATCCGCATATCGGGCATCGCGCCGGAAAATATTTGCACGTGCCTGACCTGGCCGGCCATCATAACTTTTGTCACGCTTTCTTTTTTAAAATGGGAGATCATCAGGCCGAGCTGGCCGATTCCGACCCATTTCACGTTTTCTTCGAAACCGTTAATCGAAAGGTCTGCCTCTTCGCGTATCGCGACAACAGCGAGCGAAACTCTCGCTTCCCGCGCCCCTTTTAAAACAAGGAACGGAAATTGCCCGCTACCCGCTATGAGTCCGTATTTCATAGAGCTATCCGCGAAAATATTACCGCCAAAGCCGGAGAGACGCAAAGGAAAGAGTTTTTTTGTCGATTTAGTCGAGCAAATACAAACTCACCTCGGCGTCTCAGCGACCCGGCATTTAATTGTTTTTACAGTGTGGCTTTAACTTTTGCAAAATCTCCCGCTTTGATAATTGTGATTTTATCAAGTGTAATATGTTTCTTTACGGCGGCGTTTACCTGTTCGACCGTTACAGAGTTTATTTTCTGTTCAAAATCGGCGTCCCACTGAAATGTTCTACCGAGAAACATATTGTTTACCAGCGAACCCGCCAGAGTGGCGTCGGACGCTCTGCGACGTTGTGCGTCCAGCAGAAGCCCTTTTTTCGCGTCGTCAACTTCGGCCTTTGTAAAACCTTCGGTTGTGGCTTTTTGGATCTCATCCTTAAAAGCCGCTTCGAGTTTATCGGCGTTTTGCGGTGCATATATCGCATTTGCAAAAAAAGCTCCGTTTTCGTCAAGCGAGCTCGCAGTCAGGGATGAACCGACGCCGTAACTCAGGCCGTCTTTTCCACGAATACGCGAAGCAAGACGCGAATTTAGAAAACCGCCGCCGAGCATATAATTTCCGACAAAGAGCGCCGGGTAATCGGGATTGGCGTCGCTCAGTTTGAGATTCAAACGGGCGATAAAGAAAGCATTTGCTTTGTCAGGTGTTTCAAACGACTGATTGACCGGCGGAATATCGAAATACAGATTTGACAGCCTTTCGTATTTCCCCGGGCTTTTCCAATCGCCAAAATACTGCTTTACAAGCGGCGTAACGACCTTCGGATCAAAATCACCGACCACGGCAACCTCACCGTTTGACGCTCCATAAAAGTCTTTGTAAAAATCCTTTACCTGAGCAAGAGTGACAGCTTTTATATCCGAAATGTTTTCGTCTAGTGTCCCGGTGTAACGAACGTCGCCCTTTTTATACCGGTTAAATTGTTTTTGCATCGCAAAGATCGCCACATTCGTCGGCTCACTCCGCTGGCTTTCGAGGCCGGTTATAGTCTGTTCCTTTATCAGATTAAACTCGGTTTCCGGAAAGGCCGGTTCTTTAAGTATTTCAGCAACGAGCTTTATTACTTCAGGTAGGTTTTCGCGGGTTGTTTCGATTGAGACGTTAGCACTTGTCGCGCCGCCCGACACGTTTACTCTAGCCTTAAGACGGTCGATCTCGTCCTGTATCTGCTGACGCGTTTTATTCACTGTACCGCGCATTAAAAGCTGCCCGGCGAGGCTCGCGGCGGTTCCGCGATTCATCAGCGTTGTTTCGTTCCCAAAGCGGAACGTCATTCTCGCAAAAACTGTGTCACCGCGATTCTCTTTTGGCAAAAACGCAACTTCGAGGCCGTCGATCGTCGAAAGCATTGTTCGCGAATCGATATTTGCGGGTGACGGATCAAATGCCTCGCCTTGGGCGACTGCTTCGCGGCCTTTATACCCCTCGACCATCGCAGTAATTTCCTTATCCGTCAGATTCGAAACCTCGGCTCTATCCGGTGTATCGGTCGGAATGAACATCGCCGTTGTGCGGTTTGAGCGCTTGAGATACTTCTTCGCAACCGCCGTCGTGTCCTCTGGCGTTACCTTTTCCAAACGATCGCGATACAAGAAAAACAGACGCCAATCGCCCTGAGCGATATATTCGCTCAAGCCCAGGCCGACCCTGTTCGGGTCGGTTAAGGTCAAATTAATTTCCTTTAGCATCGAGGTTTTTGCGCGGTCAACTTCCTCTTTTGTAAGTGGCTTGTCGCCAATTTTTTCGATTGTGTCTATCATCGCATCACGAGCCGCGTCGATCGAACCGTCTTTGCTGATCTGAGCGCCAAAGAGCAAATAGCTTGGTTCCTTAAATTGAAAATTGATATCAAATACGGCTACTGCCTTTTTTGCCTCGACCAGATTTTTATAAAGCCTGCCAGACGGCGTATCGGTCAAAGCCGTAGTCAAAACATCGACAGCGGGAGCATCGACACTCGCCCCCGGCGGCACATGATAACCCGTCATCAGAGCCTGAACGTCGCCGACCCGTCTGACGGTCACGCTCCGTTCACCATCCTGCGTCGGTTCGATCGTGTAATTAGGGGCAAGCGTGCGTTCCGGTTTCGGGATCACGCCAAAATATTTTTTTATAAGATCCAACGTTTTCATCTCGTCAAACTTTCCCGCGACGAGCAAAACGGCATTATCGGGTTGATAGTATTTTTTGTAGAACGCCTGCAATCGGTCAATCGGGACATTTTCTACATCAGACCTTACTCCGATAGTCGATTTTCCGTAGTTATGCCAATCATACCCGGCTGCCAGGCTGCGCTGAAAAAGAACCCGGATCGGATTATTCTCACCCGATTCGAGTTCGTTGCGAACGACCGAAAATTCTGATTCCAGGTCTTTCTTGGCGATGAAGGAGTTAACCATCCGGTCGGCTTCAAGATCCAAGGCCCAATTTAAATTTTCGTCGTTTGCCGAAAAAGTCTCAAAATAATTGGTGCGGTCCGAATTAGTGGTCCCGTTTGGGCTAGCCCCGTGCGAGGTTAATTCGGCAGGAATATTCGGATGTCGCGGTGTGCCTTTAAAAACCAGGTGTTCGAGCAGATGAGCCATGCCGGTCTCACCATAATTCTCGTGTCTCGAGCCGACAAGATAGGTCATATTGACGGTAATTGTTTGTTTTGTCTGATCGGGGAAAAGTAAAACTTTTAACCCGTTGTCGAGACGATATTCCGTAACTCCCTCGACACTTGTCGCCTTCGTCACGCCGGCCGGCAATTTCGCGGCAGCGGTCTGCGCGAACAATGGGGTCGAAGAAAAAATCAAAAAAATAAAAGCCACGATCGGCATCAAACGTTGAAAACGAACTATACGCATAAAATCTCCTAAAAATTAATAATCTGGCAAAGCTAGTCAGAATTATACAACTTCCGACTGTCTCAAAAGTGTTCTTGTTTCAATTGGATGCAAAAAAAAAGAGAAATCTCATTTTTTTTTTGTCAATTAATAAATTCCAATTGTAATAATCACATTAGAAAGGTATGGCCGTTCACAGTCGGTATCTGCTGCGGTGAGGTATCCTTCCAAAACTCGCGCCGCTTTCGGCAGCAATGGGTTTGAGGTATGATAAACCGGCTAAGGTGTGAGAAAAATTCATCAACAACTGATCTTCGCCATAATCGCTATCTTTTCGTCGTTTACCAGCTCAATTATAAAAATACTGGCTTGAATGGTCGATTGCAAAGCAAAATGAAAATACAGATAATTTCGATTTTATTTTTACTTTTTCTCGGCGGTTGTCAGGCAAATTCGTCAAACGGTGTGTCGCCGGAAACCATTACGGTTTCGGCGGCGATTTCGCTCAAGGATGCATTTAACGAAATCGGAGAACTGTATAGATCAAAAACCGGCAAAGGGATCAATTTTAATTTCGGAGCATCCGGGGCCTTGCAGCAGCAAATCGAAACGGGTGCACCGGTTGATGTTTTTGCAAGTGCCGCGCAGCGACAGATGGATGAGCTTGCCGATAAAAATTTGATCGACGCGGCGACGCGACGAGATTTTGCACGAAATACATTGGTTTTGATCGTTCCAAAGCATTCGACCTTAAACCTGACGGCTTTTTCTGATTTGAACAGACCGGAGGCTATGAAAATCGCCGTGGGCAACCCCAAAACGGTACCCGCCGGACAATATACCGAGCAGGTTTTTGAGAAAACCGGATTGAATCCCACTCTAAAACCGAAAATTATTTTCGCCGAGCATGTGCGGCAGGTACTCGATTATGTGGTGCGCGGCGAAACGGACGCCGGAGTGGTTTATGCGACCGATGCTTTGGTTGCGGGCGAAACGATCCGCGTCGCCGCTACTGCTCCGGACGATGCTCACGACCCGATCCTATATCCGATAGCGTTGGTTAAAGACGGCAGGCAAAAGCGTACGGCGCTCGCGTTTGTGGATGTTGTTTTGAGTGACGAAGGGCAAAATATTTTACAAAAATACGGCTTTGCCTCAGCATCACAAAAATGATTTGGGAATCGCTCAAATTATCGTTATTGGTAGTCAGCACGGCGACGGTGCTTGTCGGCCTTATCGGTTTGGCGTTTGCTTTTTTGCTGGCAAAGCGCGATTTTCGCGGTAAGGAATTATTAGACGCCTGTTTGACGATGCCGCTGGTTTTGCCGCCGACTGTGACGGGCTATTATCTCATTGTTCTTTTTGGCAGACGCGGAATCATCGGCGGTTTTATATATGACCTGACCGGCTGGACAATCGTTTTTACGTGGTATGGGGCAGTAATTGCGGCGGCGGTAGTGGCTTTGCCGTTGATGATAAAAGCTTCGAGGGCAAGTATCGAGAGCGTTGATCCAAATTACGAAATTGCATCCTACACGCTCGGCAAAAGCGAGTTTGAAACATTTTTTCGCATAACGCTGCCGCTTGCAAAACGCGGAATTTTTGCCGGGCTCGTTTTGAGTTTTGCACGCTCTCTTGGCGAATTTGGAGCTACGTTAATGATCGCCGGAAATATTCCCGGCAAAACTCAGACGATGCCGCTTGCCATTTACGAGGCCGTCGCATCGGGTGACGACCGGCGGGCACAGATCCTTGCCATTATTTTAACCGCGATTTCCATTGCCGCTATCTACTTAACCAATAAGATCAGCAGTTCGCGGATTTATTGATAACAATGCTGACGGTCAACCTTAAAAAACATTTTAGCAGCAAAAGCAAAACTGAATTTCTGCTCGATGTTTCATTTTCGGTCGGCAATGGAATTACTGTATTGACAGGAGCATCGGGTTCGGGGAAAACGAGCATCTTGAGGCTGGTCGCCGGGATTTTAACACCCGACGAAGGTTACATAAAAGCAAATTCGCAAACTTTTTTCGATTCGGGTAAAAATATAGATCTTTCCATTCAAAAACGGCGGGTAGGTTTTGTTTTTCAGGATTACGCTTTATTTCCGCATTTCAACGCCGAGCAAAATATCGCTTACGGCGTGAAAACGGATGATAAAAAATTTAAGACAAATAAGGCACGAGAGATGTTGTCGCTGTTTCACATCGAGCATATCGGCAAACGCATCCCGCGTGAAATTTCGGGCGGTGAGCAGCAGCGTGTCGCTTTAGCCAGAGCATTGGCTTCCGACCCTTTGATCGTTCTGCTCGATGAGCCTTTGTCAGCGGTTGACGTTGAAACCCGTGCCAAACTCCTCGACGAGGTCGAAAATGCTCAACGCGAGACCGATATTCCCTTTATTTATGTAACTCATAACGAATCGGAAGCCGTGCGGCTCGGCAAACATCGGATCGTATTGCAAAACGGGCATATTATTTTACCCATTTCTTGATCTGTCGCCGCAGATCAGGCCGACACAGTTTGTGAAAACCGCCGAACGGAATACGCGATCGGATAGTGGCGATTACGGCCGGCGCTATTCGCTAAAAGGTTCGATCTCGCCGGGTTTGCGGAGCATTTTGTTTACCTCGTCGAGATGCATTTCTTCTAGCAGGATCATCTCACGGGCGTATTCCTCGAGCGAGACCGAGTGGCACTCAGCAAGCTTTAGCAGTTCGTAATACGCGTCGAGGGTTGATGCTTCCTGTTCGAGGCTCTCACGGAGTATGTCACCGATGTCATGTTTGTGGGTTTCGAGCAGCGGCCCGATCTTGAGGCTCGGATGCCCGCCGAGCATGGTGACAAATTCGCCAGCCTTATGAGCGTGAGCCAAACTCTCGTCCCCGTTACCCTTGAGCCAGGACACGATCGGGATCCGATTATATCCAAAAACCATCAAAGCATAATGCGTATAACGCACAACGCCCGCCAGCTCAAGTTCCAGTATCTTATTCAAAATTTCAATTGCTTTTTGTTTTTCGTTTTCGTTCATATTAGATTTCAATTCTCCTCGGAATCCGGCGGGACAAACGGGCCGCGCACGTGCAAAATGCGAACCAGCGATCCCTCAATTTCATACAATACGCGGTAACTCTCAACGATCAGATAGCGAACATCTTTTTCGGCTGCATCCTGATCTGGAGCAAGCGGACAACCAAACGGAAAGCTCGAAAGTTGTTTCGAGAACCTTTTTCGTAGCTGAATTGCCCATCGTTTAGCCGCCGGCACACCCCAATTTTTAACGCCCCATTCAAACGATCGAAGAATATCGGCTTCAGCAGATTTTGTTGTCTTTACCTTGTACTTCATTCATCCAAAGGAATGTCGTACTTGGCAAACATCTCGTTAAAAAATTCTTCGGCGTCCCGAACGCGGCCAGCTTTGACATCCGCCCGGCCGCGACGAATTCCTTCGATCGTTTCCTGCCGATCTTTGTTGCGGAGATACTCCTGATAACTGTCCGGGTCGTGCATTACGACTGCCGCTTTACCATTTATGGTAAGCAGGATCGGCTCGCCCGTTTTTTTCATCTGCCTGATAAATTTTGCCGAATCCCGCTTAAAAACACTAAGGCTCTGAATGTCGCGAGTGAGTTTCATAGACATTATACTATCACAAAGTTGCTAAATTTAGTGCGGATTTAGCAACGCT
Source organism: Pyrinomonadaceae bacterium (assembly GCA_041747575.1). Classification (GTDB taxonomy): domain Bacteria; phylum Acidobacteriota; class Blastocatellia; order Pyrinomonadales; family Pyrinomonadaceae; genus OLB17. The sequence continues at coordinate 21,201 of JBGTEX010000015.1, forward strand.
TCCTAGGAACCAGAGCCCGTCGCTTAAATCATATCCTCTCGCGGAGATCTTTTTCAAAATAATCGAGGTCGATAAATCTGTCTGTTCCGTCAGCAATAGTCTTCTCGCGTTCTTCAAATACTCGCGATGCCAATCCGGGGATTAAAAGGTATCAGGCTTGATCCCCATCTCTTTCCAAAATGCTTCCAACAGTTCGACTTTTTGGATGGCGGTCATCTCTTCGATTGCCGGCATTTGTTTCGACAGTCATAGATTTAATACTGCCCGACATCCTGAACTTTTCCCCCGATTACTAGTTTAACCGTTTGCTAATCCATTCGGGGTTACGGCGTTGATCGACAACAGCCTCAACGAAAACATCTTTGCCGTCAACGATATAATAAATTGAGAAGGGGAAACGGTCAGATACCATTAAGTGGTAAGGCGGATCATACATCGGGTGAATTCCCGCATTTGTCGCAAGCGTGTCGATCTCGGAGTAAATCGTGGCAAGAAAATAATGACCGAGACCGACTCTTTGAGCTTCGTAAAACCAAAAACCTTCGGCTAGGTCGTCTTTCGCAGGATCTAGAATTTCGACATTCATGAAACGCGGTCTCGAATTTCTTTCTTGGCGATTTCCCAGTTCGTATAACCGATCTCGCCCCGTTCAAAGGCTTTTTTACGGCTAGCTAAAATCTCGCGGTGCCATTCCGGTACCGGAATGGCACTAGCATTCTTACGCAAATCTTCCCACACCGTGTCAATTACCTCGAGTTTCTCGGCTATCGACATACTTTCAAGCGGCAAAACAATTTCAGTATTCATATAGAAATTATAGCGCAAAAACGCGCTACCAAGACTTCATTTATCCCGGCTAATAAGAGCGGATCGCTGCCGAATTTCGGCTACTGCATCCTCAAAGTCAATGAATTTTGTCTCGCCGTTGGCCAAAGCCCGGTCGCGATCTTCGAGTAATTCCTTTGCCAATGCGGAACCTCGATACTGTCCGGATCTTTCGAGATATCTCGCCACAACAATTCCATTAACCGAAACTTATCCGTAATAGTCATCTGATCGATAGTGCTTTCAACGTTCATAGTAAGATTATATCACGAATTTTGCCCTATTCTGCCTGTTCGCGGGCGTGATATGAGCTGCGGGTTAGCGGTGAAGATTCGACGTGTTTGAAGCCCATTGCTTCACCGATGGCTTTCCATTCGGCGAATTCTTCGGGGGTGACGTAACGTTCGACGGGCAGGCGTTTTTCGTAGGGTTGGAGGTATTGACCGATGGTCATAATGTCGCAACTCACGGAACGCAGATCTTTCATTAAATCGACAACCTCTTCGAAGGTTTCGCCGAGTCCGGCCATTATGCCGCTTTTGGTTTTCATCGCGCTCTGCTCAGTGTCACGCCAATGTGCGGAGCGTCTCAAGAGTTCCATCGATTGAGCATATTTCGCGTCAGGCCTAACGCGGCGGTAGAGGCGGGCGATGGTTTCGGTATTGTGATTGAGTACGTCGGGACGTGCTTGCAAAACGTTATTCAGAGCGGCTTCATCACCGTTAAAATCCGGAATAAGAACCTCGACCTTACACATTGGGTTCATTTCACGGACTTTCAGAATTGTCTCGGCCCAATGCATCGAGCCTCCGTCGGCTAGATCGTCGCGGTTGACCGATGTAATCACGGCATGTTTTAAATCAAGATGTTTTACCGCTTCGCCCACGTGCGTCGGCTCGAGCGGGTCGAGATCCATCGGTTTCCCCTTATTGACCGCGCAAAAACCGCAATGCCGCGTACACGTATCGCCACCGAGCATAAATGTCGCGGTTTTGTCCGTCCAGCATTCAAAAATATTTGGGCAGCGGGCTTCCTGGCAGACGGTGTGCAGGTTGAGCCCGTCGATCAGTTCGAGAACGGCATTCTGATTTCGCGGGTCGCCGAGCTTGATCTTTAACCAGTCCGGCTTCTTTATCCGCTGCCGTTTCCTGCTTACAAAATTTTGTATTAAAACTTGTTCTTCGATCATAAAATGTTATCTAAATTCAGACGGCCCGTCAGCCCACATCTTATCATTTGCAACATAGAAATTCATTTGACAAAACAATTGCCATTTACTATTTATAGAATATAGACTTTTTTGTAAGGATTCAAATATGGTTAATATCCGCGCAAAAATCAGCCGGCCGTGCAATTTAATTTAAATTTTTCGGCTTTTATTTGTCGGTAAAAGGTCAAGGGTAATAATGGGGAGACCATCAGCAGAATCTAAAGAAAAAACCCAACCAGCGTCAGACGCATTGCTCGATAGTTTTATCGGAAACACGCCTTTAATTCGGATCAGGCGCGTGGCGTCTCAATTACCTGAGCACATCGAAATATTTGCAAAGGCTGAGTTTCTAAATCCCGGCGGCTCTGTCAAAGATCGAGCGGCCCTTGCCATGATTCTCGATGGTGAAGCAACAGGAAAGCTGACACCTGGCAAGATCATCCTCGACGCGACCAGCGGCAATACCGGCATTGCCTATGCAATGATCGGGGCCGCACGCGGCTATCGGGTTGCTTTGACCCTGCCCGCAAATGCAAGCGATGCTCGAAAACGCATTTTAAAATTATACGGAGCCGAGATCATTGAGACCGACCCGCAAAGCGGCACAGACGCGGCACAGACGATCGCCCGGGAAATGGCAGAGGAATTTCCGGACAAATATTTTTATCCCGATCAGTATAATAATCCGGCCAATTGGCGGGCACACTATTTAACAACCGCGCTGGAGATCTGGCGGGACACCGCCGGTCGCGTCACACATTTTGTCACGGGCCTTGGAACGACCGGTACGTTTATCGGAACGGCCCGAAAACTGAAAGAGCTTAGTCCGTCTCTAAAGGCAATTTCTATGCAGCCGGACGCCCCGCTCCACGGCCTCGAAGGCATGAAGCATCTCGAAAGTGCGATCGTTCCAGGAATTTACGACAGCCAGGTTGCGGACCAAAATATCGAGGTCGGAACCGAAGATGCACAAAATATGACCCGCCGGCTAGCCCGCGAAGACGGCCTGTTCGTAGGGGTCAGTTCGGGGGCGAACGTGCTAGCCGCCTTGCGAATCGCTGAAGAACTGTATGAACCGGCAATTATAACAACGATCCTCTGCGACGGCGGCGGCAAGTATATTGACGATAGATTTTGGACTGAATGATCAAAGATCCCAAAAATTAAATTGGAAAGGACAATCCAAAAGCTTCCTGGCAGCAAAATATAGGGTGTGCAAACACAAGTATAGGGCGGCCGCCTGATCGAGAATTGGAGCGGCCGGCTAAAAAGCCGTAAAATCGCTATTTGTAGAAAAGGGCGTCTTTATCCGAATGATTGTTTGTTGCCTGCTCGGAGGTCGTCTATGCAAATTCTGGTTTGGCGGAAAAGTCGCTAATGCCCGGAACAAAAAAAAACTTCTTTCGCCCTATTCATCAACCAGCCTAAAACCCTGTTTTTGCCGTTCGCTTTGTGATAGTCTAGCTTCAGGCATGGAGTCGATTCCGGCAAAATACAATTTTTCCCGCTACCGCATATCGGCCAAATTGGGCGCCGGCGGAATGGGCGAGGTTTTCCTGGCGGAGGATCTTGAATTAGACAGAAAAGTGGCGCTCAAAATCCTCTCTTCCAGGTCTCTTAATAATGATGAGGGAATCCGGCGTTTTATACAGGAAGCCAAAGCTGTTTCCGCTCTAAATCATCCCAATATTTTAACCGTTTACGAGATCGGCCGGTCTGACGACTCGCATTTTATAGCGACGGAATATATCAACGGCAAGAATTTGCGGGAACGGCTTAGGAGCGGCCCGATTCCTGTACAGGAATCCATCGAAACGGCGTTGCAGATCGCGGCGGCCCTAAACGCGGCTCACGCGTCGGGTATCATCCACCGCGACATAAAACCGGAAAATGTGATGCGGCGCGAGGACGGTTTGGTAAAGGTCCTGGATTTTGGCCTAGCCAAGCTGTCGGAAAAAATATCGAGCTTAACTGAGCCTGAGGCGGTAACGCTTGTGCAAGTAAAGACTGAAAGCGGGATGCTTTTAGGGACGACTGCGTATATGTCGCCTGAACAGGCGAGAGGCAAGAGGACGGACGAGCGCACCGACATCTGGAGTTTCGGTGTTGTGCTTTATGAAATGCTGGCCGGAATCCGACCCTTTGAAGGTGAAACCACGAGCGATGTGATTGCGTCGATCTTAAAAAGCGAACCTGCAGACATCGACCGCCCTGGCCAGGAAATTCCTCCTGAATTGCAACGCATAGTCCGCAAGACATTACAAAAGAAACCCGACGAGCGATATCAGACTGTCAAAGATCTGATGCTCGATCTGCAAAATTTGAAAAGCGAACAAGACTTCACTTTGCGGCTTGAGCGTTCGCATATTCCGTCGCTCGCCAAAACATCTGCAACTGAAGAGGCCGCGTCGGACCGGACTTCTTTAACGACACAGCCGATCGAGAATTTTGACAGCGAAACCCAGCAAAGTCGCACGTGGACCAATACGACCTTTACCGGAGCAGGCAAGAAAAATAAAGTGTTTGTCGCGGTGCTTGCCGGCCTGATTGCAGCGCTCGGCCTCGGCGTATATTTTATTTTTTTAAGGGTCTCCGCAGATGTTCCAATCGAATCGATCGCGGTACTGCCTTTTCAGAACGGAAGCGGCGATGCCGGTCTTGATTATATTTCGGATGGTATAAGCGAGGGGTTAATCGACAGCCTTACACTTTTGCCTGAGCTTAAGGTCATTGCCCGAAACTCTTCATTCAAGCTTCGGGGTCATGACGATCTGCAGGCGGCGGCAAAGCTGCTCGGTGCCCGCGCAATCGTTACAGGGCGTTTCGAACAGCGCGGTAACAGTATGGTGGTGCGCGTCGAGGTTGTTGACACATACAATAACCGTCAGATATGGAGCCAGGTTTACGATCGAACACCCGCCGAAGCTCAGGCTGTACAAAAAGAAATCTCCTTGCAGATTACCGAAAGGCTTCAGTTAAAAACGGGCAGCGAAGGGCAAACGCAGATGGCAAAACAGGCGTTGGTAAAACCGGAGGCGTATGAGAACTTGCTTAAAGGCCGCTTCGCCGTTCGTCAATATACACCGGAGAGCACCCTGAAAGCGGTCGAATTTTATGAAGCAGCTATTAGGGAAGACGCCCTTTATGCTCTCGCTTTTGCAGAACTCGCGTACACGCTTCGTCTCATCGGAGCGTCAGCTTTTCTTGATCCGGGTGAAACCAACCCTAAAGCCCAGAGAGCGGCTTTAAGGGCTCTGGAGATAGATGAAAGCAGCGGCCTCGCCCATCTCGTGCTTGCGGAAATAAGACGCGATCAATGGGATTGGCAAGGAGCAGACGCGCTTTACCGACGGTCAATCGAATTGAACCCAAACCTCGCCGAAGCACACGAAGGGTATGCGGTTTATTTAAGTGTTCTGCAAAAACATGAGCAGTCGATTGCGGCAATGCGTCGTGCGAAGGACCTCGATCCGCTGCGCCTTTTGACGCAAATTAGCATGGGAGCGGTTTTCTATAATGCTCGGCGGGGCGACGATGCTCTCGCCGTTCTAGAAAACGCCCTCGACCTGGAGCCTAATTCGCCGATCACACACACATGGATCGGCATTGTGCAGGCAAGCCAAAAATCTTATCTGAAAGCCATCACCTCATACGATCAAGCATTCAAACTGGGCGATGACACGACGGCAACACAGTGTTATTACGGCCATGCACTTGCGATGAGCGGCAGACGGGATGAGGCGCTCGCCATAATTTCGCGTTTTCAGGCGGGGACAGAGTTTGTTTCACCGGTTTCCCTGGCAATACTTTATACGGGCATGGGTGACAAGCCACAAGCGCTTGATGCTCTTGAGCGAGCCTTCGAATCACGTGACCCTCAATTACAGTATCTCAATGTCGAAACGCATTTCGATAATCTTCGCGTAGAACCGCGATTTAAAAATCTCCTCCAAAGGGTAGGTCTTTAATCATAAAACTGAAATAAAAAAGAAATCAACGGAAGCTAATATGACATTATCTGAAGGCGAAAAGTTCGAGTTTCTACATTGGATGCGGAGGCTCGAACCGCCATATTACGTCAATTCGACGGCAATATCTGCCGATGGCAAATACGTAGTTGCCGGTACATTTTTTCATAAGTATTCGCCGGATGCTGCATTGCAATCGCAGCCCATGGTTCCGGACGAATTCGGCACCTATTTATTTGACCGGGACGGTCGGCAGCTTTGGGCTGATAAGTTCACCGGCTATGAGGGCGTTTACGCTGTTGCAATTTCGGGCGACGGCTCAGTAGCCGCTTCCGGCGGCTGGTTCTCCAGCGAACCATTTCAAGGTTATGTTCGCGCCTATAAAACGGCCGCAGGAGCGACACCAGTAATCGACTACCGGCTGGCGACAAGAGTTAATGCACTGGCACTTTCGGCGGACGGTTCGACTCTGGTCGCGGTGGCTGATAATGTTTATATTTTTCAGATGTCCAACGGAGTATTTCCGCAGGAACCGGTCATTTTCCCTTTGAATTCAGTAAAAAATACTGCCGCCGCTAATAGCGCCCAGGCTGTGGCCGTTACGTCCGACGGCAGATGGATTCTGATCGGAGATTATATTGGCAATGTCTATCTGGTCGAAAACAAAGCCGGCCAAATCGGCAACAAGTATATTTGGAGTAACCCCTCGCTGACCACCATACATTGTGTTGCCTTAACGCCGGACGGACAGTGGTTTGCGGTTGGTGGCGACGGCAGTACGCTTTACCTGTTCAGTTTCGCCTCGATGACCGGCAGTAGTCCGTCCTGCGCCGGAACGTACACGCTCGACAGCGGCGGCCGCGTCGGATGGACGGCGATTTCTGATGACGGCGGTTTTCTTTCGGCAATCGGAAATAAAGGCGAGGGCGGTGAAGTCATAGCCCTACAAAACAATGACGGCACATTGACCAGGAAATGGGAACAGGTAACCACTCGGAATCCGAACAGCACGAGCATGGACGCCTCGGCCAATTTTGTTTCAGTAGCCGACGGCTATCCGGATGGAACCCCCGGTCACTTCTCGTTGTACGAAGGCGCAACAGGCAAGCTGCTCTGGCGTTATAAAACAGAAAATATGAACTGGCCGATGTTTGTTAGCTCGGACGGCTCCGGAATCGTCGCCGGGAGCGACCAAGGCACCGTGTTTTACTTTACACCTCGTTAGCGGCACTATTCTGAAAATAGCAAACAAGACCCATCGCACAAACAGAGTTTATCCGTATGCAACCTACGCTTTGGCGCTTCCGGCGGTTGAGAGGCGTTTGCTTACCGCATCCCAGTCTATATTTGAGAAAAATGCCTCGATATATTTTGGACGGTCGGCGGGTGCGTAATCCTTGATAAATGCATGCTCCCAAACGTCCATTATAAGAATCGGCTTGTAACCGGCGACGTTTCCTGTTTCATGCAGATTTATCCAGTGATTCGATATGGCGCCGTTCGAAGGGTCCTGATACGTTGCCGCCCAGCCGACGCCGCGCATCTTGCCGGTGGCGTTAAAATCGGCTTTCCAAATCTCGTAACTGCCAAAGCTTTCGTCAGCCGCTTTGACAAACGCCGAAGTTTTTTCGGGGTCACCGGTACCCTGCTTTTTCATATTTTCAAAATAATATTCGTGCAGGACCATTCCGTTGTATTCAAACCCGAACCGCCTCTTCATTTCGCTATAGGCCGCAGTTTTGGTCGAATCGAGCTCGCCGCTTTTTATCAGTTCGGCAATTTTTTCGTTAAGCGTGTTAGTGTTTGTGACATAGCCCTCGTAGAGCTTAAAGTGAATCTCCAGAGTTTCATCCGAGATGCCAGTCAGGCCGCTGAGGTCAAATGATTTCGCTTTGTAAGTGGTATTCAAACCCATTTTCTTTCTCCTAAATAATTCAGTAATGTATTAAATCCAAATCGTGTTGCCGTTTCTAAAATTAAATTCTAACAGCCGTTTCGCGCGGGGTTCTGTACGCTGTGATACAAAGTAACGACTAATTTTCAGGCCGCGGGCCGGGATCGATCCCTGCGACACTTGCCTGATTAATGACCTTAACGTGCAAATCGTCCGAAATATGTATTTGACAGGATAGACGGGTCCGTTCGCCGAGATCCGTTTTGGTTGCGAGAATACCGGCTTCGGCTTCACCGATTGCTCCCGGATCCCCGCTTAATACTTCAACACGGCATGTCGTGCATCGCGCATTACCGCCGCAGCGGTGCAGAATATCGATATTGTTGTCCTCGAGAGCAAGAACGAGTTTCTTGTCTTGTTCGACTTCAAAAGCTATCTGGCCGTTTGCCGTCTCGGCAATGATTTGTGGCATCAAAAATGTCTCCCTTTTTCAAAAATACTTTAAATCGATATTGATAGAATTTGTCACAAAATGTCACCGAAAGCAAGCAGACAGCTATTACACAATACGTTGCAAACAGCCTCACGCCCACAAAACCGGCGGTCAACACGAGTGCCTTATACTATTTCCCGATCCTCACTTTTTCCCGGGCCTCGTTGATCGCCACAAAGGTTACCTCTGCCGAAGTCACCCGAACGATCTTGCCCTTGCTCCCAAACCGCTCAGCCTCGACGTCAACATGAATGGTAATCGATGTGCTGCCCACACGGAGAGTCGATGCGTAAAAGCTAACCAGGTCGCCGATAAAAACCGGCTCGTGGAATAGAACTTCTTTCATTGCAACGGTTACAAAACGCTCGTGTTTAGTATGCCGAACGGCCTCGACGCCCCCGGCGACGTCAATATAGCTCAGAATGACACCGCCGAAAACGGTGCCGTGAGCGTTTGTATCACGCGGCATCATCGTCAGTCTGATCGCTGCGTCACGCACGGGTTGTAAATTATCACCCATTTTTAGCTTTCGAAATTTTTTTGCGTGTCCAATCAGCGACCGTTTTTCTTAGTTCATTCAGGTGTTCGTCAAAAAAATGCCCGCAGTTATTAAAAACTACCAGTTCGGCGTCGGCATTTAGCGATACGCGGCCAACCAGTTTTTTAAGGTTCTCAAGTGAACCAAATTCGTCATTATCGCCGTGAACAAACAGGATCGGTTTTCTAACATTTGTCAGAAAATCGTAATCGTCATATTTATCTACGGGTGTACCGATGCTGATCAGGCGTATTACGCGTTCGTCATCGTAACCGGCATCGAGTGCCGTCCGAGAGCCAAAAGAAAACCCGGCAAGGGTCAGATCTTCATCCGCGTAATTTTCGGTCATATAACCCAAGGCTGAGAGGACGTCTTCTTTGCCGCCTTCGACCTCATTATGCTGGCCGGTTGACGCTCCGACGCCGCGAAAATTAAATCTCAGTGTCGTCAGTCCGGCGTCAACCAGACCGGCCGCCGTCCGAAAAACGACTTTGTTGTGCATCGTCCCGCCGCCGAGCGGATGCGGATGACAGACGAGCGCGGCGCCGCTCCGTTTGCCATCCGGTTCCTTTAATATGGCCTCAAGCTGGCCGTGCGGGGCTGGAATAAAAAGGTTGCCTTTTGGATACATACTCGAAGTTGATTTTAGGCTTAACCGAGAGCGATAGCAAATTTTCGGTTTTCAATGCTCCGTTTTGGGGAATTATCTTAGAAGCCCCTTTCTGTGCTTAAGCGAAAGGCCCGGCGCGAGCACCCATTGGGATGAATTGAATATGTGGTTAGATTTACGCCCTGTTTTCGTGATACTTTTCACTTAATTTATCTTTAATTCCGATGAACGAAATAATGCACGAAACCCCAAAAACTCCCGACGAACAAACTGTCGAAACGAAACTGACATGGAGAGCATTTCTCGAAACGGAAAAGGCCGTGCGCGTTATCTATCTGATCTTTGGCTTTTTGGCGATATTCATGGTGATGACTTTTTTACAGTCCCGAACCGAAGCGATCTGCTGCGGTGATTGGGATGGCTATTATCACATCAAATGGTCGTCGCTGTTATGGGAAAACTTTAAGCAATTTAAGTGGCTGCCAACGTTTGAATGGCTGCCGTTGACGGTTTTAAATCCGCAGGATTACGCCGATCACCACTTTCTTTTTCATCTGCTGCAGATTCCGTTTTTGTGGTTTTTTACACCGGTTGCGGCGGCCAAGGTTGCGACCGTCGTTTTTGCTGCGCTCGCAATTTTCTCGGTCTATTGGCTCCTGTTTCGTTACGGCGTCAAACATCAGCTGATCTGGCTGGCCGCGCTAATGGTCTGCTCAAACGCCTTCTTTTACCGGATGAACATGGCCAAAGCGCCGCCGCTCACGATCATTATCACGGTAATCGGCATTCATCTGCTTTTTCAGCGAAACTACGTGTGGCTTTTGCCGCTGATGTTTGCGTTTGTGTGGACGTACAGCCTCTTTCCGCTGCTGCTGTTTGCGGCGGTTATTTGGACATTGATAATTGCATGGAACGAACGCCGTTTAGAATGGCGGCCTTTTGCATTTACAACCGGCGGCCTGATCCTGGGGAATCTTATAAATCCGTATTTTCCGAACAACATACTGCTCTTCGCCGAACATTTTACCGAGAAATTTAAGATCGGCGGCGATTTTGTCGTTGCGGTCGGGGGTGAGTGGTATCCGTATTCAGGCATTGAGCTGCTTATGAATTTTCCGGTTGCTCTTGCCGCAATGTTGATCGGATATATTCTTTTTGTGCCACGCGGCGGAAAACTACCCGAAAAAGCGGCCTTTTTTCTAATATTTACGAGCATACTCCTCGCCGCTCAATTCCGTTCAAAACGTTTTGCGGAGTATTTTCCGCCGTTTGCGATCCTTTTTGCAGCGTTCGCCTGGAATTCGTTTATCGCGCAAAAAACTGTTGAACTGCCCGAGCATTTCCAACGTGAGATCGAACCGTATCTCGATGCGACCAAACCGACGGAAAACCAGGCTTGGTGGAATTCGGCTCGGGCCGCATCGGTTTGGGTAATCGGTATTTCGCTTAGCATATTTTGGGTTTATAATCTTATCGGCATTCACAGATGGGGTTTTGACGAATCCGGAATGATCGACCACATTACCAGCAACGAGCCGGGTGATAAATATAGGCGTGCGATGGAGTTTGCGACCGGGCTGGATGAGACCGGAGCCGAAAATATACCCAAGGGCGAACGGATTTTTAACTGCACATGGGACGATTTTCCAAAACTTTTCTTTTATAACACCAAACACAGTTATGTTTACGGTTTGGACCCGAACTATCTCTATTCCGAAAATCCTGAGCTTTACAAGCTGCTCAAGGACCTTACCGAAGGGAAGGTCGAGGACCCGGCGCCGCTGATCCGTGACCGCTTTGGTGCAAATTATATTTTTGCTGATGCCAAAGAAAATATTGATATGATCGCAAAGGCACTCGAAAGCGGCTGGGTCGAGACTATCTACGAAGACGACGAGGCTCGCCTTTTAAAAATACGCGAAGTAAAAGGCGAACCGCCGGACGAATCGAAAGATGAACCGGAGGAGACGCCGGAAGAAAAAAAACTGCTTGATGAAGAAGAAAAAAATGAAAATCCTAATGAAAATATCGAGGCCGTCGAAGCGAATGAAGAAAACCCGCAATGAACCGAACATGAGGCGCGGACATTCCGGCCACGCTCTTATACTTGCAATCGCTTTGTTTATAACTGCTTGCGGCGGTAATGAGAGTATTTTGCGTTCCGGCAAGGAACCTACTCCGCAGGCAAATACGGATAGTCAGAAAACTACGTTTGAGAAAGATCTTGAAGCGATGAGGACGGCCGAGTTTAGCTTTATCTACGTTCTTCGCCGAAAAGACGGCGAAACTCTTGACGCTCAGGACCGAAGTGTTATTAAACTGCAGACAGATCAGATCAATCGCCGCGTGACGGCAGATGACGGGCGGGCCGTCATACTCGGGTCAAATTTTCTGCTTACGGACAGGAATATGGCGGTTCTTAACGAAAGGTTTGCGGTCGAAAATTTTTCGCCGTCACCGAGCACGGCGATAAATTCGAATGCAAATACCAACGCCGGTAACCAGAATATAGTCAGGTAACCTATGCCCGATCAAAAAACGCCCGACATTGTCGAAATTGTAAACGTAGAAGCACGGGAGCCCGAGCCGCCGGTAAAAGCTGTAATTCTCGATCCGACGACTCCGTCGGCACGTTCTATCGCACGGGTAGTTGTGATCACGCTGTTGATCTTATTTGTCGCCGGGTCGCTTGAGACGATTATTACCGCTGTTGCATCGCTCGTTTTTCTAATTATACTTTCGGTATTTTTTGGTTACCTGATAGACCCGCTGGTTAAATTGATCCGTCGCCCGTTCAAAGCACGCAGTATCGAAAAATTAATGCCGCGTTCGCTTGCGATTGTTCTTTCTTACATAATTGTTTTTACCGTTTTTGGCGTCGCGATCGCAAATATCGCACCGCTTGTCGTCGATCAGGCCAGAGAATTTGGTACAAATCTGCCGACGGTCGGCGAAGCGCTGCGAACCCGCGTTACCGATATGAACCGGCGATTTGACCGCCTGCGTGTGCCTGAGGAGGTTCAGGCTGAAATAAACAAAAAGGTCAGCGATCTCGGTGGTGCTATCACGGCGGCGGTCGGGAATTTTGTTTTGGTCTCGGTCAAGTATTTGCCGTGGTTTTTGCTGGTGCCGATACTTGCGTTTTTCTTTTTGAAGGATGCAAACCAATTTCGACTTGCGATTTTGAGAATGTTCCCTGTCGGACGTTGGCGGTACCGGGCCGAGGCCGTAATGTCCGACGTCAACAAAACCCTGGCCGCTTACACGCGGGCGCAGCTGATCTCGTGCTTAATTATCGCGTTTATCTGTACGATCGGGTTTTCTGTTTTAAGCGTCAGATATGCGTTGTTGCTCGGAATACTTGCGGGCATTTTTGAATTTGTCCCCCTTCTCGGGCCGATTACGATCGGGTTGATAGTAACCGCGACGGCGGCCGCATCAGACAATCCGTGGAAGGCACTGTATGTCGCAGTTTTTTTGATCGTACTTCGCATAATTCACGATTACGTCACGTATCCGCGAATTGTCCGCGGCGGCATCCATCTGCATCCTCTGGCAATCATTTTGTCGGTTCTCGCGGGCGAACAGGTCGCGGGTATCCCGGGCGTGTTTCTCTCGATCCCGATAGTTGCCGTTGCGACGGTTATTTACCGTCACATTTTAGAGCATCAGGGACGCAGCGGCCTGCTCGCCGGTTGGATAGAGGAAAATCAAACACAGAAAGAGGAGACCGTCTGAAATGTCATCACTCGCCTGGCTCATTTCCTTCTTTTTTATACTGCTGTTTCTGAGCATTCTGGTCTATGTGCTCGTAGTGCGTTATTTTTATTGGGGCGGCAAAAAAGAACCACCGACCAAAAAGACCCTAGATTAGGGCCGCAAATGCTTCGGCGTTATCTATTACGGTTTCGATCTCAACGACAAAGCACGGAATTTGAAATTTCAGATTTGATAATTTCACGGCGTCCTTAGCCGTTGTTATAAGCGCTGTCGCTCCGCTTTCGGATGCAAGTTCCGTTAAAATACCGAGGTCTTTCGACGAGTACCGATGATGATCGGGATAGGTTTGCGTTGCGGTCAGACTGACGCCGAATTTTTTAATCTGATCAAAAAAACTATTCGGGTTCCCGACGCCGCAAAAAGCAAAAACCCTGTGTTCTTGTGTCTCATCAAGCGCCTTTTCAGAGACGTCCCGCGCCACCTCGTTTTTATTGTCCGTCGGGAGCAAACTGTTTTGAAATTCCCCGATCCCGCTTATGCGCACAATCTTGTTCTGCGCCAAAAACAAAGGGGTTCCGGCGCTCAAATCTGCAATTTCAGACATTAGATTTGAAACGTCACCGGCCAAATCAGAACGGGTGATGACGATTATATTTGCACGTTTGAGGTTGTGTGGAAGTTCGCGGAGGCGTCCGGCCGGGAGCATTTTACCGCCACCAAAAGGGTCTGTCGCGTCGATACAAACGATATCGACGTCCCGTTTGGCCCGTCGGTGCTGAAATCCGTCATCGAGGACAAGGGTCTTGAAATCAAATTTACCGTATGCCCAACTGGCGGCAGAAATACGATCTCTGTCGGCGATGACGATCGCCTTTCCGATCAGTTTCTGCGCAAGTTCAAACGGCTCGTCGCCGGCGGCTTCGGCATTGGCATATATATGCTCACCGTCTGAAATCAAAATCCTCCGGCCAGGATCTTTACGTCCGTATCCGCGCGTCAAAATACAAACTTTCTCACCCCGGGCGGATAAAAGTTCAGATGCATAGGCGACGAGCGGAGTCTTGCCCGTCCCGCCCGTTGTGATGTTGCCGATGCTTACCGTCCGGACGCCCAGATCATGCGACTCAAAAACTCCGTTCTCATAGAGACGATTACGTGCTTCCGCGATCTTTCCGTAAATCAAACTAAGTATCGACAGCATTTCCGTTAATTGTTTATTTGAATTACGCAAAAAGCGCACGAGAAAGCGTGTAAAATTTATTCACAGCCCCGCTCCGGTCGAAACCTACTGAGGCTTTCCCCGCGATGCGGAATTTGAATTTGCCGGGTTAGCAGCGACCTGTGTCTGCTGTTCGGCCGCTTTCTGAACGTCCTCCGGAGATTTCCAACCCGCTTTTTCCAGAAGTTCCAATGCAAACCTGACGGGTACCGCCATATTTGCGGCTGTGCTTTCTGTAAACACGCCAAAATTTACACCGATAACCTTGCCTGACTGACCGAACAAAGGAGCCCCGGAGCCGCCCTCGGCGGTTTTTGCGTCATGGACTATTCTCCGCGTATCAAGATCGGTGATCGCTCCCTGAGTTGTGAGGGGCACGATCTTTTGCGATTGTGCCAGAAAATTTATCAAATTTTGCCGCGAATTGCCAAAACGCTGATTTATCGATTTTGCTTCGTCGTCATCAACCATAGCCAGCAAACGGTCCGGCCCGCTCGGATAGCCCATGGTGACGACAGTTTTGCCGACGGCAGCGGCCTCCGTGTCCATATCGAGCGGGAGCGACGGTATTTCCGACGGCAGCATTTCCGGATCGATCGTCCCGACCGCGACATCTTCCCGGTCGCCTAGCTGACGGACTTTTAGAGGGAATGGCTGGCCGAAATTTGGAAAATATATTACAAGGCGTTTCAAACGTGCCCGTCCGCCGGCCGACGCCATCATCTGTTTGACCTGATCGTCCTCTTCCCAGGGCTGCACGACGTGGCGGTTTGTGACAATATATCCGCCGCCGACGTGAAATGCGGTTCCGATAAAATCGTATTCGACGGTAGAGCCATTGCCCTCGGTCGTCAGGCCCAGCTGAGGCGGGCCGGATGGACGGCTCGGGTCTTCAGACGGCGCAGATTCAAATGGATTTGGCCCGAACGATTGCGGGTCGGCATAACGCAGCACCTTGCCGGACCGCTTTTCGACCAGGTCATAAACACCAACGATCAGACAGACGCCGGTGCCGTACTCTACACGCAGATTTTGGGCAAGCGACACCGTTCTCATTATGTCCTTGTTTGATTTATCAAGTTCGCCGAGTTGGCCGTTTGTCTGATCAAGCTTTTCTTCCAGTTTGCCTATAATTAAACTTTGCTGCTCTGACTGCATGCGGCTCTCGCGAAGTTCCCGGCTGACAGCAAACCCGATATACAAAATACCGGTGATAAATCCAAGGACAAGCACCAAAGTAATGAGCTTCGAGGTCCAGGAGATTTCCCGCGAAAGCTCTCGAACAAATTCGCGCAGAAATGCTTTTGCGTCATCGCGTTTCGCAGACGAAGCCGATTCGAGCGCCGCGTCCTCGATAAAGCGCGAAATATGAGGTTGATCAAGATTGGTCGTGATGAGCGAAGATTTAGTTTCGAGCGAAAAAAAAGAAAACGAAATATCGGCGTCCGGCACCTCGACAACATCGCCGTCGGTGACGGCGATAAAGCGGCGGATCGGGTTTTGATTGATGCGCAGGTTTAGCGAATCGGTAAATTCGACAATACGATAGACGCCGTCGGCATTCTCCAGATCAAACCAGGCCCCGCCGCCATTGGCCTGCGGAGCGTGTATTTGCAGGTCACTCGTTTCGTCCGAGCCGATTCGAATCCGCTCCTGAGAGAAGAATTCGGTTCGTTTTTCGGTGCCGACCGTGATGTGGATGATAATGCCGACTGCCATAATAAAAACTGTTTCTTAGATGAAATTCTATCACAAACAGAACGCCGTCGAATGTCATTTTTGCGTTGGCGTGGCAAAATAGTGGTTATGGGCAAGAAAAAGCGTATCGAAGATCGCGAACAATTAGAAAAACTTGCGCCCGTCGCAACGGCCGATCTCAAACACCAGATTTTTGTATGTAATGGCAAATCATGTTCGGCGGTCGGAAGCATGGATGTTAAGGCAGAGTTTGAAAAACAGCTCGAAGTCAAAAATCTCCGCTACGGCAAACGATCTAAGGGCCGCAACCCCGACGGGCCCATTCTGCTCGCCGATTGCGGCTCGGTCGGCTTCTGCTCCATCGGCCCCGCCGTCCTGGTCTATCCAGAAGGCGTCTGGTACGCCCAAGTCCGACCTGAAGATGTGAACGAGATCATTGAGGAGCATCTTGAAAAAGGAAATGTCGTAAAAAGGCTGGCTCTTATCGAGGGACGGAGGGCTTGAGCCTGGAGGACACGAGATATCTCATGGGAAATCCGTAATTATCTCCCGAACCATTTCGCTGGTTAGAATGTACTCCCAGTTTCCTTAACAGGGAAGCCCGTAAGAGAATTCTTGACAGCATATGCAATCACGCCTTTACATCTCGCCTTTTTTTATAAGGCTTTTCCGCAATCTTCGCCGATTCTATCCCATTGCGATCAAGCCAGCTTTACTCATATTGTACAGACTTTAGTTTCACCTTTAGAATATCCCAAACTTTCTGCAGGTGCCGCTCTTCGACCCGGATGCTGCCGACGGACAGGCGGAGCGTGAATTTACCATTGAGTTTTGTATGCGAAAGATAAACCTCGCCCGATGCGTTGATCTCGTTCATGCTCTTCTCATTAAAAGTATCTAAGTCATCAACCCCATCTGGACATGCCCGAAAACAAACTAAACCAAACGGAACGGGGGCCATCAGCTCAAAATCTGCAGATTCGTCAACCCATGAAGCGAACAGCCGTGCAAGACGGCAATGCTCACGGATGCGGGCGGCCAGCCCTTCGCGGCCAAAATAGCGTATGACGAACCACAATTTTAATGCGCGGAATCTGCGTCCGAGCTGGATGCCGTAATCCATACCGTTTTTGACCGTGCTTTCCTCGTTTGTCT
Organism: Pyrinomonadaceae bacterium; assembly: GCA_041747575.1. Taxonomy (GTDB): domain Bacteria; phylum Acidobacteriota; class Blastocatellia; order Pyrinomonadales; family Pyrinomonadaceae; genus OLB17. Next base: position 38,531 of record JBGTEX010000015.1, read on the forward strand.
TTAGATATTCAGGGACAAGCGCGAATGCTTTTTTTAAAACATCGAGGTCTTTGCAATACAAAACCGAAAGATCAAACGGCGTAAACAGCCATTTATGCGGGTTGACGACGATCGAATCTGCGCGTTCCCAGCCATTAAAATGACTGCTAAGTTCCGGAAGTATGGCGGCCGAACCTGCGTAAGCGGCATCGACATGAAGCCAGACGCCGTATTTTTCGCATATTCCCGCGATTGCATCGACCGGATCGACGCTCGATGTCGAGGTCGTGCCGATTGTCGGTATCACACAGATCGGTTTGTAGCCGGCGGCGACGTCCTCGTCGATTGCCTCGGCCAGTTTGCTTGGTATCATCTCGAATTTTTCATTACACCCGATCTTTCGCAAAGACCGCAGGCCCAGGCCGAGCGTGATCAGGCCTTTGTCTATCGACGAATGAACATGTTCGCTGGCATAGACACGCAGCAGCGGCACGCCGTCCCGGCCGCTCAGGCCTTCGTCGCGAATACCAAAACCGGCTTTCTCACGTGCGCACGCAATTGCGTGCATTGTCGAGACCGATGCGGTGTCGTAGATAATTCCCTCAAAGTGTTGCGGCAGACCGATCATCTGACGCAGCCAATCGAGGGCGACGTCTTCCAGTTCGGTCGATGCCGGCGAGGTTCGCCAGAGCATCGCTTTCATGTCAAAAGCCGCCGCGAACATTTCGCCAAAAACACCGACGGAGCTTGTCGATGTCGAAAAAAGACCGTGAAAATTTGGGTGGTTCCAATGCGTGACGGCGGGCAGAATAAGTTTGTTGACGTCGTCCAAAATTTCGTCAAACCGTTCGCCTTTTTCAGGTGCCGATTCGGGCAAGCTGTTTGTTAGCCAGTCCGGTTCGACCTGCGACAGAACCGGAAATTGCTCTATCTGCTGGAAATATTCGGCGATCTGATCGACAATCCGGTAACCAAAACGGCGGAAATCCTCGGTCGGCATATCGCCAAGTGTCGTACTGTTATCTTTTTTCATATTCTTGTCTAACTGTCAGGGTTTTGAGGCTTGTCACAAAGCGGAAGCCGCCCAGACGCACTGCTCAAGCATCGGTTCATAGTCCAAATCAGAATTTTAGCTGACTTATGTTCGACAACCTATCGTAATCGGTTATAATGCACAAAGTTATAAAAACCAAAATGCAGAATTCTCCCCGCCGCATTTGCGTTAATTCGACATAACGGTTTCCCCGCCATAAATTTTTAGTTTTTGCGTAATTCAATTTTTTGAGGTGTAAATGAACAATAAAGTCTCCAGATATTTGCTTTCGGCGCTAGCGGTATTTATTTTTCCGGTATTGGTTTTTGCTCAGGAGAAAGGTCTCGACGAGCAGATAAATGATGCTTTCAAACCGATAGCGGATTGGTGGGGATGGTTGATCTTTTATCCGCTTCCGTTTGATGCTCCGTACAATCTTCCGATCGTGCTTATCCTTTTGATATTTGGCGCGACCTTTTTTACCGTCGTTTTTGGGTTTGTAAATATCCGTCGCTTTCCGCTTTCGATACAGGTGGTTCGAGGGAAATTTGACGATATTGAAATGGCCGCCGACCCCGGCCACACCGACCCGCACATCGAAAAAGCCGCGGTAAATATTGTCGAAGGCGACATTGTCGATACCATAAAAGACGAAAGCCATCACGGCGAGGTCAGTCACTTTCAGGCGCTCGCCACGGCGGTTTCCGGCACGGTTGGCTTGGGAAATATTGCCGGTGTTGCCGTTGCAATCGGTATCGGCGGCCCCGGAGCTACGTTTTGGATGATCGTCTGCGGGCTCCTCGGTATGTCTTCAAAATTTGTCGAATGCACGCTCGGCGTCAAATACCGTGACATCGGCCCGGACGGCACGGTTTACGGCGGGCCGATGTATTATCTGTCACGCGGTCTCAAGGACGTCGGTTTTGGCGGAATCGGAAAGGTGCTCGGCGTATTATTCGCGATTTTTTGTATCGGCGGTTCGTTTGGCGGCGGCAATGCGTTTCAGGCTAATCAGGCGACGGCACAGATCACAACGATACTGGGAATTGAGGGCGGTGCGGTAAAAACTATAATCGGCATAATTATGGCGATTTTGGTTGCAGTCGTTATAATCGGCGGAATAAAACGAATCGCACGCGTCACCGAAAAGCTTGTTCCATTGATGGCGGTGATCTATATCATTGCGTCATTGATAATTATCCTCGCCCATTTTACAGAGATCCCAACGGCCATTGGACAGATCTTTTCAGGTGCGTTCACACCATCGGCGGCGGTCGGCGGTATTGTCGGCGTGATAATTCAGGGTTTCCGGCGTGCGGCATTTTCAAACGAAGCCGGAGCGGGTTCGGCCGCGATTGCCCACTCCGCCGTCCGGACAAAATACCCGGCGAGCGAAGGCCTCGTAGCGCTGCTCGAACCGTTTATTGATACGGTTGTTATTTGCTCGATGACCGCGATCGTGATCGTCCTTTTTAATATGGACGGTTATTTTGCCTACGGCGGCGTCGGCGGTAATGTGATGATCGGCGAAGAGGTTGTAAACGGCGTCGATCTGACCGCCAGAGCGTATAACGATGTTTTGCCCGGCTTTAATTTTGTGCTGACGATCGCTATCGTTCTGTTTGCGTTCTCGACGATGATATCGTGGTCGTATTACGGGCTACAGTCCTGGAAATACCTGTTTGGCCGTTCGATGGCAGCCGATCTGACATTCAAACTGCTTTTCTGCCTCTTTGTCGTTATCGGAGCTGCGGCGTCTTTACAGTCCGTAATTGATTTTTCCGACGCGATGATCTTTGCGATGGTCTTTCCAAATATGGTCGGTCTGTTTTTCCTTTTCCCTAAAGTTCGTGATGAGTTAAACCGTTATCTTTCCGCGATCGGGCGAAGCTAAACCTTTAAACACGGCAATATTTCCCGTGAATTTAAGAAACCGGGCGGGTGCGATACCAATATTCGCACCCGTCTTTTTTATTTGAGCCGTTTGGACACTTGACATTGCTTGCGGCGAATCTTACAGTTCCATAGTATTTGTAGGCAGGCCATGCCTCAATCAATACGTAAAAACTGCTAAATCTTAACTAGACGGAGGGTTAAATGTCACTATTTGCGACTAAACCAATTTCCAGGATCGTAGCTGAGGCGCAGGAGACCGGCGCCCACACTCTAAAGAAAACGCTTACTGCTCTCGACCTGACCATGCTTGGCATCGGCGCCATAATCGGGACGGGTATTTTTGTGCTGACCGGCCAGGCGGCGGGTAAACATGCCGGCCCGGCCGTTATTATCTCAATGATAATCGCGGGTATCGTGAGCGCGTTCGCCGCCCTTTGCTACTCGGAATTTGCGGCAAGCGTACCGATATCCGGCTCCGCATATGCCTACGGCTATGGAACACTGGGGGAATTTGTGGCCTGGATAATCGGCTGGGATCTGATTCTCGAATACGCATTCGGAGCGGCGACCGTTGCTGTCGGATGGTCGGGTTACGCCGTTAGTTTTCTCAAAGATCTCGGAATAAATTTTCCGGTTCATTTAAGCTCTGCACCGGGAACGCAGTTTATCTATGTGTCTGAGGCCGCCGCCAGGCAACTGACAAACGTAAAGATAGGGGAAACGACACTTACACCCGTCGAGGGCTATAACGGGTTTAGCGAAGCGTTGGCTCAGGGGCTAACGCAAATCGGTGCAGCCCCGACCGTCGATACGGCGATCTTTAATTTACCTGCGGCGCTGATCGCCGTTGCGGTCACGCTCCTCCTTATACGCGGTATAAAAGAATCGGCAAGTTTTAATTCGGTCATCGTGGTCATAAAGGTTTTGGTCGTCGTGCTGTTTATCGTCGCCGCCATCGGCTATGTAAATCCGAGCAATCTGGGTATTGGCTGCGGTGCGGGCGATCCGGGCTGCAATCCGTTTATGCCTTTCGGTTTTAGCGGCGTGGTGACGGGTGCCGCGGTTATATTCTTTGCCTATATCGGTTTTGATGCGGTTTCGACCGCCGCACAAGAGGCCCGAAATCCGCAGCGTGATATGCCGATCGGCATACTCGGCTCGCTTGCGGTCTGTACCGTGCTTTATATCCTCGTGGCGGGTGTAATGGTCGGCGTGGTTGATTACAAACTGCTGACAAACGCCGCCGCCCCGATTGCCGTCGCTATCGACGCCGCACTCCAAAAAGCCGAAGGAACAAGCATGGGCACGATCCTTCAGGTATTTCCGACGATTATTAAGGTCGGTGCCGTTCTCGGCCTCAGCTCGACCATGGTTGTAATGGTGATGGGCCAGCCGCGTGTTTTTTATTCAATGTCCAAAGACGGATTGCTCCCCGCCTGGGCCGCAAAAATCCATCCGAAATACCAAACGCCGCACATTACGACCGCGATCACGGGTACCATCGTTGCAATTCTGGCTGGTTTTGTCCCGATCAGCCTGCTTGGCGAACTGGTCAGCATCGGAACGCTTTTTGCCTTTGTAATTGTCGGTACAGGCATCATTATTTTGCGGTCATCCAATCCCGCTTTGCATCGTCCGTTTCGCGTGCCGCTGTCACCATTTATCCCGATTGCGACGGTCGTCTCCGCCGCATATCTGATGAACAGCCTGCCGCTCGACACATGGATTCGCCTGATTGACTGGATGGCGATCGGTCTATTTGTTTACTTCGCTTATAGTTACGATCACAGCAAACTTGGAATGGTGACCGACGCCGAAGCAAACGCTGAAACCCCGGCGGCCTACAAACCGCCCATCGCCGCAATGCTAGCGATCGTGTTTACCATTATTCTCACGCTTTATCAGGTTCCTTATCTGATGAATCTGAAGTCTGAGGATATACCGTTCAATCTCGCTATCAGGCTTTTTGCGTGGGTCATAACCGGTGTTCTCGTCGCCGTTCTGATGTACGGCAAGGGTGACCGAAGCGCCGGTCGAAACGCGGGAACGAGAAATATCGGCCTGATCGCGTCATTTGCAAACCTTGTCATCTGGGGCGGAATTACTTTTTGGTATTTCACATATATTCACAAGTAAGTAAAAGCGGGTTTTCATCTTCGCCACAGAGATCATAGAGTTTCAGAGTCAATTGCAGCATCTCTGATTTCTCTTTTGACTCTGTGGCCTGTTTTTTATGCAGAGTAAGTTGGTGAAATGGCTGATCGTCATTGCCTGCGGCGTTGGGATCGCTCTAATTCCGCCGCCAGACGGCGTGACGCGCGCTGCGTGGACGCTGCTCGCAATATTTATTGCGACTATTGTCGGTTCTGTCGTGCAGCCGCTGACCGGAAGCGCGATGGTCTTGCTTGGCGTCGTCGCGACAGTTTTATTTGGGGCAATGACGCCGCGGGCCGCTCTCGCCGGTTACAGCGATCCGGTCGTCTGGCTTGTACTCGCAGCATTTTTCCTGTCGTGCGCGATGATAAAAACCGGACTCGGCCGGCGGATCGCACTACTGCTAATAAGAGCAATCGGCCGCAAAACCATCGGTCTCGGCTACGCTCTCGTCACTACAGATTTCATCCTTGCGTCGATGATCCCGTCAAACGCGGCACGAAACGGCGGCGTCATTCTGCCGATAGCCGTCAGCGTATGCGAAACGTACGATTCGCGTCCAGATGACGGCACCGCAAACAGGCTCGGCACGTTTTTGATGAACCTGCTCTATCAATGCGACGTGATAATCTGCGCCACATTTATCACCGGCCAGGCCTCAAACATCATCATCGCAAAACTCGCGCTGGACAGCGCCGGCGTCGAACTTTCATACGCCGGCTGGTTTGCGGCCGCAATCATTCCGGCGCTCGTATCGCTCATCGCCGTGCCGATGATGATATACAAATTTTTCCCGCCTGAAATTAAAGAAACGCCCGAGGCCGCAAAATTTGCACGCGACGAACTGGAAAAGATAGGCCCCGTTACGCATCCCGAACTGATCGTTCTGGCTGTTTTAGCGAGCATCGTTTTTTTCTGGATCACAAAGGGCACATTTCACAGCATTGACACCTCGATCATCGCGCTTTCGGGTATCGGTATTTTGCTGTTGACGACTGTTTTGGACTGGAAAGACCTGATGGGCGAAAAAAATGCCTGGTCGGTATTTATCTGGTACGGCGGTCTGATAAATATGGCCGCAGCTATAGGCGAGACAGGCCTGCCAAAGATATTTGCCGAATCAATGGCGACCTACACGACCGGTATGACGTGGATGCTCGCCCTGACAATACTCGTCCTCGTATATTTTTATACGCATTACTTTTTTGCCTCGATCACCGGTCATGTCCTGGCGATGTTTGTCCCGTTTGCCGCCGTCACGATCTCGGCGGGGGCACCCGTCGGCCTCGCCGTTCTCCTGCTTGCATACTTCTCAAACCTCAACGCCGGTTTAACACATTACGGCACCACACCGGGACCGATATACTTCGGCACCGGCTATGTCAAACAAGCCAACTGGTGGACGATCGGCCTCATCGCCTCCGTCATAAATATCCTGATCTGGTCCACCCTCGGCATAACCTGGTGGAAAATGATCGGACGGTGGTGAAATCAGCCCAGGTGGTTAAATCAGCCCAGAATAATAACCACCACCGCACGAACAACCCAGCCCCCCTCCTCATTCAAGCCCGACGAAATCTACTTCTGAGAGCGAGTCGAAGACTTGCAGGACGCGTGAGGCGAAGCGGTAGCGTTTTGATGTTACGCCGATGACGAGGGTTTCGCCTGCTTCGATTTCTTCGAATCGGTAGAATCCGAATGAGCTTGTACGTGCGGTTCGCACGACGCCCTGGCCGTCGATGATCGAGACCGTCGCA
>JBGTEX010000016.1:0-180833 GCA_041747575.1 Pyrinomonadaceae bacterium
CAACGAGAATACATAAAAGCCGCGTCGATTGAAACCCCAGATTGCACGAAATGTCACACATTGCACACAATGATGCAAAATGCGTAAAAGCTTATATGGCTAAAGCCGCGAAGACGGAAAGCCCGTTAAAACGGGCTGAAAACGGTCTTCCAGCCTGACCCCACGCCCTAAAGTGGCGTGGCTATATGCCGCTTCGCGGAACGCCTCATAAATGAGGCTGATTTTTCTGACTCATAATCGCGGATTACTGGAATAACCACTTTTGCGTTCACGGGCGAATCGATAGTTGGGTCCCGATAAAAATGTTTCTTGCAATTTACGGCAGATGCGTTAAACTGTTATTAACATAGTTGGCCAACTGTCAGCAATTTTCGGCAGTTCGGAACTTTCCGCCGGAAACAATCAGAACAAAAAATTCGCAGCCAGACTTTTTTATATCGATTTCCTTAGTGTTTTGACCGAATTTAATTTTTTCTCGCTAAGATTCAACTCATTATGAAACTACCGGTTTTGGTCTTATTGTCGTTCGTTGGACTGTTTGTTTTTGGCAGCATTGTTTTTGAGCCGTCGCAGGCCCAAAACTTTGGACCCTCTGTCCCTGATAAAAAAGACGCCGAACTTGCAGCGGCCGTCAAGCGTCTGACCAATCGCTCGACTGAGGGTCTGACGGAGAAGAGGCTGCCGGACGGCGGGTACGGATTGGATCTGGAAGACCGGTTTCAGAACGTTCCGTTGGCACGGCTGGACGAAAACGGTGACCCATCGGTCGTCTGTGTTACGAGCCTGCCGGAGGCTAACGATTTTTTTGGGAGAGATCTTGAAACCGGCCGGATATATCCGTCCCGGCCGGAGCTGAATAATGAGAAATCAAATAAGCCGCATTCACACGAAATGACGATTGACGAATATCAATTTTACAAAAAGTTGATAGACGACGCGGCCGAAAAAAGGCGGGCAAATCCGTTGTCGGCAACCCTTAATATTGTCAATAGCGACGGGCCAGGCGAAGGATTTAACGATCCGGCACCGAGGATTCCAGAGGGCATTAATACGGGTGTGACCTTAGGTCAGCAGAGATTGATCCTTTTCGATTTTGCCGCCGCTATCTGGGGAGCTTTTCTCGATAGTTCGGTTCCGATAAACATCAATTCCCAATTTAATATGATAGACCCCTGCTCGTCCGCTGGTGGTGTATTGGGAACAGCGGGCGCGGCGAATATTTTTCTGAATTTTGGCGGAGCCGAATTTCCCAATACCTGGTATTCAGCTGCACTTGCAAATAAGATCGCCGGCATAGATATAAACAACGGCGGCAATGAGATAAACGCAACATTTAACAGTAATGTCGATAACGGCTGTCTTGGCGGCGGATCGCGATTTTATTATGGGCTGGACAATCTGAGGCCGCCGGGAACGGTTAATCTGCTTGTCGTTTTACTCCACGAAATGGGACATGGTTTGGGATTTCAGACATTTTCCAATGGAAGCACAGGCGCCTTAAGCGGCGGCTTTCCCGATGTATATACGCGAAATATGTTTGACCGCACGGTCGGCCTTCGTTGGAACGATATGACAAATGCCCAACGCCAGGCATCGGCCATTAATAGCGGCAATTTGCTCTGGGACGGCCCAAATGTGAGGGTCGGCTCGGGCGATCTCACAAACGGGCGCGATGCGGCAAGCGGCAGCTTGCAGCTGTTTGCACCGGGTTCATTTCAGGGTGGTTCATCCGTATCGCATTGGGATTCGGCCGCTTCGCCCAACCTGCTGATGGAACCCAATATATCTTCGGGTTTGTCGACCGATCTTGATCTGACACGGCAGCAGATGCGTGATATTGGCTGGTTTCGGGACACGAATGCCGATCTTACGCCTGATACGATCACAAATGTTTCTGCTGGCGGGAGTTCCGTGGCGGCGGGGAGCCAAGCCACAGCTACATGGACAAACGGCGGCGGCTTTGCCAATAACGTATCGATCGATCTGTCTATGGACGGAGGAATGACATTTCCGACAACGATCGCAACCGACGTCGCTAATTCCGGAACGCACACATTTACGATCCCAAACCTCTCAACCACACAGGCCAGGATCAGAATTCGTGAACATAATTTCGTAATACCGAGCGGCATGTCGGCCGGTAATTTTACGATATTCGGCGGCGGTCCTACGCCTACGCCGACTCCAACGCCGACTCCGACGCCGACTCCGACTCCGACGCCGACCCCAACACCGACGCCGACTCCAACTCCGACCCCAACTCCGACCCCAACTCCAACTCCGACGCCGACTCCAACACCGACTCCAACGCCGACGCCGACTCCAACACCGACTCCAACGCCGATGCCGACGCCTGCACAGATCGGGTTTGAGAGTGATGTTGCAAACCGCGACACTGGCGACGGTTTACTGCTTTCGAACGACGTGACATTGATTCGTAAGTTTATCGTTGGCAGCCTCATACCGAACCCGCTGTTCAACGAATTTCAGCGTGCCGACGCCGCACCGTTTGCGGCTAAGGGCAACGGTTCGCTCTCAGCCGAGGATTTGATCCAGGTACGGCGGTATGTTTTGAGGCTGGACGCCCCGCAGACGGCCGGTGGCCCCATTCAATCGTCACCCACGGCGTTTATAGGCGGTGAATTCGGCGGTATAGGTTCTAAAAAATCGCGCGGCAGAACGATCAGTGTTGCTTCAGCCGAAGCATTTCCGGGCGAATCCGTAACGATCCTGATCGAAATTGACCCGCGCGGTGACGAAGCCGCCACGAGCTTTACGCTCAATTTTGACCAGTCAAAACTCTCGAATCCGCAGATCGGATTGGCTAATGGCTGGCCGGCAAATACTCACCTGACAAGCAATACGAACAGGCCCGGCCAGATCATGGTACTTGTCGATTCGGGCAGCGTATTCGCAAAGGCGATGGGGCCAAGGCCGTTAATTGCCATTACCTTTGACGTTGCAGCAAAGGCGGAAAACGGTACGACCGGCGTCACCTTTAGTGACAACCCGACGCCGAGCCGCGTTTCCGATTCGAAAGGCCGTTCGCTTTCGGCCAGATACATAGACGGATATATAAATATTTTGCGTTTTAGGCGTCCGATCAGATCCAATTAGTACCGACATTTTTATTGGCCCACACAGCTTTATCCGGCAATTTGACATAGTCAAAAGGCTTCTTTAAACTAACAAATCCGCATCTTTTCATAGACAGATGCGTTTACGGCCAGATAGCTCAGTTGGTAGAGCAGCGGACTGAAAATCCGCGTGTCGGCGGTTCGACCCCGTCTCTGGCCACCAATTTTTTATCGGTTTTGGGGGTTCGGTTGAACCCTTTTGCTATTTTACTTACCCCGAATCGCTCCGCTTTCAATGTAGATATGCAAAATGTCCGGGTATTTTTGCTGGATCTTGTTTTCGATTCGTTCTATCGTGTCCGCCACTTCGGCTGCGGACAATTTTTTTTCGAATTCGACGTCAACGGTAAGCAAAATCGTGTTTGGCCCGAAGTGCATGGTCAAAGGGTTAATCACATTTTTCACACCCGGTTCCGTCTCCGCCAACCGGCGGATATCATCTAACGTCTGCGGATCGGCACCCTCGCCAACGAGCAATCCTTTGCTTTCGTAAGCCAGAATTCCCGCTACCGAAGCTAAAACCACGCCTATCAGTATCGACGCGGCCCCGTCTAAAAAAGGGGAATTAAAATAATGAGCAAGAAAAATGCCGATAAATGCGATTATCAGGCCAAGCAATGCCGCCATATCCTCAAACAAAACCGTAAATGTCGTCGGATCTTTGCTGGATTTGATTGCCTGCCAGAAAGTCTCATCCTTTCCTATTAGACCGCGGAATTCCTTGAGTGCAATAGCAAATACTATCGCTTCAAATAAAGTTGCAAGTCCGAGTACAATATAACTCCAAAATGGGTCTTCCAGCGGTGCAGGGTGAATGACGTGAAGAATGCCTTCATAGATGGATATACCTCCGCCCGCACCAAAGATCAGAATCGAAACTATCAGCGTCCAGAAATACAGCTCCTTACCGTAGCCAAAAGGATGCGTGGCGTCGGCCGGCTTTTTGCTCCTGTGAATGCCAAAAAGCAGGAGCCCGCCGTTGCCCGTGTCCACCATCGAGTGTATGCCCTCAGACAACATAGCGGAGCTGCCGGTAAAAGCAGCCGCAAAAAATTTCATAATTGCAATCGCCAGATTTCCGACGATCGCGGCATAAACTGCTATTTTCGAGCCAGACGCCACAAAGTTTACCCCCTTAAAATGCCGAAATTTTTACTCAGTATTTGAGCGTTTAAAACGGACACCGCAATAAATAAAAATGCGGCGAATGCGAAAATCGAATGTTGACGCTGACAGCATTAGATTTGACATTATATTGAAGCGGCTTTAAACGTCTTTTCTGCCGAAGCCCGCGACCATCCTCAAAAATGTGCAACAAATGCCAGGCACACGCAAAAGGATGACAGCCGCTCCGTTAGCATCGCGTCGAATTTGCATTCACCAGATTTTCACGTTACTCCATCTTGGTTTGAAATTCCTCAAATTCAGTCTGATAAGCACCAAGATCATGCAGTATGCGAAGCGTTTCCTCTGCCCGTGCCTCATCGATTTTGCTCATGGCAAAACCAACGTGAATAAGGACATAATCGCCGAGCGCTACATCGTCGATCATACCGACATTAACGGCCCGTCTCACGCCGCCGATATCGACTTTTGCGATATTATTTTCCATATCGACGAACTCAACGATCTTCCCCGGAATTGCCAGACACATAAAATATTTCCCTCTCGGACAAACTTCGGTCCGTTACCACAGGCTTATGAAACTGGTTCATCACGACGGAATGGCCTTTAAACACATTTGTCTCTGCACGCGCATACGGATAGAGCTTATGGCCCTCATAAAGGATGGCGTCTGCGATTTTTTCTACAAGCGCAGGTCCGTCTTGTTCTTTATTCGTGTATTTGAGGCAAAAGCTTTTAGCCACGAAATGAACGAATAAAAAAATCCAAGAATCTGATTCCTAATCCGGTTTAAGGTTCCGAACCTCTCGCGGCCATCTCTTTTCCGTCTTGGCTTGCAAAAAGTTCGATCATTTTTTGGTTAAATGCCGGAAGATCATCTGGTTTTCGGCTTGTTACCAAACCGTCATCGACGATCACCTCTTCATCCGTCCAATTTGCGCCGGCATTTATAAGATCGGTTTTTAGCGACGACCACGATGTGACCTTGCGGCCGCGAACCACGTCCGCTTCGATCAACGTCCATGGGCCGTGACAAATACTTGCGACAGGCTTTCCCGCGGAAAAAAACGATTTGATAAACTCGATCGCCGTTTCGTCCATTCGTAATTTGTCTGGATTCATAACGCCGCCGGGCAGCAATAAAGCATCATACTTAGAAGCATCCGCTTCGTCGAGTTTAACCGCCACCGGAAACTCGTTACCCCATTCCGTGTGATTCCAGCCTTTTACCTTGCCGTCTGCCGGTGACACGATTTCTGTATCGGCACCGGCAGCCTGAAGAGCCTTTCGCGGCTCGGTCAGTTCCACCTGCTCAAAACCGTCGGCGACCAGAATCGCCACCTTTTTATTTTTCAATTTCTCGTCCACTTCAACCCCCTTGTTTTTATATTCATATTTCCCAGCTTAAAGCATATCACCGCGTGCGTGTTTTGCCCTTGCCGCGCCGATAGCCGTTTTTACGTCTTTTTCTTCCTCAGGCGGCGGAAGAACGGCCGGCATTCCCAGCGATTCGATCCACAATTCACGTGTCCAGCCGGTACTGTGATAAACATGCTCGTCCTCTTCGTCCTCAACTGCTTCGTGAGCTTCCTTCAAAGCCTTTCCCTCATCTCCGGTTGCTTTCTTTGCGACCATGCCGATGAGCTCCCAATTTAAATGATCTTTCGTTTCCGCAAGCACCACGCACTCGCCTGCTACGAGCTGGGCGGCACCGGGCTTGCCCTCGGCTTTGGCCATTTCCATTGCCTTTACGAGAGACTCGCCAATGTGTTTGACAACCTTTCGTCCGGGCGTCATCTTTTCCGTGTCAAGGCCCAGAGTCTTAAAAACCCCTTTTACGATCTTCACATGGTTCCTGGTCTGCTCCAGATATTCGGTCCACTCCTTCTTCAAATCCTTGTTTACCGCACAGCTTATCGCCGTCGTATAAACCTCTACACCGCCTAATTCGGTCTCGAGCGCCTGATATAGCAACTCATTCCTCTGTTCTTTTTTCATATTTCCCCCTTTTGTAAACACGAACAGCTTAACAAAGCGTTCCCGGCAAGCGTGTTCCGATATACTGGCCGCGCCAAGTTTTACTTATCTCAAACAGCAACCGCTTTTTTCATCTTCTGGTTATCGTTTGCAAGAAGTTTTGAAAAAGCCTGTTCCAAGCTTGGGATCGCATTTCGCATTTTATATTCTAGCAATCTTTTTTGTCGCGTTCCAGGCCTCACCGTGTAACCGCAAAATAAATGAGCAAAGTCACGCCTTTTGCTTAATTTAGGGCAAATCAAACTCTGTCAAAAATTTATTGAGGCTGAGCGGCCAGCGGCGATGGTATATCACCTGATTCACCAAATATCCGGACGGCAAATGCCCCGTCTGAGCTGTTTATCCTGTACCATTCGTTTGTTCCGGGCCGAAATACGGTAACGTCTGATCTACCGTCGCCATCGTAGTCGGCCGGGATCGGCAGATCTGAAGCGAGGCCCCAGAAATGATATCGAGTGGTCGGCACCGCGGCCGGATCAAAAATGTACCACACACCTTCGGACGGGCGAAATATGGCAAAATCGGTTATTCCATTGCCGTCAAAATCGGCGCTGACCGGTTGGTCGCCATTCAAACCGAACTGCATATAAAGCGGTATCGACGATGAGCTTTGCAAAACATACCAGACGCCGTCCGAGGGCCGCCACACGGCGATATCGGCCTTTCCGTCCCGGTCAAAATCTCCGGCCACAGGCTTGTCGTTAAAAAGGCCCCACTGAGCATATTTTAACCCCAAAGTGCTCTGCCAAATATACCAGACGCCATCGGAAGGCCGCCAAAGGGCGACGTCGGTTTTTCCATCCGCATCATAATCGGCCGGCACCGGAATATCACCATCCAAACCAAACTGTACGGTTGTGTACCCGGCGCCCCGCTGCAAATACCAGACACCCGTCGATGGCCGAAAGACGGCGAGCTCAGCAGCACCGTCGCCATCATAGTCACCCGGGGCGATAATATCACCCGGCAATCCGAAACGGGCTGAGTTTAACGCGCCCGTAAGGCTCGATTCAAAATACCATTCGCTGTTTAGCGGTCGAAATATCGAAAAATCAGTTTTGCCGTCCCCGTCAAAGTCCGAAACGCGATTCTTCCGCGGTCCTGCTATCATGGAAGCGTCCAAAACAAAAAGCCCGTTTGCAAGATCTCCGGCTAAGATCTTATCCTGTCCGAGAAACGGATAAACGGCCCAATTGCCCTCAAACGCCGTCGGAAGCGAGTTCTGAATATTTGACGCACCGCAGATCAAATCCCACGGTTCGGCGTCGGCAAGCCGCGTTAAGTCTTCGCTGGGCAGGGCAAAAGCTTCCTCGTATGTATCATATTGCCCTACACGTTTCGGGAATGTCGGATCGCTAAGGTCAAAAACCTGTATCCCCGCCTGATACCACGATACATACAGATAATTCCCCATTACAACCGGATTATGCGGGCTGACCGCGTTTATTCCCAGATCGCTGGTCTTAATAGTACGAATCAGCAGCGGCTGAGCCGGATTTCTTACGTCATAAACGCGCAGATCACCATCGAGCCTTTCGCGGCACGAATACAGATAATTCCCATCCTCGCTGGTCCAGGAGCTGTGGTTAACATTATCGCCCAGGATACTGCCAAGCAAAACGGGCGGCTCATTGGCTATATTTGCGAGGTCGTAAATCTCAATTCGACCGGTCAGGAAACCCGATGTGTACATTCGGGTTCCGCGTAAATGCACGGCGTGTACCCAACTATCCTGCGGCGTAAAATTCCATTTTAAAAACGGAGCAGCCGGGTTGCTTATATCGATTATCTTTAGCGTATTATTCGAAACGGAGTTGAGATTTTCGATCAGATAATTGCCATAAATATTCATCTCGTGAATACCATTATAACCGCCTCCGGCGGCCTCATTTACTTTTCCGAGCAGAACCGGGTTATACGGATCAGACAGGTCAACGATGTGGACGCCGTCGCCTGACCCCGGCGATGTGGCGGGAAATCGTCCTCCGCTGCCAAAGTATCCGCGGTTGCCGATAACGATCGCTTCAATAAAGGCCTGTTCCGGTGCCGGATTGTAATGGCTGGCCACGACTGGAGAATCGGGATCTGTCAAATCGTAGATAAAAACGCCGCGACAGTTAAATGTACCCTGAACGGCAGTATTTCCATCCGCATAAATATCTGCAAATTTAAGATTTGAGCTGCCGCTGACTATCTTGCAGGCCGGATTTATCTGCGACCGCAAGCGGACACTTTGAGCATCGGCAGCCGAACCCAAAATTAGAATTAATAAAGTGAAAAAAAACAGAGATCGGAAAGATGTAAAAAAACAGCAATAAAATCGAGACATTAAAAACTCCTCAACCCGACAAATTACTGATAATTATACACCTTGAAGATGTGAGAACTGAAGCTGCGTTCAAGAAGCCCTGCGTGCCTCACGAATAACCAGATCGAATGTTCCCGGATCAACCTTGCAAAACCGTTTATTCCTGCTAAGCGAAACGGCGACCGAAATGGTCGGATTATTTCCCTTAAATTTCATACCGCCGGCGATCAGCCGTCTATAAAGTTCGTTGACGTGAAGGGGCCCTTGAGCCTCACGGAGCAAAAGCGTACACGATTGTGTGATCGTCCGGTCGTTAAATCGGCTGTTATCAGGCTCGTGATCTGTGTGTCGCGTTGATTTTGCCCGGTTTTGATAAAAATCTGCGACAGAATTATTGCGGCGGACGTCCCGCGTCGACAGATCTTCGACCCTCGCGTCGCGGCTGTCTGTTGGCGTTCGCTCAACGTCATCGTCGATCCTGAATGTCCTGCCCGTCCGTTTTTGTCCTGTACGCACGCTATCGAGCAGGCCGTTTATGCCATCGGCAAAATTTTCAATAGTCTCGATCTTGATACGAAGCCTGTCAACTTCGATCTCGGCCTCGCACAGGCTGGCTATGAGATTTTTCTTCTCGTCCATCTTTTCGCTTAGCAAATCTTGTAATGTTGTTATATCTTTTTCGTCAGACATATTGAAATTAGTATATCTACAGGGTTATTTACAAAAAACTCCGCGAAACATTTTTGAGCTTTAAAATGGAATTTCAAACTTAGTGGTTCCTGTCCGTCACAAAGGCCAAAACGTCTTCCAAACTAGAACGATACTCCGATTTACCGAAAATTTCAAGACTTTTTCTTGCGCGGTCAGCGTAATCGTCAGCGCGGTTCTTGATCTTCTCTAAGACACCGTGTTCGATGAGCAGCGATTTGATCTCTTCCCTCGAGATAGCGTTGTATTCGCCGTCAAACATGATCTTTTCCAGTTTAGATTTGATCGCGGGTAATTTTTCGAGCAGATAAATGAGCGGAAGTGTCAATTTGCCTTCGAGCAGATCCGTCCCGGCAGATTTGCCGAGCCTGGCAGTTTCGGCCGTCACATCGAGGATGTCGTCCGAAAGTTGAAACGCTATCCCGAGATACATTCCATATTCACGCAGTGCATCGCGGGAAACTTTCTCGGCACCGCCGAGTATCGCACCGGCCTCGCAGCAGGCCGAGAACAAAAACGCAGTTTTGCGCCGCAAAATATCAAAATACTCGGACTCGGAAATGTCGAGCCGGCCGATTCGTGTCAACTGGAGCAGTTCGCCCTCAGTCATTTTTCGCGTCAGACGAGTCAAAATATCTATTATCTCAAGCGACCGCTCGCGAACGGTCGTCTCAAACGCCGACATATACAGCCAATCGCCCATCAAAACGGCCGTCTGATTGCCAAACCGAGCATTGACCGACGACCTGTTACGCCGCAAATCGGCGTTATCAATAATGTCGTCATGCACCAGCGTCGCCGTATGCAGCATCTCCATCACGGTCGCGAGCCGTATCACGTTGTCCTGTTTTGCATCGCCGCCGACACAGTAATTAGCAAGTATCAGCAGAGCGGGGCGCACACGTTTACCACCGGAAGCACGCAAATACTCTCCCAGATAATCAATTACCTGGATGTTAGAGCTGGCCTGGCGTTCAAATTCGCCCTCGACCAGAGCCAACTCGTCACGGATCAGGTCAAATATCCGCTTATAGGCAAGATGAGCATCCTTCGGCTCCCGCATTGGTGCAAATGTCTGCATTGCTTATACAACACTTATACAACCGAAAAACTCTTCAAATACCACGGGTTAATTACTCCGATAATTATCAAATTTCATATCGATCCCAAAATCCCTGGCCTTCAGCTTTGCCATCACATCCTGAAGTGTATCGCGGTCTTTGCCGGAAACGCGTACGGTTTCACCCTGAATTGAGGCCTGAACCTTAAATTTTGCATCCTTTATGAATCTAACGACCTCTTTCGCCTTCTCAATCGGAATTCCCTGCTGCACCTTTACCGTTTGGCGAACGGTACCACCGGCGGCGGGCTCGATTTTTTGATAATCGAGTGCCTTGAGCGAAATGCCGCGTTTGAGAAGCTTGCTTTGCAGAATATCGTTCATATTCCGAAGCCGCGTCTCGTCCTCGGCCGACATCATCAGGTCTTTATCCTGCAGTTCGACCGCGGCCTTGCTGCCCTTAAAATCGAAGCGCTGCGAGATCTCCTTCGAGGTTTGATTCAGTGCATTCGTCAGCTCGGCGTAATCTGTTTTTGAGACGATATCAAATGAATTTTCTTTAGCCATAAAATAGATTTTGCCACATATTGTACGAATGTGTCAGCAGCCCTCAAGAAAGTAAGGGCAAGCAGGTCATTCAGAAAGCAGTTTTAAACTCAAAAGTTAAGCCAAGTGGGTCTCGTGTGCCGCTTGAAGCCCGAAAAACTTTAGAAAGTTTTCCGTTGTCTGCGCCGCGAACGATTCAACGGGGACGCCGTAAAAATCCGCTAGAAATGCAGCCGTGTGAACCACAAAACTCGGCTCATTCCGTTTACCTCGAAAAGGAACAGGCGTTAGAAACGGGCAATCGGTCTCGATCAACAGCCTGTCGAGCGGTACAACGCGGGCGGCGGCGCGCAGATTATCGGCCTTCTTAAACGTGACATTCCCAGCAAACGAGATCAAGAACCCGATCTGCAACAGATGCTCCGCCATCGCCGGTGTACCGCCAAAACAGTGCATAATTCCGGGAGCGCGGACACCCCTGTCCGCATGCGCGTCGCTTCGACGCGAAAAGGCCTCGCTAACTCCGCTCGTCCCAACTGCCCCTCTATTTTCGCCGGAGGAACCGGCGATGCGGACAGGAGTGTCCGCGCTCCGATCGAATTCGTCCGTCAATATCTCAACCGTATCATCATCCGCATCGCGGCTGTGAATAATCACCGGCAACCCCAACGACCTCGCCGTTCTGATCTGCCGCCGAAAAACTTCACGCTGCACATCCCGCGGCGAATGATCGTAATAATAATCAAGCCCGATCTCGCCCCACGCAATGACCTTTTCGGATGATCTGACCAATTCGATCAAATGATTCTCAGCCTTATCATCATAAAGCTTCGCGTCATGCGGATGAACCCCGACCGATGCATAAACATCCTCGTACCTCTCGGCCACCGCCACCGCCCGCCGAAAATCATCCGTACGCGGATCACCCGTCCCAACATTCAACATCGCCACAACCCCAGCGTCCCGAGCACGCTGAACAACCGCGTCGCGGTCCACATCAAACTGCTCGCCATCAATATGGCAATGAGAATCGATAATCCGCATCACCTACGACTGAACTTAACCGAGCGGAGAGAGTTCAGCATTATTGCCAGATCTTCGGCGTCCCAGTAGGTGAGCATAATCGTTATCGAAAACTCTTTTTCTCGAACAATATAGAACCTTATCCTCTGTTTGGGAAAAGGATTAATTCCCATCTCTACCATCGCAAAATCTCTTCCGCCAATTCGCTCCGCGGATACTTTCCCCAGGCTCTTAAAGTCTGGATGCCGAGAAAAGCCGTCCTTCGTTGCTTCGGCAATCATTATTGCGGTGTAGCGCTCACTCGGCTGTTTAGTCGTTGCGAAACCAAAGACTGAATTTTCTGTCGAACCGGCAGGTTTCTTCATTACAATAAAATCCAGAATTCCTTCGTCACGAACACCTTTCGATGTCATAACCTTCGCATCTTCCTTACCGGCTTTCATCGCGGCTTCGAGTTCATCCGTTGTGGGTGAATGCCATCCCGCAGGAACTGTAAGTTCGATTCCGAGCATCGAGTTCCGATACGTCCCGTTCTTGAGGCCATCCGACAACGTTTCGGGTCGTGTTTGAGCGCTGGCCGCGGAAACCGCGACAATCAGAACGGCTATTGAACAAGAAAGTATCTTAAAGAGGGAAAAGTCGTCACCGTGACGTATCGGCAACAAAAAACTTGAATGTTTCATTGGGCAGACACCTCAACGTTATCGGTTCGTGTAATTCTAATGGAGTCTCGCAATGCGTCATTTACTGACTCCTCCGTTGGAAATTCAGCCGCGACATCGGGGGCTAAACCTACGCGGCGAACCATTTTGTTGGACTTTTCCCCGAACCTGTTCGGCTTTGATTTTGAGAAATCAAGATCGTATTCGGGAATCAGATCGTCGTTTTCGTCAAGTTTGATTTGCATAACTTCTGGCTTCTTTTGGGGTAGCCAACCTCGCGCTAATTATTCTTATCGTATCATTTCTCGCTCAGTGAAACTGACCATCAACAGGCGGTTCTGATCCGAGTGTCCAAAAATTGTTATCCGTTTCTCGTCATAGGAATGTTCGTCATCGTCGAATATGCGAGCAAGAGGATCACCAAAAACTGTTTCGACCTCGTGGAACGTTACTCCATCGTGCTTCTTGATATTGGCGGCTGTCTTTTTTTGATCCTCATCAAAATTCACTACTTCAACCTAGCTCCAACCTTCACATCCTCCAAAAACGCCGCCAATGCTGGGCTCGGGCCGGACTCGTCTTCGAGCGATGCGGCGCAGATCATGCCTTCCGACAAGAGGCCTCGCATTTTTCTGGGCTTTAGGTTGGCGACTACTACGACTTTGCGGCCGAGGAGTTTTTCGGGGTCGTAGTATTCGGCGAGGCCGGCTAGGATCTGACGGGGCTTAGATTCGCCGAGGTCGATCTCGAAACGCAGGAGTTTATCGGCGTTCGGGATGCGTTCGGCCACCTTTATCTCTCCGACGCGGAGTTCAACCTTTAGAAAATCGTCGATTGTGATGTAACTATCGCTCGTCTGCGTAGAGCCCTCCCTTACGGTCGGGCTACTGAGATTTCCGCCGTCCACGACGTCGATAGATTCTGAGTTTGAAGCTGACCCCTCCCTTACGGTCGGGCTACTGACACTTCCGCCGCCATCGACGGCGATAGATTCTGAGTTTGAAGCTGACCCCTCCCTAACGGTCGGGCTACTGACACTTTCGTCACCCGATGACGCATCCGGTGCTGATTGCTGACCGCTGACTGCTTTCTGCTCACTAATTTTATTCATAACTTTATTTTTATCAATTCTCGGAAAAACACCGACAGTTTCGCCAATCCTGGTTCCCGCCGCGAGGCCGCCCCATTTTAGATTTGCCGGATCGATCGTGGCGATATCGCCGCTGAGGCCGATCTGGCTGTAGATATTTTTTGAGGCCTCAGGCATCACAGGATAGAGTTGGATGCAGAGCCATTGGAGCGTTTCGCAGGCTCGATACAGAACCGCGTTTAGCGTTTCAGATTGCTTTTCTTCCTTGATCAATTCCCACGGCTTTGAATCCGAGATCAGCTTATCGACGCGGGCGATGACGGTCCAGACGGTTTCTAGGGCGAGACTGAACTCAAAATTATCAAATCTCCGAATAAACTCATCGCGTGCGTGTTCCACCACCGACACAATTTCCTGATCGTCGGGGCTGACACCGGCACGTTTTGCTTCCAGGTAATTCTTTTCCGCGATCTTGCCGCTTGGAATCAATCCGTCGCGGTATTTTGTGATCATCGAAAATGTCCGGCTGGCCAGATTTCCGAGACCGCTGGCGAGATCGGCATTTGCACGGTCGATCAGATTTTCATATCCGAATTTGCCGTCCTGCCCGAAAACCATTTCCCGAAGCAAAAAATAACGCAGGGTATCGACCTGAAAATGTTCATGTAAAACATCAACTTCGATCACGTTACCCATTGTCTTTCCCATCTTTCGGCCTTCCGCGTCGAGCCACATACCGTGGGCGAAAACGGTCTTTGGCAACGGCAGTCCGGCGGCATGCAAAAACGAGAACCAGTACACGGAATGAAATCTCAAAATATCCTTGCCGACCAAGTGGACCGCAGGCCAATATTTTCCTAAGTGGCCGGATGCCGTTTCGGATTGCCCGCTCCCGTAACCGAGTGCCGTGATATAATTTGTAAGTGCGTCCATCCAGACGTACATCACATGATTTTCGTCGCCCGGAACCGGAATTCCCCACGAAACCGACGATTTTTGCCGGCTGATCGACAAATCCTGCAAACCTCCGCGGACAAACGACAAAACCTCGTTCCTTCTGCCTTCCGGCCGAACCAAATGCGGATCACCCTCGATCCGATCTATCAAAAACTCACCGTAGTCTGAAAGCCGAAAAAAGTAGCTTTCCTCAGCAACTTTGTCCAAAGGCCGTTCGTGAATGAAGCAATGCGGAATGTCCGAGCTTTCCGGGATGTAATACTGATCTTCGGTCTTAAACTCGGCACACGGAGCGCAGAACAATCCCTTATAGAAGCCCTTGTATATCGGGTCATTGCCCTTCGGCGTCTTGTTTTTCGCGATCTCCCGCCATAAATGCGAAACGCCCTCGTAATGAAACCGCTCCGTCGTCCGCATAAAAATATCGTATCCGCCATTTTCGGCGTCGAGCCGAAACGATCGAAACATCCGTTTCAATTCGCCCGAAATGTAATCTACCTGCTCCCGCGGCGTTCGCTTATTTTTCTCAGCTGCACGCTGGATATTTATTCCATGCTCGTCCGTCCCTGTCAGAAAAAACGTATCAAAACCACGCTGCCGTTTATACCGCCGCACCGCATCCGCCACGATCGTCGTGTAAAGATGACCCAAATGCGGCAAGCTGTTCGCGTAGAATATGGGAGTCGAAATATAAAAAGTGTCTGCCATTAAGAAATGTCTTTAAGTGTCAACAAACCGACCTCGTACGATTTGAAAATGCGATCTTCCGAAATTATCGTCATTCCTTCTGAAATTGCCTGTGTTATTAACAATCGATCGAATGGATCTCGGTGCACGAGAGGCAAAGTGTGAACTCTGGTTACATGCCGGAGGGCGATGCGTAAATGCTGGTAGTCTGCCTGCCTTACTCTGTCCACGAAGAATAACTCGGGGCGTTCCGGAAGTTTCAGCTTCCTCAAACCGTACTTAATCGCAACTTCCCATGCAGACGCGTCAGACAAAAAAAATCTATTGGAATGCACGTCTTCCAAAAATTCTCGCGCCTTTACAGAAAAACGGTCTCTTTCCGATAAAAACCAAAGAAAGATCTGAGTATCAACCAGGTACCTCATTCGTTTTCGTCAGTTTCATCTGGAAAAATCTTCGGATCGCTCATCAAATCCAAAATATCCTCCGGCAGCTCATTGAAATCATCTGCCATCCATATTTTGCCCTCATCCATTCCGAACCAATCTTTCCGTGCCGGCTTGATCGGTACGATTCGGGCTTCGGGCTTACCGTTTTTAGCAATAACGACCTCTTCGCCATTTTTTGCCATCTCGACCAGTTGACTAAGTCGCGATTTGGCTTCGTGCATATTTACTTTGGTCATAACATCACCTCGAGTAACAATTATCCCATAAATTGGTGCAATAGATTAGCAAACTAGCGCCCGAACCGCTTTTTATCTGCCGCCGCAAATTCGTCGCTGTCTTTATACCTTGGCAAAACAGGCGAATTTGCGATCTTTAACGCGATCGCAAGGCCCAGCTCGGCGTTTTGAATCATTGCGGATGCATCCCACCAGTCGTAATACTGATCCGACGGCTGATGATAATATTTGGCGTTATAATTACTGAAGAAATTAAGGGCTTCGCCGGTAAGCGGCGTAACAAAATCATCCCCATGACGAAGCGAGACCGCCGGAACACCAACCTTGGCGAAGGGAAAGTGATCCGAACGAAAAAAGAAACCTTGTTCCGGCTTCGTATCGCCGACAACGGTCAGCTTTCGCTCCCTTGCGACCTCATCCACAAATTTCTCGAGCGAAGACCGTTCGGCTCCGAGGGCGGAAAAATCCTTTGTTTTACCAAAGAAATTGACGCCGTCGATATTAACATTTCCGGCGATCTTGTTTAATGGAAAAAGTGGATCTGCAGCGAAGTACTCGGCGCCTAACAGTCCCTGTTCCTCGGCGGTCGGAAAAAAGAAGACCATCGAGCGTTTCGGCCGCTGATTTTTTGGCATTTTGGAAATAACGTCGGCGATGCCGAGTATTGCCGCTACGCCGGATGCGTTATCATACGCGCCGTTGTAGATCTTGTCGCCGTCTGCATCGGCCTCGCCGATTCCGAGATGATCCCAGTGGCCTGAGAATACAACGTATTCGCTTTTCAGCTTTGCAACGCTTCCCTCGATCATGCCGATAACGTTTGGCGAATCGAATGTTTTCAATTCGCTTTTCAAGGTAAGGTCCGCCGTTACGCCGAGATCAACCGGTTTGAAATCACGGCTCTTTGCCTGTTGTTTTAGCTGTTCGAGGTCATGCTGGCCGAGGCTCGCGAGCTTTGCGGCGGCCTCGTTTGTCATCCACGCACGTATTTTTAGAAACGGAGTTTTATCACCCCGCGTTCGGGCAATCTCGTAACGCCAGTTGCCGTTCGACGTCCGAACGACGTTCCAACCGTATCCCGCAGATTCTGTCGTATGCACGAGGATAACACCCGCGGCACCCCGTCTGGCAGCTTCCTCGTATTTATACGTCCAGCGCCCGTAATAGGTCAGAGCCCTTGCTCCGAACAGATTCGGTTCAGCGTCGGTTGCCGGCGGATCATTGACCAGAATCATCAAAACTTTGCCTTTATACTGATTTGGGTCGCCTTTATAATCGTTCCAATTGTATAACGGAGCATCAACGCCGTAGCCCATGAAAATGATCTCTGAGCCGACGCTGACCTCCTGCGTCTGAGAGCCGATCGTGGCGACGAAATCATCTCCGAATTTGAAAGACATATTCGTGCTCCCGCTCGAGACATTCGCACGAAGCTGAGTTTGCGGATCGGCCTTGACGCCGACGAGCTTTACGTTTTGAAAATACGTGCCTTTGTTTCCCGGCTGCACGCCGCTCGCTTTCATCTGATCGGCTATGTATTGAGCGGCCTGCTTGCCGCCTTCGGTACCCGGCCCACGGCCTTCGAAATCGTCGGCGGATAGGCGTTTGACGCGATCGCGCATTTTTTTGGCGTCAAAATCGGACGCTCTGTCCTGACCGATCCCCGACACCGCAACAAACGTAACTAACAAAAACAAAACATTTATTCTCTTCATAATTTTAGCCCTTAATTAACGACATTGCCTCTGCCCGTGTCCGCGGGTCTTTTCTAAATCCGCCCAGGACAGACGACGTTATTGTGACCGCTCCCGGCTTTTTTACGCCGCGAAGCGTCATACATGTGTGTTCAGCCTCGATCACGACCATCACGCCGATCGGATCGAGTTTATCAAAAAGAATTTGAGCGATCTGCTGTGTCAAACGTTCCTGCACCTGCAGACGGCGGGCAAAAACCTCAGCGATACGCGCGAGCTTTGATAATCCGATGATACGTCCGTTTTTTGGGATGTACGCAATGTGGCAAACTCCGGTAAACGGAGCGAGATGATGTTCACATACTGATGCAATGGAAATATCTTTTACGATAACCATTTCATCATGCGAATCGCCCGGCAGCGGCACGATCAGCTCGCTCGGGTCGATCCACATACCTTCGGTCAGCTCAGCGTAAAAATCGGCGACTCGCTCCGGCGTCTTTTGTAGCCCGTCACGATCCGGATCCTCGCCCATACCTTCAAGCATCAGCCTCACGCCGTCGGTTATCTTTTTCAGATCGATGGTTCTCCCTTTCTTTTTTGCCATATCCTTAAGAATGCGAGTTTAGCGTTTTTGTATAATTTAGTCCAAAGCCCGACAAAGCTTCAGTTTACTACCTCTGCTTGTGTTCTCAAAAACTCGGCGGGGCCGAAAAAACTGCAGTTTACCGGACGCTGCTCGTGCTTTTGCTAAACATTCGCCCGAGAGTCTATAATTACGGTTTATTTTTCTATAAAGCTCAATATGAGACTAACAGAGATTCAGGAAGTACTTAGTAAAAACATTAGCTCGTCAGCAATGTCGCGGTTCGGCGTCGAACCGGATATGATCGTCGCCGAAACGCCGCCAAAAACGGAACTCGGCGATCTCGCCTTTCCCGCGGCTTTTGAATTGGCAAAAAAGATAAAAATGACGACCGGACAAAAAAAGAACCCGCGAGAGCTGGCCGAATCGATCAAGCAATCGCTGGAAACAATCGAATTTGTGAACAGGGTCGAGGTCGCAGGTGCGGGTTATCTAAATATTTTCTTAAAACGCTCAAAGTTTTTGGCCGAAAATGCTGCTGCCGAACCGCTCCCAAACCGATCGATATCGGAATCACCGGGTGCCCTAAAGGTATGCGTGGAACACACGTCTGTCAATCCGAACAAAGCCGCCCACATAGGACATGTGCGAAACGCGGTTCTCGGTGATACGTTTCAGCGGATCTTAAAGGCGACGGGTAAACGTGTCGAAATTCAATATTATATCGACAATACCGGGGTTCAGGTAGCCGATGTGGCTATTGGATTTATCTATTTGGAAAATATGGGAATAGAGGCAATACGCGATCTTCATTCGCGGCTAGCGGACGATGGCAAATCCTTTGATTATTTCTGCTGGGATCTCTATGCCCGGGTCGGCAAGGAATATTTGAATAACGAAGAGCTAAAAGAAAAACGAACGGAAGTCCTGAGCGCCGTAGAAGCGGGTAACAACGACACCGCTGAAATCGCAGAGTATATAGCCGTGAGAAACGTTGAATGTATCGTTAAGACGATGGCTCGGATATCGATTCGTTACGACCTGCTGCCGCGCGAATCGGATATTCTGCATCTCCATTTTTGGGACAAAGCTTTTCAACAGATGAAAACGCTTGGTGTTATAAGGTATGAAACCGAAGGCAAACAGGCCGGATGCTGGGTTATGCCGTTCGAAGAACATACGGGAACCGACGACCACGAAAAGGACAAAATCCTGGTACGATCAAACGGAACAGTCACATATACCGGAAAGGATATTGCTTATCAGATGTGGAAACTTGGGATTCTCGGACTCGATTTTTATTATAAACCGTTCCATAGATACGAAGACCAAAAGATAGTCTGGACGACGACCGACAAAGCGGAAGACGCGGCGGCCGATTTCCCGCAGTTCGGAGGCGGCGAAACCATCTACAACGTAATCGACACGCGGCAATCCTATCCGCAGCAGATAGTCCGCAAGGGCGTGGCGGCTGTCTCGCCTGAAAAAGGTGAACGTTCGAGCATTCATCTCTCGTATGAAATGGTTGCGCTGTCACCCGCCGCGGCGGAAGAACTCGGTTTTCAACTCTCTGACGACGATAAAAAAAGGCAATTTATAGAGATGAGCGGCCGCAAGGGCCTTGGCGTAAAGGCGGACGATCTGATCGACCGTCTCGAGGCAAACGCTCTTTCTGAGGTTGAATCGCGCCACACTGATTTGGGAAGCGAAGAGAAAAAAAACATTGCGCACCATCTAGCCGTCGGTGCTTTGCGTTATTTTCTGCTTAAATTTACACGGAATACGGTTATCGTATTTGATTTTAAGGAAGCATTATCATTTGAAGGAGACACAGGATGTTTTTGTCAGTATTCCGCCGTCAGAGCTAATTCGATCTTTAGGAAACTGTCGGAAAAAGACTCGATCGAGGCCTGCCGCCTGCGTATCGCTGGTCATAGCGACGTTGATGCCATTCTTTCGGCAGAAACCGACAGCGGCATCTGGTCGATGATAGTTTTGGCGTCGAGGCTTGATGAAACAGTCGAAGCCGCCGCAGCAGCAAATGAGCCCGCGATCCTCGCAAAATATACATTTACGCTCGCTAAAGCGTTCAACCTTTTTTATCACAATCACAAGATTCTGAGCGAAACGGATGATCTAAAACGAGCGGTTCTTATCGTAGTCGCTGACATGGCCCGGCGATCTCTCACGACCGCCCTGAATACCCTCGGCATCGAAGTGCCGACAAAAATGTAACATAGTCTGTAGCGGCTTGACAGAAAGATTCGAGGTTTGCTACAAATGCAGTAATGAATTTTGTTGAAATAAAAATCCAAAAAGCGTCTGACTGGCGGGCCGACTTAGGTTGGTGGCAGGTGACGGCGCCGGTTGGGTTTTGATTTGAATTTAGCGACAAAGTTCGTTTAGCCAGGATCAGAAACTTTTTCATCAGGCGCCGCTCGGAACAGAATCGAGCGGCGTTCTGCATTTTATGAGCGATTTTTCCTCATTTTTAGAGCAAAGCAAACACGCGGATGTGATACCGGTGGTGGACACTATGCCGGCCGATCTGCTGACGCCTCTGAGTGTTTATCTGAAATTGTCGGCTTCGTCAAAAAACTCATTTCTGCTCGAATCGGTCGAAGGCGGCACAAGCCTTGCCCGATATTCATTTATCGGTGCCGATCCTACGAGCATTATGAGCGGTGGTGATAAAAACGACATATTTGACTATTTGAAAATACATTTTTCGAGATATACGAGCGTTGTCGATTCCGATTTGCCGGCGTTTATCGGCGGAGCGATCGGTTTTTTCGGCTTTGGCTGTTCCAGGTGGTTCGAGCCGTCTTTAAGAAAGACGAGCGAAAAAAACGGGACCGCCGATGCGGCATTTATGTTTTACCGCTCGATCGTCGCATTTGACCATGTAAAACAGGTGATAAAAATAATTTCACTTGTTTTTGGAGACGAAGCTGCAAACGAAAATCATCTTAAGGAACTTTATGAAGCGGCCAAAACAAGCAATCAGCAGATCAAAAGCCGACTCGAAGGCGGAGTGATAATGCTGCCAAAAAATCGCATTCCTCCGGCCAACAGCGACGTCGAATCAAATTGGAAACGTAACGACTTTGAAGCTGCGGTTTCGAAAATCAAGGAATTGATAACGGCCGGCGAATGCTATCAAGCCGTGCTTTCGCAATGTTTTACAAAACGTACGAATGCGACGCCGCTATCGATCTATCGTGCACTCCGATCGTTAAATCCGTCGCCTTATATGTTCCTGCTTAACTTTGACGAAAAGGCCGTCGTTGGTGCATCACCTGAAATGCTTGTTCGCTGCAAAAATAATTTGCTCGAATACAGACCGATCGCCGGAACCCGGCCCCGCG
Source organism: Pyrinomonadaceae bacterium (assembly GCA_041747575.1). Taxonomy (GTDB): domain Bacteria; phylum Acidobacteriota; class Blastocatellia; order Pyrinomonadales; family Pyrinomonadaceae; genus OLB17. Next base: position 21,674 of record JBGTEX010000016.1, read on the forward strand.
GCACAAACCCGGCTGAAGACGAAGCACTTGCCGAAGAAATGAAGCTCGACAAGAAAGAGGTTGCCGAACATCTGATGCTTGTCGATCTAGGCCGCAACGACCTCGGTCGCGTCGCTGAATACGGAAGCGTAAAGGTAGATACGCTGATGAATGTTGAAAAATATTCGCACGTTCAGCATCTTGTAAGTTCCCTTTCGGCCAAACTGAGGAACGGACTTGACCGGTTTGACGCCCTCGCAGCATGTTTTCCTGCCGGTACCGTTTCGGGTGCGCCGAAGGTTCGCGCTATCGAGATCATCGGTGACCTGGAACCGACGGAGCGCGGCGTTTATGCGGGTGCGGTCGGCTATTTTGATTATTCCGGCAATATGGATATGTGTATTGCGATACGGACGCTCATTCTCGAAAACGGTATCGCTCAAATTCAGGCCGGGGCCGGAATCGTAGCCGATTCGGTACCCGAATTGGAGTTTGACGAGACGGTAAACAAAGCAAAGGTTTTACTAAAGGCGCTGGAGATCGCCGAGAGCGGTGAAGTTTGAACCGATGACCATCAGAATCTTAAAACACTTTTTGGATGAATTTCGTTCGGGTTCGGATCTTGCACCTCTCGAAGCCGAAACGCTATTTGAGGCCTTGATCAAAGCCGAAGACGAAATTTTACTGGCAAACCTGTTAAGCGCCTGGAACGAAAAGGGCACGACGGAGGATGAGCTTTTCGCGTTCGCCTCAATAATGAGACAGCGTATGAAACGGATCGATTCGAAACACAAGGTCTTTGTGGACGCGGTCGGAACGGGCGGCAGCAGGGCAAAAACATTTAACGTGTCAACGGCCTCCGCCTTTGTAATAGCCGGCGCCGGGGTTCCGGTCGCTAAACACGGGAACCGTGCCGCAACCAGCGTTTCCGGCAGCTCCGACGTTCTTTCTCTTCTGGGCGTCAATGTCGAGACCGATCCCGAGGCGGCCGAGCGATGTCTCGACAAATTCGGCCTATGCTTTATGTTTGCCCCGCGATTTCATTCCCTTTCTCCGACTTTGGCCAGGGGCCGGCGCCGTGTTGGGCGTCCGACTATTTTTAATAATCTCGGCCCGTTATGCAACCCTGCGTCCGCTCCGCACCAGTTGATCGGAGTTTGGGATAGACACCTGCTCACTAAAACGGCCAATGTTGTTGCGAGGCTGGGCACAAATCGAACCTGGGTTGTCCACGCTGAGAGCGGATTGGACGAAATTGCTCTCGCTGGAAAAACGTTTGCAGCCGAAATTATTGAAAACAGGATCAGTGAGTTTGAAATTGCGGCGTCTGATTTCGGCGTCAAATCGATATCAGGAAATTTGCCGTCTAATTGTTCAGTAAAAGACAGCTCAAGTATTATTCGAGAAATTCTCGGCAACAAACTAAAAGGCGACGACGCCGAAAAGCTCGTCTTGATAAACGCAGCGGCAGCGATCTATATTACCGGAAACGCCGCAACGCTGCCGTTAGCTTACGAGAAAGCTGAACGCAGCGTTCGAAGCGGAGCGGCTTATGAAAAATTGTCGGTGTTGGCATCTGAAACAAATAAATGAGCGATAGGTTTTTAGACAAAATTCTTGCTTCAAAACGCAAAAAGGTTGAGCGTCAAAAGCGCGAAACCGACCTCGAAGCCGTGAAGGAACGAGCATTTTTCGTTCGCCGACAGGCAATGCTGCACGGGCTGAGAACCTCTCTAACTCGAAAGGATCGAACAAATATTGTCGCCGAGATCAAACGAGCTTCGCCGTCAAAAGGGACGATAAGTGAAAACATAGACGTTTCTCAACTCGCCCGGCATTACAGGGACGGCGGTGCCGCAGCGATTTCGGTTTTGACCGAAGAGGATTTTTTTAGCGGATCACTTGATGATCTTATCGCGGCTCGACAAGTGGTGGATCTGCCTATTTTGAGAAAGGATTTTGTTATTGATGAATTTCAAATTTATGAATCCGCTGCTGCCGGTGCCGACGCCGTCCTGCTGATCGCTGCCGCATTGGACGCAGCAGATCTAAAAGAATTTCTGCGATGTGGACGCGAAAAGTTGGGTATGGACGTCATCGTTGAGGTTCATACATCTGACGAATTTGGCGCAGCCGCAAACGCCGGGGCTGATATTATCGGGGTAAATAACCGCGACCTGCACTCATTTGAAGTTTCGCTGGATACCTCGCGGAAATTGATCAGGCTTCGCAATCCCAATACTATTATGATTTCCGAGAGCGGGCTTTCAACCCGCGAAGAGATAAACGAACTAAAATCACTGGGCTTCGATGGTTTTTTGATCGGCGAGTCACTGATGCGCTCCCGAAATCCGGCTGAGATACTGGGGGGCTTAATATCGATTTGAATCAGAAAAAACATACAGATAAGCCGTACGTAATGCCATCTAAAACCCGGATAAAAATTTGTGGAATTACAAATCTAGAGGATGCTTTGCTCGCAATAAAATGCGGGGCCGACGAACTGGGGTTTAATTTTTATAAAAAAAGCCCGCGTTACATAACGCCAAACGATGCAGAGGCTATCATCCGCAAATTGCCGATGGGCATTATCCGAGTGGGAGTTTTTGTCAACGAAACCGAGCAAAAAATATGCAAAATCGCCGGAATGGCAAATCTGGACGCCGTTCAGCTGCACGGAGACGAAAATAGGGCATTTGTGCAAAGCCTAAATGAAACAGCAGGTTTAGCCGTTATACAGACCATTCGCGTGACGCCGGATTTTCGATCTGAGGCCGTAGATGACTGTGCCGCAGATGCGATATTGCTTGACAGTTACTCCGGTACGGAACGTGGCGGAACGGGTGAGACGTTTGACTGGAATATTGGACAACAGATATCTCAGCGAATTCCCATACTGTATCTGGCCGGAGGTTTGACCGCGGACAACGTTAGCGATGCGATTATAAAGGTGCGGCCCTACGCGGTCGATGCGTGCAGCAGAATCGAATCCAAACCGGGAAAAAAAGATGCGGCAAAATTGGAGCGGTTTATAAATGCCGTGAGAGAAACGATATGAACTACGAGCCAAACGAACATGGATATTGGGGCAAATACGGCGGCAGGTTTGTTCCCGAGACTTTGGCGGCGCCGCTTGACGAATTGACTGCCGCATTTTATGCGGTTCGTGATGACGCCGCGTTTCACGCTGAATTTGACGGCCTTATGCAAAATTATTCGGGGCGGCCAACTCCACTTTACTTCGCAAAACGGCTGACCGCAACGCTGGGTGGTGCAAAAATTTATCTCAAACGCGAAGACCTGAATCATACGGGCGCGCACAAGATTAATAATTGTATCGGCCAGATCTTACTCGCACGCCAAATGGGCAAAAAACGAATAATCGCCGAAACAGGCGCCGGCCAGCATGGCGTTGCGACGGCTACGGTTTGTGCGCTTTTTGGCCTTGAATGCGTAGTCTATATGGGTACCGAGGATATGCGCCGTCAGGAGCTGAATGTTTTTCGAATGCGTTTGCTTGGGGCTGAAGTATGCCCTGTCGATTCGGGTTCGTGCACCCTCAAGGATGCTATAAACGAGGCTCTTCGCGATTGGGTTACAAATGTCGATACGACATATTATCTGCTCGGTTCGGCTCTGGGACCGCATCCGTATCCGTTGATGGTTCGTGAATTTCAGAGTATCATCGGCCGCGAAGCCCGCGGGCAGATTGTTGAAAAAGAAGGCCGCTTGCCAGATGTTCTGCTTGCGTGTGTTGGCGGCGGCTCAAATTCGCTTGGCCTGTTTCATCCGTTTTTAAATGATGACGTAAGAATGATCGGCGTTGAGGCGGGCGGACGCGGAAAGACGCTTGGCGAACACGCCGCGAGATTTATGACGGGCGGTGATGTTGGCGTGCTGCAGGGAACAATGAGTTACCTTTTGCAGGACGAAAGCGGACAGATCGCATCGACCCACTCCGTTTCAGCCGGTCTCGATTATGCATCAATTGGTCCGGAACACGCCTATTTGCACGACATTCAACGCATTGAATACGTTTCTGCAAACGATGATGAAGCTTTATCCGCCTTTAAAACGCTTTCTGAGACCGAAGGCATTATTCCGGCCCTCGAATCTTCACACGCTGTCGCTTACGCAATATTAGCCGCACCGCAAATGAAAAGCAGCGAAATTATGATCGTAAATCTGTCGGGCCGCGGCGACAAGGACGTAAATACCATAGCAGAAAGGGAAAAAACACCGCCGATGGGGAACGCATAAAAATCTGTTGGATATTTGGATATATGGCTAGAATTGAACAAGTATTTAACGGGAATACACAGGGCGCAAAAAAGGGCTTTATCCCCTTTGTAACAGCCGGAGACCCTGATCTTGAGACTTCTCTTTCGATTGTCTTAAAACTTGCGGAACTCGGGGCCGATATAATCGAACTCGGTGTTCCGTTTAGCGACCCGATGGCCGACGGGCCGACTATTCAGCGTTCGTCACAACGGGCACTCGAAAACGGTGTGACGCTTTCGAACGTATTGAAACTCGCGGGTGACGTCAGGAAACAAAGCGACGTACCGATCGTTTTGTTTAGCTATTTTAATCCGATTTTGCGCTTCGGCCTTGATAAATTTGAAATCGAAGCTGAAAAAGCGGGTATCGACGGCGTATTGCTAACCGATGTAATTGAAAACGAAGCCGCCGTAATCTCAAAGAGATTTGCCAAAGTCAATATAGATTTAATCTCGCTCATCGCACCAACCACAACGGATGACCGTCTCAAAACCATCTGCGCGGGCGCACGCGGTTTTGTTTATGCGGTATCGCGGGCCGGCGTGACCGGCGCTCAGGAATCGACAAGTGACGCGGCCGAAAAACTGGTGCAAAGGGCGCGAAAATTTACCGATCTGCCGATCGCCGTCGGATTTGGCATATCAACCGCCGCTCAGATCTTAGATGTTTGGCGTTACGCCGACGCCGCAGTCGTGGGCTCGGCAATCGTGGCGGAGATCGAAAAAAATGATAATCCGGCCGAGGCTGTCGGAAAGTTTGTCCGGCAGCTATTGGGCGGCATTGTTGATTGAGTAAGATGCTCTAATGTGAGGGCTGCATTTTGCCAAATTTGCAAAAGGAGCCCGCGAAAATTAGAGTTATTGTTTGCATCGAAAGGAGATCATCCGTTTATGCTGATTGTAATGAAACCGACTGCAACGCCGTCGGATATCGAAAAAGTTTTACATGTGATAGAAACGCTCGGGTTCAGAGGGCATCAGCTGCCGGGCGAAAACCGCACCGCCATTGGCGTAACCGGCAATAGCGGGGCGATCGATCCGACGCATTTTGAAAATATGCCGGGTGTTGCCGATGCGATCCGTGTTACAAAACCTTACAAACTGATTTCAAAGGATATGCGTCCCGAGAAATCGGTCATTAATGTTGGAAACGCAACAATTGGCGGCAGCAAACTGGCAATGATAGCCGGCCCATGTGCGATCGAAACCCGCGAACAGCTATTTACAACCGCGGAAACCATTGCAAAAAGCGGTGCGAGATTTTTTCGCGGCGGTGCATACAAACCGCGCACTTCGCCGTACGCATTTCAGGGTCTGGGCGTCGAAGGTTTGAAGATGCTTGTTGAGGTCCGCGATCAGTTTGATCTGAATATTGTTACCGAGGCTATGGATGAACACGGCGTCGATGCCGTCGAGAAATACGGCGACTGTATCCAGATCGGTGCACGCAATATGCAGAATTTTTCTCTTCTGCGTTATGTCGGCAAAACTCGAAAACCCGTCCTGCTCAAACGGGGACTTTCGGCAACGCTGGACGAACTTCTACTAGCCGCCGAATACATTATGGCCGAAGGCAATTATGACGTCATCCTTTGCGAACGCGGTATCCGCACCTTTGCAAATCACGCGCGGAACACGATCGACCTATCGATCATCCCGGCTGTACACCGTCTGACACATCTGCCTGTTATCGTCGATCCCTCCCATGGAACCGGCCACAACTATATGGTCACGCCCCTGGCCAGAGCCGGTGTCGCCGTCGGTGCTGATGGACTAATTATTGAAGTTCATCCGTGTCCCGAAGAAGCTCTCTGCGACGGCGCCCAAGCTCTGACACCCGCTCAGTACATTGACCTCGTCGGCCAGGTGGAGAAGATTCATGAATTAATTGAAGCGGACGCGGAAATCTCAATCTCAACCGCGTAGCTTTAGTCGCCAGGCGTCAATCTTTCGATAAGTGGCTGCGAATCCATGCTGCCAACTCTTCTTCAGAAACAGACCCATCCGCGAGGCCAAGAAAAGTTGTATAAATTTCCGGAAGAGGTGCGTCGATATCGAGACCATTTAAACGGAGAAATGTAACCCCCACAACCACAGCAGTTCGCTTGTTGCCGTCCAGGAACGGGTGATTCTTTGCGATTCCAAATGCATAGCTGGCCGCAAGGGCCGACAGATCCACATTTTCACCATAAGCAAACAAATTTTCGGGCCTGGCCAAAGCCGACAGTAGCAGCCCCTCGTCCCGAAGGCCTTCTGTTCCGCCGTGTTCAGCGATCTGGCGCTTATGTGCCGCGAATACAAATTCTGTTTTTATCCAAACAACCTCCATGGCTACTGCGCGAGCTTACGCAAAACCTCCCGATAGTCTTTCATCACGCCCTCCGCGACTTCCAACTGCTTCGCAACCGCCGGATCATAAGACGTGAGCTCGATGCCGTTCGGAGTTTCGACGGCGAGAACGGAGTCACCTTTAGTTACCCGCAATTTTTCAAGGATGGCTTTAGGCAGAATTATGCCGAATGAGTTTCCCATTGCCGTTATCTTGAGTGTGTTTGTCATAGCTGTTAAACCTCGAATTAGATAAAATTTAAATTGCCCGAAGCAAAGTTCAGGATAAATATAACATATGTTATAACATAACTTCAAGCAAAAAAATCCGCGCACGTTTTCCCTGAGACGTACGCGGATCTTTTATTTCTCCCCCCGGCGCCTTTTGCCTATTTTACCGGGCGGAGTTTCAACAAGCTGTAGAACTGTATATAGCAGCTGACCATTGCCGTCAGCACCAGAAACGTTAACGGCATATAGCGGAGCGTTTCCGGCAGAACCACACCTACGCTCTGCCTGAATATCAGGCCGAGAAGTATTCCGAACACAGCTATTGCTCCGCGGCCGGCGAGCCAGTCCCTGTAGGAAGGTTTTTCGTACGGCGAAGGCAGAAAGTACGGGAGTGCCAGCACCATCAGCGTCGTTATTCCCATCAAAACTGCGTCTATCGAGAATATTTGAGTGCTGCGGCCGAACTCCATCGCCAGAAAAAACAACACAAAGGACGTGTCGATAGTCCCGCCAAATTCCGATGCCGTGGTTGTGTTTGTAGTGTGCTTCATTTTATCCAATTTGTGTTCCAGGCTTTTGATTCCGAACGTTTCTTATTGCTTACTGCCGCTAAACTGCTTATACGCTACGCGGAAAAGCTCCGAGAGAGCGTTTGCCGTCTCAGGCGTCAGGTTTTTATCGGCGCGCAGATGAGCTTCGACGATATCGGCCGTCGCTTCGTGCGGGTAATAGATCACAGGTTCGACGTGATCGTCCGAATGTTTTGTCATCAGGCGGTCAACCGGCATATCGAGCCACTGCGTGAGTCGCGCGATGTTGTCCGCGTCGGGCCGGCCCGTCCCGTTTTCAATACGCGAGAGCGTCGATGCTGAAACGTCAGTCAAATCCGCCACATCGCGCAGGCTGAATTTTAGCTCGTCACGGCGTCGTTTTATCGCCTTGCCGAGCTCAACCGTGCTAATAATACTTTCATTCTTGAATCCCATAAATTTATTTTTCCTCCACGTTTGTTTGAGTGCCATAGATGCACTTTGTATTTCACAGATAAAACATAACATATCTTTTTTTTAAATGCAACACGCAGTTTCGTACTTGCAACAAATAAATTTTTATAGTACATTGTTGCATAGATGCAACGATGAATTCAAAATCGTTACGTCTTTTGACAAATAAAACAGAGCCGCGTGTGTAATCTACAGCACGCCGCAACTTGAGACGCCGCCGTTTTGAATTCCAGCTTTCGCCTGCCTTCCTTTTAGGCTGTAAAGGTTTTATAGGTTGGAAATCCAAACAGGCGGCAAACTAAACGTATAGGAGAAACAAAATGAAACGCATCGTAATGAACGAAATAAAAGAGTTAGAAACTGAAACGTCGTCTGAGGAAAACAAAATTGCGAGCAACGTGCTCGATTTTTCAACCACGCTAAGGGAGCTTCGCAAAACGGTCGATCCCGATCTCATCCGCCAACGTGCCGGACGGCGCGACCGCAACGGGAACACGCAAATGGTCGAATATGTCGAATGGCACACGGTAGCCGATATTCTCGATAAACACGCTCCGAATTGGGGTCACTCGGTAAAAGATATCCGTTCTATAGGCGATATTATTACGGTCACAGTCGCGATAACGATCGACGGCATTACGCGCGAAGGCGTCGGCACCGGTAAAACCGCGAACGAAACCGGAATAAAAAAAGCCGAGCACGATGCTCTCAAACGCGCCGCCGTAAAATTTGGCATCGCCCGCGAGCTCTACAAACGTGAGTTCGACGCGGTCGAACAGGACGAGTCTGTTCCGGCGACTAAAGCATGGCAGTTCGACGATGCTGTTGCAAAAACCCGTGGTGATATGCTCACGGCGAAACAATTGGGAATGATCAGGGCAATCGAGCGCGAATCAAAAATCGACGCCAGCATCGAATGCTCGCAAATGATGCATTGCGAGGTTGACGAACTTTCAAAACGCGCGGCGTCAATATTGATCGAACATCTGCAAAATATGCGGCGAAACATTTCGGTGCCAATACGTCGTGCGGGCTAGATCGCTTTTTGCTAAATCAAATCAAGCGAGATGCGGGACAAAAAAAGACGCGGCAAAAATGCCGCGTCAAAATTACAAACCAGTTTATTGGCTGCGATTAGAAAACCAATCGCCCGCCGAGAATGATTCGGCGGTTTCCGCCGTTGGTTGCCCATTGGTTGAGGAAACTTGCAGCATTAACACGCCCCTCTGGAACTCCAAAGTTTCTATGGTTGATTGCATTAAACATATCAACTCTGATTTGGAATCGGGTCGTTTCGCTAATTCGGGTGTTCTTGATTATTCCGAAATCAACGCTTTCAATACCGTCAGCCCGCAAAATGTTTCGCCCGGCATTTCCTACTCTCTGTCCGGCTGTCGTGATACTAAAAAGATCCGGACATCTATTCGTGGAAGTCGGAGTGCCGCATAGAGCTCGAACTTCAGGTATGGCTAATCCACTTATATTGGTATTTCCAACCAGGTTTGGGCGGATCGCATTTCCAACTAATCCGTCAATACCATTGAGGGCACCGGCGGGATCCGAACCATTGAGGACTGTAAACGGAGCACCGCTCTGTACGGTAAAGAACGAATTAAACTGCCACCCCCCTAGCACTCTTCCAACAAAACCTTGCTGATCCGCATAGAACGGAAGCTGATAAACAAAATTTCCGGTGATGCGATGCGGACGGTCATAAGTCGAACGAGCGCGGTCGGCATTAAAGTCAAACGAATTCTGAGAAACAGCTACCTCCGCACCCGACGGATTGAATATCTCCGACGCCGTGTCGATAAACGAACTCCACGTGTAATGAAGGCCGGCACTAAAGCTTCTGCTAAGACGTTTTTCAAGGCTCGTCTGCAGCGAATGATAGATCGAATTCGCGGCATTTGCCCTGAGCCGAATGACTCCACGGTCAGAATCAACCCGGCAGGAATCAGTAGGATTAAGTGGACCAAAAGATAGACACGACGCTGTTGTAACATTCTGCCTTCTTGGGTTTCCGTCTATCGTTTGGAAAAGCCCTGTACCTCGCGTTCCGATATAACTGATCTTGAAAACAGAATCTCTGGTCACTTGGCGCTGCAACTCGAGCGAAACCTGATCCGATGCGGGAGCCCGGAAATCCTCTCCGACGACTGTCCGTGTCAACCGGTTCGGATTTGAAAGGCTTGGCGTAAAATTGGTAATTGCGGCAAACGCCCCCGCGGCGGGAACTACGCCGGCATTAACAAATGGGAAAGAGCTAAAAACATTCAGATTGATATTGATAAAATTCGCATCGTACGAACGGGCATAGCCGCCCCTCACGACAAGTTTATCGCCACCGGTTACAAAACCCAGAAGTCCAGTATCACTGGTTCTCGGATTCCAGTTGAATCCCAGACGGGGCATAAAGTTATTGGTGTCAGCCGTCGGAGCGGGTGTAAATCTATTATTTCCGTTCGAGGCCAGCACACGCTGTTCGAGGTCAAATAGATAGGAGAACGAATTACCAGGATGCTCGTAACGCAATCCGTACGTGAGCGTAAAACTGGGCGTTACCCGCCACTCGTCCTGACCGTAAAAGTACACCTCGTTCCATTCATAGAAGCCAATGATATCTCCGCCTGGTATCGGACGATTGACCGTTGCCGCTAAGCTCGCGTTATCATCCACGAATGCCTGCAGGGTCGGATAGGCAAGACGGCCTCGGACCGTCGGGAAAAAGAAACTTTTTACCTGAAGCCTTCTAAAATCTACTCCAAACTTTAGATTGTGATTACCGGTTGTGTAAGTAAGGTTGTCGGTGATCTGATAGGTATTATTGACCCGGAACTGCGGCAGGTTGACAGCCAGCCCGATCGCCGTGCGGTTGGCGGCCGCGTTAAACCCGGTCAATCCAAGCTGAGAAATCTCGATTGACGGTATTGATTCTGACGAAGGGTCGGATGCGTTCGTATCAGCATCGTAACGGCTATAGGCCAATCTGACCTCATTTGACACTTTTGAACTCAAAATACTGCTCCAAACAAACGTCGATGCGCTTGTACTTAAAAGGCTCTGAGTCGTGAGTCCCGCGGGTGTAACCTGTCCGGTTCCGGCGGTGGTAGAGTTGTCAAAACGGTACCGGCCATAGATGTAATTGCTGCCGTTTATTCTGTGATCGACGCGGAATGAACCCTGATTGTCATTAAACGTAAATGCAGATGTACCGGTCAGGTTACCCAGCGGCACATTGTAGTTTATACCGCCAACCGTAAAGCTGGCACTCGAACCATTTGCCACACCTGGTTGAACAAATTGCAGAAGGGCCTGAACTTGCGGGCGATTTCCAACAATTGACTGGAGAACTTGTCTTCCCTCAGCCGTCGGGGCTCCGTTCAAAGTAAAACCTGAGCCAAGCGCCCGATCTGTCCAGCGTTGAAAGTCAAAAAAGAAAAACGTCCTATCCTTACCACTGCGATAATACGGCGTCCCTTCGCCAAACCATGGTAAATGCAGCGGTCCGCCAATTGTAAAGCCTATCTGGTTTTCAAGGCGAAAAGGAGCAAACCGTCTGGCTTCGGTCGTCGCATTCGGATTACAGTTGCCCGAGGCTTTCTCAAGATTGCTGCACGAATTTAATCTCTTATTGTTATGGAACCAAAAGAGTGAGCCGTGAAAGTCATTTGTTCCCGACTTGCCGACAATGTTGATAACTGAACTCGAGTTACGTCCGTTTTCCGGCAAAAATTGATTTGTTACGATTCGAACTTCCTGAATGGCGTCCGGGTTATTTAGAGCGATCTGCCCTCCTGCAACGCTGGGATCGTTGATATCCTGCCCGTCAAGCATAAAATTGTTCGACCGAAGCCGCCCGCCATTCGCCGAAAAACTGATGCCGTTTGCGAAGCCCGTTTGTCCGCTTCCCAGCTGGCTGACGCCCGGAACGGACAACAGCACAGAAAAAACATTTCGTGTTGGAGCGATCGGGAGTTCGGATAAACGCTTGTCGTCAAAACGTGTGCTGACTTCCGCCGTGGCTGTATTCAACACAGACGCATTTTCGGTAACGGTAACGACCTCCTGCACACCGCCGGCCGATAATGTTGCATCGACAACGGCAACCTGGCTGACCAGAAGTGAAATACCACTTTGAACAAACTTAGAAAAACTTGCCGCCTCGATCGTAATTTGATAAGCGCCGATCGGCAAATTAGCGAAGCGGTAACGGCCATCGCTGTCGGTCTCGGCCGTCCGCGAAAGGCCGGTATTAACATTTAGAGCGGTAACAGTCGCACCGGAAATTACCGCTTTCCGTTCATCGGCAACCGTTCCAGAAAGAGAGGCTGTAGTTGATTGGCCAAAAACAAACGTCACACTGCCGATCAATAGAGCCGCCAACGTAAGCAAATGCAGTTTTCTCATGTCGGAAAACCTCCTGTAAATTGTAATATGAGTTGGTACTTAAAAATCATTTACGATTTTCAAAAACTTTTATGCAAGTTTTATGCCATATAGCTAACTTGTTGTAAAGACTAGTAAAAACGCAGAACTCACAGTTATTGAGAACGTAAAATATGCAAGAAAATGGATTTATATTCAATAAAATGCAAAACCTATGTGATTTGAACGGGTCGATGACGGGCTTAAGAATTACAAAGTTCGGTTAAAATGTCCTGATTACTTGTAGGCTAAATCTTATAGCTTGTAATCTGCACGCTGCGTTTTGGTGTTTCGCTGTTAGTGTTTTGGGGATCTTTGTCAAAAGCGCTCAGAAGCTGCGGAGCAACGAGAGAATGTAGCCCCAGGTGGAGCCGTTTCGGTTCCACCTAGGGCTAGCTGCTCCGCAGCTTAGACTAAAGGCCGTTTTTCTGCCTTGTACCGGTGAAGGGCAATGGGTCGGGAACGATCGGGGTGGATATTGACCCTTTCATTTGGCTGCCGTCAACTTTGCCGGAAATAGCAAATTCGACTGGCTGACCCTGCATTTCGGCATTTGCGGTGGCGGATAGCTTGCTCCCAGAAACTGCTCCGTTTGTGATCGTGCCGCTGCCAAGGATCGTTTCCATGACCCCGTTCAGGCTGTCGCCTTTCTGTTCGAGCGTCAGCGAAACTGGCATTTGCTGCCCCTGAAAGTCTATTTCCAGCTTCCAAATGCCGGCGACATCCGCCGTTTCCAAGTCGTCTGATTTGTCGTATTTCGCGGCGTCCTGCATATTTCCGTCTGTATCAAATATCTCGAGAGTATCCGCAAAACTCCGAACCTGTGGCAGAATCTCATCGGCGTCACCGACGATGACGATTGCCGATTCGTCAGGACGAACGAGTTTTTGAGCTATTTGCTGGACGTCGGCTGCGTTCACAGCCTCGACATTATCGCGGTAGGTCTGTAGATAATTATCCGGCAGACCGTAGAGTTGCTGGTTTACAATCAAATTGGTCAGTCCCTCCTGCGTTTCGGCACGGAGAGGAAAAACACCAATGAGAAAATTTTTGGCGTCCTTTAGCTCTTCTTCACCAACCCTATCATTTCGAATCCGTTCGAGTTCGTAGAAAAACTCCTTTACCGAATCGCCCGTGACGGCGGTACGCACCTCGGCCGTAGCCTCAAAATCACCGGTCAGCTTCTTGGTTTCAAGCCGTGTGTATGCACCGTATGTGTAGCCTTTTTCTTCCCGCAGATTCATAAATACTCGCGAGGATGCTCCGGCTCCAAGCACCTGATTCATAACGATAAGCGGGAAATAATCCGGATCGGTGCGTTTGACGCCCAGATTTGTTAAAACAATATTCGATTGGGCCGAACCCGGACGATCGACAATTGTCAGGCTTCGCGAAACACGCACAGGTGGTGCCGCAAACTCAGAGGCCCCTTTAATTCCCCGCTCCCAATCGCCAAAAAGATCGTTCAATTCCACCATCAGCTTATCGCTTTCGACGTCGCCCACGGCGATAAGCATTGCGTTGTTAGGCACCAGCGTTTCTGCGTGAAAGTTGACAAGCGTCTCGCGGTCGATCTTTTCTATATCTACAGCCTTCGGCGAAACTTTTGAGTATGGATGATCGCCATAGATCAACCTAGATGCTTGTTCACCGGCAAGAAAACCGGGCTGTGAACGCTGGAATTTTAAATGCTCTATTGTATTGCGGCGATATAGGTCGAGTTCGCTCTCGGGAAAGGCCGGCCGCAGAACAACCTCGGCCATCAACCCTAAAACCTCAGAGCTGTAAAGCGATAAAGCCGACGCCCCAATAATTATAAAATCTTCCGAAGCGCTCGACGAAATGCTCGATCCGAGACGTTCGATCTTCTCGGCAAGCTGCAGACTGGTATAATCACGGGTTCCCTCGGTCAACATCGCCACCATCGCCGACGTCAATCCGGTAAAATCCGCTGGATCTTCGGTGTCACCAGCGTCAAAAGCCAAGCGAAAACTAACAAGCGGAAGCCGTTCATTTTCGATAATGACCACGCGAAGTCCATTATCGAGGGTCGCCTGAAACGGCGCCGGTATTTCAAAAGAAACCCTGGCAAGCGGCTCGGGCGGATTTTTTCGTAATTCTGGTGTCATAAAAAAAAAGATATTTAACGAAAATGCGCTAAACCACAAACGAGAAAGAAAACGGTTTGGAATACGCCGCGTCCTTGCGTCCCTTGAGACTTGCGTTATATTCTCACCCCTTCCCCGCCGGTACAACATTTAGCAGAGCGCGGTTTTCGGTGTTTAAATAGATACCGACCGCCCGGCGAATCTGCTCAACCGTAACGGCAAGTAGTTCATCGAGTTCGGTGTTAATTAGCGTCGGATCGTCATCATAAAGTGCGAATTCGGCAATCTGCTGGGCTCGTGACATGGACGATTGCCGCATTCGTACCGAATCATTTATTAGCTGATTCTTGATCTTTTCCATCTCTTCGGCTTTTGGGCCGTGGGCGGCGAGATCGCGGATCTCGTGCATTATCGTTTCGCGGATTTTACTCAGATCTTTCTCGGGTTTTGGAATTGCCCCGACAAAAATGCTCGACGGCCCGCGTCTTTCATCGGTAAAACCAAAAAGCTGAATTACCGCCTCGTCACCTTTGACGAGCTTTTGATAGAGCCGCGAGCTGTCGCCATCGTATAAAACTTTACCGGCGAGAAAAAGAGCATAAAATTCGTGCGAACGCCGTTTCGGTATCTTCCACCCGACAAGAAACGCTGGAAACGGAGCCAGTTTATCTTCCCATTCCTTGTATTTTTCAGCAATTTCGACGGGTTCGCTTACATCGAGCGCCGGCGGCGTCGGCTGGGATTCGATATCGCCAAAATATGTTTCAATCAAATCCTTTGCGTTTTCGCTTTCAAATGAACCGGACAGAACCAGAACGGCATTATTCGGTGCATAATAGATTCGGAAAAATTCCTGCACATCCTCGACAGTCGCCTGGTCAAGATGCTCCATCGAACCGATGGTCGAATGCGAATTGGCAAAATTCTTGTAAATCATCTCGTTGATCAGATCAAAAATCTGGCCATAGGGCTGATTGTCGTAACGCAGACGCTTCTCTTCCTTGACGGCCTCGCGCTGGTTGTCGAGATTTTCCTGCGTGACGGCAAGCGAACGCATCCGGTCGGATTCGAGCCACAAAGCAAGCGGCAACTGGTTTGCCGGCAGCGTCTCGTAATAATTTGTCCGCTCGCTCGATGTCGTGCCGTTCATCGTCCCGCCCGCCTTCATAACGTACTGAAAATGACCGGCTTTCGGCACATTCTCAGAACCTTGGAACATCATATGTTCAAAAAGATGTGCAAAACCGGTGCGGTCATCGCGTTCGTTGCGCGAGCCGACGTTGTAATAAACCGCAACCGACACGACCGGTATCGTATTATCAGCATTCAAAACCACGCGCAGGCCATTCGCCAGGGGGTATTCCTCGATATCAAGCGGCGGCAATTTAAATATTTCAGACATAAAGATCATGATCCGGCGTTTCAACGACAGATGACAAAGCGTAGATTTGCCATCTAAGTTATAAGACCGAATGACATTTATCAGAACATTTTGATCGCAAAATTGCAAAAACCGCAGTTTAGACAGATAGTTTTCAAAAAAATCAGCAAATTTCGTCTTTAAAGCGATTATCTGGAAATCCGCTTCTTTTCTTTCTATAACTTAGTCAAATAAAACTGTGATCGGCGGACGAATGGGTGCCGCCATAGCCGCCGATCTTTTTTTAACTTTTTGGCGGAGGCCGGTTCGAGCTAGCTATTTTGACTTAGAGTTCGGCGAAGCCCGGATTCAAGGATTCTAACGAACCCGGCGGATGAAACCGAGACATTGGCGATTGGGGTACAACCATAAACAGCGCATAAAAACCAATGCCACCGCATGTGGTCCCGACATTCAAACAGTGAAACTATATGAACCTTAATCGCCGAACAATCTGTTTTTTAATTCTCGTTTCGATTATGTCGGGCGCGGTCGCCGCTCAGATGGAAATTCCGTTAAACACCGCAGTTGATCCGTTTAGCATCAGGCACGGCAGCACGTTTTCGGCATCGGGCGAGTCGGCGACAAAACCTGCCCGCATCACCAACGACATTCGCGAGGCCCGTGACCTTATCATCAGAAATCACATCGGCGGAGATACTTCGGGAGCCGGGCTAACAAAAACCGCGCTTGGCGGAATGCTTCGCTCGCTCGATCCGCATTCAAATTTTTATGACGCGAACGACTGGAAGGAAATGCTCGATGAGCAAAGCAGCGGCTATGCCGGTATCGGTGCCACGATCGCGGATTTTGAAAATTCGGGCGTCACCGACACCTATATTTTATCAACATTTCCCGGTTCCCCGGCCGCTAGATCACAGCTTCGGTATGGCGATAAGATCGTTGAGATAGACGGAGAGGAGATGACCGGAAAGGAATTGGACTTTGTTCGCGACCGGATACGCGGGCCCGTGGGTACAAAATTTCGCCTCACGCTCGAACGTGCCGCGACAAACCAGATCGAGACCGTCGAGATACGCCGCAGCATGGTTCCGCAGCCGTCGATCCCCGACGCATATATCCTGCTTACGGGCGTCGGCTACATTGATCTTTCAGAAGGTTTTAATTTTACAACGTCGGACGAATTCGACGACGCGCTCCGCAAATTAAAACGATCGGGCATGAAATCGCTCATCCTCGATTTACGTGGCAACGGCGGCGGCATCGTCGAGCAGGCCGTGAAGGTAGCGGCCAAATTTCTGCCGTCCGGCACGTTGATCCTTACGCAGCGAGGCCGCACCCGTTTTGACAACCGCGTTTGGAAATCGACAAATGCAAATCCTGAACAAATGCCGCTTGTTGTCCTGGTAAACGAAGAAACCGCATCAGCTTCTGAGATTGTCGCCGGGGCATTTCAGGATGACGACCGGGCGTTGATCGTCGGTCAAAAGACCTTTGGCAAAGGCCTCGTCCAAAGTGTAATAGATCTACCCGGCCGCACCGGCCTGACGCTAACCACCGCCCGTTATCTGACGCCGTCCGGACGTTCTATACAACGTGATTATTCAAAAATGGACCTGTACGATTATTTTAACCACAAAAACTCCGACGCCGAGATCGACAGGCCATATTTCGAGACCCGAACCGTCACCAACCGCAAAGTCTTTGGCGGTGACGGCATCCAACCGGATGAGACGGTAAAAACTCAAGAGATCACACGTTCACAAGCGGCGATGCTCGACCCGATCTTTGCTTTTACCCGTGAACTCGTAAACGGCCGGATCGCCGGTCACGAAAATTACCGCGCTGCGTCTGTTTCTGCCGGCAAAAGAGTAACGCCGTCTGACTTCCCCGTTTCAGAATCTGTCCTTATATCATTTAACGATTTTGCCCTCAATAGCAACGAAAAATTGAGCGCCGAACATCTCAATTCATTATCCGAATTTATCAAACTCCAGCTTCGCTACCATGTGATCGCCGCCTCATTTGGTACTGTCACCGCCAACCAAATATTGATCGAAAACGATATCCAGGCCGCAAAAGCAATCGCCACACTCCCAAAATCAGCTCAGCTTACCGAGTCAGCAAAAATAGCTCGAAACCAACAAAAATAAAAAAAGCTCCCCCAAAAATTCAGGCGAGCTTTGTAAGCACAAATTCCCCTTCTCAAAAAAGGAATCTCATTCCAAACCGGACCACACGCGGCGATTGGTACAATTGCGGCAGCCCGTAACGTATATCAGGCCGGTCGGGTGACGCAGCTATACGGGTAAGAATCGTTTGGAGCAAAGCCCCTGACGTATATCCATTCGCATAATCCCGATCTGAAAGCCCTAAACCGGCGGCACTTGGCCTGCCCACAGTGGTATTTAAGGTCGGATAAACACCAGTTACGGTATCCTGATCCAGCAGATTTAGAAAGTTTAGATCAAATGCCATCGTAAATCGACTGTCTCTGCCAAATCTATATCGGTGTGTCAGGTTCAGATCAGTTTGAGAAAATGTCGGCGTTCTGCCCAAATCGCCGCGATTATAAAAGATCTGCGGCGTTACACTAGATTGTCCGAAGATAGATGTTGTCTGCGGAGTGCCGGAAGTGACTGTTTGAAATGCAGAAATTTCAGTTGAATTTGTCCGGTTTCCGTTCCAATCAAAAATATAAGCTCCATAAATGTTGAAGACATGCTCGGCAATCGTCCGTTGTCGGGTTCTCCCTCAGCCGTGAAACCGATAAAAGGCAAATCAAACGCACGGCTTACACCGGGCGAGAGTCGTCCGTTGACCAAGTGAGCCTCGTCCGAGCTTGTTAAACCTGTATAGTTACCAAATAAACGGCTGAAAGTATAGTTTGCATTGAAATACCAGTTGTTCGAAAGACGCTTCTCGAGAACAAACTCGAGGCCGTCATATCGACGCTCCGGCCTTGTTGATCTTAGATAGCCGAGAGTTTGAAGCGTGTCCAAATGCAATCCGCTGCCGGGATTTCCGATAATATAAGCCTCGCTGCCTGCTGCATTAACTATTCCGGCGTCTTCTACTGCCTCATCCACATTCTTATATGTATAGCGGACACGAAAAACATAATCCCTACTCAATTGCCGCTCACCACCAACTGTGAACTCCGTTTGTTGGAAAGGCAAAAGATCGGGGTCCACCGCTCCGGATGTAAACGGGGAGGCATTTGGCTCATTGGCATTAACCCTTAGATTCCTTTGACATCGGCTTCGAACACCTGCGATTATGAAACCTGTCGAGGGACAAACGCTAGATCCGCTAAAGTTACCAACGATATTGTTTATATTAAACAAAGCTGCGGTCTCGCCAGGGAAGATTTCAAAGTAATCTTCAAGGAAAATGTCACCGCCGAACAGACCACGCGGCAACGCAAATTTTACTCGGTCAAAGAACTTACCGTAGCTTACGAAAGCTCTCGTCTTGCCATCACCGAAAATATCGTATGCGAATCCCAGCCGCGGAGCGATCTTGTCGCCCCAGCTAAAATCGACTCCGCTCGGAATGCCATTAAATGTCGGCAAATTCTCTTGCTCAAATCGAACGCCAAGATTAAAAGTGAGGCGGGAAAATGGCTGCCACTTATCCTGGACAAAGGCGCCTTGGCTGAGGTTTGAGCCGGTACCATTCGTACCCGTACGTCGGAAAGAACCAGAGCCGATCGCTCCCGGCGTATCATTCAGCCCCGGTTGAGTACTCGAAATCGGCGTCCCGACCAGAAAACGGAGTTGCCCGATAGCGTTATTTCCGGATTGAACGTCGTTAAGGATCGTGAAACGCTGATATCCGCCCTTTAATTCATGTCTTCCACCAACATTGAAAATATAGGTGCCGGAAAAGTCATAGGTCTCACGTATCGAAATATCTTTGACCGTAAGGGAATTCCCTCCCGAAGTAGAACAGGGAAAAACGATTGGCGGATTAGTGTTATTCGTACACCCTGCGATTTGAACGGTAGTAGGAACGAAATAGTTACCGAGCTTTTCATTTAGAAAACCTCTGCTGTAACGCCCGTCCACCACCAGGCTGCTGGTTGGCGTGTAAACGGCGGAAAAATTAACAATATTTGAGTTTAGTCGTCCGCCCTGCTGAGATGTGTACTGATTTCCGACCAGCCTTCCGATGCTGCCGCCATAGTCGGCAAATGGCACATTTCTAAACCCAAACGCTGTCGAAGTAACATTTGAAAAACCTGTTCCCGGAATACTCCCTTCCTGTATAACCGGATTCCAAAGGTAGCTGCCCGTTAATCTCAATTTGTTGAACGGAGTCGCGTCTAAACGGCCAAAGGCGTACTCGTTTGTTGTCTTTCTGCTATATCTTTCGGTTTGGATGAATGTCCTGGTCGCAGCCGGAGAATCAGTGAAATACTGTGTATCCACCTGAGTGGTAAAAATTTGAGGTGTATAGCTGCCGTAAAACCACAGATGGTTTTTAATCACCGCACCGCTTAGATTAGCTGTAGGGAAAAAATCTATACCCTCTAACTTTTGGGGGTTGAAATACTCAGCAGTCTGCTGAAAAGTATTTGCCGAAACGGTACCGCTGGTGAAACGCGTCAGCAACGGGCGGGGCGTGCCGCCAAATCTTGAAGATTCAAATTGCACACCGAATTCGCCGTGAAGGTCATTGCTGCCGCCACGCGTAACAACGCTGACAACACCACCGGTCGCTCCGCCAAAAGCCGCTTCAAAGCCGCTGGATTTTACTTGGACCTCCTGGACGAGCTGCGTGGGGATGTTAAAGGTTTCGTTGAGGGTTCCGGTGCGATAATTGGTTACCTCCTGCCCGTCGATCACAAAAACGTTCTCACCGCCCGATGCTCCGTCAACTGAGAACCCGCCGGTTCGGCTTTCGGGACGCGTACCCGGAACGCTTCTAAGCAAACTCGTAAAACCCGTACCCTTTGGCAGCAACTCAATTTTTTGGGCGTTGATGCTTGTTTGGATTGAGCTATTGGTGGTATCCACCGGCGGTGCGTCAGAGGCGTTGACATCCACAGAAGTCACGGTGGTTCCAGGGGCGACCGCTATATCCAACTGCGTGTTGCGGCCGATTGCAACGGTGACGTTTTCATATCTGGCTTCGCCAAATCCGCCGGAAGCTTCCGTGACGACATCGTAAGTTCCAGGCGGGACCTGTAACACACGGAAAAAACCGTTGCTGTCGGTTGTAATCGTTCGTCTAAATCCTGACCCGCTCCCCGTCGTCGTTGTGCCGGATACGGTTTCGCCGGCGTTCCTTATGTTTATCGACACATTCGGCACGACGGCACCGGCCGAATCTTTAACCACTCCCTCGATGCCTCCAAAAGATTCCTGTCCGAAAGAAACCGTGCTCAAACATAAAAATATAAACGCTGTTAATACAGCCCCGAAACGGTGCAATTTACACATTTTTTTTCCTCCAATATACTAGCCCCTGCTATAACGAATCGTGATGACTATCTCAAAATTTGCGGGAAATCGTTATGCACTATAACACACTTTTACCAAACTGCTAATCAAAACAGCGGATTTTTTTGTGTTTTTTTATAATTTATTTTTTAAATTGGAGAACTGAGCCTTTTGCACCGACGGCCCAGCCGTATTTTTTGTCCATATAGAGGCCGTAGAGGCTTTCGGTGAGTTCGGCTTCCTGGCGGATCCAGGTTTTGCCGCGATCGTTCGAACGCAGTATATTTCCTCCGTGTCCGACAATCCAACCGTTTTTGTCGTCGGCAAAATCGACGCGCAACAGAGTGTTTGTAAAGCTGCTGTCAATTTTTTCCCAGGTCGATCCGCCGTTTTCCGTTCTGAGTATAGTTCCGCCGCCGCCGACCGCGTAGCCGTCTTTGTCATCACGAAAATCAACATTGTACAACGCTCTGTCCACCCCTGAGACCTGCAGCCTCCAATTCAGGCCTTCATCTCGCGTGGTCAGGATCACACCTTTGTCACCGACGATCCAGCCGTGCGAATTGCCGCTAAAATCAAGGTGAAAAAGCTCAGTCCTGGTTGGCACCCTGATTCGCTGCCAAGTGTCGCCGCCGTCCTCAGTTCGCATCAAAAGCGAATCGACGACAACCTGATCATCAGCTTTGCCCTGCAAAACCGATCCGACAACGTAGCCGCGTTTCTTGTCAGAAAACCGTATGCTTAAAAATTCAGGAGTACCGGCGCCAAATTCGCCGGATCGAAATATTTTAATGTCCTGCCAGGTCTTTCCTGCGTCACGCGTGATAAACATTTGACGCCCCGCGACGAGATAACCGTTATCTTTGTTGCGAAAGTAAATTTCGTTTATATTGGCGTCGGTGTTTAGCGGATACGTCGCCCAATTCTTACCGCCATCCTGCGTCGAAGCCAGAAAACCGTCGTCACCCGCGATCCAGCCGCGGTCGGACGATGTAAAAAAAACCGTTATGAGATCGCCTTTTATACCCGACGGCTGAGCGATCCACTCGGATTGTGCAAAAACACTTATACCGCATGTAAAAATTAAAATGAAGGTTAAATTAAGTATTCTCAACGCAATTCCTCCGGAAATATCTGGTTATAAAAATTTGTTATCATTACCGCGCTCAACGCATGGAAATTTCACGCCCGGCACAATTAAGAAAAGGTGATTTCAGACAATATAATAATATATTTGGCTGCCTAAAATCACCTTGTGAGATGTTAATTTACTGTTTCGCGTTTACTCAAATCTATTTGGTGATCCGGTAAACCTTGCCTTTCCAGACAATAACGACCTGCTCGCCAAGCGATAGATATTGCCCTATCTCCTTTTCGCGGGCTGCCAGGCCGAAATACGCTTCGCTTGCAAAGGCCAGCCGGGTCTCAGGTAATTTCGCCTCTTCTTTAAATTCCGAATCGATCCAGACGCCGTTTTCGAGATAGAATGTCTTCGCTCCGATCTTTTTGACGCTGCGTGTTCCCGCCACATTGTCATCGGTTATAGCGAGCGTAAGGGTTTCCTTTTGTTCACGCGCCCGTTTGCTTTTTGCGACTGCCGCCGAACCGCTTGCCGCATCCATCGAAATCGAGGAGACCGCTCTGTTTGACATCGGCAGTTGTTCTATACGCCGTGCTGATATGTTCGTCTCATTTTCGCTGCCGTCGGTTGCCAGATACGACGTGTAAGGCGTGACAATTCCGTATTTTGTGCCGAGTTCGACGACCTCGTCACGAAGCTCTTTATTTTCCCCGTTGCTCCGAATTTGCTCTACCAGCCAACCGACCCGTCGGGCCGCCCATAGACGCGGTAAAAATTCGTTATTCTCGCTTCGTAACGGAAAATCGAGAGCGGAATAGGTGAAGGTCCGAGTTTCCTTACCCGTTGTCCCTTTTAACCGCAGCGCCACATCTCGCAAATCGTTGTCATTTTTATACCGTCCGATGATCGTCATTTGCGATCCTTTAAAAATATCAGAAAGCTGCCGAGGATACATCAGATCGGTCCGTACGCTGCCAAAATCGAGTTGAAGATCGGTCAGAACAGGTGAATTTACCTTTGTAAAAAAATTCGAAACCTTGATCTCGAGATCTTCCTTTGGTTCTATATAATCGGCGTTGCCCGCATTTTCGGCCGCGAGCTTGTCCAAAAGCCGCGTATTTACATCGTATCCTACGCCAAAGGTAAACAGCCGCAGGCCTTCTACTTTATTTTCGCGCGAATTCTTGATGATCTTTTCGATATTTGTCTCGCCGACCGTCGGGAGGCCGTCGGTAATAAAAACAAGCATTTTTGCCCGGTCGTTATTTTCAAATTGTTTTAAGGCTGCGATCAGCGAATCGTTAATATTTGTACCGCCTGTCGGTTGCAGCTTGCCGACAAATTCCTCACCGCGTTTCTTACCGGCGGGATCGCCGCTTATCAGGCCGCTTTCCATCAGATGCTCTTCGCCGGCAAAATTTATGACGTTAAATCGGTCGCCTTCACGCAGAGTTTGAATGCCAAACAGCAGGGCTTTTCGGGCCTTTTCGATCTTGCCTTCGCCGGCCATCGACCCCGATGTGTCCAGCACAAAAACAACGTCCTTGTTGACGAGTTCCCGGTCCGAAATATTATCCTTTGGCGAAAGCATTAAGAGAAAATAGCCGTCTTTATTCGGTTCCCGATATGTAATAAGCGACAATCCGAAATCGCCGTTTGAAAGCCCGTAAAAAAGCTGAAAGTCGGTATCGGTGCCTTTCGTCTCAAACGAAATATTAGCAGACGTCCCGCCTTTTCGCTTTACATCTATTGTGTGCGATGGCGAATAGATATTCCGCAAATCCTCGCGGCCAACGATCTCTATCGTTCCGGCAACGACGCCAAATTGCTGGTTCGGCCCGGGCCGCATATTGGCATTAACCCCGTTATCAGGCCCAGACGGCCCCCAAACATTTCGTCCCGTTCCGAGCGGATAGCGATACGCAACTGTGCCGGATTCGGCCTTTAAGACTTCGGTGTAGGTCAGCTCGAGTTTCTTGTCTGAATTTGGCGGAATCGGGAAGATCGAGGCCTGAAACAGATTTTTCCCTGCATATTCAAGCAAACCCGGATCGCGTTGGCGTCTAACTATTTCATCGTAAATCCGTCTGGCCTCCTCACGCGAACGAACTTCGCCGACTAACTTTTTCCCGTTCTCCCAGATCGCAAATTCCGTTATCGAAGCCGTTTCGGGGATCGGGAAAAAATACGTCCCCTCTAGCGTATATTGCGTATCGTTGCGAAAAACCTGCTCGACATGGGTCGTTGCAACCTGGCCGTTTATCTTTGTATCAAGCTGAATAGATTTGACCGGGAGAGCAAGCGGCAAAGGCCGGAGCAACGGTATCGGTCTTGGCCGACACGGCCGGACGTCGCATATTATAGGTACAATCACGCCCTGGGCACTCACAACAGGCGATGACAAAAAACCCGCAAAAATAACACAAAAAATCGCAGCAATAGATCTAAACGTCATAATATTCTCCTAACTTTTACTCGGGGCGCGTGTCGCTCCTTTTGTTTGACGTTTAAGGAACGAAGCGATCTGCTCTTTCTTGCAAATAAAATAGAGGCGTCCCGTTTTTCGCACGCGACATCGGTTCAACGTCAGATATCTGGAAAGGGATTTGGTTTTTACGCTATTTTCAATACGCCGGGTTACAATCTGGAAAAGACATTCGAGGAACTGAGCAAAAAGGATTTCGAACTTTCATTGACTAACGCAAAGAGCCTCGACGACAAATATTTCCGGACCCTTGCGGTAATCGCGGTCGCCGGCAACTGTGCCAAAAACGCCAAGCCCGCCACAAAGGTCAATTTGAAGTAGAATTTCGAAACGATTCCAAAGCCCGCCGCTCTGATCAGTGGGCTTTATCTCCACTTACCAGGGAGACAGCATGGCGGAGTACCGGCCGGATTACTTCGAAACATTCCGCGACGCCTTTTGGCGAACCAGGCAGGTTTATTATCAGCGTATTTCCGCGGATGCCGCAAATGCCGCGTGAGAGCATAGACATCGGGGTTTTTGCAGCGGTTTCACGACGCATTGCTTCGGAAAGGCCGGGGGCTTCGCGTTCGATAACGGCTTGTGTTGCTTCCGGTGTGTTGTCCCGCGGGCCGAAGCCTGTGCCGCCGGTTGTGACAATTAGATTTATCTCTTCCTTTTCGGCTAGCGCGAAGAGAGTGTTTCGAAGATGTTCGAGATCGTCGGTGACGATCATCGTGCTCACAAGTTCCGCTCCGGCCGACATGATAAGCTCCGCGAGACGTTGGCCGGAAAGATCATTATCCGGCCTGCGTGTGTCGCTAACCGTGACTATTGCCGCTTTGATAGCTGTATTTGCCATTACGAATTTTTATTTCACAAGAGCGGTTTAGCTCAAAATCTATCCGGTTGTCGCTTCTATCTGTTCGATCTGACGCCGCCTCCGTCCATAGATAATGCTCAGCATTACTCCGATCACAACGAGAAGCATTCCGGCCAACGATATTATTCCCTGCGCCTCGCCAAAAACAAACCATCCGACGGTTATGGCGTATATGAGACCGGTGTAATTTATGATCGCGACGCCCGCGACCGGCTCGCGCTGCAGGGCGTTTGTAAGGAATATCTGGCCAATCTGCGAGAAGACGCCGATCAGCAGCAGATACATCCAATCCCATCCTCGCGGCGTTTCCCATGTAAAAAATAAGCTGACAAAGCCAACTACCGCACCGACAAGCTGAAAATGCAGGACGACGGTCATCGGATGCTCTTTGTCACGGAGACTGCGAACCAAATTGTACGCCACACCTGAACAGAAAGCGGCAATTATTCCGAGCGTCAGATAAAACGGAGAAATGCGGCTGTCAAATTGTTCGATCAGTATTACTCCGCCAAAAGCAATAGCGTAAAACAGCCATTGCGCGGGCAGCACTTTCTCCTTTAAAAGAAATATCGCAATTGTCGCGGTAAATATCGGCGACAAATACTGTATCGTCTGTGCCGACGCAAGCGGCATTTCCTGCAACGTCAGAAAAAAGAGGAACAGTGCGGTCGTGCCAAACAAACCGCGAAGAAACAATATCGTATGATTAGACCCGACGAAACTTGCGTTTGCACGCCGTAAAGCGTAAAAGCACAACAAAGTTCCGACCGAGCATCGAAAAAATACCGTCTCCATCGCCGGTATGTGAGCAACCTGTTTCACACAAACATTTGCCGCAAAAAAGGCGAGCGTTGACACCAGCATCGAACGTACGCCTTTTGTAAAAAATGTCGGACTGTCAGTCAATCTGAATAAAGATTAGATTTTTCGTTCGCTCAATGCAACCTGAACTCGATAATTTGACACCCGCTGCCGCTCAACCGAGCGGTCAGTTATTCGTCTGTTGTTTCAGCAGCTCCGCACGAAGAAGAAAGCTGCCGTCGGTTACAACTTTATCACCGACATTTAAGCCTTCGATGACGGGAAAGCGGCCATTCGATTCGGTGCCGAGACGTACCGGTTTTACCGAAAATATATTTTGATCGCCCGTCGGAACAAATACGATCTGCCGGTCGATCATATTCTGCACGGCCGAAGCGGGCACCAACGGCATCGTCCGTTCGGCGTCGCCCAGGGAACCGAACGCAACATTAACGTAAAGCCCGATTTTGAGAATCCGTTCCGGATTGTCGAGTTCGACACGTACCTGCGCCGTGCGGGTTTCCTGATTGACGTTCGGGTCAATGTAAGTTACACGGCCCCGAAAAATTCGGTTTGGATATGAATCGGTCGAAACACTCGCGCCGCTGCCAACACGGATCTGTGCAATGTCACGATCGTACACCTGAGCGACCACCCAAACGTCCGACAAATTTGTGATCTTCATCAACTCTTTATTGGCATCGATGATCTCACCGGGATTTACAGTTCGCTCAGTGACCGTGCCGGTAACCGGCGATTTTATGGACAATTCAGAAACCACGCGGCGGCTCGCCCTTATCCGATCCGTGTCCTGAACTGATAGCCCGTAAACTAGAAGCTTTTCGCGCATGGCTCCCGTTTTTGCCTCTGCTGTGCGGCGCATCGTTAGTGCCGAATCGAGTTCGGCACGCCGTTGCGGATTGATGTCGAGCAGCTTTTTGGCACGTTCCAGACGTTTCCTCGCCTCATTGAGCTTTGCTTTCGCGGTCTCAAACTGTGAAAGAACCGACTCATATTCCTGCCGGCTGACGGCGCCGATTTCCAGAAGTTTCGCGGTACGCGTCCAGAGGCTTTCCATCTCGGCATATTCGGCCTCGGCGATTCGTACGGCGGACGTCGTTTGATCGAGTTCGTTACGGCTTTCCTGTGCAATGTCCGTCAATTTTAATGCTCGCGCATAACGCTTAACGGCTTCGTCCGTTTCCGCCAGCATTGCGAGATAATCTGACGCGGCGCCCGCAAGCTCATCGCTGTTTAAGACTGCAACCGTCTGGCCTTTCTGTACGGTTTGCCCCAGTTCGAAATTCACTTTTCTGATGACGCCGCCAACAACCGCAATTACCGGCGTTTCACGATAGGCATCCGGCTCGATGACACCGGTCGCGGCGACCGACATCGACTCGCCGGAAAGTCCTTCACCGACTGTTTCTATTTTCAGCCCTATTTTTTCAGCTTGGCCGGCCTGAAGCGTCAGAGTTTGCTCGCCGTCGATTTCTGGTTGTGACCCGCCGTTTTCACCAAACTTGACCGACGTCGGAGCCGAAACCGCCCGCCCGCCGTCGCCGCGGCTGAAAATCCAAAACAGAAACGCCCCAATGATCACGCAGCCGATAACCGCAGACGCAATTATTAATGGTCTCCGCTTAACCGTCTGCCCTGATTCAGACGTTTGATCGATCATCTCTTCGCTATTTTCCTCTTTCATTTACTTGTAAACTCCTTTTTTTTGAGCATCGGGTTGCGTATTCGAAATCTATTATCTTTAATCCCGGATCAAGCATTATCTCTACGATTTTTTTCCTTACATTCGCTCCGTTAGGAGCGGAATGTTTATAGAAAATATTTGAAAAAAGGACAAAGCTCCGTCGGAGCGGCATGAACACATATCGCTCCTAACGGAGCTTGTATCAATTGTTGATCGCAATTCTATAAACATTTCACACCTACGGCGTTCAGGAGCCGATCAGAATGCCGCCCGGTTTTTTCCGATCAATACGATGAAAATCCTATCGGTTAATCCGGGTTAACGATAAAATTAATGGCAGCCGTCATCACAGCTTTCGCCTCGCAATGCTCCGATGCCTTCGCGGACGATGATCGGAACCATGACCAGACCCGCGACCGGATCGGCCCACCACAAGCCGAAAGCTGCGTTCAAGGCAAGGCCGCCGAGAAGGATTGCTGATAGATAAACGCAGAGATCAGTTTGGCGCGAATCGGCAAACATCGCATCGCTTTTTATCTGTCCTGCGACTTTGCGTTTTTCGCGGGCGAGCCACGGCATTACCAATAACGATAAAGCCGCTATGCCGATACCGATATAGGTCGCTTCCGGCGGTTGGTATAACCAAAGAGATTTGACCGCTTGAAACGCGACATACGCAGAAAGCGCCAGAAAGCTGACGCCAACAAGTTTGAGCGCAAGCTTCTCACGATGTTCGCCCGAGACTAGACGCCAAAGAATTATCGCCCCCGACGAAACCTCGATAACAGAGTCCACGCCAAAACCGACGAGAGCAACACTGCCTGCCATGATTCCTGCGCCGACAGCGATAAGGCCTTCAAGCGAATTCCAAATGATCGTTAGATACGACAAGTTGCGGCCGCGGTTTTCGGCGTCTAATCTGTCGCTTTTCGCAACTCTCTTTACTTTGCTCATTTCTTTTTTAATTCCGGTGAATTGACTGCCCGCATTATTTCAACATTTGCCAGATAAACTGCCAGTTGCGACGCGATAAATTCGTTTAGTATATCCAAAAACCGCCGTTGTTCGGCGAGGTAATCGATCAGATCGCTTGCACCGAATTCATAGGTTTGGCGCACGACATTTAAGTTTGCGTTTGCCTGATCTCTGACGCCGACGCGAAAGATCTCCACGGCGCGTGCCGTGCTCGCGTAACGGGTGAAGGCCGCGGCCACTTCGCGGCGAATAACTAGCTCGGCAAATTCGCGTCGCTTTTCGGCGGCCTCGGCGTCGGCAACGGCTGATTCGATCGCACCCTGATTGGCGTTGAGCACCGGGATTTCAAATGTCACGCCGACCCGGACGGAGTGAAAGACGTCCTGCACCGGTCGCAGATCGCCACTCGGGTCAAAACCGCGCACCGGAAACCCAAAATCGTTTCGCTGATAGTCCGCAGAGATTTTCGCGTCGATGCGGCCGCGTGCTTTAGCGCTTTCTATTTTGGCCTCGGCTACTGTTTCCTGCGAGCGAAACGCGAGCAGATCGGGACGCGTTTGCAGAGCTTGACGCATCGCTTCGGCAACAGGCATCTGCTGCGCGATCAAGTTGTCGAAATCTCCTTTCAACCGCAAAGGCTCTTCCGGGCGGAAGCCAAGCAAATTTCGAAGCTCGAAAAACACGATCTCCGTACTACCCGACTCAGTTTCCCTTATCGAGCGTAAACGGTTTAGCTCGACAGCCGCCATTCCCTCGTCAAGCGGCGCGATCTTTCCTTCGGTAACGCGGGCCTGAACAAGTAGGAACTCCGCGGTAGCGGATGCGAGCAGATCGTCGATTACCTTTAGCCGAAACGCCTGGGCGAGCGCCTCGCCGAATTTCATTCTGACTTCGGCTGCCAGGAGCCGCTCGCGGTTGGCGACTTGATTTTCGCGAAGCGCGAGTTCGGCCTCAGCAACGCGTACACGGGCGCTTCGCCGACCGCCAAGCTCGAGCGGCAAACCGGCGCCGATGATCGTATTATTGTCCGGCCCGCCGATCTGCTCGCGTCGATTGAATTCGACGCTCGGATTTGCCCTCAGACCCGCCTGTTTTAGCAGCCCTTTTGCCGAATCGACCACCTTGCGTTCCGCCGCAAGCTCATCATTGTTCTCAAGCGCAATGCGAACCGCCTGGTCAGCCGTCATTCCGCCAATCTGATCGAGATAACGAGGCAGGCTTGCGGAAATCTGCGTTGGAGTTGGAATCTGCGCAATCGCACCGTGGACCAAAAAGCCCAAGGCGGCCACCCAAATAAATGCTGCATTTCTATTCAACATTTTGCTTCAACTCCCGCATCCGCAGCCAATAGAAAATCACGGGTGTGATTATCAGAACGTGCAGCAGGCTCGAAATCATTCCTCCGAGAACCGGCGCCGCGAGCGGTTTCATCACCTCGGAACCTGAACTCGTGCTCCACATTATCGGAAGCAGCCCCGCGACGACGGTCGTGACGGTCATAACCTTGGGGCGGAGGCGCAGAAGAGCTCCGTCGATGACCGCTTGCATAAGTTCTTTCGAAGTGAGGGTTCTACCAAGTTCGTCAAGTTTCGCCTGAACTGCCTCATTTAAATAGATAACCATCACAACCGCAGTTTGTACGGCCGTGCCAAAAAGAGCAATGAAACCGACCCAGACCGCGACCGAGAAGTTGTAATCGAGCAACCACACCAGATATACACCGCCGGTCAATGCAAATGGCACCGCGAGGAGCACATGAGCGGCCTCGACCGCAGAATGGTATGTAAAATAAAGCAAACCAAATATAACCAGCAAAACAATGGGTACGACAAATAGCAGGCGGTTTTTGGCACGCAGTTGATTTTCGAATTGTCCGCTCCATTCAATGTAATAGCCGGCCGGCAACTGAACCTCATTTTCGATCTTGGTTTTTGCTTCATCCACAAAACTGCCGACGTCGCGGCCGCGCACATTTAACAAAACCGTCCCGCGCAGCAACCCGTTTTCACTTTGTATCATCGCCGGCCCCTCGACCGTACGTATTGCGGCTACCTGGGCGAGCGGGACCGTCCCGCCCCTGGCCATCGCGACCGGAATTTGACCCAACGCCTCGGGCGAATTTCGAAACTCGGGCCCGTACCGGACACGAACAGGAAATCGCTGCCGTCCCTCGATCGTTACCGATAGATTTGTTTCGCCGACGCCTTTTTCAATCGCGTCCTGAATGACTCCAACGTCGATTCCGTATCGCGCAGCCGCCGGACGGTCGATCTCGACATCGACGTAGGGTGTGCCGCCGAGCTGTTCCGGATAAACATCCGCCGCCCCCGGAACCGTCCTGACGACCGCCGCCGTCCGCCTTGAAATCTCTTCTAATTGTTTAAGATCATTGCCAAAAATCTTGATGCCGATCTGCGTTCTTATGCCCGTCGCAAGCATCTCGATCCGATTGATGATCGGCTGTGTCCAGATATTCGTAACACCAGGAAGACGGAGTTTTTCGTCCATCTCCGAGATAAGCTCATCGCGTGTCACACCGGGGCGCCATTGATCTTTAGGTTTGAGGTGAATGATAGTTTCATTCATATTCGTCGGCGCCGGGTCGGTCGATGTTTCTGCCCGCCCGGCCTTGCCCACCGCCCATTCGACCTCTGGAAATGACATCAAAAGTTTGTCCTGCATACTCATAATACGCTGAGCTTCGTCTATCGAGATCGCCGGATCTGTGATCGGCATAAACATCACATCGCCTTCGTTTAGCGGCGGCATAAATTCGCTCCCGATACTGCTGGCTAACCCGAGCGCTCCGAGAAACATCACCAACGCCGCAGATATAGCGGCAAAGCGATGCTTTAGTGCAAATATCAGTGTCGGTTCGTAAAGGCGTCTCAAAAACCGCATAACCGGGTTTGACTCTTCGGAATGAACCTTGCCGCCGATAAGAAAAGTGCATAGCACGGGTACGAGCGTCACGGCAAGAATCGTCGCACCAACCATTGCAAAGGTTTTTGTAAACGCGAGCGGATGAAACAATTTGCCTTCCTGGCCGATCAGGGCAAATACCGGAATAAAAGCAAGAATTATTATCGCCATCGAAAAAAACACGGGGCGGCCGACAAGTTTTGTCGATTCGAGCACTGCGTTCCAGACAGCCTTGCGGTCGTTTGTATCGACATTACGCGTTTCGATATAACGGAAGGCATTTTCAGTCACTACAATTCCGGCGTCAACAAGCACGCCGATGGCGATAGCGATACCGGCAAGCGACATCAGATTAGAGCTGATGCCCATAAAATACATAAATAGAAACGACATCAGGACCGCCAGCGGCAGAGGTATCGTAACTATCAAAATCGACCGAAAGTGCGCCAAAAAAATGATGTGGGCAAGCGTAACCAAAAGCAGCTCTTCGATCAATGTATATTTGAGCGTGTCGGTCGCCCGGTTGATAAGCTGTGTGCGGTCGTAAAACGGCACAACCTTAACCCCCTCCGGCAGACCGGCCTGCAGGCCCGCGATCTTTTCTTTAACAGCCTCGATCACATCGAGCGTGTTTACACCATAACGAGCGATCACGACGCCGCCGACGGCCTCGACGCCGTTCTTGTCGAGAGCGCCGGTGCGAAAGGCGTTGCCGATCTTTACATCGGCCACATTTTTAACATATATCGGCGTTCCGCCGTTTGAACCGATAACGATATTTTCGACGTCTTCGACCGAGCCGATCAAACCGATACCGCGAACGACGGCCCATTGCCCACCCTGCTCAACGACGTTGCCGCCGACATTGTTATTCGAACGCTGAACCGCATTTACAACCGTAGAAACCGGGATATTTACGCCGCGCAGTTTATTTGGATCAATATCGATCTGATACTGCTGAACGTATCCGCCGACCGAGGCGACCTCCGCGACGCCCGCAACTGAGTTTAGCTGATAACGAACAAACCAATCCTGAACCGTACGGAGATCGCGCAAACTCATCGTGTCCGACTCAAGTGTGTACCAAAAGACTTGTCCGACGCCGGTCGCGTCCGGGCCGAGCGTCGGCGTTACACCCTCCGGCAATTGAGTGGCAGCCAGATTTAACCGCTCCAGAACGCGGGTCCTGGCCCAATACAGATCGATGCCGTCCTCAAAAATGATGTTTATCATCGAAAAGCTGAATGCCGAATTTGCGCGAACCGTCCGCACACCTGGAAGCCCCTGCAGATTGGTCACGAGCGGATATGTAACCTGATCCTCGACCTCCTGCGGCGACCGGCCCGCCCAATCGGTAAAAACGATCACCTGATTGTCCGAAAGATCGGGAATCGCATCGATCGGCGTACGTGTAAGCGCCCAATAGCCCGCCGCCGCAACCGCCACATAAATGGCAATCACGACGCCTCGGTTTTTTAGCGACCACTCGATGAGTTTGTGGATCATAAGCTTTTCAGATCAAACGGCTTGCCGACGGAGCGCGCAAAGTTCCGGTCTGACGTCAGATCAACGAGCCACGACAGGCAGCATAAATGACCCTTTCCCGGCCGGGCCCTCGTAAGTGATCTGCGATTTCCATTCCCCGGCCATTTCGATATCGACATTGCCGCGATAAACGCCCGGTGTGCCGGTCGTGGTGAAAACCGCTCCGTTATTCATCTCGGCCATGCTGCCCATCGCCGCCATCCGGTAATTCAGAGCGACGGAGCCGACATCGACGGGGTTTCCCGATGCGTCGGTAAAGGTCAGCATAAATTCCTGACTTCCCTTTTTTAAAGATCCGTCGGCGCTTGAAAGTGTTGCGGTCAGATTGTTGCCCGCCGGCCCCGTCGCAATTGTTTTGCCCGTTGCCACTTCTCCGGAACCCGAACCGCAGGCGGCGGATAACAAGACCGCACCCATTAAAATAAGCCCGATAAATAAAACATTTTTTCTCATATTGTCTCTCCTACAGATTTTTTGGTCTATCGACCACCCGAATCGCCGCTGCCAAAAAATTGGCGCACCGATTCGCTGAAATTAATTAGAAATAAGGCTAACTGCCCAAAAAAAGGCGCACTCGTGCCTTAGACTAAATCAATAACGATTTGTGTTGGATGTATTTAGGTTGGAATGTCTGTGGAAGACTTATAAGTGAATGGCTCAGATCACCGGCCGGATAGTGTTTTTTTGGAAAGAGAATATCCGGCAGATCAACAATCAAACTGACAATCGTCACACCCGAAGGCGAGTAATTATAAACCCCGCCGGACTGTGTCGGTACTGTTTCAGAACAATTTAAGGCACAGCATAAACTCGCGGCTCTCGCTGAAGGTGAATTATCTTTGCTCCGTGCCTTATCACAGCAGCTCATCATTTTGCCGCTCGATTTACGAAGCGGTTCACCCGCGAGCAAACCGCTTGCAAGCGTAATCACCACAAAAATTGTTGTCAGCCACCTTGCCATAACTAGATACTACTATATTGAACAAGTCAAATCATGTCAATAGGAATCGCCGCGTTTAAGGACTTATGAGTGATGAGACTTCTTTCCGCAACCGCAACCGCCGCCGCAGTCCGCCTTTGGAGAAAACGAACCGATTTTTTTAAGCATCATCATGCCCGCGTAAATAACCGCCGTCAATATTATCGCAATTACAATCAAAGTTTGCATAAAAAACTTGTTTCGAGTCGGATTTAGCAGTCTCTAAATGCTTTTTGCCGCGGAGATCTTACCGCTCATTCGAATCCTAAAAACTTCCCGCCCTGATATGTTATCAACGCCGCCAAATAAGCCAAAACGGTCATATACCCCACCATAAACAGCGGCCACGACCACGAATTTGTTTCGCGTCGGACGATTGCCACGGTTGACATGCACTGCATCGCAAGCACAAAAAAGACCATCAGCGTCAAGGCCGTAAGCGGTGTCCACGCCGGGCGGCCATCATCTCTTTTTGCGTTGCGAACCGCGGCAATGAGCGATTCGGACTCTTCGTTTTCGTCATTGCCGACGTTATAAATGATACTCAGCGTCGAGACCAAAACCTCGCGTGCGGCAAAGCTCGCTATCAATGCGACGCCGATCTTCCAGTCGAAGCCGAGCGGCGAAATAACGGGCTCGATCGCACGGCCTAATTGCCCGGCAAAGCTGTTTTTGAGCTGTTCGCTCTCAGGCATAGTTTCACCATCAGCGAAAGCGGTCGGCAAAGGTGCGACCGACGGCGCCTGTCCGGTTTCAGCGGGCGACTCAATTTCCAACCTGGCATCAGCCGCGGCGGCGCGCGGTTCCGGCTGATTGGCACTTCTGGGAAAATATGTTAAAGCCCAAAGTATTATCGAAATCGCAAGGATCACCGTGCCGGCGCGCTTTAGAAAAAGCCAGCCCCGTGTAAACATATTTTGGAAAACGGTCTGGAGATTTGGCAGCCGGTACGGCGGCAGTTCCATCAAAAATGGCGGCGGCGGCGATTTTAATATAGTGCGTTTCAAAACGTATGCCGCGGCGACCGCGACAACAATCCCAAGCGTGTACATTGCCAGCATCAAAAGAGCTCCGACAGATACGAAGCCCAGAACAGTCTGCCCCGCAAAAAACGTCGCTATCATAAGCGTATAAACCGGCAGGCGGGCAGAGCAGCTCATAAACGGCGCGATCATTATCGTCGCAAACCGGTCGCGTCGATTCTCGATCGTCCGCGTTGCCATAATGCCCGGAATAGCGCAGGCAAAACTACTGAACAAAGGCAAAAATGCCTTGCCGTGTAACCCGACGCGGCTCATCAGCTTATCAAGCAAAAATGCGGCACGAGCCATATAACCGCTGTCTTCAAGCAGCGAAATAAAAAGAAAAAGCAGTAAAATCTGCGGCAAAAAAACCACCACTCCGCCGACGCCGGCGATTATTCCATCCGAGATCAGATCGGTCAATATTCCCGCCGGCATCTCCGCTCTGACAATATTGCTCATTGCCCCAAATCCTTTTTCGAGCAGATCCATCGGCAGGTTAGCCCACGAAAATATCGTCTGAAATACGATCAACAGAATCGCAACCAATATCACCAGGCCAAAAAATTTATGAGTCAGCACGCGGTCGATCTTTTCTGATATCCTGTGCTGCTTTTGATCGCTGTGCCAGACTGATTCCTGAACAGTATTTGAGATAAAATTGTAGCGGGAAAAAATCTGGCCGTGCGGGCCGGTTTCTGCAACATTTTTGTTGTAAATGTCCGGCACGTTCGGCTTCGTGTGTATGACCTCGTTTATTTTCTCCGCCAGCTCATGTTTGCCGCGGCCGGTTTTTACATTTACGGCGACCACGGGTGTTTTCAGCAAAACGCTTAGCATCTCAATGTCGATCTCGTGTTTTTGCTTTTCAAAAACATCGATCATTGTCAGAGCGATGACGACCGGAACGCCAAATTCAAACATCTGCATAACGAGATACAGATTGCGTTCGAGATTTGTCGCATCGACTACCGCGACTATCGCATCCGGTTTTGGCACGCCCGCCTGCGTGCCGCGAATAATATCGCTTGCGATCTGCTCATCGAGAGACGTCGCGTCCAGGCTGTAAAGACCCGGCAGGTCAATAAGATTTGCCTGTTTGCCGTTAACTTGCCACAAACCTTCTTTGCGTTCAACCGTTACGCCCGGGTAATTTGCTACTTTTTGTTTCAGCCCGGTCAGGGAGTTAAAAAGCGTGGTCTTGCCGGCATTCGGATTTCCGGCAAGCGCGATCGTAATTTGCGATTTATGTCCGTTTGCGTTCATTCATCGGCACATGGCCACCTAAACTAGAAACTAACTTCGATCGCGTCGGCTTCCTTTTTTCGCATCGCCAGACTATATCCGCGGACACGTATTTCGATCGGGTCGCCAAACGGAGCTGTCTTTACGACCTTGACGGCGACGCCGGGAATTAACCCCATTTCCATCAGACGGCGTATAATACTGCCCGTCCCGTTAACGGCCGTAACCCGTGCATCACGGCCTACCGGCAAATGTGTGAGTGTCATATTTCTAATCCTGCTAACCATTCTTCCCTAATAAAAGATCCGCATTCATCTTATCCTAATTGAAAATCATTTTCAATTTCAATTAGACAAAAAATTATCGCTTTGGCCGCATTTATTTTTAGCGGATTATTTAGGCAGAATTGAACTTTGAGAAACTAGGTCAGCCTGATATGCACCGGCAGAAAAACGCAGGGGTAAGCGGAAATCGGTACTTAGCCAAACTTTTAGTGAAAGGGCGTCAAGCTGTTTGTTGCCGGTGGTGATCGTGATCATCTGTGCCGAGATTTTTTCGCCGTTAAGCGTGATCTCTTCCGGATTTGAAGGGCGCAGCGTAAAAACATAGGATTTTGTTTCCCAAAAAACCGCAACGCGGGTGTCATTTACCGGATTATTCGGATCCTTGCTCGGCTTCAAATTAAATGAGCGCATGGCGTAGATCAGCGAAGTAAAGCTATGTGTGCCAATCGGCGAATCGACCGGCTGCTTCCCGCCAAATGAGATCATCCCTGTGCGCGGGTCAAACGTTACGGTCTGATTGAGGCCGGCCAACGGAGAATCAAATTTGGTAACGATCTTTCGGGGCAGCAATGTCACGGGGTCAACCTCCACGATCGCAGAATCGCCCAGCCTGACCGCATTCGTCGGTGGTTCGACGCCGGTTATTATAGCGGCCAGGATCAGACTGTCGGCTTTATCAATTAATTTTCGCTCTCGAACATTGAGAGACAGCGTGCCGACCGGTTTACCGTCATACATGATCTGGTAATCCAGCAATTCGCCGAGTTGAAATCCAAGTTCGGGCAGCAGTAGCTGATTATCCACATACGCAGGTGGCGTCGGAGACGGAGTCGGAGTCGGTGCGGCGGGTGTCGGAGTCAAAACCGGGGTCGGCAACGGCAGAACGGCTTCCGGCTCCGGCAAAACTATGAGTGAGAGCAAAACCTTAAAATCTCCCTTCGCGGTCTTAAATCGTATCATTACCGGCACTCGATGTTCGTCGGTCGAAAAATTTATCCGAAGTTCCGTTATGCCGTTTGACGTGAGAAAATCGCTCTGTACTGTCGAAACCGTCGTATCAAAATTGCCGGCGTCGGTTTTAACCTTTTCCAACGGCCCGTTTTGAACACTTGCCGTGTAAAGCTGTTCCCCCTCGTAGAGGGGAAATGTCCCGATGCCGCCCGATTCCCGCATCTTATATATTAAGGACAATAAATCAAAATTTGAGTTAGGCTGGGTCAGGTAATTTCGGACGGTTTCCTTCGGTATTGCGGAATCGTAACTGTTTGACCTGATATAAAGCGGCAAACCTGTGTCCGGGTTGGCAAATACGGTCCTCGCTTCGTCAAATAAAAAAAACGCGGCACTCACCAGATCGAGAGTTTTTACCTTTGCCTTTATTTCCACCGCATCCTTGCCGCTGATCTTACCCCGCGAAATAACGTGAGTTTCGGCGTAACCGGCATTGGGAATTTTGCCAAAAGAAATACTGTATGTAAGCTTTTCGCCTATACGGAATACCGGCGACGTCGATATGTTTGATTGAGCAGAGATTTGTCTGGTAGTCACAAATTCCGATCCAAAAATAACCACGGCCAAGACCGCCGCAAATGCAAAAAAATGCATATACCCTGTCCCGTTATTTATAGATCGATATCTCGTTTTGCTCATTCTTTACCGGTTAAACCTGCGACGATCTGCTCAACCGCCGCGCGGCGATCCTTCGTTTCAACTATCGGCCGTCCAATAACGACATAGTCCGAGCCGTTGGCGACGGCGTCCCCAAATGTTGTTACACGCTTCTGATCGTCAACGGTTGCAAGAGTCTGGCGAATTCCGGGTGTAATTATCAAAAAATTGGACTTTTTGACCTCATTTCGCACCAAACCAACCTCCTTCGATGAGGCAACAACACCGTCAAGCCCGCAATCAGCGGCCAGCTTGGCGAGAGAAACCACTTGTTTTTCGACGCCGCTGCCGATTCCAACTTCTTTTAAAGCAGCATCATTCGAGCTGGTCAAAATGGTCACACCGATCACGAGCGGCCGGACAATAGTCTCTTTTTCACAGACGTCGGCAACTTCCGTGATCGTTCGCTTTATCATTTCGCTGCCGCCCAATGTGTGAATATTAAACATCCAGACGCCCAAACGCGCGGCCTCGACCGAAGCCCTCGCGACCGTGTTGGGAATGTCGTGAAATTTCAGGTCAAGAAAGATTTTATTTCCCGCGTCTGTAAATTCCCGGACCAGTTTTGGCCCCGCCGCCGTAAATAGCTGCATTCCTATTTTAAACGCACCAACCTGCCCGAGCAGTTCGCTCTGAATTCGCCGCGCCTCTTCCGCCGAATCGACATCGAGGGCAACTATTATCTTTTCTCGCGGATTTGTGGCCGTGGAAGCGGCGTCGGAGGGGTTGGTCATTATTAATCAAGATCGAGCGGATTTCTGTACGGCGTGACCGAATCTTTGTCGGCGCGCTTGAGCGCCTCGTTAAATTTCTCCTCTAAAAGTCTCTCACGATCTTTCATCGATGACATTTCCTGGGCAAAAATGCTCTCGCGAATCTCTTTCTGTTTACTCATCTCGCCTTTTAAATCCTCGAACGATGCCAGAATCTTCTTTTTCTCCTGATGAGCGATCAACGCACCAGTATCGGCGTCAACGGTCAACGTCGTTTCGCAACAGGGACAGATTATTGTATATTTTCCCATCCGATGACCAATTATACAGTATTAATTGGTTTGCAAAAAACTTTTCAGCGATCCGCCGTCACCTTTGACCCGCCATCCGCCGCCCTTCAGCCGTTTTCGATTGCCCGTTTATTCCGGCGATCTGCAAAATTTCGCTTGAGGATACCAATCCCAGATTGGGCACACGATCAGTTTTAACGTCTAAGGTCTTTCCGTTCTGCAAATAAATTTTTAGTGCCTTATCTTTTTCTCCAAGCCTGGTTGCCTCGACCTTGATGAGCATCGGATGATCTCTAAAAACACGGATCTCCAACACAGAACCGTCATCATTCATCGTGACCGCGATTTCCGAGTTTTCTGCAGCTTTTTTGTAGATCAGCGGTATCGGCTTTCCGGACGGTTCCGTAATTATTCGCCTTTTACGTTCTTTTCGCTCCTGTAAACTACCGCGGCTGGGGATAATATTTGAGGTCAAAACATTTGAATTCACAATTTCGCTTGTACTCGGCGAAGATTTTGAATCCGTAGAAGAATTTTTTAAACCATCTGTCGAACCCGAACACCCGAAACCAATTATTCCAACTGACAAAACAAATGTTCCAAACGCCGCTCTCAGGATTCGGGTAAACTTTTTATGATCAAATTTAACTTTGCAAATGCCCATTCTTTATCAATGATAAGACAGCGGCCAGCATTCAGCAAGCAACTATCCGCACCGACAGCAAATGCCCATGCCGCTGAGATGACGAGCGCCGAACCGTCGCCAAGTCCGCCAAAAGCACCAAAGGGCGCTGATAACAAGCTCGCTGCCCGCGCCCCGATGCCGTTGGTAGGATGAAAGGGGACGCTTCGGTTTTCGCGGGCGCCTTCTAAATATCGTAATACATAGAAAATTCGAGCGGATGAGGCCGCAGGCGTAGGGGCGTTATCTCATTTTCGCGTTTGTATCTGATCCAGCGCTCGATAAGCGAAGTGCTAAAGACGTCGCCTTTGAGCAAAAAATCATGATCATTCTCGAGTGCCGTCAGCGACTCGTCCAAACTACCAGGCAGAGATGGCACATTTGACAGCTCCTCCGGCGGAAGGTCGTAGATGTCCTTGTCTAAAGGCTCACCGGGATCAATGCGATTCTGAATACCGTCCAAACCGGCCATCAGCAATGCTGCAAATGTCAGATACGGATTGCATGATGGATCGGGCGGACGAAATTCAAGACGTTTAGCCTTTGGCGATGAGGAAAACATCGGAATTCGCACCGCCGCCGAGCGGTTCCGGGCCGAATATGCAAGGTTGACCGGAGCCTCAAAACCGGGAACAAGACGCTTGTAACTATTTGTCGTCGGGGCAGCGAAACCAACAAGCGCCGGAGCGTGTTTGAGCAGCCCGCCGATATAAAATTTTGCCATTTCGGAAAGTCCCGCATATTGATCGCCGGCAAATAACGGATTACCGTCTTTCCAAAGCGATTGATGACAATGCATTCCCGAACCGTTATCGCCGTAGAGCGGTTTTGGCATAAAAGTCGCGGTCTTACCGGCCGCATGAGCCGTGTTCTTGACCACATATTTGAACAACATCAAATTGTCGGCGGTATTTAGCAGATTTGAGAATCTGAAATCGATCTCGCACTGTCCGGCGGTCGCAACTTCGTGATGGTGACATTCGACATCAATACCGACATCGCTGAGAATCGACGAGATGCTGTTTCTAATATCAATCAGCGTATCAAGCGGCGCGACCGGGACGTAACCTTCTTTCGGACGAATGTGATAGCCCGTATTCGGGCTGTCAGACGTTCCTTCGCGGCCCGAATTCCAATGGCCTTCGTCTGAATTGACATAAAATCCTGCCGAATTTTGATTGTTGTGATATCTGGCTTCGTCAAAGATAAAAAATTCAGCCTCCGGGCCGACATTGATCGTATCCGCAATCCCTGTAAATTTCAGATAACTCTCAGCCCGCGTCGCTACCGAACGCGGATCGAGCCAGTAACCTTCTTTCGTCATCGGGTCGAGGGCGTTTGCAATCAAACAAAGCGTAGTCTCATCGGTAAACGGGTCGATCCAAAATCTCGAAGGGTCGGGAACGAGCAGCATGTCCGATTCGTGAATGGCGGCCCACCCGCGAAGGCTCGACGCATCAAATCCGAATCCGTCTTCAAAGCTGTCTTCGGTCAGCTGCGTTATCGGAAAAGTAAGGTGGTGCCAGGCACCGATCAAATCAGTAAAGCGAACCGATACAAATCTTGCCTCCTGATCGGCGGCATAAGTCAAAACATTCTTTGCGTTCATTATTTCTCCTGAGTTAGTCTTTTTAATAAAGTCTTTTTTCAAAAAATATATTTCCGAATTTCGAAAAAGAGATTCTATTACACGAATCAACACACCATAAAGAGCCAAAGCCGTAATTTTCCCAATCTTTTATTTTTCCTACAAAAATGTAAGATAAACAGTTTTTGAAAAGATATTGATTTTGGAAACTGACTCTTGGAGCGGTTACGGATTCG
Organism: Pyrinomonadaceae bacterium; assembly: GCA_041747575.1. Taxonomy (GTDB): domain Bacteria; phylum Acidobacteriota; class Blastocatellia; order Pyrinomonadales; family Pyrinomonadaceae; genus OLB17. The sequence goes on from JBGTEX010000016.1 coordinate 63,943, forward strand.
ATATACGGGAAAGGGTAGATGCTGGCTGAGAAAGCCCGTATATCGCATCAGTAACCGCTCTAAGTATTCTCGCGTTGAGCGTGTAAGATAACAAAAAGCAAAACGAAAAAAGCGATAATGCCAATGGTGATAATAGTCCCAGTCGAGAGATTATTTCCCTTTATCTGTTTTACATTAGAATATAAAACAGAGATAGATTGGCCGGTTTTTGAAACCATAACGACGAAATTCTCTTCGTTGATTTCTGCAATGTAACCTTTTAGTTTTGCTCCGTCTTTTAATTTGAGATCTATCTTTGCTTTGGGCCCAGTTCCGAGTTTTGCGACGCCCGCTTTCACCTTATTGGCAAGTTTTGTAGCCTTTTCAGGATTTTCAGAAGCAAAGGCGTAGGGAGAGTAGGACATATATTGACATTGTCATTATTTTTTTTAGCATTATTTATTTGTCTCCTTATTTCGAAATATCAGGATCGACGTATTTATTTTCTAATATCTCGCTCACCACACGTCCGGGAAATTTGCGAAAACCTTGCTCCAGCATCTCATTGTTTGGCTGATTTTTGTCGTCTATTTTACCCATTAGCCGCAAAATGGTTGGCATAAAACTCATGGTGTCATAGGGTCGTTCGACAGCAAGGCCGCGCGGAATGCCTGTTTTGTCACCACCGGCCAACATAAATGTCGCATTGGTCGAGACTCGGAAAAATGAACCGTGATTGCCACCCGGGTTAAAACCGCGCACATCAAAATTCCAATGATCGTTCGCTAAAATCAAAAGATCAGGCTCGGCCAAATGCCGCTGACGCTGACGAAAGCGCCGAATCAGCAATTCATCAACGGACAGGCCTTTGTCACCCTCGTCAAACACCGGATGACGTTGAATCTGTTCGCTGACGCCGATTATCGCGTTTGAATACCTGGTTTTATGTATCGCGTTTAGCCATTCGGATTCGGTGTGCCAGTCATTTAACCACGCCGTCCGCGACGATAAAGGCACGGCAAAATCAGCATCTTCAAAATATCTCAGCGGAAAATCTTCGGCCCAATTCCTGACTTGAAAACTAACCGCCCCATCCGCATCCTGTCGAAGCCCTGCGACCGGAATATATCGGTAATGAATGCCGTTTGCGTCTTTCTTTGACAGAATAAGAGCTTGCTTATCGCGGCTGCCGAAAAGCCAGATAGGGTCTTCGGTAACCTGTTGGCCGTCAGGCAAATTATTAGAAAAGGAAGCAAGCGGAATAAGCACCGCAACAAAATCGACCGGACGGCTGCTGACCTCAGGCTGAACATTATTGCGCACCTTTTGGCCGTGGAGCAGGTCGAAATAATCGACCTTAGAAAAACTCCGGTTAAGATCGAGGTCGTTGTTCCCATCGACGGCCAGCCCTTCGCGCGAGAGGCCGACGACGTAGTTTTGCAGCTGATATACAGAGTTTTGATCGCCCATCGCTCCCGGTGCAATAATATCCCCGATCTTGAGCTTTCCCGGGTTAAATGTCTCACGCCGCAGGCTAATCAGATTTATCAGAGTCGCGGCATATTTACGGTATTCGCCCTCGGCCTTGACCGCCATCGCCGCTAATGCCGCGGTTCTGACCGATGATTTATCAACGCCTTTTGCATAATCATCGACACTAAATTTTTTTGGCTGGGAAGCAATCGTCGTTTGCTGCTGCTCAGTCAATTGTTCCCGTTTCCTTCCGGTCGATTTATATTCGGAGTAGGCGGCCGTGGGCCGAGTCTCGGCGTTCCAGGTGGAGTCGGACTTAGACGCACCGTTGGCCCGGGGGTTATAACCGGTGTCGGAGTTACCGTCGGCGCCTGAGTCGGTGTTGGTGACGGCGTCCTGTCCGGAGTCGGTCTTGGTGTCGGCGTCGGTGTTCTCAGATTTTCATCCTGATTTGTATTCAGATCGAAGTCCGTATTGAAGTTCGATTCTGTGTTGAAGTTAAAATTTGAATCAAAACCAAGATTTGTATTCAGATTTACATTCTGATTAGCAAGGTTCCCATTTAAATTCAGATTAATATTTGCCGGTTCTTCGATTTGGAATAACCAAAACAGCCCTGCCCCAAAACCCAAAACCGCTAACGTCCCAAGGATGGTTAAAATGACCGTTTTTACGGTATTGGGCGGCGGGGGCGGCGTGTAGTAGGCCTGAGTCGTACGCGGCCGTATCGGTTCGTCAGCGGGCTTAGACGTCGGTATCACGATACGCTCGGACGTCCCTTTTGAATCGAAGGGAATTGTTTCGCCGCCATCTTCCGCTTTTCGGCGGATTATTGTTTCTTCACCAAAATCATTATCCGGCTGATCGACATTTTCGCTCGGCAGCGCGGTAAACTTCGGTTGCTCATCATCAACGAGCGGCGTGCCGTCCTTGGTGCAAAATCTGATAATTTCATCATCGTAACGTTCATCGCATATCGGGCAGTATTTCATAGTTTTGGTCGGGCTTGTTTAGATGGTATTTGCAAACGTTTTATCAGTTCCGAATTTTAACACGAAATAATTTTGCCGTCTAAAACACCGCAGGAGTGATCCCCCAGGCGTTCAAAAATTAAAATTCAAAGCGGAATCCAAAAATCGGCAGTCGGCTGTTTTCCCTCAAAAATTGTGGAGCTCCGCTAAAAAATTCGTAGTTTGGCTGAACTACGGTGTCATGATTTGTGACATTAAAAATATCGATATATGGTGAGAATGAGATCTTTTTGAACGTAAATCGTTTCTCTGCGCGGAAATCGAGGCTGGCAAAAGTCGGCAGCCGAAGCGCGTTGATGTCGTTTGGCAGCAGAATTCGTTGAATGACTAAACCAGAGTTCGGGAATAGCTCAACCGGAGTCCTGATCGTGTAAGGCAAACCGCTTGCGGCACGGTATTTTGCGGCAACGCTAAAGCCATAAAATCGGGTGATGCCGATGAGGGTCAATTGGTGCGGCCTTTCAAAATCTGATGGAAATTCGACGCCGTTTGGCGTCACCGAACGGCGAGAACGGATAAATCCATACGACGCCTGGCCTGACAAAAACCCGGTCAATGACTTCTGAACCGAAATCTCAAAACCATGCGCAGTACCGCTTCCCGTATTGAAAAAGTTTCCGTCGGCTATAAAACGCGGTGTCGCGCCGATAGGTTGGGTGATTAGATCATCGTATTTTTTACGAAACGCCTCAAACCGTATGCGGATGTCTTCGCGGGCCAGCCAGTCTGCACCGGCTATAAAATGTGTCGCCTTCTGGGTTTTTAGATTTCGGTTATTTGGCGTCAGCGACAGGAAAAAAAGACTTGGCGGTTGACGGTAAATGCCGCTGGCAAAGGTTAGCGATAATTTCGATGTTGCATTAAAACGAGCGGCAAATCGGGGGCTGACGAGCGTTTCGCCGGTAAGACCGTAATGGTCAAGACGGATGCCGGGCGTGATCGAAAAGCGGTTTGTTAAATTTAGCAGCGTTTGTCCGTAACCGTAACCGGACGTTCTGGAAGTAAATCTCAAACGATTTTCACGTGGCCCAGCGTTAAATTCCTCTTCGAGCGGAGAGAAAAAACGGCCGCTGTTTTCAAACGAATGATAGTTCACTCCGTCAAAATACAAACTGCCGCCGAACAGCACACGAATCTTTTCGGAAGCTGCAAGGGAGACGTCCTCCTTAAAACCGGTTTGCGAGTCGCGCAGGTCGCGTGAGCGGCGGAGAAATGTCGAGAACGGCAGAAAGAACGCGCCGTCATTGTGATTGATGGTCGTAAATACAGTAGTTTGCGCAAGCGTTTTTGAACCGATTGTTGAACTAAGCGTCGCACCAAAAACATGACGCTGCGACGTCCGCCTAAGCCTGAATCTGTCGGTTCGCCGGGCGATATTTCCGGCTTGCTCATCTGACTGGTCAAATGTTTCAAAGAAATTTAGAGCGGTAAATGCGAGCTTATTTCGAGACGTCAGGTCGTAAACAAATTTATTTGTAAAATCGGCCGTTCTCGGAAATCCGATGAGTCCCTGCTGCGCAATCCCGGCAAGGTCAAAAGCCACGTCGATATAACTCCGGCGGGCGGACACAAGCCAGCTTCCGCGACGGCCAAGAGGAATGTCCACACTCCCGCCGGCCGTACCCGAATCCGCAAAAAGTACGCCCTGAATCCGCCGCCGATTCCCCTCTCTCAAACTAATATCAAGAGCCGACGACAATTTGTCACCGTAACGGGCGCCAAAACCGCCGGCTGAAAATTCGGCCCGGTCAATAACGTCCGGCGAAAGAATCGCCGCCCGGCCGCCGCGTGACCCGTCAAATTGATCGGTAAAATAAGTAAAATCGCGAATTGGGATATTATCGATGTAGGTAAGATTTTCGTCAGCCGTTCCGCCCCTGACTATGAGATCGGCAAATTCGCCCGAAACCGCCGTGACCGCCGGGAGCGAGTTTATTGCCCGCAAAGGATCGCCGCCGGTTCCGGGCGTGGTTCGCAGTTCTTCACGGCGGAGCGTTATATTGCTGACAGTTTGTTCACTATTCGCGGCAAATATTTCACTCCGAACCTCGACGTCGGCGGTTAGCGTGATATCGAGTCGGACGTCAACAACCGTATTGCGCCCGCCCGTAACGCCGACCTGACTGATCACAACCGGCGCAAATCCGTCCTTTGTAATTAGAACGGAATATACCCCGGCACCGATCTCCAATCGAAAATTGCCATCGCCGTCGCTCTGCGTTTCGGCTTTGTTATCTGCGGATATTTTTGCCGACAAAGGCTGGCCGGACGAACGCTCCGTGATTCGTCCGACAATAAAACCGTTTGTTGTGCCGTTTTGAGGAAAAGCAAAGGCGGATAGACAGGCTATAAGCAGCAGGATGCGAGAGTTTAACATATTTTCTTAGGTAGTTTCGAAATGGTTTATCCAGTTTCTAACTTCTAAGAGTAAAGCAGGCCGAAAACGGTTGCTTTGCGCGCGGTGCAATTGTGAATTTGGAACTTCCTGATGCGAATTTTTTTACAATTACCGACGCCCGTTCACTGCCGTACGGTTAATTCTTTTCTTACAAAGGCGCTCACAGCATCCTTTCAGTTAAACGCCGCTCTAGTTCACGGCAAAGCTGATGTTGACTACGGCAGTCAGATCCTTGTCGATGGTTGAGGTGTCATAGATTCCGTAATCTGAAACTTCGGTTGAATCGGCGGCGGTAATTTGCAGCACTCCCATTCGGGCCGAACGCACGACGCCGATGGCGTTGCCGGTGCTGGCGGCGATCTTTTCGGCCCGCACCTTGGCGTCTTTTGCCGCCTCGCCCAGCATCTCAATTTTTAGATCTCCAAGATCGTTGTAATAATATTTCGGAGCGTTTGATTCGATCAGAATGCCCTGATTTATGAGCTCGGTCGCCTCGCGGGCTATCTGCGAGATTTTTTCTACGTCGTTTGACCTCACCTCTATCTGCTGTCGAAGCGAATAACCGGTTACCTCAGAGGTCTCGTTTCCGTTGCCATCCTGCCGTTTGATCGTTGTCGTGGAGATAGACGAAACGGTCATCTGCTCCTCAGTAATGCCTTTACCAATAAGATATTGCTTGATCTTCGGAATGCTGTCGGAGAGTTGGCGGTAGGCTTCAGTTAGCTCACCCGAACTTGCCGAAACACCGGCGCTCCATAGAACGAGATCCGATTTGATGCGTTTTTTTGCGGAACCCGTGACCGTGATAGCCTCGTCCCCTTTCTTCGCCTTTGAATAGAACCAACCAAAGATAATCGAAGAAAGAACCAATCCGATAGCCATCGCCGCACCCGCATTGAGCCAGTAGTTATTTTTCCCGTTAATCATTTGCCGACCTCTTATTTTGAAGTATTGAAAAGTGTTGATAGACACAATACACCCAATTCCCGGTTCGGTCAATGGGTGTTATAAAGATTTAATGCTGCCTCATGTAATGTGTCAATTAGCAAAAAAGACGGCAATTTGCGCTTTGCTGCATTTAACAGAAGTCGGTAAAGCCGTCCGCCCCTGATACTGACGACAACCAAATGATCAAAACGAAAATCAAAGTATTAAATATACGTCCTGACATACTTTAGATTTTCAGTAAATCCAGTTGGGGTGTAAAGTCAAAGGCAGGAGTTTTTAAATTTGTTGGAACGCTTCGGGGGATTCGCACGCTGGAACTCCGAACAAAAGGAACACATCAAACCATGAAAAAAATTTCAATACTATTTACAGTTCTTCTTTTCGCGTCATCATCTTTCTCACAGCGTGAGCTCGGCGTTCGCCCGACCGACACGGGGGGGACGCTGATGTTCGAGCAGGCCGCGTTTGATGTGCAAAATTATGACATCTCACTCGATGTTGATCCGAAAACAAAGTCGATCAAAGGGACAACGACGATGACCGCAAAGGTCGTCATTCCGACAAATGTCATCGTCCTCGACCTCGATACGCCATATACAATCAGCAAGCTGACCGATGGGATTCGCGATCTGGAATACGAACGAAAGGACGCCAGGATATGGATATGGTTCCCGATGACCAAACAGGCAGGTGACGAGATAAAAACCGTAATCACCTACGCCGGAACGCCGCGTGAAGCACCGCGTCCGCCTTGGATCGGCGGTTTTATGTGGAAAAAAACGCCCGGTGGGGCCGACTGGATCTCGGTCGCGCTGCAAAATGACGGTGCCGATCTGCTGTTTCCCTGTAAAGATCACCCTTCGGACAAACCGGCAACGGCGTCGATGCACATAACTGTTCCTGACCCGTTGACAGCCGTCGGGCCTGGCAAGTTTGAAAATAAAAACGCGAATGCTAACGGCACAACCACCTACAATTGGCGAATGACCAACCCAATAGCGAATTATTCGCTCGTTTTTAACGCCGCGCCCTATCGCCTGATCGAGGACCGCGTCAAAAGTATAACGGGCGTTATGATCCCGCTGAAATTTTACATCCTGCCCGAAAGCTACGACAAGGGCGCAAAACTGATCGAAGAAACAAAAAAATATAACGCTTTTCTCGAAAAATATCTTGGCCCTTTTCCGTTTCGCTCGCAAAAATTGGGAATTGTCGAAACGCCGCATCTAGGTATGGAGCATTCGACGGCGATCGCGTATGGAAATGAGTTTAAATCCAATGCCGACGGCACCGATTGGCTAATGCTTCACGAGTTTGGGCACGAATGGTGGGCCAATCTTGTCACCGCCAGCGACTGGCGCGATTTCTGGATTCACGAGGGCTTTCAGACCTATATGGACACGCTTTATACCGAGGAATTGCACGGCAAAGACGCTTATCTCAAGGCGATGGCCAACCGTGCAAACAGTTTTAAGAATCGGCAGCCTGTCGCTCCCCGCGAACCGAAAATAGCTTATCAGGTCTATATGTCCGCGCCGGATTATCTGGATTCCGACGGCGATATTTATGGCAAAGGGGCTTACATCCTTCACACCCTTCGATATCTGATCGGCGACGAAGCGTTTTTCCGCGCACTGCGCCGCATGGCCTACCCCACAAAAGAAATGGAAACTTACACCGACGGCCGGCAAACAAGATTGGTAAACACCGACGATTTTCTGACCATCGCCAAACAGGAATCGAAAATGGAGCTTGATTGGTTTTTTGAGCTTTATCTGCGACAGCCAAAACTGCCAAAACTCGTCACGGCACTTCCCGCCGACTGCCAAAATAATTGTCAGATGCGTCTGAGCTGGGAAACCCCAAACAAGATTCCTTTTCCAATGCCCGTTGACGTCGAAATAAACGGCAAAAATGAGCGGATCGAAATGAAAGACGGCAAAGGCACAGTCACATTCAACGGCTCACCCCCGATCGTCGATCCGAAAGGTTGGGTTCTGAAGAGCAAGTAAATCTCTTTGTGCGACCTAATGACTTGGACGAATTCTATGATACGGAAATTGTAGATGCGATGCTCTCAGATAGCTTTGTCTAAGATCGCGACGACGGCTTTTTGGCGGTAATCGAAGATATATGCTAATTCGCTCTTGATAAGAAAATGGGCCAAATCGCCGAATGGTTCTAAAGGGAGTCGGTAACGGACCTCGTCATCGATCCGGGTTTTTTCGGGCGTTAGTTCGGTAAATGTGTGGCGGTGGATCCATTGATGATATGGACCGCTGAGTTGCCGGTCAACAAATTCGAACGGCGGATCCCAGACCGAAATTTCTGTACGCCATTTCACCGGCAGGCCGCGCATATTCAGTTTATAATCTATCAGCGTACCTTTTCTGAGATCAATCGGCTGCACGGTGATAATGTGAAAGTTGAGTTCGGGCGGTGTTATTCGCTCGAGATTGCCTGCATCGGAAAAAAAATCGAACACTTGCTGCCGCGGCAGATCGAGTGTCAAATGCCTGGTTAGGATGTGTTCGGCCATGCTATCAATTCGTCAAAATCAGCCAGTAACCGAGCCGGTTTTTCGCACATAATTACTCAATCTCTTGCAGATACGTATCGTGTTGCCGTCCGGATCGACGACCGTCATCAATCGAAGCCCATTAATCTCTTCATTCGGCCGATGTTTTATCGGCACACCTTTGGTCTTAAGTTCGTCGTACCATTTATCGACGTCATCGACAAACAGGTGAATCAAGCCGCCTACCTTGCAATCGCCGGTATGTTCGGAAAGTGAGAATGTCAGATCGTCACGCGTGATCTGCATATAAACCGGAAAATCGATTTCAAAACGGTGTTCCCAATCGATCGAAAACCCAAGCGCGTCGATGTAAAACGCCTTGCTTGTTTCGTAATCTGTAATACGAAATGTCGGAATCACTTTCTGCATAATTTCGTTCGCTCAACGGTTTTTTGACGTAAGATACTGCCTCGGAATCGGATTATCGACCGACTCGGCTTGCCAAAAGATCGTGACGACCCACCACCTTTTGCCGTCGTTTAGCAACTGAAAACTATTGATACCTCGCAGGAAAGGCTCTTTGTCAGTGGATTTTCGAAATGCGTGATAGGTCGAGAAAACCTGAGCGATATTGCCAAATGTATCGACCTGACGGGCGAGCTCGCGTTCATGAAAACCGTCTTTTGCAAAAGCGGGTTGGGCGCGTTTTATGTATTCGTCTGGGGTCGAGGCACTCGATGCGGCAATTTTCGTCGTAGGATTTTTTCCGGTTGGTATCAAACGGGCGTCCTTGTGGAAGAGCGAACGAAAACGATCCCAGTCACGCGCTTTGCCGGCGTCGCCCGAGATAGAATCGTAAACCGCTTTTAATATCGCGTCGAGCGAACCGACATCCTTAGGGTCCGCCTCTTTTGGTGTTTGGGCCACAGACGCCTGCACGGCCAGGATTGTTACGATAAGTGTCAGGATTAAATTTTTCATAGGCCCTATAATACGCGCATTTTCAGCTTTTGTTTACCCGGCCGCCACAGAGCCTTTTAGATAAAATTACGGTAAAATAGCAGGGTGAGCGAAAAAATTCACATTACCGGCCTCAAACGCGCCGAACTTGAACAATTTGCCGCCGTAAATGGCGAGCCGAAGTATCGTGCGGCACAGGTATTTAAGGCGGTTCACGAACGGCGCCTGCGTTCGTTTGAAGAGATAACCGATCTGCCAAAAAAGTTTCGTACGAGACTCGCAGAGACGGCTGATATTTCGCGGCTTGAGATCGAATCGCGGTATCTTTCGACAGACGGCACACGGCGGTACCTTATGAAAACAGTTGACGGCTACCCGGTCGAAACTGTTTTTATACCGAGTGATAACCGCGATACGATCTGTTTTTCGTCGCAATCGGGCTGCCCGCTTAAATGCGGTTTTTGCCTGACGGCTAAGCTCGGGCTTTTGCGCAATCTGACGCCCGGCGAAATAGTCGAACAGGTGATAATTGTCCTCAATGACGTTTACGGCGTTGCGGGCGAGACGCCGCACGGGACAAATCTGGTTGGGATGGGTGCGGGCGAGCCTTTCCTGAATTTTGAAAACCTAATCGCCGCGCTCGAGATAATCGCGGATAAAGATGGCCTGTTCATCGTCCCAAACCGTGTAACGATCTCGACCGCCGGCGTCGTGCCAAAGATTTACGAATTTGCCAGGCTCAGTAACCGCCCGCATCTGGCGATCTCTCTCACGTCCGCCAGCGACCGGCTGCGCGACGAATTGATGCCGATAAATAAACGCTGGAATCTCGACGAACTGATGACGGCGGCAAAGGAATTTGAAGGCAGCCTGCAACGCGGCGAGCGTTTTACATTCGAATACGTTATGCTCGGCGGAATAAATGACGCTGATTCAGACGCATCCGCACTCGCCCGCCTGCTCGATCGTTATCAGCTAAGCCGCGTAAAAATAAACCTGATACCGCATAACGGCGCCGACCAGTTGGATTATAAAACATCGACGGCTGAGCGTGTCGGGCGGTTTAAAACGATACTCGAATCTTGCGGCGTCTCAGCCTACATTCGACAGCCGCGCGGACGTGATATCTACGCAGCCTGCGGACAGCTTGCAGCCAAAGGCTCCAGTGAAGCGTTAGGATATAAAACTCAAAAAAGAAATAATTCTTTAACGCAGATCGGCCAGGAACCCAACGCACATTGACCCGCTCGTGATCTGCGATCAGCTTAGCGGCGTTTCGTTTTCGAGTCAGATCGTTCATTGAGGCTAAGGAAATACTTTTAATTATATGGAGCTTTTGATACCGGGACTCATCCTCGTCGCTTTGATGGTGTATGCATCGACAAAGATCAAGAAGACGACCGCCCGCGCGTTTGAACCGGAGACGATCGAGACTGAGGATTTTATAATTGAAAAGCCGGAGGGTTTTCTGAGTGTGATAAACGGTAACCTGGAGTTGGAATTTGAGGCCTATTCGCGCGAATTTGGCGCCGGAGTGGCGGCGGATATAAAGCAGGCGCGAGTTGAGATCAGGCTGCACAAAGATTTAAACTTAAAAGAGGCGGTTGCTCGAATTAAGAAATCCGATAAAATTGTCACTAATCGATCCGAGATTATCGGCGAGCGAAAATATCTGCTGATCGAGGCGGAACGAGTCGAAAACGGTGTCGGATCACTCAAATTCTACAAGCTGGCCGAGACCGCTTCGGGGGTGCGCGAACTTAAAGTTATAGCCCTTGACGAAACCAGTGTGGATGTTGCACGTAATATAGAAATAATAATTGCGAGCTTTATAATGAAATAAATACAACGATTTCACGCATTTTATAATCAGGTAATAAATATGAAAAAACCACTTATTCACTTATTTTCTTTTAGTTTGTTTTTGCTGACGGCGGGCGTGCTGACCGGTGTCAATGCTCAGACAGTGAGCGGTTCGATCGGCAACGGCACGGTCAAGCGCGGTAAAGCCGTCCGAGCGACCGTCGTTTTAGATATTCCGGGCGGCCTGCATGCAAACTCAAATCGTCCGGGCAGCGAATACGCCATTCCGACGACGGTTCGGGCGAGTGCAAAGGGCGTGAGAATCGGTGCCGTAACATATCCGCGCGGCCGCAACCGTAAATTCGGCTTTTCAGAAGATTCGATCAACGTTTACGAGGGTCGTGCCGCGTTTGGTTTTACCGTGACCGTTCCGGCCAATTACAAGGGTAGTACGGTTAGGATAAATACTACGGTTCGATATCAAACTTGCAACGACGAGGTCTGCTATCCACCTAAATCCAAACAGGTTACGCTGACGGCCCGCGTGATTTAGCCGGGCCGGCCAATAACGGATAGCAGCCGACCGGTCTTGCCATACCTCCGTTTTTCTAAACGGTAAGAAAAGAAAAGGTCCGGCCGCTCCATTGTGCAGAACGGCGCGGTGTAAATATTGCTCGGACTGACGCCAAGCTCGATAAGCTGATCGCGGTTTGCAAGGCGAAGATCGACCAGGGCGTGGCCATCGGAGCTCGAGGTAAAGTATTTTTCACTGTTCGCAAAATTTTTTGCAAACGCGTCGATCACGTCTTTGCCGATCTCGTAATTTCTGCATCCCGCGGCCGGGCCGATCGCGGCGATCATGTCCGATGGATTCGAATGATAAATGTCCTTTAATTTTCGAGCGGCTTTGCCGGCAATCGACGCCGCTGTCCCGCGCCACCCCGCGTGTATTGCGGCGAATGCACCTGTTTTGGGGTCGCCGATCAAGACGGGGACGCAATCAGCAGTCTTGACGCCGGCAAGCATTTCCGGCAAATTTGAAATAATAGCATCGGCACGTTCGTCCGAATTGGCGATATCCGACACATCACTGGTTGTTTTAATTGCATCGCCATGAACTTGCCAGACCGTCGCGAGCTGCGGCTTGCCGTTAAAAACGGCGAGAAATCGAAGCCGATTTTCATCTATATTTTCGGCGGTGTCTTCGTCGTAACCGGCTAGATTGAGGTCACCTTTTGGAAAGTCCGACACGCCGCCAAGACGGGTAGAAAAGCCGTTTAAAAATCCGTTTTCTTCGAGGGCGCGACAGATCAGGACCTTGACCCCATCGCGTTCCCGCCAAAAAAAGCCTGCATCTGCTAAAGTTTGTTCATCGTCGGTTGACGACCGACTGCTGACAACCGGCAGGTTATCAATGATAATATCCATCGGCATCGACATTATTGAAGTCTATCGCATACGCGAAACGATCGCCAGAACGCCACGTTTTGTCGAACGTGTCTTTACACCCGGCGAGCGCGCATATTGTGACGGCAAAGGCGTGGCTGGGGCGCAATCTTACGCCGGCCGCTTTTCCGCCAAAGAGGCATTTCTAAAAGCCCTGAAAACAGGTTGGCGCGGCAAAATAACCTGGCAAGACATCGAGGTGATCGCGGACGAAGACGGTGTTCCGGTACTAAATATAACGGGCGAGGCAAAAAAAATACTGGAAAGCCGCGGTGCCAGCCGCGTACATCTGTCAATCTCACACACCGCCGATTACGCCATCGCGGAAGTAATTTTAGAAGGAATCTGATTGTTCCGAAAGCTCTCAACCGCCTTAGAAACTCGTCGTGCGTGAGCGAGATCGATTTGAGAAAAGAGTTTCATTAAGGCAAACACGGCCCAAGACCGAATTAAAAAACTTCCTACGGTTTCGCGTCGAGCGATAAAAAAACAACCGGTGCGTCATGATCGGATAGACGCTCGGGCCGGGCCGGGTCATTTCCCCAAACCAACGGAAAATCAGCACCAATACGGGCGTAGCCAAATTTTAAAAGCCGTTCCCGCGTCGGCCTATTTACAAGAATATGGTCGAGTGCCTGCGCCGAGCCGTCGTATGTATAGGAATATCTATTTTTTGCGTCTATGTAATCTATCAGATTGACAAGGCCCGTGGCGTAAACGGTTTTAGACGCCGTAATGACCATTGGTTCTGATTTTCCTTTCAGGATTCCGATCAGATCATTGTAACCGTCATTAAACTGGAATGCATTAAAATCACCAATCAGGAGCATGCGTTCCGCCGGGTCGATTTTTTGCCGGTCTTCAAGGTATTTTGCAAGCCATTCGGCTTGGAGACGGCGTTTATTTTGGACACGCTTACCCTCTTTTTCGTCATCGATTCCGCGATACGATTTGAAATGATTTACGATAACCGTAAACGTCAAAGGGTTTGGCGATTTTGCGTCGATGACCTCAGCACGCAGGATGAGCGGCGGCCTGTCAAAGAGTTTTTCGTCCTGCAGGCTGCCGGGAAAATCGAACTTTACGTCTTTTCCGACCTGTTTTGTTTCGGTCACTTTGATTTTTGTCGATTTGACCAGAAACCCGACATTGATACCGCGAATGTCGTTGCCGCCTTCGAGGTATGCGGCGTACTTCGGGTTTGGCTGTCCGGCGGCAACGGCGTCGTTATTGGTCTTGTCGGCGAGTTTTTGCAGAACTTTGAGATTTTCAATTTCAATAATTCCCAAAACGTCGGGCGTTGCAAGAGCGATACGGATCGCAATTGACGCCTTGTTCAGACGCCTCTGAAAAACATCCTTTAGCAGCACAGTTTCCTTTTCGACATTGCTCGAATTGACCTCATCATCAAAAAAATTCTCGATATTAAAGCTGCCGATGGTCGTTTCGCGCTCCCCGGCGCTGCTTACCGGTATAAAACCCCTTAAAGTTTCCACGGTCGGCGGAGTTGCTGCGTCAACCAGAAGCGTATAGAACCTGCGCGAATAGTCAATGGTCCCGACAAGATTCCTGATCGTAGCTCCGGCTGGAACATCTATCGCCCTGGCGTCTGTCTGAGCCAAACTGTCGATCCGAAGCATCTCGGGATTCATATCGAAGGCAGGAGTGGTTTGCGGAAGTTTGTCGGCGATCATCGTCAACACATCAACCCCGGCTTCACGAAACGGACGCGGCGAACTCTGCAGAACCGCAAAGAAAACTCCGTTTGAGGTTGAAAGGCCGGTTTTCTCATTCGAAGAGAAACCGCCCGTCGGGGCGACAACCGTAAAATCACCGCGGACACGCATCCCTTCAAAACGTTCCATCTGATCCAGTTTCCCTCTCGGATCGAGGTCGGCTGATGTCAATACGATCGGTGCCGGGAGCGGATTGTTCCTGGAAATAACTTTAACGTTCGGACGTACGATTTCGGTAATGCTCAAAAAAATCTTTTCGCCGCGCGGACGAAATTCGGTAACCATCCCGTCAACCTGGACGAGATTTCCACGCGATACTGACCCGTCGCTGTTTGCACCGTAGATGTAAAGCCCTTCGGATGTTTTCGGGTCATTATCGGCATTTGCGTCCGGCGTTTGAATATAAAATCCATTCTTCACGATCGCCGTCACGACGCCCGTGACACGCACATTTTTATTGACATGTGCAGAAACACCACGGTCGCCCTGAATCTCGGCAATCGAGTATCCCTGTTGGCCAAAAAACGAAACGGCACCGGCCAAAACAACTCCGGCGGCCACAAAAAAACGAATAATTAGTTTATGATCTATCATCAAAGACAATCTGAGTAAAGACGCAGCAACCTATACGGCTGAGTGATCCGGCGTACCAGCGCAAAAAAAATTTATCATATTTTCTGATTTTGCGCGCTTTACTAAACTTTTTATTTTTTACAATCTGTCCCGCCTTCTCTCAATTTGCGCCTGGGTAAATCTGGGTATCGCGGAAAAGAAATTATAACCTGTCAGTTCCTCAACCTCATCGACCGTCACCCGAAAATTGCGCCACGGAGCTTCGCGGTTAATCGGAGGCTGGTTGGGAACGATAATGCCAAATGCTCTTGTAATCCGGGTCACACGACGGAGGTCGTTTGGCCCGTTTTCCAAAACAAGGACAACTTTCCAGGTCGCGGATGGCACCACGACACGGTTTAGAGCGGTCAGGCCGATCGTTCCGATATTTCCGACCGGTCCCGAGATGATATAAATTTCGCTGCCCTGGCTTGCGAGCCCGCGGCAATATGTCTCAAATTCTTCCCAGGGTCCCTGATTGTTATCGGGATGCTGAGGGATTATGTTTGTCATCAAGAATGTTGCCGAATTATTCGGAATCGAATTTGTCCGGTCTCCGGACGGACACATATGGCCGCGGTCGTAAACCGGTTCGGAATAATCCTCCGGCAAAACCTGATACCACTCTGCTGGCAGCGAGGGGTCGGGACGAAAATCGTCCTGTCGGTTTGTCGAACCGATCCAGGTGCTGTCGAGCCGCCATGCCGTCCAGTTCGGGGTCGCTTTTGAGCGGTTGTACGACAGCGTATATTGCGGCTTTTGCAAAAGATAATTGTTTTCTTCGGTAATTTGGGCAGTCGCGTTGCTCGGATTGCCAAAAAGCAGCGGATCGTCATCAGGCAAAGGGGCGTTGATCGTAACGATGACGGTTCTCGAAACGCTGCGTTCCTGTAGATCGGCTGCCGTAGCCGAGATATTAAAGATGCCTCCGAATGATCCGTCGGGGACGGCGGCCAGATAAGAGAAAACATTATCGCCGGCCAATGCATCGCCATTCGTGCCGTCATCAAAGAATTGCTGATTCAACGGGCCGCCGATATTGCTCAGATTTCCGTTAACGGTAATTCCGGTACTCGGCGGATCGGCCGCCGGAAGAACCGTCATTGCAAATAATACTGAAGCCCCCGGAGAAACCGCCCTCGGATTGGCGGTCAGATCCGCAAGCAGTGAACTACCGCCGCCGCCGCCGCACATGTTTACCGGACTCGATGAATTACGCGGAGCCGCCGGGTTTGAGTTTGCAAAATCATTCGCGTTGTTATCGGTGTCCTGACAGGCATTGTCGAGACGCGTTTGCCCCGTTTCCAGAGGCGGAGCCGCGGTCACCAAAGTCTCGATAAATGCGTTGTTCGCAGTACCCCATCCGACAGAGTCCAGAATAATTCCCGATGCGTTGCGAACCGCCAGCCCGCCGCCATTTGCCGACATTGAACACTGGCAAACCGACGGAGTATAAGTGAGGTCCGGAGTTGCCGGACCGTCGTACGCCGACGCCGCGATCAGGTAATAGCCGCCGGGCGGAATTATCGTCGACGTCGTCCACGTCCCAAAGGGAACCGCAACATCATTTGTCCCGTTCGCCGAGCGATATACGACCCGAAAACCATTCAGATCAACCGGCGAAAGGCTTGTGTTATGCAGCTCGACAAACTCATCCTCCTGAGCCGCTCCCCGCGTCTGAAACTGGCTGATGACTAAATTCGGCGAAACAAAAGGTGCCGCCCGAACTCTTCCTACAGTCTCGGTCAATATGCCCGAACCAAATCCAATCCAAACGGCAACAAGCAAAAAAATGACCAGACCCAAATAAAACTTCTTCATTTAAAACCTTTTTTTAAGAAAGACTACAAGAACCAGAGGGTAATCCAGATGTTTACCCTATTTTGATGCAGGAATATACCGGAAAAGCTGTATAGCAAACAGGAAATTTACTGTGTCCGCTTCGGGTAAACGACGGGACTTTTATTGCCGTCCTTGTCAACGGCGCGGATGCCAAAGAAATAGTTGTCCTTTGACATACCTTTGGCGGTGTAGGTTGTGACGTTCCCGATGGGACGCGAATTGGTCCATTCTGCGGCGGTTGTGTCGCGCCATACCAATTCGTAGCCGGCAAGGTCTGCGTCGGTGCCGGCTTCCCATTTTAGAACGGTGTCGTTATTGAGCCCGCCGGTCACGATACCGACACTTTTGGGTTTGCCGGGGGCCGATGCAAGGCTTGCCAGGGCGGCCAGATTTACACGGGCAACGTTTGCGGTGTATTCAAAATCAACAAATTCCGGTGTGTCGCCGTAAAAGACGCCATCGACGGTGCGGACATTTTGGTGTTGATGAGCGTAATCCTCATCCGATTCGGTAAAACGGATGCCGGCAAAACCGCGTTCCACAAACGGAATATGATCGCCGCCGCGTCCGTACCGGTCACGCCGATAGATCATCCACGCGCCGAAATCTTTTAAATAACGATCCGATTGCTCCTTAACATAGCGTGCGAGCTGTCGCGATGTAGAATCGTTTTCCCCGCCAACGCTTCGACGGGCCGCCGCTTCAGCATCAGTCTCGTTCGACGGCACGCCCTCGCTAAAAACTCTAACTTTGTTTCGATGTATCGAATTTTTGTGCGACGTCACGCCGCCTACGATATCATTTGTAAACATAGCCTCGATATTCATTTTCGCTTGTTTTGCCTGTTCAGCGTAATATGTGGCTCCGAGAAGCCCCTGCTCTTCGCCGGGGACGGCCATAAAAATGATTGTCGCGTCAAATTTTCGTTTGGACATCACACGTGCAAGTTCGATCGAGACCGCCGTACCGGAGGCGTCGTCATTTGCACCGGGAGCATCGCATTTGGCGTCTGTCGGCGATGAACACATCGAATCATAATGCCCTGACACGACATAGATGCGGCTCGGGTCAGTTTTGCCCAGAAGCACCGCGTAAACATTTGTAAGATTGGTTGGCTGCGGCACACGCGCGGCCTTTGGCTGCAGAAATGTCTGTGTCTGCGGATCGAGACACAAGCCGCAATCGACGCTGATCTTGCGAAACTCCGACAATATCCAATCGCGCGCCGCACCGATACCGCGGTTCGGATTATCCTGCTCAGATAATGTATTTCTCGTGCCGAAAGAAACAAGCTTTCTGATGGACGCCTCTATATTCTTAGCCGAAACCTCTTTCAACATTTTCTGAATTTCGGGGTCGGGTTTTGACGTTTGGGCAACTGCTTGGACCGCATTAAAAGAGAAACACAGAAGGAAAAGAGCGATTATTTTTGATTTCATTATTTTTTAAAGCAAACGGATGATTTTAATCACAGAGTAACATGGATTGTGCAATTGTAGAAGCCTTCGCATCATAACAATGGCTTTCCGCAAGTTTCCCGCCCTGATCAAATATATGCCGCGCCAATACCACGCATTGGCAACTTGATACATCTAAAGTATTTGCCGATTTTGGCAAAGCTTCTTGTTTTTATGCGGTCACAAATACTTATTTACATCCTATTGAGTTTTACCTTTATTATTCATCCGGCCGGAGTGGCGGCTTCCGAGACCGATCAATACAATCTGCCCCCGCAAGCCCTTGCGGATATCGGGGATGAAGTTTCCGAATTTGTTGAGGACAATCTTCGATCCGCGGTTGCCGCTATCAACTCGGAAATAGCCAAAAGCGCATCCTGTCTTGAGGTCCGTGCGGTTAAAATCATCGGATGCGGCTCGATTCTAGAGGAGAGTAAACGGCTCGCGTATCTTCGCTCGAATGACGCCGTCGCCGAAGCATTTTTCAATTTAGCCGGCGAAGGCAGCCTGGTTTCAACAAAGTTTGGCAAGTGGATTCGTTCGCATAAGTTTCGCTCGCAACCGGCGAGCTTTAAAACAGAATACGGAGAGTCGATATACATTCTCAATCCCGCGGATTACGCGACACTCAGCCCGACGATCAGGGTTTTTGGTTCCGAGTTCGGCATTGACAAGCTCGAACACATATTTCAGCAGGGGTATAGATATTACACGATCCGAAACGGGGCGGCTGCCACCGGTTCAACACCGGACGAGGCGACAAAAAAAGCGATAAAATGGGGCCAGCGTACCGAGCGGACATACTTTGGCCTATTAGTTTCCGGAGTCTATTCGAACGCCGATCTGGCGGCCAATTATGTCGGAATGAAATTTTATCAGGGGCTGACCAAATCCGTTCGAATCGGTGAGAACAGCAGCATGCCAACCGTCATTCTGAGTAGAGGCAGTTGGACGATCGATACGCCAAGGTTGCGGGAAAATCTACTAAAACCATACCTCACCCGCCACCTGAACGAGGCCTATAATCCGTCAGCATACCGCTTAACGCTGGTAAACTCGATCCGCCGCTCGGTAAAAAAATACGGCTGTCCGGATTGGCATGCGGCATTTCCAGGACTCACGCGGTCTGCGATGAACAAGATCTCAAATTCCCTCCAGCTGTGGAATGGCGAAAACTATGGCTATACCAAAAAAGACCGTATCGTAACCATCGCCGAAACCTGTTTTAACCAGGGATAACCCCTGAAGCGGGGCCTCCGCTAAGCAGGACTCGCCGCAAGCCGCGGTAAAATTTACTTTTCATCAAATTGCTGTTCGTCATTAGGGAACGAGCAATTCCTTTACAAGATCATCGGCGTCGTATAGTTTTCTCAATGCCTCGATTATGCCGGCGGTGTGGACGGCTACGGCTCTGGAACCCTCTTCGTCTTCGATAAACCAGTAACGATTTGAGAGCTTTTGGAGGTTACTGTCGAAATTGAGGCCGACGATCTCGGCGTTGCGGTTGATGACGGGCGAGCCGGAATTCCCGCCGATAGTGTCGGCGGTGTAAACAAAATTAAGCGGCGTCGAGAGGTCAAGTTTGGAGCGGCGTTCGTGAAAACGGGCCGGAAGGTCAAACGGATGTTTTTCTCCAAAACTCAGAGCGCGGTCATAAAGGCCAAAAAATGTTGTTTTAAAAGGCACGAGGGTCGTATCCTCTTCGTAACCGTTAACGGTGCCATAGCTGATCCGTAAATTAGAATTGGCGTCCGGCGGGATCGTGCGGCCATAGACGGCAAACCGGGCCTGTGCGATCCGTGTGCCGTTAGCGGCCTCTACATCCGAGATATTTGTTTCATTCCAGGCTCGGAGCTCGCGTATGACGGGCTCGACGCGGCGGGCGAGCGTAACCATTGGGTCGGTTGACTTGGCGACGGCATCGGCACCACCGTTGAGCAGGGCTTTACGGGCTTCAGGATCAATGAGTTTTGTTTCGCGCACCGCACGTTTTGCAACCTCAGCGGCATCTGCGTCGCCCAGAGCCGCTCGGATGAACGGGTCATTCGTTCCCAAAACTTTCACGGCCTCTTCGAGCCACGAAGTTAAGGCCGCCTCTTCCAACTCGAGGTAAATCGGAGCCGGCGAGAGTACAGATGTTTTGAACGAATCGAGCCGTGCATCGCTATATTCCGGATAGCGCTTGTCAACAGGCTTGGCGATTTCGTCATGATAACGCACGATCTGCGAAGCAATCGTCGCTAAACGTGACGCGGCCAAATTGGAGAATGCAAGACGCTTTGAAACAGCCGGCAGCTCGCCGTAAGCCTTGGCGATATTTTCCCAAGCCGGTGCGTACTGTTTTTCGAGATCAGGTTTTTCGGCCAATCTGTCACGCAGTTCTTTCTCCTCGGCGACTTTCTTCGCAAATTGACGCGGATTCGATAACCCGTCCTGCTGACCTTTGAGACGCTTTAGAGAATTGGCAAATGAACGCATCCCCGGCGTCGCCTGCCGTAACTGTTCCGCACCAAGTTTCGAATATTTCTCGAGCGCCTCACGACGGGTTTCCCATACTCGTTTAAGAAGCGGATTACCGTGATCGCGTGCGTATGCAAGCTGGGCAACGGTCAAAAGACGTGCGGTCGAACCGGGGTAACCGGTCGCAATTACAAATTCGCCCTCTTTCGGCCCGGTTGCCGACCATTTGAGATAATTGGGTGTGACGGCGGGTTTGCCGTTTTCGTACGCCCGCAAAAACGTAAAGTCCAGATCATGACGCGGAAATGTAAAATTATCATAATCTCCGCCAAAAAAAGCAGCCTGCTCTTCGGGCGCCATAACGAGACGAATATCGGTGTAGCGCTTCATTCGATAAAGCCAGTATTCGCCGCCGCTGTATAGCGATACGACATCGCTTTTCAGACCCGTCGCTTTGCCCGATTCTGCTTCGATCGCAGCGATCACCGTGCCCCGCTGATTGGCCGCCTCGGCATTTGTCGCACCGGCTTTTACCGCACCATGAACGCGATCGGTGACATTTTCGAACGAAACCAAAACAGTCGCCTCGGCGTCCTGCGCCTTTAATTCCTCAGCCTGAGTGCGTGCGTAAAAGCCTGTTTTCATCAAATCGCGTTCCTTTGTCGAGAGTTTGGCAATTATCCCTGCCGCGACGTGATGATTTGTAGCGATCAGCCCATTCGGTGAGACAAAACCCGCCGACGCCCCGCCGAGCTTGACCGACGCCAATCTGACCTTGTCCATCCACTCTTGCGAAGGCTCAAAATTATAACGCTCTTTCCACAATTTAAGCGGCGGATTGTCGTACGTCCACATGCCTTCATCGGCGTACGCATATGGAATGCTGATCAAAAAACTTGCGATTAAGAGAAATATCGATATTTTTTTCATAATAAACCTTTTCACTGGAATTCAAACGTCCCGCGTCATTTCCGATAGGGGCTAACGAATAACTTTCCTTCCGGTTCGATTAGACCGAACTTTACGCGGTCAAGCCAACCGATGCGCCCAAGCACATTGCGGTCAAACAGGTCGCTTTCGGCAAAATAAACTGTCGTGTCAAATTCGATACCAAGGACCGTAAGGGTTACTAAGTGCCCATATGCTCGGAACGAACCCGTGACAGTTCCGATCAACGCGGGGATTCCTGATTCTATTTCGACATCCAGTCCTTCGCCCAAATGCCGCTTAAATATGCAATAAGTCGAACCGGTGTCGATTCGAACCTTGGTATCTACCTTAAATTCTCCACTTCGAAGTTCGGCTGCGACGGTAATCCCGATTTCGTAAAGATCATATTCATGGACAACATCGAACTCTATCGATTCAGTCATTCACCATCCTCCGAAAGGTAGTTCGACAGCCTTGATCCGCTCAACAAAAGGGCTTTCAATACCAATGCTTCTCGCGTAAGCATATAATGCTTGTGCGTCATTTCCATGCCCGAGCAAAACATCGCCATTGAGCAGCACAAATTGCCCGTCGTATTCACCCTTATTCTCCTTGATCCACTGCTGAGCCTTTCGAAAGCGTTCATTTCTCGCAGCAACTTCATTTTGGCTCGAACCGTTTTTCGCTGGTCTGTCGCTGATTTCCGCTTTCACAAAACCCAGAATTTTAACTTGTTCAGCGGGCGGCAAAGCTCGGATTGACTCTATTATCTGTTCTGCCGTCTGAATCATTGTTTCACCTCAAAGCTATTTTAACATTTTACGGGATCAAAAGGCCTTGCAACTTCTCAATCGCCCCCTCGAGAATTGCATCTTCGCGGGCGATGCAGATACGCACATATGCATCCCATGCGTCGCTGTCGGCAAATGCCGATCCCGGCGTCATGCCGACGCCGGCGTCCCGCATCAGCATTTCGTTAAAGGCAATGGCGTCGTCAAATCGTTCGGGAATCCTGGCCCAAAGATAGAATGCCGAACCCGAGTCATAAATATCAAACCCGAGACCGTTTAGAATCTCAGATGTGTATTTGCGTTTAACGTCAAATGTCTCCTGAAGATGCGGATAATAATCGTCATCAGCCATCAAAACCGTTGACAGCGCGGCCTGAAGCGGCGTCGCCGGGCAGACGTAGATCACGTTTGCGGCGTTGTTGACCGGGGCGATAAGCGGGCCCTTGCCATAGGCGTAACCGAGACGCCAGCCCGAAATATTCCACGATTTTGAAAACGAATTGACCGTGATCGTCCGCTGCCACATTTCCGGCAAAGCGGCGATCGGAATATGCGGGTTTTCACCGGTCACATAATGCTCATAAACCTCGTCCGAAATAACGAGCAGGTCCAGTTCCCGTGCGACTTCGGCGACCGATTCGAGCTCTTTCTGCGACATTACTTTGCCGCTCGGATTCGCGGGTGTGCAAATGATGATCGCCTTCAGCGAAAATTCGGAGCGGTTCCGAAGCTCCTTGCATCGTTCAAGTAAAGCGTCTTTTTCAAATGTCAGATTTTCATCCAGCGCAAAAGTTTCGGTCTTCGCGCCAAAATCCTCCAATATACGTCTGTGATAAGGATAGTAAGGCTCAAAAACAAGCGCCGACCGGCCACTAAGATAGCTCTGAGCAATACCGACAAGAGCCCCGGTCGCGCCGTTTGTTATCACCAACTCAAACGGCCGCGTATCCGTATCAACCGCGATGCCGTTATACTTTTCGATCTTTGCCGCGACCGCCCGGCGCAAATCCTCATTACCCTCGCTCCCGCCATAATGATTCCGGCTGGCCGCAATTATCGCCGCCGCTTCCGCCGCCAATTTTGGATCGATCGCAAGTTCCGACTGTCCCTGAACCAAATTCCCGCTCGGCGGCACAAGCCGCGTTATGGCCCGAATATCCGGTTTAATTTTCATACGTTTTGCTTCAGTCATATCTCTAAAATATCAGTTTTAGCACGAAATTCTAAACGGGCGAAAATGAAAAGGCTTCGCTATAACAAAAGCGAAGCCTCTTTTCCGGAAATTTCAATAATGTGATCTATTTCTTATCAAACAAATATTCCACTTTGGTGGCACCGCCAAATTCGTATAGCGATTCGGGGGAAAGTTTGTGAGACGGTTTATAGTCCGGATCAAACATAACCCATAAATTCCATTTTCCGCCCAGACCCAAAACCGGCGATTTGTTTATAAACTCATAGCTCTCACCGTTGTGATCAAACAATATTTTATTGTCCAAAATCATACCGGTTTTCTGAAAGTCATAACCCGGCTGAGGCACAAATGAGAATATAAATCGCCCTTTGCCGTTGAAATAGACCCAAAGCAGATTTGCGGACGCCCGGCCACCGAGCTGACTTTTCCTACCGTCAATCAAAATTTCCGGCGCATCGAGCAACAGGTTGACGTCGTCAATCGTAAAATCTTTCGCCTTTTCGCGTTCCGAAAAGTGACTCGGAAACCTGCCCGGTTTTGAGGTCACTTTGATTATATCCGATATTTTCCCGTTCGTCTGCGGGTTTTCGAGAATGTCGAGCGTTATCGTGTCGCCGTCATTCAAGATAACCGGATCGGGAAATTTTGGCAGAGATCGCGGGGTGAATTTTGTGTAATCAGGGCCATTCTCGACCGGCCTCGCGTATTTGCCCATCACTTGCGCGGGCGTTTTTGACAGCGGTTTGATCGTCACGACAAATTTTTCAGATTCAGCTTGTTTCTCTACTACAACGTCGTAGCCGAAATAAATCTTGTTCTTTGTGTCCGTCATCACACGGTGAACGATATTGCCGCTGCCTGAATAGGTCGAACCACTCGAATATGCGTTTCCCAGCGAACCCGAATTACTGGGCGGAACGGTTTCTGTTTTTATCGCCACGGTGATCCCGTTTGGAAATCCGATCGACCCGCTTTGGGCATATGCCGTGCCAATTAACGACAGCACAAAAGCCAAACCCGCAAATAAATTTATCATCTGTCTATTTCTCATTTTCTTTCTCCTTTTTATTTATTATGACCTTAAAATCCGACACGGGTTGAAAACCTTTCAGGTTTGTCGTGGTCAAATAACCGTTGTTTTCAACCGTGCTTTTTATGGCGAAATTATCTGTCTTTGGCACCGAGCTTCCTTTTTTTCTTTCGACGTAGATTGTTTTAGTAACTATCTTTTCCGTAATTACCGGAACACGTACGATCTTTTCCTGAATTACAGGTACCTCGACAATTTTGACGGGAATACTCTCGGCGACATTTGATTCAGCTAAAGACTCTCTTTCCGAAGCTTGCCTCGTTCCCACTCGGTTTTCTAACGCCGAAATTTTTCCAAGCTGAAATGCCGAAATCGCCGTCAGTACAAATAAAGCTAAGGCGGCGCCGAACGCAAATCGCGGAATGCCGAACCAACCGGTCTTCGGACTTTCTTCCGGCATTGTTTTATTCCTTTTTAAGTCGTGAAACGCATGGAACGAAAATATAACTTTCTCGTCGAGCCGTTTGGGCGGAGCTATCGCAGGTGTTTGCCGCGCAAAGCCCCTGATCGAATGTAAATACTCGAATTCCGTTCTGCATAAACGACAACCTTTGAGATGCGATTCGATTATTTCAGCTTGCGCTCGGTTCACCTCTCCGTCAATCAATGCTCCGAGGCCTGCTTCAATGCATTTCATAAAATTTCTCCTCACTATTTTTTAAATACGGTGCAAGCTCGCTAACGAGTGACCGTCGCGCCCGATACAGACGGCTTTTTACAACACCGATTTCCGTCTCCGTGATTTTAGCGATTTCGGCATATGACAGGTCTTCGATTTCACGCAAGATCAAAACTTCGCGTTGAAACGGTGAGAGCTTTTCGACGCCATTTTCAAAGTTTGCAGAAAATTCTTTGTCGAGCAGATCGTGCAAAGGTGATGTGCCGTTGCTGCTGACCAGATTCTCAAAAACTTCCGGTTCAAGATCGATCGTTTCCAGCCGCGTCCCGCTTTTTTTCAAATAATTAAACGCCTTATTTCTCGTAACGCCACACAAAAATGTAAAAAGTGTGCCTCGCGAAAAATCGAATTTTTCGGGAAACTCGACAAAAAACATAAAGACCTCTTGAGTTATGTCCTCGGCAACCGCAGGTTCATAAGTTAATCTGTATGCAAAAGCGTAAATCGAATCGCGAAGGCGAAAATAAATCTCGCTAAACGCATCGACGTCGCCACCGATGGCCAAGTCTATCAACTTCTGTTCGATCTCATTTTTCAACATCGGTCTTAGAGCGAAATGTTCAGGCTCCGCATATTAACTATTCTCTTCAACAATCAAAAAGTTACGCTTGCCGAAAATTTCGTATTAAAAAAGTAAGAAATTCAAATCCTGCCCGCGGTTTTCTCCGTGCGACTGACGAATTCGTTTCCTTTTACCCAAAACCGCCACGGCCTTTCAGCGTCCTCGCCGGCGTAGGCTATGCCGATGCGTTTTCCGGCGGCAATTTCACTATCCGCAAATGAGCGGTAATGTTCGAGCCAGATGCGGTTTCCGATAAAATTTTCGCCATTGCAGCCGCGGTCAACGGACAGGGCTATGCAGAGTTTGCCGGGGCCGGATGTGAGGTTTGCATCTTTCATACGGCCGCGTCGTTCACGCATCTTTTCGATTCCTTCGTATGGTTCGAGGGCTCGGATCAATATTGCATGAGGCCAATTTAAGGGACCGCAAACCACATTTAGCTGATAATACATACCGTAAACAAAAAAAACGTAAACGAGGCCGCCGGGGCCGTACATAACTTCGTTACGAGGCGTGCGGCGACCGCCGAAGCTGTGGGCGGCGCGGTCGTTGACGCCGAGATAGGCTTCGGTCTCGACAATCATGCCGGAGATCCGGCGGCCCTTTTCATCCGGGACGACGACGAGCTTTCCGAGCAGGTCGCGGGCGACCGCTATCGTGTCTTTGCGTCGGTAGAACTCACTTTTTAACTTTTTACACATATAATTCAGAAGATTTTAGCACTTTCGGGTGTGATGGCTTTTAGCCTGGATACGGAAACGTATTCACAAGCAAACCGTAAAATGAGATCTTCTGCGGCGTTGGAGTTTTCCATTTTGGCAAACGATTCAGGGTTTGTTACATCAAACAAAGTTAGTTTTAGCTCTGTCAACTTTGGTAAAATATACAGAGGAAAGGTATTTTCTATGAAATTGATCAACGCCGTTATTTTGATGATCCTTCTTACGCTTGCGGCAACGGCTCAGAAAACTGATGATGTGCTCGCAAAGACCGCTAATCGCTCGTTTACAATTCGTGACCTCTCGGTCGAGACTCAGGCCGCGGCTGACAGTTTGCCGACACGGATCTTTGCGACACGAACGGCACTTCTCGATAAGATGGTCAATCAGCGCCTCCTCGACATGGAGGCAAAAGCGACAGGCGTGACGGGCGGCAAAATCGTATCTAATGAGACGGTAAAGGTCGCAAATCCGGCTGAGACCGAGATCAAGGCCATTTACGACGCCAATCGTCAGGCGCTCGGCAACCTGACGCTTGAACAGGCGCGAAATCAAATCGTAAGTTATCTCAAACGTGAGCCTGAGCAGCAGGTTTTGGGTACACTTTTTGCAAAACTCAAAGCAAAATATAAGTATGCCGCCGGAAAGCCCGTAAATTCGCCCGATCTCGCTCCGGCTGACGTTGTTGCGATCATAAATCTGCGGCCGATAACTGCAAAGCAATACGAAGATTTTGCAAAAATCGAGCTTTATGAACTCCGCGCCGACGTTGGCGACCTGGTTTTGGGTGAACTCAACCAAACGATCTATAACGCACTAATAACCGTCGAAGCGGAATCAATGGGCATCGATCCTGGAGACCTCATCGCCCGCGAGATCACTAATAAAATGAAAGAGATCTCGAACGAGGAGCGGATCGAGCTTGAAACATCGTTAAACGAACGCCTCACCGAAAAATACAAGGTCAATATTCTGTATAAGGCACCGGAACCGGTCGAACAGAATATTTCCGTCGATGACGATCCGGCGACCGGCCCCGGAAACGCACCTGTGACGGTTGTAATGTTTACCGATTTTCAATGTCCGTCGTGCGCAGCCGCTAATCCGGTGTTGAAAAAGACGATCGAGGCTTTTCCAGGCAAGATCCGGCTTGTAGTTCGTGATTTTCCGCTTGAGGGCATTCACGAAAACGCTTTTAAATCCGCGCTCGCCGCGGGTGCCGCGGGCGTTCAGGGAAAATTCTTTCAATATTCGGAAATTTTGTACCAGCATCAGGACGCTCTCGATTCGGAATCGCTCAAGAAATACGCTGCCGAACTGGGTTTGAATGTCAAACAATTTGAGTTAGACTTTAACTCCGCAAAGACCGCGGCCGAAGTTCGTAAAGATATTGCCGACGGCAGGAGTTATGTAGTAAATTCGACGCCGACGATCTTTGTCAACGGCGTAAAGGTTCGAGACTTGTCACCGGAAGGTTTGCGAACCGCAATAATGCGGGCGCTCCGTAAGTAGTTACCGGTTTGTCTTAAAAAGAGTGTTTTTTATCGATGTTATGCGTCTTTTTCTTATAATTTTTGCCTTTGCTATCGCACTTGGATGTTCGGACGCAGCGAGTACGCGGGAGGCAAACGTCAGCGGTTCCAATGGGTCGTCCTCAGTTCCGGCCAAGGCGGCCGCGCTCCCTGTTTACGGATACGAAATCGTCAATACCTATCCGCACGACCCTCAAGCGTTTACACAGGGCTTGTTGTTTCACGACGGTTTTCTATACGAAAGCACGGGTGAATTCGGCCATTCTTCGCTTCGTAAAGTCGAGATCGACAGCGGTAAGGTTTTAAATAAAATCGATATGCCGTCGGATAAATTTGCCGAGGGCATCACTCTTTTTGGCGATAAGATTTATCAGTTAAGCTGGCGTGAAGGTATTGCCCGTGTTTATGATATCAAGGATTTCAGGCTGATTCGTGAATTCAACTATCAGGGCGAAGGCTGGGGAATCACGACCGACGGCACAAACCTGTTCATGACCGACCGCACGCACATAATGCGTGTGCTAAACCCTGATACGTTCAGATCTACAAAGATGCTTGCCGTAATGCGCGAAGACGGCAAGCCACTGATGCAGATCAACGAGCTCGAATATGTTAAAGGCGAAATATGGGCCAATATCTGGCACTCAGAAGACCCCGAAATTCTTGGCAAACCCAACCACATCGCCCGCATTGATCCGGCAACCGGGAAATTGACCGGCTGGATAAATCTCGACGGAATTTCGCCGGAAGATGAGCGCCGTGATATTGAAAACACACTCAACGGCATTGCATACGACCCTGCCTCGGAGCGTATTTTTGTTACCGGAAAGAAGTGGAAAAAGCTGTACGAGATCCGAATAACTCCGCCAAAAGCCTGATGAACAAAACGCACCGGGAATTTATGACACGGGCAATAGAACTCGCACAGGGCGGAATGGACGCAAACGACGGCGGGCCGTTTGGTTGCGTCATTGCCAAAAACGGTAAAATTATCGGCGAAGGAAGCAATTGCGTTACCTCAACCAACGACCCGACCGCCCATGCTGAAATAGTGGCGATCAGAAACGCCTGTGCGCATCTTGGTTCGTTCAGTCTCGATGGCTGCTCGATCTATACTTCGTGCGAACCATGCCCGATGTGTCTCGGTGCGATCTATTGGTCGCGTCCCGAAGCCGTCTTTTATGCCGGAACTCGGGATGACGCCGCAAAGGCCGGATTTGACGATGAATTTTTTTATATTGAAATCGGAAAACCGTATAAAAAACGTAAGCTGAAGATGGTCAATCTGCTCCGCGAGGACGCCCAAAAGGTCTTTAGGGCATGGACGGAAAAAGCAGACAAAACCGAATATTGAGTCCAGAATGTCAACCAACTATCTATATCTGATGATCGCGGTTTTGGCGGGAGCGATGATGCCGACACAGGCCGCTGCTAATAATAAGATGGCGGGCTTTGTGGACAGCCCTGTGGTGGCCGCCTTGATTTCGTTCGTGATCGGAACGGCCGCACTTTTCATCTATCTTATCGCATCGGGAACACCACTGGGAAGTTTTACGGCCGCAAAAGAGGCACCGCCGATCGCCTGGATCGGCGGTCTGCTCGGAGCCTTTTTTGTGGCTGCAACAATTATGCTGATACCGCGTCTCGGCGTCGCGATGACCTTTAGCATGGTTATAGCCGGGCAAATGGCGGTGACACTGATAATCGATCATTTCGGCCTGCTGGACGTGCCGGTAAAAGAGGTGAGCATCGTCCGGATCGGCGGAATTCTGATGATAATTGGGGGCGTAATTTTGATTCGCCGTTTTTGACCGGACGACTCACGATAGTAGAGCGATCGTCATATCGTCTTGTAACACCTTATAAAAATGACCCGACGACTAATCGCCGGGCCAAATTTGTCTAAATCTGTGCTAAAACAGAATTTTTCTATTTGACGCTTAATCTCAGATCAATCTTACAACAAACTTCCAAGCAGCAAACTGACAAGGTCAACCCCGCCTCCGTCGTTAAGTGCCTCGAACTGATTGTCGCCATACTGTGCATCGTTGTAGCCCAGTTCGTAACCTTCGCTCAAATAGCGCTGGTTTTCGCCCAGAGATGAGTATGGGTCGTAACCGATTTCCTGATAGTTATCTTCATAATTATCGTCCGCGTAAACATAGGGTTCATACGGGTCGTCGTAATATGCGTCATACGCTTCGGAATCTCCATTCGAACGTGCATTCTGGGCGTCGATATAGCCCTGATTATACCCGAGCGCAACCAGTTTGCTGAAAAGGCCGGTTATAAATCCTCCGACAGACGAATCGGTCAAAAACGGAAGGCCCGGTTCATCGGCATACTCGTCAGAATATAAAACGTCGTCATAACCCTGACCGGAATCGTATGATTGACGTTCGTCGTAATAGGCAGTACCGACGGATCTCTGATATGTCGGATATGGTTCGTAATAACTACCGCTGTAATCGGGAGACTGCGGAATGCCGTAATTATAAACGTCATATTGCGGCGTATAATACTGCGGCGTATAATAATCCTCAGTATTGCGACCGATCACATTTACAACCACCGAGCGTAAAAATGCCGTACGCCAAGATTCGTCCCGATTCCGAAAATCATCGATTCGCCTGTAATCGCCGGAATCATAATAATTATTGGATGCCCTTGCAAATCTTTTGAAAGCTTTTCTCTCATTCTTAAAGGCCCTTCGCTCGGCATTTCGAAAGTGAGCCTCGCGGCTTCGGTCATATCCGTAATTATTCTTTTGACTGTTCCTATAAGCTTTGGATTCGATAAATCTTTTATCCCGCTGAGCGTTACGGTAATTGCGGACTTCCCGCAGTTCATTACGATACCGAGCATTTCTCCGTTCGTCGCGGGATCGTGCGTTGCCCTGATTATCGCGGTTGCGAGACTGTGCTCTTCGTTCATCGTCGCGGTCGCGGGATCGCGCGTTGCGCTGATTATCGCGGTTGCGAGACTGTGCTCTTCGTTCATCGTCGCGGTCGCGGGTTCGTGCGTTGCGCTGATCGTCGCGGGACCGTGCGTTTCGCCGATTCCTGTCGATGTTATTTTTACGGTCATTACCGCGGCCTTTTTCTAAATTCCGCCGCGCTTGTCTGCTGCGGGCGTCGTCCGATCGTTCACCCCGTTCGACCCGAACCTGAACAGCCTGTCCCTGCCTTCGTTCTTTATTTCTATTATCGTTTTGCGCACGCGGCCGCTGTTCCCGGTTCTGGCGCCGGTCAACCTTTTGCTCGCGGCGTTCGGCCCGAACATCCTGACGTCGGTTTCCGCGTTCCGGCTTTTCGGCTTTCTGTCGTCCGCCGCCTTTTTCGGATCGTTCAGCTTTGTTCTTGCCTTTGCCTTTATTTCCTCCGTTTCCCTTGCCCTGTGCTAAAATCGAGGCTCCCGTTCCAACCAGGATTACCAACAATAATGTCCAAACAAGATGAAAACTGCGAATTTTTAATGATTTCATGACTTCCCCCTGTGTTTCCTCACATAGTGATACATAGCAAAGACCGTTCCACATGGCGTTTGCACTGTTTCACCGCGATTTTTGAGGGCTCAGGGACGTTTTCGTTTATTTTTAAACGATTTGGGCGATGTCTGGCGGGAACTTATCCTTTTGCGGGGTGTCTAAATGGACAGCGGATGGCACCGCCGCTCAAGGAGGACTTAGAAATGTTTGACAAATTAATCGTTAGCGAACCGGAAGGCGCGGATTTTAAAAACCGTCGCGGATATTTTATGGTGTCATCGCTGGTTGTTGGAATTCTGTTTGCGACGGCCGTAGTTATCAGTATTTTTGCCGCCGATATAGGAATTGGCAATAGCAGATTTGAACTTGTAGAAATGCTCGCACCCGTCGAAATGGCCCCTGTCGAGCCGGAAATCCCGCAACGAAACAGCCCACCGGCCACAACCCTGCAATCACAGAGCCAACTGCCGGCCCGGCAAATAAACATGGCGGGCATTGACGAAAACCCCATCGTGCCGACGGCAGTTTCTGTCGTCCCAAATACACAAATGTCCCGGCCGATCGGAAATTATCGGATCGAAAAATTCGACTCCGATTCGGCAAATCCCGGCGGCAGTGGACGGAACAGCAACGGTACCGGCGCGACCGAAAGCGGCCTTTCAACAACCACTCAAGCGCTTGAAAATATTAAAGATACCGCAGTAGCGCCACCGGTTGTTAAAGATCCGCCTCCGTCCAGAAAATCCTCGACACCTTCGCTCGGAGTCATAAATGGAAAGGCCTATTACCTGCCAAAACCGGCTTACTCCGCAGCCGCAATCGCCGTTCGGGCCGAGGGGAAAGTTGACGTCCAGGTTATGATCGATGAGACCGGTAAGGTCGTTTCGGCAAATGCGGTCAGCGGGCATCCGATGCTCCGCGGGCCGGCAGAGCGAGCCGCCCGAAACGCAAAATTTACGCCGACATATCTTTCTAAGGTTCCCGTAAAGGTCACGGGGGTCATCGTTTATAACTTCACAAGATAGGACGGAAACTGTTGGTAAATGCAAAGCCGCGCGGATTAACGGATGACGCGGTTCCCGTGTCTGTGTCATCCGCGGCTAAATTTCTCGGTTTCAATTCCGTCCGCTTAGCACCGGTGTTTCGGACAGCAATTCGATCAAACCATTCGTATCGACGTCAAAGACCGGTACGGGAAACTGCCGTTTCAATTCATCGTAAGTCGTACCGTCTAGAAATACCGGCTCGTCGGACTTGATCGTAACCGTTGGAATAACAGCAAAATCTCCGACAATCTTCTCACGCGCGGCCAAAAAATCCTGTCCCGTCAAAAGTCCCGCAACCGAGACGTCGCCGCCAAAATAGGTATTCGGAACCGCAAGAACGACGAGCCGAGCGCCCGTCACGGAGTTGTATCTGTCGATCCGGTCACGCAAAATCGGGGCAAACATCTCGCCGGTCAGAATGGTGCCGTATAACGGGCCAGCACCGAAAGCGGCGGCGAATGCGTTTCCGGTTTGGCCGGGAATAACCGCGGCGGGATGCGTGCGAACGTTTACCGGAACCCGCCCGCTGCCTGTTGCAATAAATCTCTCAAACGCATTTACAAACGAACGCACCATACCGACGCCGTCTTCTATCTGCGGGTAATTGCCATAATGACGGCGTGACGGAATATCGACGCCGCCTTTGAGATATATCTCATCTCCCAAAAAGGCAAAGGTCACACCGAGTGTCTTTCGAAATACTTTCTGTAGTTTTTCCACCTCCTTGATCGTCCGGCGGCAAAATTCGGGCGTGACACGGGTGAGGCGTTTGTCCGTGTTGTACCGGGTGAGGGCGACGGGTACGACCGCCGTGCTGACAACTTTTGGATAGTGATCCGAGAGATCGCGAAGCGTTTTTTCGAGTATCGCCCCGTCGTTTATCGCCGGACACAAAACCACTTGGGCATGAATTTCAATATCAGCCGCCAACAACCGTTCTAATTTATCCGAAATGTCCGCCCGCGATTCGTCAACGCCGAGCAAATATGCCCGAGTTTTAAGATCGGTGGCGTGAACAGAGACGTATTGCGGAGATAAACGCTGCTCGATGATGCGATTCATTTCGTCCTCTGTGATCGACGAAAGAGTGGTGTAATTACCGTAAAGAAAGGACAGGCGAATGTCTTCGTCACGGACAAAAAGCGAAGGACGGGCGTCAACGGGGTTGCCTTTGCAAAAGCAAAAAATACACTCATTCGCACATTGACGCGGTACGATCTGTTCAAAATCTAATCCAAAATCCTCGCCTTCGTCACGGTCAAATTCGATATCGTGTGTCTCGCCGTTTGTTTTTTTGACCTGAAAGGTCAATTCTGTCTCACCCGCGGTCTGAAACCGAAAATCAAGATAATCGCGCACCGGACGGCCATTAACACGTACGATCCTGTCATTTACCTCAAGTTCGAGCTCCTCCGCCAAACTCGCCGGCGAGACACCCGCAACTATGACGCCCGGACGGCGAAGCTGTGTGATTGCTGGTGTAACTGCAAATTCGTACATATCAAAACTACTTAGTGTATGTTTTTGATCGGAAGGTTGGCAAGGCGTGTGTGACGTCGATGAAGAACGAGCAGGGCGTGACCCTATCAGCGCCAAGCTAAGGCTGTAAATGATTACAAAAAAAATGGTATGGTCACAAACTCGCTCGGATTTGCGTGAAAACTTCGTTTGAGATGCAAATAATGCCCGATAAGAATAAAATACATTTTGCGCCATTTACCTAGGTGCGGTCTTTTGCAATTATATGCTCAAATTTTTTAACACACTATCGAGACAGGCCGAGAAATTCGAGCCTATTGACGGCAACAAAGTGCGGATGTATATCTGCGGGCCGACGGTTTGGAATTTCGCGCATATTGGTAATTTTCGTACCTTTATTTTTGGTGACGTGCTGAGGCGGTTTCTGAAATTTAAGGGCTATGATCTGACGCATGTTTTTAATCTGACGGATGTGGACGACCGGATCATTAGCGAAGCGGCGGCTAAGAATATTTCGATTGATGAATTTACGGCTCCTTTTATCAAATATTTTTGGGAAGATTTTGACGCTCTTGGTAATGAACGGCCGGAGATCGCACCGCGTGCAACGCACCACATCGCGGAGATGACCGCCATTATTGCAAAACTCCTTAAAAACGGCTACGCATACGAATCTGACGGGTCAATTTATTACCGCATCACCGCGTTTCCCGAATACGGCAAACTGACAAAAATCAATTTTTCCGGCAACAAGGCCGGTGGCAGCGAGCGTGTCGATACGGATAAATATGATAAAGAAGATGCGAGAGATTTTGCGCTTTGGAAACTCGTCAGTGATGACGAGCCGACAGGTTGGGACGCACCGTTTGGACGCGGTCGTCCGGGCTGGCATATCGAATGCTCGGCGATGGCGATGAAATATCTTGGCGAGACCTTTGACCTGCATGCCGGTGGCCAGGATTTGCAGTTTCCGCATCACGAAAACGAGATCGCCCAATCCGAAGGAGCGACCGGCAAGCTATTTGCAAAATATTGGATACACAGTGAATTTCTTAAGATCGACGATGTGACGATGTCTAAGTCAAAGGGCAATTTCTTTACCTTTCGTGATCTGCGGGAACAAGGTTATTCTCCGCTTGCAATACGTTATCTGCTGCTCTCGGTTCCCTATCGTAAACAGTTAAATTTTACGTTCGAAGGTTTGCAGGGAGCGGAAAGCACAGTTGAACGGCTGCGGAATTTTCGCAGCCTGGTGCGCGATACAAAGTTGCTCGAAGTTTCAAATCCGGATGCTTCCGATTCGGCCGCCAAAGCACTTACCAATTTTGAAGCCGCGATGGACGACGATTTAAATACAGCCGCCGCACTCGCCGCTATTCATGACATGGTGCGCGAAGTCAACACGATTATCGCGTCCGATGCTTTGAATGCCAGCGGTCAATCAGCAGTTTTGGACGCTGTCGCAAAATTCGACACGGTGCTCGGAATATTCAGTGCCGAAGAGTCGGAGATCCTCGACAATGAGATCGAAGAATTGATCGCGGAACGGCAGGACGCCCGTCACAATCGCAATTTTACACGCTCCGACGAAATACGCGATATTTTAGCGGTAAAAGGAATTATTTTAGAAGATACAAAGGACGGCGTTCGTTGGAAACGAAAGGGTCATTCCGTAAATCCACCCAATCGGACACATACATAAGCTTTTCATTTGTAGAACCAATCAGTCCTGCAATTTTGACAATCTTTTCTTCGTCCGTAAAAACCTTTACTTTTGTTCCTTCCTTTATTTCGGCGTTTTTTCCTTTTTTGAGAAAGCCGAGCGGTCCAAACAGGATGACGAGAGCAACGGTCGTGCCGGTTTTATCGTCACCTTGTTTGCCTTTAGATGCTCGTACCTTTAGTTTCTGCTTATCCACCGTTTCGGTTGTATCGAGCTTAATATTTAGCTTGCCGCCTCTTCCGAGAAAGCCACTGGCCTTTGCCTCCGAAACCGAACCTTTAACTAAAGCTCCGCGGGCTATAACAACCACGCCGTCGATAACTACGTCTTCGTCAACTTTGAAGGTTATCGAATCACCTTCGGTTGCCGTTTTGCTTGAGATCGTTTCCGCTGTAATGGCCTCGATTTCGGTGCCATCCGGAATAACGACCGTTTTACCAACCGTCAGCGGCGGCAGGCCGAAGGGCCGCACTTGTGCCAGGACGAACATTGAACAGGTGACCAAGATACAGCTTATTAAAATAGAAGTGATAAATTTTTTCATTCTTTTCCTCCCGCTCGACTTTTATTTTTTTTCCAAACGGAACGATTCTACGTCGTTTGTCCCGCACCCGTCAACTATTAAACAGATCCGCAAGGGCATTTAATATTAATTTCCCTAAACAATAAAAAAATTTCCAAAATTTTTTGATGCACAAAATGATGCAAAATGCATGGAGTAGAGACGTTATATTTAACGTCCATATTGGCAAGCCCGTTAAAACGGGTGAAAACAGGCTCCGCGACTATGCCCACATCTAAAGGCAGTAGCTATGTGCCGCTTCGCGGGAATTTGCGTCAATTTTATTGCGCCGTCGGCGTTTCCATATATAACGCATTGAGCCATTTGCCGCCGCGTTTGACGTAAACTGACGATGCCCGAACGGTTAATGAATTTTGTTTTCCGCCGCAAACTGCGTCTTGATTTGCCGTAAAAGTTATTAAAGCTGAATTCTTTTCAATCATCCTGAATTTGAAATTATCAAGCGAATAATTTTTGACATCACAGCTAGCGTAATATTCAAGAATCTGTGCTTTATCGAATACGCCGTCAGTATTAACGCTTAAAGCATCAGCTGTAAGATAAGTTTGAAAAAAGGCGAGGTCTTTATTTTTCCACGCTTCCCAAGCCTGTTTTTCCAACGCGATAATCTGCGCTTCGACTTTTGGGTCCTTCGACATTTTGGTTTGCCCGTAGGCGACGGATGATACGCCGACGGCGATCATCAAAATCATTATTATTTTTTTCATTGTTTTGTTCTCCATTTGTTATTTTATTTTCAGCCATTTATCAAAACGACGTCCCAATTGAGCAGCATCGCATCTTTTTCGATTTCGTTTTCCGGCGGCATTTTTTGAGCAAGGACGGCGTTTTTTGCAGATTGCATGCGTAAAGCCAAAAAGAGCGAGTCTTTTTCATTTAGCGGTTCGTCGGGGAAAAACATCTGCGAAACGAGCCGGTTGGCTTTGCCTTC
Source organism: Pyrinomonadaceae bacterium (assembly GCA_041747575.1). GTDB lineage: Bacteria > Acidobacteriota > Blastocatellia > Pyrinomonadales > Pyrinomonadaceae > OLB17. Next base: position 101,353 of record JBGTEX010000016.1, read on the forward strand.
GACATCGAAATGAATATGCGGCGGACGCTGTGCCGTCGGGCTGATCGGATACGCTCCCGGTTTGATCGTTTTGAACCGATAGCGGCCTTCGTTGTCGGTTTTCAAAACTGCATAGCCTTGAAAATTCGGATCGAGCTGCGCCGTATTCGGGTCTGATTGATGCGAATAACGTCCGTAACTATTCGCCTGCCAGATTTCGATCTTCGCGTTCTTGACGGAGTTTCCTTTAGTATCCAAAACCCGTCCGGCAACGTGAACGATTGCGCCTGCCGCAACTCCTTTCTGTCCCTTGACCGATGTTAAATCCGCATCTTTATCGAGCGGTTTCAACATCGGGTAAAATGGTCCCATTCCGACCTCGGGCGTAACAATTCGTTCTATTGTTTGTGCAAAGGCCGAACCGCCCAAAATCGCCAGGCCGCCGAAACCTAAACCCATTTGCAGCATTTGCCGACGCGATAAGTTTTTTTCTTCATTTTTCATTTTTTCGTTCTCCTTTTTTCTAATTTTTAAATCCAAAGGCGGAAGATCAGCCGTTTGGTTTTATGGCGTAAATTCAGACAGAACCCGCAAAGTCTCCATCTTCATACCGTCTGCCGCCGTCGCTTTTTGTATTTCTTCGGTAGCCAGAAGTTCTTCAAACGCCTTCATATCCGGCACTTCCAAAATTCCGCCTGTCATATTCGGATTATTCAGATCGCGGAACGTGCGAACTTTTACGCCGATCTTGCTAAACAGTTCGTACTTTATTTCCTTCGTCTTTCTTCCACGAATTTACCCAGTTTTCTGCATTTTCGACTTCGTGAAACATAATCAATGTCGTCATAGTTTTTTCTCCTTAATAAAAGTCAGAACCCTAAGCGGTAGCGAAGGGGTTAAATGCCTGAGTTGAAACCAAGTCGCTACTGCTCCTTGTCCTGACTTGTTAAATAGCAGTAAATCCGCCGTCTATCATATGAATTCCGCCGGTGCAATAAGTTGACTCGTTGCTTGCCAAAAATAGTGCGAGATTGGCGACCTCCTCGTTTGTGCCGTAGCGTTTCATTGGAACGGTTGATAAAACGAATTCGTGTGCCGCCGCCTGATCTTCGGGGTTAAATTGAGATTCGAGCGAACTCATCATACGGTTATCGATCGGACCGGGACCGATAGCGTTGACACGAATTCCTGTTTCCGCCAGTTCGAGTGCCGCCGTTTTTACCATTCCGTAAACTGCGTGTTTGCTGGCGATATATGGTGCCATTGTCGGAAATCCGATCTGTCCTGCAATTGAAGAGATGGCGATCATCGAACCCGTCCCGCGTTTTTTCATCGGCTCGACCGCATATTTTAACGAGAGCCAAACGCCGATCACATTTACGCGAAGAACGCTTTCAAATTCTTCCATTGTCAAAGCCTCGATCGGTGCAAAGTTTCCTTCCGTTCCGGCGTTTGCAATCACAATATCCAAACCGCCAAACTCTTCAATAGTCGCCTCAACCGAAGCCTTTGTCGCCTCTTCATCAACCGCATCGGCAACAAAATCCGCAACATTTTCAAAGTTTGAAAGCCGTTCGCGTGTCGCTTTTAATTTCTCCGCCGAACGCCCGACAAGCATCACGCTCGCACCTTCTTGCAAAAACCGTTTCGCCGCCGCCTCGCCGATTCCGCCCGTCGCTCCCGTAATAATGGCGACTTTTCCGTCTAATCTTTTTCCGTGTCCGTTGTTTTTACTCATTCATTCTTTTCTCCTGTTTAGTATTCTATATGAAATTGCCGTCTGCTTTAGCGGACGGAAAAGGTTGACTCAACCAAGAGGCTTTAGCCGAATGAAAAAAATCAAATGAATTCCTTACAGCTTTAGCTAAAGCTATCCGGATGATTGATATTAATTTTTATATTTGGCTAAAGCCCATCGATCACTGCTTAACGAATCCGTCAGCTAAAGCAGACGGCAATTCATAGCCAGTTTTTACGCCGCTTTCGCGGCCGAATGTGCTCGGCCGGCGGCGGCGTTGTCGAAATATTCTAAAAAGCTGATGGCTTTTCCGTCTTTGACTTCGATAATGTGAGCGAAACCCGAACTGTATTGCTTATCCGTAATTTTGGAGCGGACCTGCAATTCTCCCAAAACGACAACTCTGTCGTTCTGAGCGATGAATTCCTTCGGTTCGATCTTTAGAAATTCTTCGTATTCATCAATTTTCGCGAGGAATTCGCCGATTTTATCGCGTCCCGTGAATTTTGTTTCCAAAGGCATATTTTCAATTTTCGGCGAGTGCCAACTTGCATCTTCCGAAAATGTGTTCAAAAATCCTTCGACATCACCACTGTTGAATGTTTCGTATAATTGTTCGGCTACTTTTTTACTGTCTTGTTCGTTCATTTTTATAGTTCTCCTTAAAATTTTGTCAGAACCCCAAGCGGTAGCGACTGGGTAATACTCTGCCTACCCACCCACTACCGTTCGCGGGTGTGATTTGCGTTAACGCTTCGGTTCCAGAATGATCTGCCGGCCGAGACGGTCTTGCAGAACTTCGCGGATCTGCAGACGGTCGCGGTAGCCTTGCATTTGCTTTTCATCGTTGCCGATAACTGTTTGCATCAGCATGTCGGTTTTTTCAAGACTTTTTTCGTATGTCGAAAGGTCTTTATACTCGGTCATCAGCATTATGTTCCAGTCATTTGTACCGTGCGATGAGGTGGTTACAACCATATACGACATGATCTGGCCGTCCTTTTTCAACGCTTCCTGTTGGCGTTTCCAGTCACCGGCGACGTAGTTCAAATATGCCGTCTCCATTCCCGGTTTCATTTTTATAAAACCGATAGCCCAAACCGAGCCTTCGTGAAATGGCCGTTTTACCTGTGCCGACGCGGCGAAATTCAACGCCAGAATTGCGACGAAGAGCGAAATTGTTAGTGTAAGTTTGTTTTTCATAGTTTTTTTCTCCTTTTATTTTGAATGATTACCGCAGGGCGTTAATGTAAGAGCGCGAGCGTCATACTTTAGGCCTGCAAGTTATCCGAGTGAGTACAAAAGCAAATTGGGTTTTACCGGTCGCCGTACTCTTTTCAAGCGATCCGCCCCCGTGATTTTGTGTTCTACTTATCCAAACGGAAACTGAGGAAAAAAAGGGGCATGCTGTGTGAGATCTTTAATAATTTACGGAATTTGTTTATAATCAATTTTCAAACCTACCTAAATGACTAATTCTGCGTCGCAAGATATAACACTATTGCTGACTGACTGGAGCAAGGGTGATGAACTGGCTCTTGAGCAATTGATGCCGCTTGTCTATGACGAATTGCGCCGGATGGCAAAGAGATATATGCGGCGGCAGCCATCGGGACACACATTTCAGACCACCGAATTGATTCACGAAGCATATCTAAAAATTGCAAAGCACGGCGAGCAGGACTGGCGGAACAGGGCGCACTTCTTTGGTGTTGCGGCGAAGGCTATGAGACATATTTTGGTCGATTACGCTCGTTCAAAACACAGCCAAAAACGCGGCGGCTGGCAGGAAAGAGTGACGTTAACGGACGAAACAGCGGTTTCGGGCGATCAATCAAAAGATATTATCGCGCTGGACGACGCGCTGAATTTGCTGGCCGCCCTCGATCAACGAAAAAGCCGCGTCGTCGAATTGAAGTATTTTGGCGGTATCACAAATGAGGAGATCGCTGAGGTCTTAAAAATATCCACTGACACGGTTAAGCGCGACTGGCGATTTGCCAGGACATGGTTATTGCGGGAATTAAGTGTTGCAGGGTAGCCATCAGAAAAGCTTAGCTTAATAACGAAAGCGACGCCGCTAAAATTCAAAATCTTAAAAAAACCGCAAATAGTTTGCTTTCAACACCAGCGTTACATCATTATAATATCTCTGTGGCTGATCGTTTTTGCATTTAAAAAGTTTATTTTTTTAACTTTTTTCAAAGCCCGCGAAGTCGGCCGCATTTAAATGGATTCCGAGAGACTGAAACAAATTGAAGAAATCTATCACGCGGTAATCGATCTGCCGTCTGAGGATCAAAAATCATTTATTGACAAATGTTGTGGTGATGATGAGGATCTTCGCCGTGAGGTCGAGTCTTTGCTGGACTTCGACGGACCTGCCGACAATTTTATTGACGCATCTCCCGAGTCGCTCGCCGCCGAAATGTTTACCGGCACCGAGGATCGCGGCCGTTTAATAGACGAAAAGATCGGACATTACCACATCATCTCAAAAATCGGCGAAGGCGGAATGGGCGAGGTCTATCTGGCTGAGGACGCCAAACTTGCCCGAAAGGTCGCCCTCAAATTACTTCCTGAGGCCTTTATTGGCGATCAATACAGGATGGAAAGATTTGTCCGCGAGGCAAAATCGGTCTCGGCCCTCAATCATCCTAATATAATTACGATCTACGAGATCGGCGAATCGAACGGCGTCCACTTTATTGCGACCGAGTACATCGCCGGTAAAACGCTGAATGAGTACGCCCACAGACGTCCGCTAAAATATAGGACTGTATTAAAGATCGCCATTCAGGTCGCATCGGCACTTGACGAAGCCCATTCGGCGGGTATCGTTCATCGTGATATCAAACCGGAAAATATTATGATCCGCCCGGACGGGCTGCTTAAGGTCCTTGATTTTGGAATCGCTAAGTTGTCCGACAGGGAAAACACCAATCTCGACGCAAATAAGTCAATAAAAACCGATGGCACACGACCGGGAATTATAATTGGCACGGCCGACTATATGTCGCCCGAGCAGGCACGTGGCGGGATGATCGACGCCCGGTCAGATATTTTTAGCCTCGGGATCGTTTTGTACGAAATATTATGCGGCAAGAAGCCGTTCGACGGTGAAAACGCTGTCGATACGATCGGAGCGATCCTGCACAAAGAACCGATCCCGCTTGGCGATCATATACTCAACCTGCCGCCCGCGATCGGGCATATTATAGATAAATCACTGCAAAAAAATGTCAGTGACCGCTATCAAAATATTAAAAACGTCCTGATCGATCTGCGGAATGCGAAAAACCGTCTGGATTATAACGAACTCGAGAGCAGCCTCACCCCTGAATTCAGGATCGAAAGCAGAACAGCACCAGCGACGAATAGAGCGAAGCAGGAGCAAAAGACCCAATTGTTCGAAGCGTCTGATTCCGCACAAATCGATTCTTTGCAAAACACGCCCCCGCATAATCTTACATACGCGGAAGGCGAAAAACTGAATTTAGAAGTAGGGAATGCACCTGCTCGTGAAGGCGAACCGCAACTGCCTCCCAACCCTGAGAGAGAAACTCATATAACGGACCAGGAAAGATCATATACGCAAAAGTATTCGACAAGCGACGAAATCGGAGCGGCGGTATTTTCAGGTGTTGAAACCACAGACCCGCAGGTTCCCGGCCCGAATAACTTCTTATCGAGGTTGCGACAAATGCGAATTTTCCCTGCCGCTTCGATAATTGTTTTTCTTATTGCGGTCGGCTTTTTGGGTTTACAATATTTAAATGCAAATTCGCAGATCAGATCCATTGCCGTTATACCGTTTGCTAATGAAACGGCCGTTGAAGAAAATGAATTACTTTCGGACGGTTTGAGCGAATCGCTTATAGGCAAACTCTCGCAACTGCCTCAGGTTAAGGTGATCGCACGCAGTTCGTCCTTTAAATATAAGGGCAGGGAACTTGACGTTGCCGAAATTGGCGAGTCGCTCGGTGTTCAGGCGGTCATTACCGGCCGCATTTCAAAGGTCGGGGACAATCTACAGATCAGCGTCGAAATGATAAACGCCGCCGATAAAACCCGCATCTGGGGTGAGACTTACATTCGTAAGGCTTCCGGGACGCTTGACGTGCCGGAGGAGATCGCACAGGATATTTCGAAAAATTTGCACTTGACGCTGTCTGTAGATCAAAAAAGGCAGATGGAAAAAAATTCGACTGTCAATGCGCAGGCCTATCAGCTAAATTTAACGGGTGTTTTTTACCAGCGGCAAAATGGTGCGGATAATCTCAAAAAAGCGGTTGAATATCAAAACGAGGCGATTGCTCTCGATCCGAATTTCGCCCAGGCTTATGCCGAGGCCGCTCTGAATTACGCCGCGCTTGTCGAGATCGGGGCACTCGACCCGTCGATAGGAAAGCCGAAATCACGAGATGCGGCCGAAAAAGCGGTGGCTCTGGACCGAGCGCTTCCCGTGGCATATTTTGCGCTCGGATATATCGAAAATCAGGATCTAAATTTTGCGTCAGCCAGGCAAAATTTTGAAAAAGCGATTGAACTAAATCAAAATTTTGCGGGAGCGCATACGCTCTATGCTGCCTATTTGTCGCAGTTTGGGCAAACGGAGGAAGCCCTCTCAGAAATAAAACGGGCTCAGGAACTCGATCCGCTGCGGGCGGGGCTGATCGGAAATGAAGGGATAATCTACTATTACGCCCGCCGCTACGGCGAAGCGATCTCGAAAATGCAGGAAGGCCTGAGACCGGAACCGGAAAACGCACCGGCCCGCGTTTTACTCGGCCAGGTTTATTCTGCTGACGGCCAGTATGCAAAAGCGATCAGAGAATTTGAAACGGCCTTACAAACCGACCCCGAATCAACCAGTACATCTATCTATCTCGGCAGCGCATTCGCTCTCTCTGGAGACCGTGAAAAAGCTGTGGCAATTCTCAATGAATTACAGACAAGTAAACAATATGTTTCGCCGGCCGTATTCGCGATTCTGTATGCGTCACTCGGCGACATAGAACCGGCATTCAAATCACTCGAAAAAGCCTACGCCGAACGAGATAATCAATTACAAGTTCTAAAGGTAGAACCCGGTTACGACCCGCTTCGCAAAGACCCGCGATTTGCGGATTTGCTGCGGCGCATGGGTTTGCCGGAGTAGAGGTATGGTAAATTTTCATCAGAGAAATTGCTTCGCAAATGCAGGAAAAATTGCTAAAGGTATAACTAAGTATGTCAAGAATAATCAAGTGTGGACTAATACAGTCTAAAAATGTTGCCCCGACGGACGCACCGATACCCGAGATCAGACAGGCAAATCTCGATCATCAGATGAAGATGGTCGGGGATGCGGCGAAGGCCGGTGTTCAGATGCTTTGTTTTCAGGAGATTTTTACGATGCCGTATTTTTGCGCCGAGCAGCAGACGCGTTGGTATGAGGCGGTCGAAAAGATACCCGACGGGCCGACAGTTAAATTGATGCAGGACGTGGCAAAAGAACATGGAATGGTGCTGATCGTCCCAATTTATGAGGAAGAGATGTCAGGCGTATATTATAACGCGGCGGCGGTGATCGACGCCGACGGCAAGTATCTTGGCAAATATCGCAAGACGCACATTCCGCACGTTGCTCCTGGATTTTGGGAGAAATTCTATTTCCGTCCGGGCAATCTTGGCTATCCGTGTTTCGATACGGCGTTTGCTCGGGTCGGCGTTTATATTTGCTACGACCGGCATTTTCCCGAAGGCGCGCGCGTGCTGGGATTGAATGGTGCCGAGATCATTTTTAATCCATCCGCGACTGTTGCGGGTTTATCCGAATATCTCTGGAAACTCGAACAACCCGCACACGCCGTTGCGAATGGATATTTTGTCGGAGCGATCAACCGCGTCGGCACCGAAGCTCCGTGGAACATTGGCGAGTTTTACGGCCAGAGCTATTTTTGCGATCCGCGCGGCCAGATTATAGCCGAAGGCTCGCGCGACCGTGACGAACTCATCGTTGCCGACCTGGATATGGACAAGATCCGCGAAGTCCGCAACACATGGCAATTCTTCCGCGACCGCCGGCCAGATGCTTACGAGGAGATCGTCGCGGACTAAGAATAAAGGCGTTCAGCACAAGGGTAATCGTATTGAGAGAGACTGTTTACATCGAAACTACTATAGTAAGCTACCTCACGGCATGGTTAAGTCGGGATTTGATTCGGGCGGCTCACCAACAGCTGACTCAGGAATGGTGGGAAACGCGACGTTTCGATTTCGAGTTGGTTGTTTCTGAGGCTGTCCTTAATGAGGCCGGTGCGGGTGATTCAAGTGCCGCCATTGAGAGGCTTGAAGTTCTTCGAGGCATTCGGCTTCTCGAAATCAACGACGCGGCGGCACTACTTGCGGAGCGTCTAGTCGCGGAAAAAGTTCTACCGGAAAAGGCCGCCGTCGATGCTCTACACATTTCCATCTCAGCGATTAATAACATCGATTATCTGTTGACTTGGAACTGCAAACATATTGCCAATGCGGAGATGAAATCTGCCATAATGGCGGTGTGTGAGCGGGATGGGTTCCGATGCCCGCACATATGTACGCCTGAGGAATTATTAGGAGGAAGTTATGGAATGGAAGGATGATATTGTTGAGGAGGTGCGGCGCGTTCGTGATGAGTATGCGGCCAGGTTCGATTACGATATCTCCCGCATCTGCAAGGATCTAAGGAAAAGACAGCATGAGCGTAAAATGCGGGAAGAAGCTGCCGGCGTGCCGAAGGCAGTTAGCAATGAATCGGCCGAAGTGTGAAATGCGGCCTAAAGAATTTATCGTCAGGCCTTAAGAAAACATGACGCGGATTTCAAGATGTTAATGCAAAACGAATGAGCGTGGTTGAAATAGAAACGGGATTAAAAAAAATGAATTGAGCGAAATAATGCTCTCGGAATATAAGATAAAGAGTTAACGGCCTTTACTAAACTTGACGGCGAGGATTTTTTTGATGCGTAAAGGCGAAATATGGACGTTGAATCTCAATCCGACCATTGGCGCAAGAATTTTAAAAACTCGCCCGGTTATTATTGTTAGTGAGGAGGAATTAGGAATTTTACCTTGAAATTCATTGTGCCGATAGCCGAACGGCTTGGGAAGATCACCGAGAACCAGTTAAGTGAGATTGCAGAAGCTTTGGCGTTGGTGCTTATGATCGGGTAATCCCTAAAAAATAAGGATATGGATCTCAATATGTTAGTACAAGACAAAGAACAGATATTTCAGAGGATGGCGGACAACCGTGCGGCGTTGGCCGAGTTTGGTGTCCGTCGTTTTGGGCTGTTCGGCTCGTTTGTTCACCGCAGCCAGAGTGCGTCAAGTGATGTGGATATTTTGGTGGAGTTCAAACCTGACAGGAAATCTTTTGACAACTTTATGGAACTCGCATATTTACTCGAAGATATCCTGGGCCGGAAAGTTGATCTTGTAACCCGAGAATCTTTGAGCCCGTATATTGGCACTAAAATACTAGCCGAGGTTGAGTATGGCCCTGTCGATTGACGAATACCTAAAACACATTTTGGACGAAGCGGAATTTCTTTCGGATCAGGTCGCGTCACTCGACTTTGATTCTTTTTTTAACGACGAATCGGCAAAACGGGCGTTCGTCAGGAGTATTGAAATAATAGGTGAAGCGGTGAAAACATATACCGTCAGATCGCCGGTCACGATATTCGGAGGTCAAATGGCGATTGATAGCCGGAATGCGTGATAAGTTGATTCACGAATATTTCGGCGTCGACTACGACATTGTTTGGGATGCCGCTTCGGTGAAAATTCCCGAATTAGCTCAGACCGTTCGAGAGATGTTAACTGAATCTAATGACCAATGATTATTGCACACCGCTCGACTTGGCGCAGATCGAGCAGAATTTTGCCGAGATAAATCCGGCGATGACTCCGGCTGAGGCGGCGGTTGAGGCGAACCGGTGTCTTTACTGTTATGACGCGCCTTGTATGCACGCTTGCCCGACGCATATCGATGTACCGTCGTTCATAAAAAAGATTGCTACCGATAATTTGCGCGGCTCGGCACGTGTGATATTTGACGCTAATCCGATCGGAGCGACGTGTGCACGTGTCTGCCCGGTTGAGGTTTTGTGCGAAGGCGCCTGTGTAGAAAAAACGCTCTTGCAAAAGCCGATTGAGATTGGCCGTCTGCAGCGGTATGCGACCGATCATGCTCTCACGGACGAAAGGCAGATCTTTGAAAAAGGCGAATCCAACGGTAAATCTGTCGGCATTGTCGGCTCCGGCCCGGCAGGGCTTTCGTGCGCCGCGTATCTCGCACGGCTCGGTTATGATGTGACGATTTATGAGCGAAAACCCCTTGCAGGCGGCCTCGACACATACGGCATGGCGGAATACAAAATGCCGCAAAGAGTGTCGCTGGATGAGGTAGAACGCATAGCTGCGATGGGCGTGAAATTTTTGCTCAACACCGAGATCGCAGGAGACGGTTTGACACAGGGACACGGAGACGCGGCGACCCGGTCAGAACCGGGAGCGATAGCGACTGGGCTCCGTAAATCTGAAATTTCAAATCTGAAATCTGAAATTAATTCAGCCTCATTTTCCGACCTCGAAAAATGGCACGACGCCATTTTTCTCGCAACCGGTCTTGGCGAAACCAACAAACTGAACATCCCCGGCGAAAATCTCGACGGCGTTTACGACGCATTGACGTTCATCGAGCAAATAAAAACGCGCGATTGGAAAAGCGTTCCACTCGGTACGACCGTCGCGGTGATCGGTGCGGGCAACACCGCCATCGACGCCGTGACGCAGGCCAAACGGCTTGGTGCGGAAAAGGTGATCCTGGTTTACCGCCGCACAGAAAGAGATGCGTCGGCGTATGATTACGAGATGGAACTCGCCCACAAAGACGGCGTCGAATTCGTCTGGCAGGCTACTCCGATAGGCATTATGTCCGATGAGAATAATACACATGTGACCGGTCTTCGCTGCGAGAAAACCGATGGCCCGCTTGAGCTATTCGAGATCAAATGCGACATGGTCATCAAAGCCGTCGGCCAGCAGAAGATGCGAGGCTTCTTTGAAACGGTCGCCGGTGTCGATGTGGACGAAAAAGGCCGCGTTATCGTGAATGACCAAATGCAGACATCGAATCCGAAGATATTCTCCGGCGGCGACTGCGCAAACGGCGGCAAAGAAGCAGTCGATGCCTCGCAAATGGGCAAACACGCCGCGCAGGGAATCCATTTAAGTTTGACCGGCGAAAATGTCTCTTTTGCTGGATCGAAATAGAAATGTTTTGGCATATCCATATATGTCTGTATAATTGTTTATGGCGTTCGAATGGGATGAAAATAAAAACGCCGAGAATTATCGGAAGCACGGAATTCGATTCGAGATTGCGGTCGAGGCTTTTGAGGACGACCTTGCTATTCCGTTTTCTGATCCCAAACACAGCACTATAGGCGAGGCTCGTTACGCACTACTGGGAATGTGTGGAACGGGATTGGTATTTATTTCATTCACTATTCGTGGCGAAAATTACCGCATAATCACGGCCCGCAAAGCCAGCAAAAGAATGCACAAGATATATGCTGAAAACGATTGAGAAAACAAAAAGATCGGCCGAAGCCGAAATGGACGCAGAAATGGATCGGATGAAACGGCTTCCACGTGGAAGTTTCAAGGTGAAACCCGGCGAATCCGATCTCAAGAATTGCAAGGTGAAGATCACGATGTATATCGACGCGGATATCCTTGAATACTTTAAAAATCGAGCCATCCAGCCAAACGCTGCACCATATCAAACGCAGATAAATAACGAACTGCGGAAGATAATGGAAAATGGTGATGCAAGTGCAGGGAATGTCTATAATCTATTAGAAGATAAGAGTTTTTTGAAAGCCTTGAAGGAAAAATTAGATTTGGTTTAGAAACCTTCATTACCCTCATAGGGGATTTACTGGGCAAAGAGCGGTAGAATTGATATAAATATGAGCTTTTATACAAAAATCCAAGATCAGGTCACCGGTTTATCAAAACAATTTAGCTATCAAAATGACGGGACGGCATTTGGGCATTTCATTTTAAAAGAGTGTTTCAATAAAATTATTGATTTTGAGTACGATGGAAGCGATTTTGACAGTTTTATCAAGGACCACATCGTTGACATGAGCAACGACCTCGGTAATGACGCGATCTTCACAAATCAGAAAAATAGAGAGATCAGCGTCTTTCAATTTAAGTATTCAAACGGAAGGCTTCTAAATACGAATGAAATCAAAAAGAACAAGAGATTTATTGACTGGATTTTACAAATTAATCAGGAAAATCTGAAAGCAAATCCAAAACTGAGAAAGGTGATTGATGAAGAACTTTGTCCGATTTTAACTGCGGAAAGTATTAAAGATAATAATTACAGTATCGTGTTTTACTACATTGATAATAATTTCGAAGAAACGATTAAAACTGATATCAAAGCACTTTATACAAATTACAATGACAAAGGAATTAATTTTCAACTTAAGTTTTATAACTATGCGGAATTGGAAGAACTCTACGACGATATTGAAATTCCGAGTAACGAAGTGATCCTAAAAATAATTCCAAATGAGTATTTCATCAAGAAATTGGACTACCATGACGAAAATGAAACTCCCACTGAAACAATTGTTACGAGCATTGTTGCAAGTTCATTAAAGCCTATCATCGAAGAAAAAAAGGAACTCATCCTTGCGTTGAATGTGCGTTATTACAAAGGCGAAAATGATATAAATTCAAAAATCAAAAAAGAATATTCTAAGGGTAAGAAATCGAATTTTTGGATTCTGAATAATGGCATCAATGCCATTTGCGAGGATTTTGGAGTTGATGGCGAGAAGCTGACCGTAAAAAACTTTCAAATTGTGAATGGTGGACAAACAACCAAAACACTGACTCGGATTGTTAATGATTTGCCTGACGAAGTGCAAATTCTAATGCGTCTTACAAAAATCCAAGACAAATCCAGAACCTCTAAAATCTCAATGGACATCGCCGTCGCAAGCAACAGCCAAAATGCGATTAGCCCGAGAGACTTGCATTCTGGCGATAGAATTCAAAACAAGATTTTTGGAAATCTTGCCGAAGTTGGAATTTTTTACGATAAAAAAGATGGCGAGTGGGCGACAGTTAATAAAAGTAAGTATCGTAATCCGCACGGGAATAGTCCGATGCACTTAAAAATTCACAATCGAGATGATTTAGGAATTGCATATTTATCATTTTTCTTGCAGATTCCGATTTCAACCATTGGCAGAAATAAACTTGTTTTTTCGGAACTATACTATGACCAGATTTTTAATATGTCGGCGAACGAGGACGATCAATTTTTCAAGTTGATGCTTGCCCACAGAATTTCAGAAAGAGTAAATCGTATTAATACAGAAAGAAAAGTCAGTTTCGAAATTCTTCAAAATAACTATGTCAACGATGTAATCGTAGCTCTGACGGCAATTTACTTTTTTAAAGATAATCTAAGCAAGATCGGAACAATTGAAGACTTGACTGAAAAACTAAAAGAACTACAAGGACAACCTTATTTGAAACCGGCTGAAAAATACATTCTCAATCTGGATCAGCCGCTTGATGATTTCATAGCTGAAATTATTAAATCTATTCAATACCGTCTTGACACAAAAAAAGCCGGAAAAAAAGATTATACCGGCGAAGAATGGTTGCTGACGGACACGAATAATTGGTTGAAGAAAGATGGAACTTACAAAGAAATTTATGAACAGGTAATAACTCGGCTCAAGCAATAAGATAGAAAACGATGGCAAATCTCAATTCCAACTTTGCAGGAATAAAATCCCCCAATCCTTTCTGGCTTGCTTCGGCTCCGCCGACGAATATGGGGTCGATGGTGGAGCGGGCGTTTGACGCAGGTTGGGGCGGGGCGGTTTGGAAGACGCTGGGCGAGCCGATCGTTAATGTTTCATCGCGGCTTGCGGCGATTGATCACGGCGCTCTGCGGATGATCGGGCTTAATAATATTGAGCTGATAACGGACCGTCCGCTTGAGGTCAATTTAAAAGAGATAACCGAATGCAAGAAAAAATATCCGGACAATGCGGTGATCGTCTCTCTGATGGTCGAATCGAAACGCGAAGCGTGGCACGAGATCGTTAAAAAGTCACAGGACACCGGCGCCGACGGTTTTGAATTAAACTTCGGCTGCCCGCATGGAATGAGCGAACGCGGAATGGGTGCGGCGATGGGGCAGGTGCCGGAATATACCTGCATGGTTACGGAGTGGGTAAAGGAAGTTTCGACGCTGCCTGTTATCGTAAAACTCACGCCGAATGTTACGAACATCCTGCCGCCCGGACGAGCCGCGCAGAATGGCGGTGCGGACGCGGTTTCGCTGATAAACACGATCAACTCGATCATTGGCGTAGATATCGACACGATGATTCCGCATCCGAATGTCAACGGCATGGCTTCGCACGGCGGTTACTGCGGGCCGGCCGTCAAACCGATAGCTCTCAATATGGTTTCAGAATTGGCTCGCGATGCGGAGTTCAATATTCCGATCAGCGGCATCGGCGGTATCAACACTTGGCGCGACGCGGTCGAATTTATGCTGCTCGGCGCCGGAAATGTGCAGGTTTGCACAGCCGTTATGCACTACGGTTATCGCATCGTCGAAGACATGATCGACGGGCTGAATAATTATCTGGATGACAAGGGTTTTGCATCGGCCAACGATATCATCGGCAAATCCGTCCATCGCGTCACTGATTGGGGCAATCTCGATCTCAACTACGACGTAAAAGCACACGTCAATAACGAACACTGCATTCGCTGCAACCTCTGCTACGTCGCCTGCGAAGACGGAGCCCATCAGAGCTTTGAATTTCACGAAGTTGACGGCGTTCGTTATCCGAGGGTGATCGAAGAAGAATGCGTCGGCTGCAATCTCTGCGCCCTCGTCTGCCCTTCGCCCGGAGCGATCTCGATGATCCGTGTCGATGACGGAGGCCCGACACAAAGCTGGCGCGAGCGAGCGGTCTCAAATTAAGCTCCTGATGAGAGATAGATTCTTCATTTGCGAACTGCCAACTACTTCGACGTTTTCGGCATCGTAACGATTGCCGCGTTTTTTGATACACTCATATCCATCCAATGAAGAAAACTTTTACGAGCATCGGTGTTTTGACATTGTTATTTGTGTTTTCTGCGGCTTTATCGGCTCAGGCAAGAAGACCTCAGAGGCCAGAGACAGAATCATCCGTCGTCATTTCGTTGACGTCAACCCCAACGCCTGAACCAAAATCTGCCGATCCGCACAAGCGAAACGAGCGGCCCACCACCGAATCCGCGGTACCGACCTCCAGGTCAAATAGTGCGGCCGCAACTCACTTTTACGAGTTTGCTCGTCCCGGATTCAGCTACTCGAAGATTTTGATCGAACACGACGACACAGGCAAGGGTACAATTTCGTTTCTCAAGGATGGTTTTGATGAGATGATCATCGACCCGATCAATTTGTCGCCGGTCACGCTTGCAAAAATTGATGAGGCGCTGGCCGAATTAAAATTTCTCGATTCGACTGAGGATTATCAGTTCGCACGCGATTTTTCGCATTTAGGCAATTCAACATTCAGGCTAAAGCGCGACGGACGAGAGCGGACAGCAAAATACAACTGGACCGAAAACAAATCAGCAAAATCCCTGACGGACGAATACCGGCGTATCGGCCACGAATATACATGGCGTTTTGAGATCTCCGTCGCCCGCGAAAATCAACCCCTGCAAACACCCGGTTTGATGAACGCCATAGACTCGTACCTGCGCCGCGGCGAAATATCCGACCCGGTCTATCTGCTCCCGTTCCTCACCGAACTCTCAACCGACGAACGCCTCCCCCTGATAGCCCGAAACCACGCCGCAAAACTAATCAAGAAGATCGAGAAAGAAAAAAAATAACAACCTGGATGTATGGCGGAATGTTTAGTTCGCTCACTTGGGGCTGCATGCTTTCGCTGCTCCCCAACTTCTGAGCGCTTTTGACAAAGTCATTACTACTTTTTGTCAACAAGAACTGACACTTTCTGTCACATCCGCGAATCCTTTCAAAATTTCGATACGTCTGTCAATGAGGAAAAAGTATTTTTAGCCTTATTTTTTGGGATGTTCGAAATGTCGGTCATTAACTCGTTGTCGGCCGTGTAATGGCACTGGTATTGCTTTTGATCGGGTTGCGGAATGTTTTTTTTGAAGTCGCCTTTCTCAATCTCCGTAAAAAAGACAATTTCCTCTTGTAAAAACCACTATGAGACTAGAATTTGAACCGACTGTAACCGATCTTCCCTCACTAGAGAATATGAATTTCGAGGATGCGGGTTTTTTTGCGTCACCGAATTTTGACGAACTTCTCAAAAAAGGGATTGCCGCCGCCCAAAACGGTGACCGCGAACTCGCACGCAAGCTTCTGTCTCAATCAACTGCGATAAATCCTGCCGACGAGGACGCATGGATGTGGCTGGCATCGATCAGTGAGTACCCGGAGGAGCTTTTGGCCTTCCTGAATCGCGTTCTCGATATCAATCCGCACAACGAGAGAGCGAACGAATGGCGAAATTCGACAAACGCCATTATGGCGAAAGCACTGGCCGAGCGTGGGCTTGCGGCGTACCACGAAGGTTCGGGCGATATTGCGGCGCGGTTTTTCGATCAGGCGCTTGCTTATGATCCCGATTCTGAAACCGCCTGGTTTTGGAAAGCGGCAATCGCCGATAATGATGGCGAAAAGCTCGAATTTCTTAATCGTGTCCTGGCTATAAATCCGGAGAACAGCGACGCCCTCGATGCTGTCGCCGATCTGAAACGCGCCAGGAAACTAGCCGCATTTGGCTCAGCGGAACAGTCAGTAAATAACGGCGACAATGTAAAAGCCAATGAATTGCTTGATGAATTGCTCGATGACGACTCCGATCCGATATGCGAATCGGTCTGGTCGCTAAAAGCCGCGATCGCCGACACAGACGATCAAAAACTCGAATATCTTGATCGCGTTCTGAGTATCAACCCCGCAAATCTGCCCGCCCTGGATGCAAAAGCGGCGATCGTCCTGGCCCACTCCCAAGCGGCTTTTGCTGAAGCAAAACAAGCAGCGGTGAGCGGCAATCGAGAGAGAGCACTTGAGACGCTCGATAAATTTTTGCTTGAAACTCCGGGTTCGGTTGAAGGATGGCTTCTCAAATACCATCTTTCACAAAGTATCGAGGAAAAAACCGCATCGCTCGAAAAAGCGGTAGAGATCGACCCCGATAACGCCGCCGCCCGATCCGGCCTTGCGTTTCTAGATTTAACGTTCGGGTCGGGAGAAACCGCCGCGGAACCGTCGGCCAGCCCGGTCGAAGACGCTGAGGACGCCGCCGCTTATGCGCTGTCTCCGCAAGAGCAGGAGACCACCGGACAAGACGATCTTTTACAGAATGCCGACGTCGGAACTTTTTTCGATGGTGAAAAGCACGAACTGCCTTCACCTTTTACAGATCCGTTCGATGAGGTTGCAGTTGATTTCGACACGTCTGAGAATGACGGCCGCGATACAGAGCCGGAAAACTCGACGGATAACGCATCCGACGACCCTTTTGATACTGAAATACCTGCTCTGCCTCCGCCCACAGCGCGGGAGCCTTTTAACGAAAACACTTTTGCCGCCCAGGTCGAAGATTTTGTCAATGCACCCGAAAATTTCTACGCTGCGGACGAAAATCCCGTCGGTTTCCTCGATTCGGCCGGCGAACCGGAAGCCGAACAGTTTAAGATCGAGCCGCCGGCTGCCACAAGCTGCCTTGTAAACTGTCCGTACTGTGCTTCGCCGACCGAACCGCAGGCGTTCGAGTGTTTTTCCTGCCGTGCGGTGCTGACGCTTTCCGATATCGAATCTCTTTTACATAATCTACAGGCTGACGAACAGGCCGTTCAGGACGCCGTAACGCAGATGGAGGCCGACTGGAACCTGCGCGAATTTACAAAACAGGAATTGACCGCGCTCAGCATCGGCCATTTTAATCTGCATAATTTTGGCCCCGCATTCAAGTATCTGCAAGAGGCTTCGCGGCTCGATCCGAACGACGTGATCCTGTCAGGGCATTTAAATACTATCGCCATCCGGCTCGACGAAATTCACCGTCAGTCAGAGGCCAATGGCTCAAGGCCGGTTGGAAAGACAATTCTCGTTGTCGATGACAGCCCGACGGTCCGCAAGCTGATATCCGGCAAACTCGAAAAATCGGGCCACAATGTCGTCTGCGCCGTTGACGGCATTGACGCTCTCGAAAAGCTCGGCGAAGCGATGCCTGATCTGGTTCTGCTCGACATCACGATGCCGCGAATGGATGGTTACGAGGTCTGTAAACAGATCCGCGCAAATCCGGGCGGAAAAGATCTGCCGGTCGTTATGATCTCAGGCAAGGACGGTTTTTTTGACAAGGTGCGCGGCCGCATGGCCGGTACGACCGCCTATGTTACAAAGCCGTTTGGCCCTGAAACGCTGATGAAAGCCCTCGAAACCTATCTGCTCCCGGACGAGGTCGAGGCGGCCTGACACGCATATTACCGGCCTCAGGCGGCACCCATGGACCGCGAAAAAATACAAATATTTATAACGACCGCCGGTTCCGCCCTCGCATCCGTCAGGACCAGTCTGCTTATCGCCGCACAAAGCGGTGACGGCTCTGATCTGACGATACCGCGTCGAAATCTTGCTCAGCTCCGGTCCGAAGCGTTCGCCGCCAATCTCAATGAGGTGGCGGCCCGCTGCTCCGAATGTATTGCGGCCCTCGACGTTTTGACGGCGGCGGCCGAAAATTCGCCCAAAGACGTCTATGCGGCGCTCGACCTTGTTGCCCGAATCGACGCGGCTATTTGGGAAACGCCGTCGCCCGCGGATGATTTTCCGGCGGACGTCTCAGGATTTGTCGATGCGTCATTTGATGAATTTATGCCGCAAACAAATCGGCAGACGCAAACCGGCCGGGCGGAAGAGGAATTTGAAATAGACGACGAAACCCTCGATATTTTTCGCTCGGAGGCCGATGATCTGCTTGCAAATATCGCAAACGGCATCGCGGTTTTATCAAACGCTCCGGCCGATCAGAATGCCCTTTGGGATATCCGCCGGAGTGCTCATACCTTTAAGGGTTCGGCCGGTATCGTCGGTCTCCGGGACGCATCCGCGGTGGCTCACCGGATGGAGGACCTTTTGGATAAAATTGTCAAATTGGGCCGCCCGGCCGAGCCGCGGGTGATCGAGTTTCTGACGAGGTCCGCCACACGCCTCAATGACGTTGTCTCTGCAAAAAATATTGACGACGACACGCATGAGCTCGACGGCCTGTATGCCGATGTGATGATGCGGCTTTCGAGGCCGGCCGCGGCAGGCGGCGAAACCGCACATAAGGGCGGCCACACGCCCAAAACCGCCGCACCGCCGCCTGTCGGTAAGGCGGTATCGACGATAACGCCGGTCGTCCGCGTTTCGCTTGACCGGCTCGACGAATTGATCGCTGCCTCACGCGATCTTGTGATCAGCCACTCGCTTCTCGCCGAAACACTCGCTCCGACCGCCACCAAAAATATCAGCCTGCTGTTAGACGCCCAGAGAGATCTGACGGTCGAAATTCAGGCAAAACTTCTGCAGATCCGTATGGTAAAATTTGGCACGCTCGAGACACGCCTCAGCCGCGCGGTCCGCGTTACCTGTGTCGATGAAAACAAAAAGGCCGTTGTCGAAATCGAAAATGGCGAGGTCGAAATAGATACGCAGGCTATCGACACGCTGATCGAGCCGCTGCTGCACCTGCTCAAAAATGCGGTTGTTCACGGCGTCGAAGCCCCCGACGTCCGGCGGCTCATCGGCAAACCCGAACACGGCCGCATCCGCATCCGCCTCGAAGCCGACAGCGACACCCTGATATTGTCCGTCACGGATGACGGCGCCGGCGTCTCGCGCGCAAAACTTAAAGAAAAAGCGCTCGCCGGCGGCATTATAACAGCCAGGGCCGCCGCCGAAATGGTTGACAGCGATGCGCTGCAGTTGATCTTTGAACGCGGCCTGACAACCGCCGGTAAGATCGATATGAACGCCGGCCGCGGCGTCGGCATGGGCATTGTAAAGGAAAGCGTGGAAAGCCGCGGCGGGAGCGTGCTGGTCAGTTCAGAACCGCAAAAGGGCGCGGCATTTACGATCGTATTGCCCCTGAAGAAAGCGGATGCCGGCGCCGCAGGCGCGTGCGTGCTTATAATCGACGACAGTGCGAGTATACGTCACCAGACCAAAAAAATTGTCGAGGCCGAAGGCTGCCGCGTCATCACCGCCGATAACGGTGCCGCGGCAATCGGCCTTTTGCGTTCGGGCGCGTGCAGACCCGACCTCATTCTCTCGGATGTGGAAATGCCGCAGATCGACGGTTGGCAGTTGCTAAAATACGTAAAAACCGACCGTAAATTTGCCCGCATCCCGGTCATAATGGTAACCTCGCTCGACGCCCCCAAACACCGCCAGCGCGCCCTAGAACTAGGCGCCGCCGACCTTCTGCTAAAACCCCTCAACAAAGAAAAATTTGCAAAGGTTCGCCTCAATTGCCGTCTGCTTTAGAGCGGTTACGGAGTCGATATACGGTCAAAAGCGCTCAGAAGCTGCGGAGCAGCGAAAGAATGCAGCCCCAGGTGGAGCCGTTTCGGCGGAACCTGGGGTCAGGCGAATCATTTCTTTAAGCCCGCGTAGCGGGCGACATATTTTTTAATCATTCTGGCCATTAAGGTTATGCGAATCTCTGTCGCCCGCTACGCGGGCTTCGGTCTTCCTGTGCAATCCTGACCCCAGGTTCCGCCGCAGCGGGCTCCACCTGGGGGCTACATGCTTTCGCCCGCTACGCGGGCTTCGATTTCACCATTGACATTTTTTGTTACCTGGCGGTTGCCAAAAACTGTTATTTGCGGTATCGAACGGATGCGGGAGTGGTCGGCCCCGGATTGGGAGCGTAAACATTAACCCTTTTATAATCAACACTTCGGGTTATTTGCGGCACGCGGCGCGGGGGTGGCACGGCGATTGTAACAGACCCAGTGACCTGGAAAAGGTACAGGATTTAAAAATTTTAGGAGATTGTGAAATAGAAATGAAAAAGAATCAAAAAGGTTTCTCGCTTATCGAACTTTTAATCGTTGTTGTGATCATCGGCATTATCGCTGCGATCGCTATCCCTAACCTGCTTGCCGCACGCCGTTCAGCAAACGAAGGCTCGGCCATAGCATCTCTCCGCACCATCTTCGGTGCACAGGCAACCTACGCCTCGACCGGTGGTAACGGTAACTACGGTACGCTGGCTGAATTGAGCGGTGTGAACGTCGGACTCATCGACACAGTCCTTGGTACCGCACCCAATGTCAAGAGCGGCTACACCTTTACTGTGACACCTGTCACGCCCGCACCTGGCAGTGGAAACTCCGCCACATTTACAGCAAATGCCAACCCTGTAACAGCCGTGGGACTTACCGCAACAGGAACGCGTTTCTTTGGTATTGCGACACCAGGCGTCTTAGCACAGGACGATGCGGCAGTTACATTTGCTGCGGACGGAAGTATATTGAATGGTACACCGCTCTAATAACCTCTCAAACTAACCACTGGATAGAAGCGGCGTCTGCGGACGCCGCTTTTTTTTGGATAGAACCGAAGGTTCGATACGCCTTCCGATACAGTGCAAAAACCCCGAATGGTAAATTGCCACGCCATTTAGAGCCTGTGTCAAAAACCCCCGGACATTTTCTTATCCACAACGGCGAATAAAGCCTATGGTGCAGTGAGCAAAGCGAACGGAACCATAGGTCAAGGCGGTATGCCCGGTGTCGCTGAAGGCGACAAACATTTTATCGCTCGCTTTCAGCGGGTAAATTGGCGTTTGGTGCGACCTATGGTTCCGCCGAAACGGCTCCACCTGGGGCTACATGCTTTCGCTGCTCCGCAGCTTCTGAGCTCTTTCACATTTTCCTC
This sequence comes from Pyrinomonadaceae bacterium, assembly GCA_041747575.1. GTDB lineage: Bacteria > Acidobacteriota > Blastocatellia > Pyrinomonadales > Pyrinomonadaceae > OLB17. Next base: position 123,129 of record JBGTEX010000016.1, read on the forward strand.
GCGTCACAAATCTTAAAACCGGCTCAATATAAAAACATATCTCCTGCTGTCATTGTTCAGATTGTTCGTATTTTCTTTAATGCGTGATCTCGTTTAAATTAGAAGCAGATGCAAAAGGTTCTGACATCTGGGCAAATGCGCGAGGTTGACCGGCTGACGACGGAGAAATACCGTATTCCGTCAATCATCCTGATGGAAAACGCCGGTCACGCGCTCGCACGTGTCATCGCGAAAAAGCTGGGCGGATCGGTCGTTGGCAAATCGATACTTGTCTTGTGCGGGAAGGGAAATAACGGCGGGGACGGCACGGCGCTCGCACGGATTTTGTGGACGCAGGGAGCGAATGTAAACGTCTGTCTGATGTTTCCGGATATCGAGTTTAAAGGCGACGCTCGGCACAACTTAGAGTTGATCCAAAATCTGCACGCGGGTCAGACTCCATTTCGTGAGCCGACAATTTGCATAACCGAGACCGGCGGCCACCGCGATTTCTTAGATAATCCGGATAAAAACTTTGGGCCGGACGCTGTCGTTGACGCCATTTTTGGAACCGGTCTGACGAGGCCTCTAAATGAAGAGCATTCAATATTCGCCAGATCGTTTGCGGGTCTTACCGACACGGCGAACCGGCCTGTTTGTATAGCGGTTGATCTGCCGACCGGGCTTGACGCCGACAAATCGGCACCGATCGGCGAATATTTTCGTGCCGATGTAACCGTAACATTCACATCGCCAAAACCGGCCAACATTCTGCCGCCTGTCTGCCGGTCAAATGGCGAGCTTTTTGTCGAGCAAATCGGTTCGCCGCTCGAATTGGTGGATGCTCAGCCGTCAGATCTGTATCTATTGGAAAGGCTCGATGCGGTAAATTGGCTTCGAAAAACCGGCTTTTCAGACGATTCTTACAAGAACAAACGCGGGCATGCGCTGTTGATCGCCGGTTCTGAGAGCTATTCGGGTGCGGCTGTTCTATGCGGGAATGCGGCGATGCGTTCGGGCGTCGGTCTGGTTACGATCGCAGCTCCGAAATCATCAAAAGATTCGATCGCGTCACGCGCTTTGCCCGAAGTGATCGTGCGCGGAGTCGCCGAGACTGATAACGGCTCGATTGCGGCAGAGGCTTTTGCGGAGATTTCTGATTTGCTCGAAAAATCCGATTCGATTGCGATCGGAAGCGGGCTTTCGCTGGATGAAAGCACGAAACGCTTTGTAAATAAGATCGCAAGCGAACGGCGGCAGGCGATGATAATTGACGCGGACGCTCTCACACTCCTCTCACCGTTCAGCAACCCACACGAAGATCGTGCAGATTGGGAGTTTCCCTTGATCCTGACGCCGCACGAAGGCGAATTTCGGCGGCTGATCGGCGGTACGGATAAAGAAATTATCAAAGACCGCGTTGCGGCCGTTCGCGATTTTGCGACGCGTCACCAAGTGATACTCGTTCTCAAAGGTGAAAGGGCCCTGATCGGCGGGCCGGACGGTAAGGTAATTGTAAATCCGACCGGAAACTCAGGTCTCGGCAAGGCGGGAAATGGTGATACGCTGACCGGAATCATCGCCGGTTTTGTCGCTCAGGCCTTGCGGATGAAGGTCGATATTTTTGAAACGGTGGCGGCGGCGGTCTATATTTCGGGGATGGCGGGCGATATTGCGGAAAAAAAATACGGCAGACACGTAATGACCGCCTCTGATGTGCGGGAATGCCTATCGGATGCATTCGCCGATCTGCTGCATGAACCGGAGCGATAGCGGTTTTTTGGATCAAGCAGATCGGATTGGAGATCGGATGACTTTTGAGCGAATTTGCAAGACCCCGGTTGAAACATTTGCCCTCGGCAACGAATTGGGGCGTTTGTTGCAGGAGGGTGATATTTTCCTGCTCCACGGCGGGCTGGGCGCCGGTAAGACGCTGCTGACAAAGGGCATTTTACACGCGCTCGATTTTGACGCGGATGAGGTTACGAGTCCGAGCTTTACGCTTGTAAATCTTTACAAAACGGCGAAGATTGACGTATATCACATTGATCTATGGCGTCTGGATGCGGCCGCAAATCCGTTTGAAGCCGTCGGGCTGGGCGAGATACTCGAATACGAAAAGTCTGCGGCAATAATAGAATGGGCGGATCGTTTGGGTGAATTGTCACATACCGGGAGTGTCATTTCGATCGAAATCAAAGGCGACGGCGACCAGCCGCGAAATATAACGGTTCGAAAGATCAAAAACCACCCCGATGCGGAAAGCAAGCCCCGCGCAAGCGGATGACATTCCCTTGCGGCACAAATCTTTCTCAGCCAGCATCTTGCGCTCGCGGGAGGAAAGTCAAACCAGCGAAGCGGGCGACAGGAAAAAAAGTTAACATCGCATTTCTTTATTATTATTTCGGCTTCACTTATAGTTAGATTGGGCAATTATGACTCAGGCCGCAATGAAATCTTTAAAGAAAGCACCGGAAACGGGAGATCAATCTGAAAATCAATTTGACGGTAATCCGCTGATCAACCGCGAGCTGAGCTGGCTCGAATTTAACCGTCACGTTCTCGACGAAGCGACGGATGACGGCCGGCCGGTGCTTGAGCGTTTAAAGTTTTTATCGATCTTTTCGACCAATCTGGATGAGTTTTTTATGATCCGCGTTTCCGGTTTGAAGGAGCAGATCGCCGAGGGTGTAGGTGAGCTTTCGCCGGACGGTATGACGGCAAGTGAACAGCTTCAGGAGATTTACAAACGTCTCCGCCCGATGCTCAAGCGGCAGGTTTCGTATCTTGCAGAAAATGTCCTGCCGGCCCTCGAAAAAGAGGGAATTACGGTCGAGGCGTATTCATCTCTGAAAGTACGCGAAAAGAGGCTGCTCGACAAATATTTTCGCAATAATCTGTTTCCCATATTGACGCCGCAATCGGTCGATTCGAGCCATCCGTTCCCGTATATTTCTAATCTGAGCATAAATCTAGGCCTTTACATCGAGCCAAACCGAGCGTTTACACAGCCAAATTTAAGACATCTTTTCAGACAAAGGCGGTTTATCAGGATAAAGCTGCCGGGGACGGTTTCGCGTCTAATTCCGATCAATGAAAGAGCGGGCAGATATGCGCTGCTCGAAGAGGTGGTCGCGGCGAATGTTGGCGAGCTTTTCCCGAATATGAAGACGAGCGAGGCGTTTATCTTTCGGGTGACGCGTGACGCCGATATTGAGCTTAGGGAAGATGAGGCGGGCGACCTGCTCAGGACGCTCGAACGCGAGCTGCAGCGCCGCCGAGACCGCTTTGCCGTCCGGCTTGAGGTTTCGTCTGCAATGCCCGAAAAAATGGTCAAGCTGTTAATGAGCGGTATCGGTTTGAGCAGCGAGGGCGTTGAGCGCATAGACGGTTTTGTGGATATTTCCGATCTGATGCAGCTGTATTCGCTGGATAAACCGAGACTCAAGGAAAAGCCGATAACGGCGATCGTCCCGACTCCGCTGCGAAAGAATGAGAGCATTTTTGACGTGATTAAAAAACAGGATGTTTTGCTTCATCATCCTTACACTTCATTTAGCTCAGTGATCGAATTTATTGCCGAAGCGGCCGAGGACGCCGATGTTCAGGCGATAAAAATCTGCCTTTACAGAACCGGTAAAGATTCGCCGATCGTCGATTCGCTTATGCGGGCCAGCCGCTTGGGCAAACAGGTAACGGCGCTCGTCGAATTAAAAGCGCGGTTTGACGAAGAAAATAATATCGAATGGGCACGAAGGCTCGAGAACGAAGGCGTTCACGTGGTTTACGGCATCAGTACCTTAAAAACACACTCTAAAGTGCTGCTCGTCGTTCGTCGCGAAAGGGATAAACTTGTCAGGTACGTTCATCTGGCAACCGGAAATTACAATCCGGTCACCGCCCGTTTATACACAGATCTCGGGCTTTTGACGGCGGATCAGGAAATCGGTGAGGACGCCACCAGCCTTTTCAACTTTTTGACAGGATATTCGCAGCAGAGCAAGTACAAACGGCTCGTCGTCGCACCGCTAAACTTGCGTGAACGCTTGATTTCAATGATCCGCCGCGAGAAAAAAAATAAACAGGCCGGTAAAACCGGACGCATCATTATCAAAGCCAACAGCATAATGGACTACGAAATAATCGACGAGCTATATGCTGCATCGCGGGCCGGAGTTGAAATTGATCTGATAATTCGCGGTATCTGCTCGCTGCGGCCGGGAATCAAGGGATTATCCGAAAATATTCGCATCCGTTCAATTGTCGGGCGTTTTCTCGAACACAGCCGGATTTTCTACTTTGCAAACGGCGGAGAAGAAAACGAAGAACTTTTTATCGGAAGCGCCGATCTGATGCATCGCAACGTCGATCGACGGGTTGAGGTTTTGACGCCGATCCTCGACCCTGTGATCAGGAATTATTTAAAAGATACAGTTCTTGCCTCGTATCTTAAGGACGAGGTCAATGCCAGAGTTTTGCGCTCCGACGGCAGTTATAAAAAGCTCGCAAGCCGCAACGGGGGCGGCTTTGACGCCCAGATGCATTTTGTCGGCCTCGACACACCGTCATAGCCCCAAGAATTGATTGAAAAGTAAACCTTAACGGCGGCTTTGCTGCTCTATTTGCGTAAGCCGCGAGCGCCGCCTCTGACCGACGGGACCTCTAAGCGGCCGTTTTTGTTTCAAATCTTGACTCTGTGATTCCACCTATCAATTTTCCATATTTTAACGTCAGGCGCGGATAGCCTCGCGCTTCGAGTTCGAGTGTTTCGGCACCGAGCATTTTTTCGACTTTATCAATATCCTTCATCGAGCCTTCGATTTCCATAAAATAGCCAAACGGCAACTCGTCTAAAACTATCTCCACTTCGCCGATATGCCAGGCTTTTCGGTGCTTTTCGTAGATGACAGATAGTTTGTAGCCGAGCTTTTCGATTATATTTTCCGTCGCATCTACGTCCGAAACCTCAGTTTCGAACTCGATCTTATGCTTAAAATCGTTCTCCGTCGGAATCTTTTCCTTGTACGTGAGTGTCGTGCGGACGTCCGTTTTGCGGACCCGCAGAACCGCCGCCCGTCCGTCAAGCAGCCCGCCGCGATGCAGATAATTTTCCTCAAACGTCTCGTATATAAATTTGGCCCCGATCTCACCGAGTTTCGCTGTCAGTTCGACAAGCATTTTTTTATCGATACGATACTTCTTTTCAATTTCGATTGCCATCTAATTTGTCTTAAACGTAAATCTTAAAGAATATAACCGCGTGGGGCAAACCGGTTTTGATTAGATTTACAGCTTGACTTAGGGCGGGTTGTATTTAATACTTGAAAAAAAGGTCAGGATTTAGTCTGGCCTATTTGGTTTGAGATTTCAAATTTGAAATTGCTTGAGTTTTTAAGGTTTAGTAGAGGAATAATAATTTATGCCATATCCAGAAATGATGATTCAGGGAATGCGTGCGGAGCTTGCGCAGCTTGGGATCGAGGAAACAAAGACGGCCGAGGCGGTCGATGAGGCGGTAAAGAACACAGACGGCACCTTGATGGTAGTTGTTAATTCGGTTTGCGGTTGCGCGGCCGGAGGTGTTCGTCCGGGCATCGCGATGGCTCTGCAGGATTCGGAGACCAAACCGACAAGGTTGATCACGGTGTTTGCCGGAGCGGACATCGACGCGACCGATACGGCCCGCGGCTATTTTACAGGCCGGATGCCATCGTCGCCGTCGATCGGCTTTTTAAAGGACGGCGAGCTTGTACAATTATTCGAGCGCCGCGATCTCGAAGGCCGTCCGCCGGCCGTGATTGCGCAGGCCTTGACCGATGCGTTCAAAACGCATTGCTCGAAAACGGAAGCGGCTAATAATTAAATAGAACATAGTTATTCGACAGAGGCCGGCCGAAAGTTGCTTTCGGGCGGCGTCTTTCATTTACAGTCTTAACCATATGCCTTCCAGGGCTTACAATGCGATATTTGCCGCGAAAAAATTACCTATTGCTTGTAAGCCTCAAAAATCGTTAAACTATTATCAGCTGCCATCCGTAAGGCTACCTGACAATGTCGATAAATCAAAGACAATATATTCGGTTTTCTCTCGATATACCGGCGGTCATTCGCCCGAAATTTGGCGAGACGCAGGAAACTCGTCTCGATCAGATCAGCATCGGCGGATGTTTTACGGGTTGGGAAGAAAATATCTATGTCGGCGACGAATTTCGGATGGAGATCGAATTGCCGAACAGGAATTATCTCCCGCTCCATTGCCGGGCGTTGTACAGATTTGACCATACGGGGATAGGCGTAAAATTTCTCGGCATCTCCGAATTTGAACAAGAGCTGATCTCAAAAATCATCGCTCACAAACTCAAAATCGAAGGAGTACCGCTAAATGTAGACCCGTTTACGTTGCCCCCAACCTTTGTCGGCGACGACCCAAGCCCGCGAATCACTGATATTCGAGAGAAAAGAGACAGTATTTTAGAGCGAATAATGTCGGCCGACTAATCCTGCATCCCGTCCGGTATATGCTTTTCAGTATCGGGGAAGTGTATCCAGTGACCTGAAAAATCTTTGCGTGTGTAGGCCGCACCGTTCGGGTGATGCAGCGGGTGGTTTTTATTTTCCTCCCAAGGGCCTAAATAATACTCGCCAAGCGGCAACCCGACGCCTGAACCGATCAAACCGGGCGGTGTGCGGTCAAAATATCTCCGCCAATATGCTTCCGACCAAAATATCGAACAATAATCGACGCCGACATATTCGTCGATAAAAATATAACCTTTTTCGACGAGATTAGGCCAAATATAACGGACACATACCTCGAGACTGAGTTCGAGATCTACGTCAATAAACGCAAGCAAAACCGGTGTATCGAGATCAGGCAGGGTTTTGTCAAACCAGCCTTTTACAAATTCGCAGACCTCTATCTCTCCGAAGCGTTCGATATTTTTTTTTACATCTTCCAGTGACCCGCAATAGTCGCCGGCTGCGTAAAAACCCTGCCGGTCGTCCGGATCGCCTTTAGGTAGGCCTTCGAAAGAATCGTAAATCAGCAGTTTTCGTCCTGCGAGTTTGCAGACGAGCGAAAGATTAACGGCGCTCCCGCCCTGCCATGTCCCGCATTCGATGATACAGCCAACAACATCCGGCGGCGTTTCAAATATCTTGAGGGCCATCGCCAGGTGCGACTTGTAAGATGTGCCGGTCGGAACTCTCAGTTTATTCAAAAACATACGAATTCCCAAACAGTATTTTTTAAAAAGCGAAAGCCCGTAATCCGGGTGAATCGCCGTCGAACTCAAAATAAAAAAGATCGCAAGCGGCACCGTCAGAACGTAGTAAGATCTTAAAATGAAACGGTACATAAAGGGTTAACTTTTATTCGAAAAAAAATTTGGTTTTCACTTCCCCTAAAACAATGCATCGATCGCCTGCTCCAAATTTTTTACTCCAACAATTCGGATTCCGAGCAGCTTTTCCAGGCCCTTTTTATTTGATTCGGGCAAAATCAGTTTCTTAAATCCCAAAGTTTGGGCTTCGCGGGCGCGTGTTTGGGCCTGTAGGACGCCGCGTACCTCACCGGTGAGGCCAATTTCACCAAAAACGGCGGTTTCGGGTGGAACCTGAATGTTGCGAAAGCTTGAGGCGATGGCCGCGACGACACCGAGATCGGCGGCGGGTTCGTCAATTTCCATACCACCGGCAACGTTTACAAAAACGTCATCCGTCGCTAACTGAAAACCGAGCTGTTTTTCGATGACCGCGATCAGGAGCGACGTTCGATTGTGGTCAAAACCCTGTGTCATCCGTCGTCCGGTGCCAAATTTTGTACCGCTGACGAGAGCCTGTATCTCGACGAGTAGCGGCCGTGTGCCTTCCATACAGACGGTTACGACCGAGCCGGTTGCGTTTTCGGGGCGCTCTTGCAGAAAGATCTCAGACGGATTTCCGACCGGAACTAGACCGGAATTGGTCATTTCAAAAATCCCGATCTCATTTGCCGCTCCGAAGCGGTTTTTTACCGCACGAATTATCCGATGGTTGTGATGCCGGTCGCCTTCGAAATAAAGAACCGTATCGACTATATGTTCGAGCGTCCTGGGGCCGGCGATCGACCCGTCTTTTGTTACGTGGCCGGTCAGAAAAACCGGTGTCGCCGTCTGTTTGGCAAACATCATAAACTGCGCCGCCACCTCACGCACCTGCGACACGCTTCCCGGTGCCGATTCGATCTGCTCGCTAAAAACCGTCTGAATCGAATCGACAATTACAAAATCCGGTTTAAGTTTAGTGGTTTCTGCGAGGATAATTTGCAGATTTGTCTCCGGCAAAAGAAAAAGATTTTCGGCCGCTACACCGAGGCGTTCGCCGCGCATTTTTATCTGCCGTTCTGACTCTTCGCCTGAAACGTATAAAATCTTTGTGCCGCTCTGTCCCAGCTTATCGGCCATCTGCATTACGATCGTTGATTTGCCGATGCCCGGAGCACCGCCGATCAGCACGAGCGACCCGGCGACAATACCGCCACCGAGGACTCGATCCAATTCATCGATTCCCGAAACCGTGCGGGCGTCGTCCTGAGATTCTATGCTGTCATACGAAATGGGCGACGTTTGCCGGTATAGCGGCGCAAATTTACCCGTCCCGCCGGGCTGAGCCCGAAAACGCTCCTCGACCAGCGTGTTCCAATGTCCGCAGTCAGGACATTGGCCCAGCCATTTGCGCGACTGCGAGCCGCAATTCTGACAAACAAAAATTGTCGCAGGTTGTTTTGCCATCTGAACGAAAGAATACAACAGACCTATCGAAGAAGCTAAAATGAACGGCCAAGCAAGAACTTATTTTGAAATCCCCCGTCAAATCGTCGTTTGATTAAATTACGATTCGTCCACGGTTGGTGCTGTATTTAAGCCTGCCAAATACAGGGCGTTATTGCGAACACATTTTTCGTGTTAAGATTCTTCATAATATGAAAACGGATATCCTCATATTAAGAATTGCGTTTGTTAGTATGCTAATCCTTTTGGGTTATCTGCTAAATCCGTTTGAGCGGACGCAGCGGTTTGGGCTGAGCGGCATTGCTGACGATTCGACACGGCGCCTACTGTCTGCGGGGCTTGGCGCTTTCGTTAGTTTGGTGATAATCGCGTTTGAAATGCGTGTTCGCCGAGCTTCGCTAAAGACTCTCATCGGCGCGGCAATCGGCTCAATTCTCGGCATCGCAGGTGCCTTTTTGATCGGCGTCTTGATCTCGATACAGAAAGAAGCAGCGGTTTCGGCTGAAATGCAGACGTTTTTGACTATCGCGCTTGCGTTTTTTATGGGCTATATCGGGCTGATGGTCGGGGCGGCGAAGGGCGATTATCTCGATCTTTCGGCACTTGGCGGTATTTTTAGCGACAAAAATGTAAAACGTGATTATAAAGTTCTGGATACTTCTGTGATCATCGACGGACGCATTGCAGACGTCGCGGAAACCGGGTTTTTGGGCGGTACACTCATTATTCCGCATTTTATCCTTGCCGAGCTTCAACAGGTTGCCGACTCAGCCGATTCGTCAAAACGTCAACGCGGACGGCGTGGGCTCGACATGCTCCAACGGCTCAGAAATAACAGTAAGCTCGACATTCAGATAGTCGAGACCGACTTTCCGGCTGTAAAGGAAGTTGACTTAAAACTGATCGAACTCGGCTGTCAACTCGACGCGGTCATCGTGACTAATGATTTCAATCTAAATAAGGTTTCGCAGCTTCGCGGCGTGGCGGTGCTAAATATTAATGAGCTTGCAAATGCCTTAAAACCCGTCGTTCTGCCGGGCGAAGCGATGCGTGTTTTTATTCTGAAAGAAGGAAAAGAATATAATCAGGGCGTTGCATATCTCGATGACGGCACAATGGTTGTGGTCGATAACGCCCGTAAACTGATCGGTAAAACCGCGGATATCGCCGTGACAAGTGTGCTGCAGACGACGGCTGGAAAGATGATCTTCGGACGGCTTTGGGAAGATAGAGAGGAATCAAACGGTAATTCTGAGAGTTCGTACAGCGTTCACGATTCGCGTTCGCTCGGATTTCGTAAAGGAACCCGTGAACTGCGGCAAAATACGATCATCGAAGAAATCGAATAGACGGTGTCAACCTGCTTTAGCAGCCTTTTCGTGCATTCGATCCGTTTATCTAACAAACATTTTTGCCAGCTAAAACTACAACTCCAACCGGACGGATTATGAACACAGCGATCATCGCCGCCGCCGGAAGCGGTCAGCGATTTGCCGCCGACAAACCTAAACAGTTCGTCGAATTTCTAGGCAAACCGCTCATAATACACACCTTACAGCGATTTGCGGCTTGTCCTGTGATTGATGCTCTCGTGGTTGTTTTGTCCGCCGAAGGGATCGAAGAATTTACACGCATTATCGAAAAATTTGAAATTTCAAAGCTCACCGCAATCGTAACCGGCGGAAAAACTCGGGCTGAATCGGTTCGTAACGGCCTCAATGCGATTGATCCTTTGACGGCTAATATTGTTGCGGTCCATGACGGCGCAAGGCCGCTCGTGTCGGTCGATGAGATAACCCGGACAGTTCAAAAGGCAGCGGAGACGGGTGCTGCTTGCCTGGTCGCAGAGGTGTCCGACACTATCAAGGAGATCGACGGGGAATATATTGCACGGACGATTGACCGGAATAAGCTGAGACGTGCCATTACACCGCAGGCGTTTCGATACGATATACTTTGTCGTGCCTTTGACGGCATAAACTTTTCCGAGAGCATTACCGACGAATGTTATCTGGTTGAGAAACTTGGCATAAAAATCGCTACTGTTGAAGGCCGCGGAATCAATATTAAAGTAACGCGTCCCGAGGATCTGATCTTGGCTGAAGCATTTTACCGTATGTCAGAACCGTCCGTTTAAAGCGGGCCGCCTGAAGTTGACGGAATAAATGTCAGAAAAACGAGTGTGCGGGCGATTTAGCGTCAAAGTTTTACCGCTCAACAGGCGGTTTTATTTTATGTATCGAATCGGTATAGGCACTGACATTCACAGATTGACCGCCGGTCGGCCCCTTGTTATCGGCGGTATCACAATCGAATCTGATCTCGGTGCCGAAGGGCATTCGGATGCCGACGTCTTATTGCATGCCGCGACTGATGCTGTACTCGGCGCGCTTGCTTTAGGCGACATCGGTACACATTTTTCCAATACCGACGAAAGATGGCGAAACGCGGAGAGCTCGGAATTTCTGCTTTACGCGGCCGGGCTGATAAACGAAAAGGGATACAAAGTTTCGAACCTGGATTCGGTCATCAATCTTGAAAGGCCAAAACTCAGACCGTATATCGATGACATACGCGCAAACCTCGCCGCCATATTGCGCATAGAGTTAGGCTGTGTCAGCGTAAAGGCAAAAACCGGCGAATCGGTCGATGCCGTCGGCGAACGGCAGGCGATCAGTGCTAACGTTGTTGTCATGCTTGTTAAATCGGTGTAAATAACCCGCCATAGACTTCGGCACTAATCCTGTGCGAAACTTGGAAAGTCTTTTTATTTATGGTCTGCGACAGCCGGTTGAATACACGGCCGTTGCAGCACTCTATTCTGACATTATGCGTCCCCAGGAAATAATAGCGACCAAACGCGACGGCAAAGCACTTTCTGACTCCGAGATCGCGGATTTTATCGACGGTGTCTGCGACGGCACTTGGGCGGATTATCAGATTACGGCGCTCATTATGGCGATATTTATTCGCGGGCTGAATCGACGTGAACAATATTCACTCACGAGCGCGATGCTTCATTCGGGGACGGTTATGGATTTTTCCGATATCGACGCACCGAAAGCTGATAAACACTCGACCGGCGGCGTTGGTGATAAGACATCGCTATTGGTCGCTCCGCTTGCGGCTGCTTGCGGTGTCGCTGTGCCGATGATCTCCGGTCGCGGACTTGGCCACACCGGCGGGACATTGGACAAACTCGAATCAATACCCGGTTTTGATGTAAATCTTTCGTTTGCAAATTTCAAAAAAGTGCTAAAAAAATGCGGCTTTGCACTCGGCGGGCAGACAAAACAGATCGCGCCGGCGGATAAAAAAATGTACGCCTTGCGCGATGCAACGGCCACCGTTCCGTACATTCCGCTTATAGTCGCGTCGATAATGTCAAAAAAACTAGCTGAGGGCTTGGACGTTCTGGTTTTGGATGTAAAAACCGGATCGGGAGCGTTTATTCAGAAATACGCTGACTCACAAAAATTGGCGAATGCATTGTGCGAAACGGGCAAATCATTTAGCGTTAATGCCCGTGCAGTGATCAGCGATATGAGCCAGCCGCTTGGAAAATATGTCGGCAACGCTCTTGAGGTTTACGAGTGTTTAAAGATCCTTCGTAATGAGTGTGACGAATTGATGCAGCCGACGCTTGAGCTTTCGGTCGAGTTGACGGCGACCATACTGGTTCAGTGTAAGATCGCGGGTTCGATGGAAAATGCCAGGTTCCGGATACAAAAGGCATTGGAATCAGGTGAGGCCCTTGACCGATTACGGCAGAATATTGAAATGCAGGGCGGCGAGCCAAAGGTTTGTGACAAACCTGAAATGCTCCTGACAAAGGGTTTAACCGAAATTCCGATAATTTCTGAAATCAGCGGCTATGTCTCTGAGGTCGATACGTCGGCGCTTGGCGGCGCGATATGTGATATTGGCGGCGGGCGCGTCAAAGCCGACGACGCAATCGATCATGCAGTCGGTTATGCCTGTATGAAAAAAATCGGTGACCGGGTGCATAAAGGTGACGAACTGGGCATCGCCTATTGCCGCAGTAAAAATAACGGTCTGATTAGTGAAAAACTGCAAAATGCCTATAAAATATCAAAAGAAATCTCGCGGACAACTAAATTGATAAGAGCGACGGTCTAACTTTGCGGCGGCTGTAATCGGCCCCCTTAGAGTTCCAGCTTTTTGCCGGTCGCACGCGGCTGCGGAGCCTGCGAAAAGCAGGCTCTCCATACATCGTATATGAAACATCAAAGGCTTTTCAGCATAATTTTCCTTGTTGCCGCTTCGATTTTCGCTTCGTCCTGCACCGAGCGAACTGAAGCGAGACGCGAGGGTTGTGATATTCGAGTCGGCATCGTTTTTGACATCGGCGGTAAGAATGACCGCTCATTCAATGCCGCCGCTTGGGAGGGCGTCAAGCGTGCCGAAAAGGATCTGAACATTTGTCTATATGACGTCGAACCCGGTAATCCGACGTCGATAGAACCGGCTATGCGTGCATTTGCCGAGAAGAATTTTGATCTGATAATCGGCGTCGGATTTGCCCAGGGGCCGATCATGCAAAAGGTCGCGCTGAATTATCCTGATAACAAATTTGCGATAGTTGACGGCGTGATTTTTGAGGAAGACGGCAAAACGCCGCTTAAGAATGTTGCATCACTTGTTTTTCGCGAACACGAAGGATCATATCTGGTCGGTATGATTGCCGCTTCGAAATCAAAAACGGGTACGATCGGGTTTATCGGCGGTATGGATATACCGCTGATTCACAGATTTGAAACCGGTTACGAGGAAGGTGCACGTTCGATAAATCCAAATATCAAAGTTATTGACAACTACGTAGGCGTATCAGATGCTGCCTGGAATAATCCGGGCAAAGGCAAAGAACTGTCGCTCGCACAGATCGAAAAGGGAGCGGACGTAATATTCACGGCGGCCGGCAACTCCGGTCTTGGAGCCTTTGACGCGGTCGAACAATATGGAAAAAATGACAGCGGCGAAGCTAATAGATTTGTCATCGGCGTCGATTCAAATCAAAACGGAGTCAAACCCGGCTTTGTGCTGACTTCAATGGTAAAACGGGTGGATAACGCAGTTTATGACGTTGTTAAAGAGATTATGAACGGACGCTTCCAGGGCGGTTTTCACACATTCGGCCTCGACAAAGACGGAGTCGCCTACGCACTTGACGAAAATAATAAGGCTTTGATTCCCGCGGATGTGCTGCAAAAAGTCGAGGAAGCCCGGACAAAGATCGGAACGGGTGAGATCAAGGTGACCGATGCGATGGCAAAGTAGTTTTTGTACGCTCGTTCATTGATCTGATTCGTAAAGCCGACAAATAATTAAGATGCTGGAACTGAGAAATATTACAAAAACCTTTGGCAATGTCATTGCCAACGATGACGTTTCGATAAAGGTACAGAAAAGCACGATCCACGCAATTGTCGGGGAAAATGGAGCGGGGAAATCGACGATAATGCGGATCGCTTACGGCTTTTACAAGGCCGACAGCGGTGAGATATTTGTGGATGGCGATCAGGTGGAGATTCGAAATCCGCATGACGCTATCTCTCGGGGTATCGGTATGGTGCATCAGCATTTTATGCTGGTTGACACGATGACCGTCGCGGAGAACATAATACTCGGGGCGGAAACCGGCTCGGCGGCGAATCTCGATCTTGAAAAAGCCAATAGAGACATTCTCTCTCTCTCCAACGAACTTCGCCTCGGCGTCAATCCGAAAGCCTTTATCGAAGACCTCTCAGTCGGCCAGCAGCAGCGTGTCGAGCTGCTCAAGGCGCTTTATCGAAACGCGGAAATACTAATTTTAGATGAGCCGACGGCCGTTTTGTCGCCTCAGGAAGTTGATGAGTTTTTCGGGATTTTACGGCGCATGAAAGGGCAGGGCAAGACAATAATCATCATCACACACAAGCTCGACGAAGTCCTTGCAATTTCCGACGAAGTTTTAGTGATGCGTGACGGCAAATCGGTCGGAAATGTAAAAACAGCCGAGACCTCGGCAAAAGATCTGGCCCGAATGATCGTCGGGCGTGACGTTTTGCTCCGCGTTGATAAATCTGACGCCGTTAGAGGCGATACGATTTTAGACGTCAGGAGTTTGTCGGTTAGCGGTAAACACGGCGAAGCTGTACGCGGCGTTTCGTTCACGGTGAGCGCCGGTGAGATCGTCGGGGTTGCGGGCATCGAGGGTAACGGCCAGACCGAGCTGATCGAAGCTCTGTCGGGACTATCGACGGCGACCTCCGGACGTGTCGAATTTGCGGGAAAGGACGTCACAAACCGCTCGCCACGTGAGCTAAAAGAACTGGGCGTCGCCCACATACCCGAAGACCGGCATAAACGCGGTTTGCTGCCCCACACGAATCTTGCGGAAAACTCTATTCTCGGCGTCCATTATCGTCCGCCCGTAGCAGCAGCGGGATTTATGAATAACACCGCGATCGACCAGCGTGTAAACAAAATCATCAAAAATTTTGACGTCCGTCCGCCCGATCCGACTCTGCCCGCAAAATCACTCTCCGGCGGCAACCAGCAAAAGCTGATAATCGGCCGTGAATTCGATTTAAATCCAAAGTTATTGCTGGTTGCCCAACCGACCCGCGGCGTCGATATTGGTGCAATCGAGTTTATCCACCGCAAACTGATCGAGCTCCGCGACGCAGGTTCCGCGGTCTTGCTGGTATCCGCCGAACTCGAAGAGGTTACCGCGCTGGCCGACCGCCTGCTTATAATCCGCGAAGGCAAAATCGTCGGCGAAGTCGATCCGAAAGCTGCCTCGACGGAAGAAATAGGGTTGATGATGACCGGCGGGTGAGATGGGCATTTTTGCTGTATGGAACGGCTCATAGCATGCATAGATTTCCCACCGGAAGCCTCGGACGCACCCGCGTCCTGACGGCACGAACACGGTTTGCGGCGAACGGAACCCGATGCTGTCCGCAGGTTTCATTCGACAGTCCTGATCGGGCATCGTAGAATCTATTGGTAAATGAACAAACTTATCAAGATAATCGCCGTAGATCCGCCGTATGCTATTCCGGGTGGTGAGATCGTAGTGACGTGCGAAGAGTTTCGGATGCGGCCGGGTACGGCTGACGGCGTTTACATCGAAGGTATGCAATGCCGGATCGCAGCCGCATCGACACGCCGGATTTTGGCGATTGTGCCTGAGGAGACAGCTGGTACGTCGTTTGCCTCCGATATGCAATCAAAACGGACTCCAATCCATCTGGAGAGTTTTGGTGCGGTTAGCAATACTTTCGAAATGACGGTCGGGAGCAAACTGATCGATGGAATGCATTTAGTCGCAAATCCGGCCGTCGATCCGTCGGATGATGCGATCATATTGACGCGTTCAGGCGCGCGCGGACAATATTTACCGGCAACCCTGTTTCGGCTCGAACCCGACGGTTATCTTGATGAGATGCCCGAACCGATCCTCAATCCGACCGGCGTCGCCTTTGACCGTGAAGGCCAGATGTTTGTCTCAAATCGTGCACAGGGCGAGGTTTACGCCGTCGGGCGGGACGGCACATCGACGGTTTACGCGACCGGGCTCGGCATAGCTTCCGGTCTAGCGTTTGACCCCGAAGGCCTGATGTATGTCGGTGACCGTTCGGGTACGATATACCGTGTGCGTGATTTTGCAGAGATCGAGACCTTCACAGTTATGGAACCCTCGGTCGCGGCGTATCATATGGCTTTTGGGCCTGACGGCAGGTTGTTTATGACCTCGCCAGGCCTTGCAAGCCATGATTTAGTGCATGTTATCGACAAAGAGGGTTTTGATGAGACATTTTTCCGAGGTCTCGGGCGTCCGCAGGGCCTGGCATTTGACCGGGCCGGAAATCTATACGTTGCCGGCTGCATGGCGGGGCGTCACGGAATTGTGCAGATCACTCCCGACGGCTCATCCGCCCGACATTTTGTCGCCGGGAACAACATCGTCGGCCTCTGTTTTACTCGAAAAGGCGAAATGATAGTCGCGACAAACAACACTATCTATTCGATACCGTGCGGGATCGAGGGAATACTTCTCACGCCATCCTAATGTAATATTTAGCAAGAAGAGCCGTTGATACAATGCCGACCGCCGTCAGAGTGGTGTTTTGAAATTGCTGAAGGAAAAGCGCACCAAACTTCTTACGAGCGGCATAAGATATGCCGCTCGTAAAAAGTTTTTCGGAATTGTCCGTGTAAACAGGTGCAACGATCCGTCCCTACGGATCCATTGCATAGATCGTATCTTTTAATTGCCGGCCCTTAAATCCGCAATACGTTTTTCGAATGCGGCGGTGTTAGCTTTATCCGCTTTGCCCTGGGCAATGGCTTTATCGGCGACGGCAAATGCCTCGTCTTTGCGACCGGCGGCAAGAAGAACATCGGCCTTTCCGGCGAGATTTTGGAAAGTCGGTTTGGCCGCGATGGACGTATCGAGGACCTTTAAGGCCTGATCCAGCCACTTGGCGGCATTTGCTTTATCTCCGTTTCTGTTTGCATAGCCGGCGGCGTTGAAAGGCGTTCGCCAATCATCGGCTTTGGCCGCGGCCACCGCTTCCTGAGCATGGGCTAAAGCGGTTGCGGGTACGTCAACCGCGACTGTGAAGGGGACGCGAACTTTTTCCCAGCCGATGGTAACTTGTGCCGCATTTTCCGCCGTCGGTTCGATATCAAATTCCAGCCATTCCTGATTAACGGCGACAGTCTGCGGTTTAGCTTTTACACGAAGCGTGTCTTTTGCTGCGTCGTAGCTGAAGCTGCCCCACTGATTCGCGGTTCCGTTAAAAATAATCGTCCAATCGTCCTTGCCCGGAATGGTATGAAGACTGTAGCTGCCCGCCGGGAGCTTTTGTCCGTTAATGGTCGCATCGTTGGTGATTACAAATTGAGTCGCCTCATTAGCACCTGTTCTCCACATATGGCCGTAAGGCACGATCGGAGCACCCGGCGGGCGGGCATTCTGATTGTCAAGCGTACCCTCACCCTTAACCTCCACCGGCCATTCGCCGTAGATCTTGCGGCCCTTAACGCCGGGGCGAAAGTAGGTGATCGAGAGATCTGTCACGCCGATGGTCTGTGACACACTCGCCTTTTGGCTTGCACGCGGCAGTTGAAGCTGTGCTGACGCAAACTGCGCTGAAAATATAAAAATCGTGAGAAATGCGAAAGTTGAAATTATTGAACGTTTTGATACTGACATCTTGAAACTCCTTTTCTATTCTAAAAGCTAAACAACATATTTATCGATGAGACGGTCGAAGTAAAATTTTATTTTATTCACTATCATTATACGATATTTTCCGGACAAAATACTATTCCGGCAAAAATCTCACTGCGTTTACGCGCGTAAATTACTTAATCGTCGTCCTCGTGCGCCCTGACGCGGCCCGAGGCCACCGCCTCGTCGATGACCTTTTGCGAAAGATTGCCGGGGAGCGGGTCGTAATGCGAAAACTGCATATGATAAGAGCCCCGGGCCTGAGTGACGGAATTTAATTTCGATTGATAATCGAGCATTTCCGCGAGCGGGACTTTAGCTTTTATCACCTGTTGTTTTCCTCTGACCTCCATACCGCCAACGCGGCCGCGGCGGCTGTTCAGGTCGCCCATTATGTCGCCCGACACCTCTTGCGGTGTAAAAACCTCGACGTCCATTATAGGTTCAAGCAGGGTCGGTTTGGCCTTTTCGATGGCGGCCCGAAACGCCTTTCTGCCCGCCGCACGAAAACTATGCTCATCCGAATCGACGGCATGATAGCTGCCGTCGATCAACGTTACCTTAAAATCGACAAGCGGATAACCGGCGACCGCACCGCCCGACGCGGCTTCGATAATGCCTTTCTCGATCGCCGGGCGGAAATTTTGCGGAACCGAACCGCCAAATATCTTATCGACCCACTCAAAACCCGCACCGCGATCGAGCGGCTCAAAAATAACTTTGCAATCGCCGAATTGGCCGCGTCCGCCCGACTGTTTCTTGTGACGTCCCTGTACCTCGACCTGTTGCGTTATAGTTTCCTTATACGGAACTTTCGGAGGATGAAGCGCAACCTCGACGTGATAACGATGTTCGAGTTTCTTGACAACCGTCTCGATATGAAGCTGGCCTGAGCCGGAAAGAATAAATTCTTTTGTCTGAGAATCGCGGTCAAAATGAAGGCTCGGATCTTCCTCTAAAATCTTATGCAGGGCGGATGATATCTTATCCTCGTCCGCTCTCGATTTTGGTTCGATTGCAAATGCGATCGCGGCCTCCGGGTATTCGACCTTTGGATAAACTATCGGCTTCGCCTTGTCTGAGAGTGTGTCGCCGGTTTGCGTATCTTTTAATTTGACGACGGCGATAATGTCGCCGGTCGCGGCCTCATTTACTTTATCGAGTGTTTTACCGGAAATTGCGTGCAGGGCGCCTAGACGTTCCGGTGTGTCGCGGGTCGTATTTTGCACCGTCGCGTCGGACGAAACCTTACCCGAAACGACCTTAAATACGTTGATGCGACCGGCAAAAGGATCGGCAATGGTTCGAAAAACATAGGCTGAGAACGGTTCGTCATTTGAATATTTCCGTTTTACACGCTCGCCTGTCATTTCACTGTCGGCAAAACCGTACTCAGATTCGTGTGTTGCGGGATTTGGTGCAAATTCGACCAGATGATCGAGCAGGATCTGCAAACCGACAAGGTTTGTCGCTGATACGGCGTAAACCGGACATAGTTTGCTGGCCGCGATGGCACGAGCGAGATTTGGGATAATATCTTCTTCAGGAAGCGTGCCTTTGTCAAAATATTTTTCCATCAGTGCATCGTCCGATTCGGCGACGAGTTCGATAAGGCGTTCGCGTGTCGAATCGAGCAGTGCCTTTCCCTCACTCGGTATAGCGATGGCTTTTGCCTTGCCGTTTTCGTCAAATTCGTACGCTTTTTGATGAACAACATCGACGACCCCTTTAAAACCGGCTTCCTGGCCGATAGGCAATGTAAAAGGGACGATCGAGCGTGCAAATGAGTCGGCGGCGGTCTCGAGCGCATGGCTGAAATCCGCATTTTCTTTATCGACCTTGTTGATTACCATAAAACGCGGCAGCATAAATTCATTTGCATACTGCCAGGTCTTTTCGGTCTGTACCTCGATACCGTGTACCGCGTCCACGACGACCAATGCGCAATCGGCTACGCGCAGAGCTGGCCTCGCGTGTGAGACAAACGCCGCGTAGCCGGGCGTGTCGATCAGATTCATCTTGGTGTCTTTGTATTCGAGGTGGGCGAAGTTGTTATTAAGCGAAACTTTTCGCTCGATCGAGTCTTCGTCGAAATCGGTAATAGTTGACCCTTCATCGACTTTTCCCCAGCGGGTAGCGGAACCGGCGGCGTACATCATGGACGAAACGAGCTGGGTTTTACCCGCGTCGCCGTGTCCAATGACAGCCAGATTCCTGATGTTCTCAGTTGCAAATGCTTTCATTTTCGGCAAGTTCTCCTATTATTGAAGTCTCAAATTCCGGGTTCCAGGTTGGATCATCGTCAGTTAAACAGAACTCGAAACCCGGAACACGGGACTTCCTCATTATTGGTAATTTACAAATTTATATCAGACAGAGGAAAAGGGCAAGAATAGAGCAAAAGTTTACTCAGGTTTTCCGCTTATCGGAAACTTGGTTTATAATGATCGAAAATAAATTCACGCGGGTTTTGTCAAATTGGATCACTAAATGTTTTATAAATTTCGTCAGCTTCAAATTCTTTTATCTGTGGTGCTGATCCTGGCAGTTTTATCGGCGCCGGTTGCGTCTAGCGGCCAGGACCTCGTATCGGTAAGCAGTATTACGGGCGGTTCGAGTGTTTTTGTTTTTCGTAATATTGCGCGGTCTATCAGACGAACCATCGCTCCGGCCAGGCCCACACGAACAAAATCGTCCCGCGTAGAAACCGCTAGAAAGATCAAGAAACAATACGAAACCCTCGCAAAAACGGCTCCTAGACGAATAAAGACCCAAGCCGTCGATCCGTCTAAAATGGAGACCAAATCGCTATCACCTGAGCAGGGATCGATCAGATTCGCCGGGATCGGTGAATTTTATCTCGAAAAAGGTGATTTCGAATCGTCTTTTGAAGCATTTAGAGACTCGATCAGGCTCGACGAAACTAACGTCGCCGCAAAAACAGGATTTAGCGAAGCTCTGGTGGCCAAAGGCAGCGATCTGCTTTTAAATGACCAGGCTCAACCAGCAAAAGCAAATTTTCTCGAAGCCCTGAAATATAATCCCAATAATTCAGCCGCCTATTTTGGCCTCGGCGAGGCCTACGCTGAACTCAGCGAGACGGCCGAGGCGATTGCCAATTACGGAAAAGCTCTCGAGAACGACAAAGATTTGACCGAGATATACGTTCCGCTCGGAATTCTCCACTATCAGGCGGGCGAGATCGAAAAGGCCGATGACATGCTGACAAAAGCTCTGACAAGCTCAGCAGAATCGGCCGAAACTCAATTTTTCCTTGGCCTTGTCCGAACATCGCAGATGCGGAACGAGGACGCTCTTGCCGCATTCCAGAAGGCGAAGATGCTCGACCCGACAAATGCCGAAGCATTTTTCAATTCGGCGGAAACGCTTGTCAAATTAAAACGGCCGGAAGAGGCGGTTCCTGATTATCAAAAAACAGTCGAATTAAAACCTAACCATTTTGACGCATGGTTTGGCTTGGGTGAGGCGTTTTACGGTTTAGGAAAATATCCGGAGGCAAAAGAAGCATATAAAGCGGCTGCAAAATTAAAAAATAATGACTGGGCAGTTTTTGCCGGTCTGGGCGAATCTCACCGGCAGGCCAGAGAATTCGAACCCGCCCAGGCAAATTACGGCCTTGCGGCTCTGTTTTTAGGCGGAACCAAGGATTACGACCGGGCGGTCTTAGCCGACCTTTACAGCAAGGCCGGGCTGGTTATCGGCCAGCAATGCGATATTAATATGCAGAAAAACATAGTCTGCCAATGGCCGGCGGCGATAAAGGCCCTGCAAAAAGCCGTCGATCTGACCGACAACCCGATCGATTATGTGAATCTCGGGTGGGCGTACTTCCGCGCCGGTCACGCGGAGGCTGAAAATAAGAACATGCCCGCGGCCCGCCCGTTTCTCGAATCAGCTCAGACAGCGCTGCAAAAAGCTGTCGACGCAGGGCCGCCCGCGTCTGACTTTGCACTGCAAAATCTCGCATCGGTTCAGATCGACCTCGGTAATAATAAAGGGGCGGTCGAGACACTTGGCAAACTGCTGAATGCGCGCCCGGATACTGATTTTGCAAGATACGCGATCGGCGTCGCTCATTTTAAGGATAAAGATTTTGCAAACGCCGAAAAATGGTTTCGGGCTGCGATTGAAAATGACCCAAGGAATCTCACCTATATGATGGCACTCGGCAACGCCCTCATCAGCCGCAAAGACAGCAAAGGCCTAAAAAAACTGATCGAAGAAATGAAAAAAATCGATCCGGCGAGCGCGGACGACCTGGATAAAAAACGACAGTTGTTAAGGATGTAAGTTCAGGGTCGGTAAGCGTTGCAAAAACTTGCGGGTCAGCAAGGTCGAAGGCTCTCGTACGTCTTGCATCAGACAACTGCGGCAGCGGACGGGTTTAACGCGCCATTGAGATCGTCAAAAATGAATGCTGCCTTCCGCGTTGGCTGACAATACAATCTTGAACATGACGCTAATAGTGCAGGAAAACGTCTCCCTCTCCCCGCTTACAACTCTAAAAATTGGCGGCTTGGCACGTTATTTTATAAGGGCGGATACTGAATCGCAGGTAGCCGAAGCGTTGCAATTTGCAAAGTCTAACGATTTCAGGCTTTTTGTTCTGGGCGGCGGGAGCAATGTTCTCATATCAGATAACGGATTTAACGGCGTCGTGTTACAGATCGCTATTCGCGGAGGTCTTGATTTTAGCCCTGTTCAGGAGCCGGAGTCTCCGCAAGGAAAACTTAGATCGGAAATCGTAAACGCGAAAACACTAATAACGGTCGGTGCGGGCGAAGATTGGGACGTTTTTGTCGCATTCTGTGTCAAAAACGACCTCGCCGGCGTCGAATGTCTCAGCGGCATTCCCGGTTTTGTCGGCGGAACACCCGTTCAGAATGTCGGAGCTTACGGCCAGGAAGTTGCAGAAACGATCGTTGCGGTGCGTTGTTTTGATCGCAAAACCCGGGAAATTATAACCCTCAACAACCACGATTGCGGTTTTACATACCGGTCAAGCATCTTTAACTCAACCCATCGCGACCGTTTTATCGTCGTAAGTGTCACCTTTGCTTTGCACGAAGGCGGTAATGCAAAAATTGTTTATAAAGATTTAATTGAGCGTTTTGGCGGGAGCCCGCCGTCGATCAGCAGTGTTCGTGACGCCGTCTTGAAAATACGGCGTGAAAAATCGATGGTCATCGACCCCAATGATCCAAACTCAAAAAGCGTTGGGTCATTTTTCAAAAATCCGGTCGTGGACAGAGAAAAATTAGACGAAATACGCCTCAAATTCAATGCCGTACCGCATTTCGATTTTGGTGAAAAAGTAAAGATCCCGGCCGCATGGCTGATCGAGAACGCCGGATTCAAAAAAGGTTTTGAACTCGGGAAAGCCGGAATATCGTCAAATCACACGCTCGCGCTTATAAATCGCGGCGGTGCATCGGCGACGGAAATACTTGTGCTAAAAGAGAAAATTTATAGAGCGGTCATATCAAAATTTGGTATTTATCTGGAGCCGGAACCGGTTTTTGTAGGGTTCTAAACGTTTAGCGAGCCGCAAACATTTGCTTCGACGACAGCACAGATTCGGTGACGCACGGTGACGGGCTTCGGCCAAAAAAATGTCAAACGCTCGATCCGGAATTATACGGGTTCGGTTAGAGTGACGGCACTTTTTCTGTATAATCAAGAGTTTAAAAATGCCAAGACGCGACGATATAAATAAAATTTTGATAATTGGATCCGGCCCTATTGTTATCGGCCAAGGGTGTGAATTTGATTATTCGGGGACTCAAGCTTGCCGGGCTTTAATGCAGGAAGGATTCGAGGTTGTTCTCGTTAATTCTAATCCGGCCACGATCATGACCGATCCGGAAATAGCCGACCGAACGTATATCGAGCCTCTGACGGTCGAAACCGTTACCGCGATCATTGAAAAAGAGCGTCCCGACGCTCTGCTCCCGACGGTTGGCGGTCAGACCGGACTCAACTTATCGGTAGAATTGCACGATCTGGGAATTCTCGAAAAATACGATGTAAAACTGATCGGTGCCAATATCGGCGCGATCAAGGTCGGCGAAGACCGCGAATTATTTAAAGCGGCGATGGATGAGATCGGAATTCAGAGTGCTGAGGGTGGATTTGCCCACACATGGGAAGAAGCTCGTGAAATTGTCGAAAAAATAGGCTATCCCGCGATTATCAGGCCGTCGTTTACGCTTGGCGGTACCGGGGGCGGTACTGCGTTTAACCCCGACGAATTCGAGGAAATAGCCAAAGGCGGTCTGGCGGCGTCGCCAAATTCACAAATACTGGTCGAAGAATCTATTCTTGGCTGGAAAGAATTCGAACTCGAGGTGATGCGTGACCTCAATGACAATGTCGTGGTTATTTGTTCGATCGAGAACTTCGACCCGATGGGTGTGCATACCGGCGATTCGATAACCGTCGCCCCGGCCCAGACCCTGACCGACGTCGAATATCAAAACCTTCGTGATATGTCGATAAAATGTATCCGCAAGGTTGGCGTCGAAACGGGCGGCTCGAATATACAATTTGCCGTCAATCCGGCGAATGGCGACGTTCGTATTATCGAGATGAACCCGCGTGTGTCGCGTTCGTCCGCTCTCGCTTCAAAAGCCACCGGTTTCCCGATCGCAAAGATCGCTGCGAAACTCGCCGTCGGCTATACTCTCGACGAAATCCCGAATGACATCACTCAGAAAACTCCCGCTTCGTTTGAGCCAACAATCGATTATGTCGTTACAAAAATTCCAAAATGGGCGTTCGAGAAATTTCCCGGGGCCGAAGACGTGCTCGGAACACAGATGAAATCCGTTGGCGAAGTGATGGCAATCGGCCGTACTTTTAAGGAATCATTATTTAAGGGTTTACGTTCGCTCGAAGCCGTTAAACCATTGCGTTTGCAAGATGTTCCAGATGCCGAGCTTCAGCGTAAACTCGCCCGCCCAAATTCGCAGCGGTTTTCATACATCACATACGCTCTTCAGAACGGCTATTCAATTGAGGAAATCCATCGGCTGTCAAAAATCGATCCATGGTTTTTGGATCAACTTCGGCAGGTGATGGAATTGCAAATGCAAATTGAAATGTCGGCTCAACACCAAACTAGCCGGCTTGAATACGAAAAACAAATTGCGGGAAAAGAAAATGTAGAAATTGTCGAAATCTTGGAAAATGAATTTCATGGAAACCGCATGGCGAGTTTTGAGTGGGCAAGGGAGCAATGGCAGGGAAAGAAAGTCAGCAATAACGATCTTGGAGCTAAGATATTCATTGGCCGGAAGGGCCTTAAAAAAACGCTGAGTGACAGTGCGGTAAAGGCGAGGGAACATCGCGATCTGCATTATGAAGCCGTGCGTTTCTTAGATGAACTTATTCAAACCGCAGTTTTGGGAGAATCGCACCCCGACCGCAATAGAGACTTAAATATAAAGCAGATTCATCGTCTTTACGCCGCGGTTTCTGACGGATCGACATTGCATCGTGTGAAAATAACGGTGAAGGAGTACGCGAAAGGCGAGGACAAAGGATTTTACAGCTACAAACTTAACAAAATAGAAATGCTCGACGTCATCTGCGACATCGGTTTCTCCAAAGGAGTCATAACGCCACGCCCGCCAAGCATTTCTATTTTGAGTTTACTACAAACGGCAACGAAAAACAACGGTAGATTGTTCTTTGACGAAATAAATAGAACAATATTGGAACAGATTCCGCTCGACGTTTTGTATCTTGCAAAAGAGTATGGGTTGTCTGACCGACGACTGTCTTTTCTCACGGGTTCTAACGAATTGGAAGTCCGCGAACATCGAAAGAGTTTAGGTATTACGCCGGTTTACAAACGCGTGGATACCTGTGCGGCCGAGTTTGAATCGTTCACGCCGTATCTTTATTCCACCTATGAAGAAGAGTGCGAGGCTGAGCCTACAACGCGGCGGAAGATAATGATTTTGGGCTCGGGGCCTAACCGGATCGGGCAGGGGATCGAATTTGATTATTGCTGCTGTCATGCTTCGTTCGCGTTGAGAGATGCAGATTTTGAGACGATAATGGTCAACTGCAACCCGGAAACTGTTTCGACCGATTATGATACGTCCGACCGGCTTTATTTTGAGCCGCTGACTTTTGAAGATGTGATGAACATCGTCGATGTCGAAAAGCCGGATGGCGTGATCGTGCAGTTTGGCGGGCAGACGCCGTTGAATTTGGCTGACCGGCTGCATGCGGCGGGCGTTCCGATAATCGGCACCTCGCCGGACTCTATCGACCTTGCCGAAGACCGTAAACGGTTCTCGGCATTGCTGCAGGAATTGAACATACCGCAGCCGCCGAACGGTACTGCGGTCTCGCCTGACGAAGCGAAAGTGATTGCCGATGGGATCGGTTATCCGGTCGTCGTGAGGCCGAGCTTTGTGCTTGGCGGCCGGGCCATGGCGATAGTTTATGACAAAGCCGGTCTGGACGAATATATGCGCACGGCCGTCGATGCCTCACCGGAAAAACCGATCTTGATCGACAAATTCCTGGAACGCGCGGCCGAGATCGATGTCGATGCATTGGCTGATTGCGGCGGAGTGCGGACGTCAGTTGTGATCGCCGGGATACAGGAGCATATCGAAGAAGCGGGGATTCATTCGGGCGACTCGTCAAGCGTTCTCCCGGCGCAAAAAATACCGACGGAGCATCTTGAAACCATAAAGCATTACACCAAACTTCTTGCCAAAGCCTTGAAAGTACAGGGCTTAATGAATATCCAATTCGCGATTCAAAGCGACCGCGTTTATGTCATCGAGGTCAATCCGCGTGCATCACGTACAGTTCCTTTTGTTGCAAAAGCGACCGGTGTACCGATTGCAAAAATAGCTTCGCTTGTCATGGCCGGATGCAAAACGCTTGCTGATTTTAATCTGCCTGACGTTCTGCCCGTGCCAAACGTATTTGTGAAATCGCCCGTTTTTCCGTTCAAAAAATTTGCCGGTGTCGATCCGATCCTTGGCCCCGAAATGCATGCGACCGGCGAAGTGATGGGCGTCGGTACGACATTTGGTGAAGCCTACGGCAAAGCGATGGAGGGTGCAGGCTTAATGCTGCCTCTCAATGGAAAGGCGTTTATTTCTGTAAACAATGCAGATAAGGGTCATGCTGTTCTGCTCGCTCGACGGTTGGATAATCTTGGTTTTGATCTGGTTGCAACTCACGGCACGGCAAAACGCCTGCGCGAAATCGGTCTCAAGTGTGAAACAATATTTAAGGTCAATGAAGGCCGACCGAATATCGCCGATCTTATCATGCAGGGCGAGATCGCCCTTATAATCAACACCCCGCTCGGCAAAACTTCATTTTACGACGAACAGGCTATCCGCAAAGCGGCCCTTCAATTTAACACTCCCTGTGTAACGACTATAACCGGCGCAGATGCTTTGGTGGAAGCAATTATGACGAAGAAAACTGAGAAGAAGATAGAAGTGCGGAGTTTGCAGGACATACATAACGGGGAACGATTGGCTGCAGATGAACGCAAACAGCCACGATTAAAGGCAGTATTCTGATCCACGCTGTCGCTGTCAGCGTTCTTGACCATTCACACACTTTACAATACCTTAACAGTTAAGTTTTTCTAAACTATATCCTTATGACAGAACGAATTGAACGCGAGATAATCGGCGGGCATCTTCTCGTAATCGGCGGTGCGGAAGATAAATATAACGAGCGGCGGATATTGAAAAAGTTTTTAAAACTGGCGGGCGGCGACAAAGCAGAAGTGCTTATCGTACCCGTGGCGTCTGACTTTCCTGAATTTGCAGCAGACGTCTATACGCAGGCTTTCAGGAATCTGGGGGTCGAAAATCCGCGAGTTCTGCGTGCTACTTCTCGGCAGGATGTGGTGCAGGCTGATTTTGAAGGCCTTCTGGACGGCGTGACCGGTGTCTTTATGAGCGGCGGCGACCAGATGAGACTAGTCTCGATGCTCGGCGGGACAAAATTCGCCGAACACTTGCGAAAGATGGTTCGCGAGACAAATGTGGTACTCGCCGGGACAAGTGCCGGAGCGTCGGGTATGAGTACGTCGATGATCGTTCGGGGGGAACCGAGTTCGCATCCGCACAGAGATGCGGTTCGTCTTTCACCCGGATTGGGATTTCTAAAAAATATCATTATCGACCAGCACTTTTCAGAGCGTGGCCGTATCAGCCGCTTGGTGACCGCAGTTTCGTATAATCCATATAATCTGGGTATCGGTATCGACGAGAATACGGCAATAATTCTGGATGGTAATGGGATACTTGAGGTTTTTGGCCAGGGTGCGACGACGATCGTTGATGGTTCACAGATTACCTTTAATGAAATAGCCGAAGTTAATGATAATGAACCATTTAGCGTTTGCGGTATTCAATTTCATGTATTGCGTGACGGTCTAATTTACAACTATATAGAGCGCCATCCGATTCAACCGACAAATGAATTCCTGCTGCCTGATCTCGAGTAGATTTTTAACGGGATTGCAGGCTCCCCTGAGTTCGTCGCGCCCTTGCGTTGAGCCTCATGTTTCTGCATTTTGATCCCATGATGGGTACGCTTTTACGGCAATGCCGGAAAAAATGTCTTCCGGTCAAATTGGGCGGATAAAAAGTTCAAAATTTATGCATTTTGCCACTTTGCGGTGGTGCGGCCGGTTAAAACGAGTCCGATACCGACGGCGAAGATGGCAAAAAGGGCGATGATCCAAACATAAGGAAGGGAAAGAAGGAGCGTCCACAGAAGGACGCCGATAAGGATGGCGAGTGTTTCAGAGCGGTTATTATCTGAAAGAAAATGCTTCTGCACGAGTTTTCCGAGACTTACCTGTAAAGCCACGCGGCCAAATACATAACCGAGCAACAGGAGAAGCATTCCCATTAAGGCAAGAGTTGCGCTCAAATAATTTGGCAATACAAGGGTACCGCCGACAATACAACCCGTAATAATCAAAAATACGGCCGCTCCCAAAGCACCGACCCTAAGCGAATACAGGTGTATGCGTGTGACCGCGCGGCTGACAGCACCGGGAGCGATCGTAGTCATGATCATAGAAATTACAAACCAGAAAAGAGCGATCACGAGCCGCTGTGCCAAAAAACTTACGGAAAAATCCGGCGAAAGTATTTGGGCCGGATTTTGCCCAAAATTGCGCAGCTCTTCCTCAAAAACGCCAAACATCACGGTTTCCTTGCCCGCCTCACGAAGCGGGCTTTCGCTCTCCGGCTTATAGGCACCGCCAAAAACAATGATATCGCCGCCAATATATGCGTTTTCTTTTTGGATGACATTGCCGCCGATCGTGGCCACATCACCCTCGACACGGCCCTCGACAATTATGTCGCCGCCGATGGCCAAAACTCCTTTGGCCCGCTTATTGACGATCACGGATTTGCCGATAACGATTATCTCTTGTTCGGGAGCGTCATTGACGATTACGGTTTTTTGGTCTTCGGATGTAGATATTTCTGGAGCAGCAAAAACCCCAACAGAAAAAATCTGGACAATGCCCAGCAGGATAAAAAGCCTTGTTCGGGATACGCTCCACAGCAGGCTGACGTAAAACGCCGGCACTTCAAACGTAGCTATTACAACCGATTTCACTTTGAATAGGGAAAACATTAGACACGAGGCAATCGAAACATTTTTCGGGAAAAAAACATTAACAAAAAAACAAAAAATCCCGCCGCTCCCGCCAAAGCTGTGTCAAATCCGACCTGAGAGCCAAAAGAACGCAGAATGATAGCCACACCGACAAAAACAGAATAGACAATATGTCCAAAAAAACCGCTAACGACCGCAATTTGACCTAAAATGTTATAAATACCGTCTACAAGGCTTCCGGCTTCGGCTCCTAACGCAAACAGAACAAACAGAGCCAGCCCGACGCAGATAAATACCGCATTGTAGATCTCGCTCGGCCTACGCAGCCCGCTGACCGTACTTTCTGCTCTTGCAACGATAAGCCTGGTAAAATTTGCAGGTAACTTAATATCTGCTTCGTTTTTGAGGCTGTGATTCAGGCCGCAAAGAAATTGTTTCTGAGAATTCAGATCGAGCGAACAAGGATGACATTTGGCAAAGTGAGCATCGAGTTCATTCACGCGGACAAGATCAAGCTCGCCGTCGATATAGGCGGTGATCTCATCCTTGGGACATTCGATTATTTGCGTCGGCGTTGTCATTTCATTAAAAACTACTTAAGAAATTTGATCGTCAGCGGATAGTTCCACATTTCGCCGTTATTTGCCTTGACGCCGCCGATGATCGGGAAAATTATCGCCATAAGCCACACCGCCAGACCGGTCAAAAAACCGACGAGCACAAACATCAGGATAAAGCTGGCGACGCCGTAGATCGTGGCTGAAATCATCCAGTTCGTCACCATTTTACCGTGTGCGTCGAGTGCCGGCATCTTATCTTTTTGCGTCTGCCAAAGGACTATCGGCAGGACGATACCCAACGGAAAAACCAGGGCGAATGCCAAACCCGACAGGTGCAAAAACATTCCCATTTGCCTTTCATCCTGTGTTTGCAAGGCCGACGACTGCATTTGCTGCATATTAAAACTCATTATCTTACACTCCTGTAAATCCTCTTTCGATGAAAATCTCGCGCATCATTTCACGGGCGCGGAAAAGACGGTTTTTGACTGTCCCAAGCGGGAGTCCGGTAATCTCGGATATCTCGTCGTAGCTCAAATCGCGCCCGTGACGAAGCAAAATGAGGTCGCGATATACGGCCGGCAGACATTTTACGACGAGATCGATCTCGGTTCGCCATTCGCTGCGTTCGCGATCCTGCTCGGGCGTTGGGACCTTGCTTTCGATCTGTATCTGATACGAGCCATCCGCGTTCTCGGTTTCAAGACTCTGCGGCGTGACCGAATTTCGGCGCATGTGATCGACCGCCGCATTGTGCGCTATACGGTAAAGCCAGGTTGAGAATTTATATTCGGGGCTGTATTTTTGAAGCGAATTATAAACCTTGATAAAAACTTCCTGAGTGACGTCGAGGGCCCAATCGTAATCTCCAAGCATGCGAAAAACATAGCTCGTTATTGGGCGCTGATACCGGCGGACAAGTTCCTCAAACCCCTCGCTGCGCCCGCCTATGGCATTTTCGATCAGTTCACCATCGGTGAGTTTCCTGATGCCGTCTATTGAGATCGTCTGGGCCGTCATATTCAGATAGTTCTACGGTAGTTTTATTTAAATTGTTCCAATCTGCAAGTGTCGCAGACTAAAAAAGTTGGCTTTTAACGGGTTTAACTCCACTCCTTCTTAAAGGAGCGGAGTATTCTTAAAGGAGCGGAGTATTGCGAAATGAAAAAAACCTTCTAAACGCCAAGAGCTGCGAGGCCCGCAGGGGCGGCGATGTCATCGAAACTAAAACTGTCGGACGGCAGACTGAGGCCGACTTCGTCGTGAGATAAAACTTTAAGATTTTTTCCGAGAGCTTCAGAGGCAATGCTTTGAACCTTCGATGAAACAAGGCTCCGCCCGACAACCAAAAGCCTTTCGAGTATGCCGTCACCCTGCCCGCTGCCAAAACGGTCGTTGTAAAACATAACCAGCCGATAGATCTCGTCATCGACCTCAGTCGGGGTGCAGGTTACTGACCGCACAACTGCCGGTTCCGTACCTCTCATGAGCAAGGCCGTAAAGCCGTCGCTGTTTCCGCTGATAAGCAGAGAATCTGTCGGAACCTCGGCATCCATAAGCCAGTTTGCTTCGCCGACCGCCCGCGGCAGGATCAGGCCGGCCTTCCAGCCGAGTGCCTCAAAATGCGTTTCATACTCATCGATCACAGACAATCTGACGGCCGTTACAAAATAGCGGGAACGGCCTTCTTTATCAGGTGATATCTTTTGTTTTGCGATCCGCAGTTCGATTGCCGGTGCGCCAAAATTCTGCTCCGCTTTCCAATCGAGAACTTCATCAGCCTCTTTTTTTGAGGACGGTTCACTCTCTAATGCAAGTATCGCGGTGCGGGCCGTGCTGCTCGGCAGGGCGACGGACCAGCGCTTTTGCTTCAAAAGCCCGGCAATCTCCGCAGCCTCGCGTAAACAAGCTGCAAATTCGCCGTCGTCTGATATATTTTTATCAAAAAAACTTGGATTGATGAGACCCGGCTGCAGATCGATCGAGCCGGCCTGTTTTATGGTAAATTGGCCGCGGCCGCCTTTAAGAGCTACCGCCGATATTGTATTGGCTTCAATTCCAATGGCAGCATTGGGAAATTTTGGCTCGGTGATCGATGAAAACATATAAAGTTTTAATATTCACTAAAAGGAACGCCGTTCGAATCTTCTCCGTCGGTTAAAGTTTTGACATTGACGAGTCCCTGTTCGCCGTCGGCGGAATTCGGGTCTTCGCCCTGTATCTCATTCCATTCTGCCTTTTCGGAGATGGGATCGACCGGCTTTTCGCGCAGATATTTTGCTTCAACAAGATCATCGATCGAGGCCGGAAGCTTTCCTTTGTCCGCCGCATATTGATCAATCTGTCTGCGGATCTGGAATAGATTTTCTTTTAACACCACCTCGCGGGCGTTTCGCATGCTTCGCTCGTAGGTAGGAAAGGCAAGCGAAAGCAAAATGATCATGATAAACATCACGATCATCAATTCCAACAAGGAAAATCCTGAACCGCTTGTGGATTTGACGCTCCGCCGACCGATGGTCGTTAGCCTCTCAAGTTTACCAATCACTATATTTCTCTCCGTTTAGAGCCTCTTCTTCCGAAGCCGACCTGACGTCAAAAATGTTTACATCGTCCCAGTTTTCAGATTCGACCGATTGATAGGACGAGCGCAGTTTCCAATCCGACTCGCCGGTCATCGGGTCAATTGGGAGTTCGCGTAAGTAAACCTTGGTGATTTCTTTCTCCTCGTTTATCTCGGTCGCCTGCAGTTCGCCGTCCCGCAGCCCGCTTCCGCCCGTAAAATTTGGTGCCCGCGATTTCACACGGACGCCGCTGACCAAAGTATCGAGCGACGGCGGATAGCGGTCGAGATTTTCCGAATCAAAGATCGCGCAGTCGTCGATGACAACACGGCTTCGCGGATCGGCCGGGGCGCCGCGGCCGCCGGGCTGCGTCGGGTTTATCGAATTTATCGAACCCTGAGGACATGCTCCAAAAGTATCACGCTTAAATTCGTCGATCGCACTCCGCATCTGACGCAAAACCTCGCGAAGCCTGACTTCCTTCTGCCGTTTAACGCCATTTTGTGCCATCGGGATCGTCCCCAAAACGAGAATCGCAAGCACAGCCAGTGTGGCGACCAGCTCGAGCATGCTGTATCCAGACGCAGTATTGTTTTTGATCTTATCTTTCACCACGATTACTTCTGTTCCATAAATTTAACGTGAAAGTTCTTGCCGTCACCGGTCAGGAAACTGAGCACATCACGGTCAAATGCGATTTCCGGCTTACAGTTTGTAAGTGCCTCGATCTCGATAAAAGCAAGCGTCCCGTCCGGATTTGCATCCCGGCCGTCTTTGGAAATAAGCGAAATATACATCCTGCCGTTCTGATTTAAGAACGGCGTTGCGGCCGTACTTACGGTTTCGGCGCCAAATACATCGCCAAAGCTGACGCTGCGAACCGCAAGTTTTTTATCATCAAACGTGAGTCCCATGGTTGCCGATCTAAAAACACCGCCGCTCTGTATCATTACCGGGATCTTTATCTTATCTCCGGCTTTCATTTCAGCCAGGTCTCCGCCGAGGCTCAATTCGACGGTCGGCCCCGCAGGTTGTTCGGGTACGGCCGGCTCGAGCGGCTTATCTGTATCGGGGTTATCATTTACCGGCAGCGTTTTTACCTCGGTGTAGGCCGATCCGGCGACCGGTGTAGCCGCAACCGATATTTGATTTACATTGATCGTCTTCGCAGAGTTATCTGTCGGTTTTAGATTTGGGATCGCGGCTGCGAGCGCTTCGGCGCTTGTCATATCCGCCGAATTAACGGTTGTCGAAGACGTCTCCGGTTGTCCAACCGGCGAGGTCGTTTTTACATATTCCGGTGCGTTTACGACGGGTTGATCGGGTAACTGGGTCACCGAGTTATTCGGAATCCGACGGGCCGCGGCAAGAAGCTCCTGCCGGTCTTCCTCAGCGATCATATCCGAAAGAAACCCGTTTGTCGGTACGGCGAGGCTTCCGGTATTACGCTCGATCAGGTCTTCAGGCAATATCGCCGGAGCCCTTATAACACGAGGCGTGACCGCAATGACGATATCTATCTGGCGGTTATCCCTGGTTGGTGCGGTAAAAAGCCGTCCGATTATCGGGATCAGTCCTAGAAACGGAAGCCCCTCCCGGCCTCTGCTTTCGATATCCTGTGCAACACTTGCCAAAAGCAGTGTTTTATTATTTTGGATGCGGGCCGTGCCCTTGATCGTCCGTTCGGTAAATATCGGGTTGCCCTGCGTCCCGCCAGGTGCCACATCCTTGGATTCTATCTCCATTGCCACCTGAACATCCTGATTTGGAAAAACGATCGGCTTAAATTTCAATGTCAAACCGGTTTGCTCATAATTAATAACGTTCGCCGTTTGTCCAAAACCAGGTAGAGTGCCGCCCGTGTTACCGTTCAATATCGAAGCGGTTTGTACGGGAACACGCTGACCTATCCGGGCCGACGAATCTTCATTATTAAAGGCATGGATCTGAGAAAACGCCAGGAGTTTTGTGTCATTTTTTCTCTGAAAAGCGGCCAGACTTGCCGCGGGCAAAATAAGCCCGGTCGGAATTGCCGCACCCATTGCGACGCCTGCGGCATCGAGTAACGGGTTGCTGCCAAACCTGACGCCGCCGCCCTGGGAAAGGCCAAGATTTGTGAGCGAAGATTGCGACCCGATCTGATTACCAATCTGAAGCAAATCGCTCTTGTTAACCTCATAGATCGCCACATCCATAACAACCTCGGCACGATCTTTATCAAGCGATTTGATAAGCTGGCCGATGAGCGCAATATTTTCCTGTGTATCACGGATCGTGACGCTATTGGTCGCCTCGTCCTGCAAGACGATCGTCTGGCTGCGGCCCGGTTGCGGCGGAATGGCCGTCTGCACAATTTTTACGATATCCTTAGGAGCCGCATTTGCGAGATAGAATGTCCGCAGCACAAGCTGCTGAAACTTTTGCCGCTGAGCTTGTGTTGCGACGATGATCGTTCGCGGCCCGACCTTTTGAAAGAAAAGGCCTTCCTGTAGAAAAATGTAATCCAGAGCCCTTGCGGCCGAAACGTTTTTGAGATCGATATTTGTCTTGCGGACCGGGCCAGGCCTGAATGATTCGACATCAAACAAAACATTAAGATCGAGGTCTCTTGCCAGCTCCTTAACTATAAACTGCAGGTCAACGCCTGAGGGAAACGGCAAGTCGCGGAGTTTTTCGAGCTTTTGCGGCACCTGATCCGCCGCCGGCACCGGTGGTGCGACATATCCGGTCGTGATCAAATTAACATTGTTCGGATCGGCTTTTTTTCCGTCCGTCAAACCCTCATTCACGGCCTGCTGCATCCTGACCATCCGATCCATTTCCGATTTTGCAAGCTCGTTTGTCGGGTCGTATGCGTACGCACGGCGGAACGCGACATAGCCGGCCTGAAAATCCTTCTCATTGGCGGCCGTCGTCCCTTTTTTCATAAACATCTGCGACGCATTAAAAAGTGCGCGTGTCAGATGGAGACGGTATTCGGGATTTTTAGGGGAGTCGGCGACGGCCAGGGCAAATTCTTCGACCGCTTTGTCCCAGACCTGGGCGTCTTCGTGCTTAATTCCCTCCCGGAAATGCTTCTTTCCATTATCACCGGCAACCGCCAAAACCGGCGAAAGCAGCGAAACAAGAAGCAACATGCTAATTAAAGAGCGAGTGTAGATAGATCTTTTCATAACTGTTAAAAATTTAATCGTGATATCGGATGGCCATAAAGTACGGCCGGTGAAACTTATACACGCGACGGGCACGGCAAAGTTTCAAAAGGTTGAAAGCGAATTCTCAAAATAATAACCGGCTAATCTCTCAATTATTTACATCATTCAAAAATGAATCGTCGATATCCTTTTCGAGCTTGGTACGAAGCTTCTCGACCATAACGTCTGATTTTTGGAGATTGAAGGTAATATTGGTTCGTGTCGTTTGAATCTCGCTCAGCAGAGATTCTAAATTTTGACGCTCGGCGGCAAGACTTTTTTTGCGTGCATCACGCACTTCCTCGGGCCTGAACGAACCCGACATTTGCAGCGAGCGTTCGATCATTTCCGGGCGTATATCAAACGAAATCTGCTCGATACGCGATTTTACGGCCGTTTCTTTCTCTATCATCTCAAAAAGCTGTTTGCGCAAAGATTCGCTCCGCTGCTCGGCACGGGTGATGATGTCAAGATTTAAAAGTAAACGCTTTTGTTTTTCGTTTTCATCAACCTTTTGTCCTGATTCGAGTTTTTTTATCCGCTCATTCAGCTCTTTAATGCGGGCTGATTCGCTAAGTGTCACAGGTTCGCCTGTATTTTCCACAGGCTGCGGCACGGCTACCAGCTCCAACTGATCGCCGGCCCGGCTGATGATCTCGGCTCCGGTGAGAACCGGCAGCGGCGTTGCCAAAGGTTTGGGCTTTGTTTGTGCATTTGCGGCTGTCGAAACGAGGCCAACCGCCAACGCCAACGTTGCAAATTTACCGTATCTTAAAATTCTCATTTTCACTTTCCTTTCTGTTGTTTGTCGGGTATAAAATCACCGCGGACAAGCTCAACCGCATTTTTGGCCAGACCGACAAAAGGTATGGCGTCAAGCCCGGAATTTAAAATGCCGTTGACAACGCCTTTTTTTCGTATGTCGGTGCCGACCAGGAAAATTACGACCGCAGTTCCACCAAACGGAATTGTTTTCGCCAAACGTTTTGCAACCTGCCAACCGCCGGCGTGCAGTAACTTTCTTTTTACACTCATTTCTGTGTTAGTCATCGTAATCACTTTAAACGTGCTTTACTTCGATGACAACCGCATACTTTTCTTTGCACGAAAAAGGCGGGTTAAAGTTTCATTTATTACCGATTTCCGCTCGATGCAAAGTGTGACATATCGTGCAATCTGGGGTTTCAATCGACGCGGGTTTTGTGTATTGTCGGAGTATGAACCAATGCACTATTTGTAAACACCGCTCGCTGACACTTCAATTTGAACTTGGCCCGTTCGAAACCGACAAAAAGCTGGCATTTGTCGAAAGCGTCTGCGGCGTGCTCAACGAGAGCCGTTTCGGGCCGGGTTGGCGGAAGACCGGACCGGTGGCAGATGGCGGTGGGCAGTGGACAGATGGCGGATGGCAGTTGGTGTGCAGGCCGCCCGTCGCGGGTAATAACTTAACGTTCAACTGGGGTTGTCAAAACAGACTTCGGAAATGCGCCCCAATTGCAAGCGAGAGCTTTGTGCAAAATTACAACTTTGCCGGAGAAGATTATTTTCCGCAGCGACGCACCGGAGCGCCGTCGTCGTGTGACGCATGGATCAACGACGCGCCGTCGTGCGACGCACGGGTCAACGACGCATTGCGGTGCGACGCGCTTTCCTGTCGCGGAATAAAACCAGCGACGCGAGTCCCGTTCGCCGTCAACACTCGGACGCGGGTCGCCGTCGGTTGGTTACAGGTTTTGAGTTTTTTTACTTTCCTGTCCCGGAATAAAACCAGCGACGCAGTCCCCTTCGCCCTAAACGCTCGGAAGCAGGTCGCTCCTTCGGTTGGTTTCAGCTTTTGAGTTTTTGGCAGACAGCTCTTTGAAAAAAATATTATTCGCGACGCGCTTTCTCCGTGCGAAAGATGATTTTCGAAGCCGCGACGCAGGATGACATAACGAAGCCGCGACGCAGGCAGACAGTCGCGGCCTTTAGGCTGAGTCCCAGCAGGGACGTTATGAAAATAGCCCACCGATTCATAGGTGAGGAAAATGGACAGAAATTGGTAAGTCCCGCAGGGACGGAAGGCTGATCGACAAATTCTAATAGCGGGGAAAAAATAAGGCCGCTCGAAAGGGCAGCCTTACTCTGCTTTTGACGATTTTGGTAGGCCGTGCAGGGATTGAACCTGCGACCCGCGGATTAAGAGTCCGCTGCTCTGCCAACTGAGCTAACGACCCAAAAAGCAATTCCGAATTATAACAAAATAATTGAACGCATCCCAAGCGGTTGCGATAAGTTTTCGTTTGTCTTCGGCTCGTCCATTCATTATGGCTCGCCGCATTTTTACAATATAATCCAAAGGCGATGAAGGAATGCCCAAAATGTGAATTTTGTTACCCCGACGAAGTTGCGACGTGTCCGGTTGACGCGACGCCGACCCGGTTTGCGATGCCGGGGCCGCAGATCATTGCGGGCCGCTATTTGCTCGAAAGCCGTCTGGGTCGTGGTGCGATGGGACAGGTTTATCTGGCAAAGGACACAAAATTTGATACCCGACGAGTTGCTGTAAAGACCGTCCGGCAGGATATTTTGAGCAGTGAAGACCTACAGGAGGGCGAAGCGATCGCGCGCTTTGAACGAGAGGCACAAGCGGCAGCATCGATTCAGCATCCAAACACGGTCAGCGTCACCGATTTTGGCGAATCGGCCGACGGTATTTTTTATCTGGTTATGGAATATGTTGAAGGTGAGACGCTGCATAAATTGCTTCGCCGTGAGGGAACCTTGCCCGTAAAACGCGCGGTGCGGCTGCTGCGGCAGATAGCCGACGGCGTTGACGCCGCACACGATCTCGACATTCTGCACCGCGATCTTAAACCAGCAAATATCTTTATAATGCAAAAAAGCAAGGGCGGTGACGGTTTTATAAAAGTAGGAGATTTTGGCCTTGCAAAAATAATGAATCAGACCGTTACAGACACTGCCTCAACGGCCACGCCATCATCACGCGGTATTATCGGCACACCGGAATTTATGTCGCCAGAACAGATGCAGCCTGAAATAGGCGTCGATAAGCGTTCAGATCTATACGCTTTAGGTACGATCGCGTATCTAATGCTCGGCGGAAAAACGCCGTTTACGGGCGAAATGATGCAGCTTATAATGCAAAAAGTTATGCACACGCCGCCGCCGCTTTCGACGCTCCGCTCCGACATTCCGAGTGACGTAGATCGTGTGATAATGAGAACTCTTGCGATTGACCCGGCAGACCGGCCGTCATCGGTCGCCGATTGGATAACAGAACTTGAAAACGCCGCCGATGACGTCCGTGAAAATAGAGGCCCCGGAAAACCGCGGCTCGTCATCCTCGCTCCGGTCAATGCTGAGGTTTATGTCAACGACGAACGTAAGGGCAGCGTTGGCAGCTCGGGCCGTGTCGTCCTGACAGACATTCAGCCCGGGCAGCATATTTTGCGTGTTTCGAGAACGGGTGAGAAAGACGACGAACGGGTGATCGAAATCCGCGAGAGTGCAAATGAGCAGGTGATCCAGGCACAGCTTCGAACGATTCACGCTGATGGAAGCCAGTCTTCGCCATCGCACAGAGCGAGCTCGGGCGGCTCACCGCAAAGTTTGATGCCGGCGATCGTGGCGTGTTCGAACTGCTCGACACGCTTTGCCGATGGAGTAAGATTTTGCGGCCGCTGCGGTGGCCGATCATTTACAATGATCAGCCCGGCCGCATCGGCGACGACCTTTCCATGTCCTCGATGTGCGGCGCCTCTGGCTGATAATTCGCATTTTTGCGGCCGCTGCGGCCTCGATATTACACCTGCCTCTGACGCCCTCCGACAGCCGGCTAATTTTGTTTCGAATTACCAAAACCAACCAACGCAGGCCGAGCGGCTCTGTCGTCGATGCGGCGGTGCTTATCCGCCAAATATAAAATTCTGCGGACGATGCGGATTGACATTGCAGGAAGAATCCTAGACTTCCAGGATACGCGGCCTGAATAGACGTGAAATTAGCCTGAATAACCACCACACCACGCCGTGACCGACATATATCGCTGCTATCGTAAGCAACGCATACCTGGAGTAGAACCAGACAAACATTGCCATCGCGGCGATCGATAATACAAGGAAAAAGCCCTGACGGGTGTTGCCTGTTGTCTTCATGCTCGTGTACCGGATCGTGCTGACCATCAGGATCGCAAGAACGCCAACTAAACCTAAAAGTGCATAGGCATAAAATTGAGCAGTCGTTTCACCATACAAATTTAGCGGAGTTGGAGCAAAATGAACAAGCGAAGCGAGCAATCCGCCGGCCGGCGGAATCGGAAGCCCGACAAACGCCTTTTTATCGACCTTTACCGCACCTTCAATCAGAACATGGGGACGTGTCGCCTGAAGATTAAATCTTGCCAGACGAAAAGCTCCGCACATCAGATAAGCAAATAGCAAAAAGACGCCAAGATTATGACCCGGACTGCTTTCTGCAAATGTCGGTGCGATCGCCCACGCATAAACCAATGCTGTCGGAGCGATACCAAATGTTAGGACGTCAGCGAGCGAATCAAACTGGACGCCGATCTCGGTTGCCGTGCGGGTAGCCCGTGCAATTCGCCCGTCAACGGTATCAAAAAGAATGGCCAGACCGATTGCGAGCCCGGCATTATTAAAATATCCCGCCGCCAAATCCGGACTCGAGACAGAGGCCTGAAAACCGCGAATCGAGTAAAGAATCGCCAAATACCCCATCGCTACATTAGCAGCCGTAAAAAGTGTCGGAATGACATACAGTCCTTTCTTTATGCCGCGATGAGGCGGTTTGTTGTCTTCGACACCCATATTGCTTACGCGCCGGTTTCTGAAGCCTGCGGATTTATCTTCGCAATTATCGTTTCTCCGCCTTTCACTCTGTCACCAACACTTACCACGACTTCAACATTCGCCGGCATCAGAATATCCGTCCGCGACCCGAATTTTATTAAACCGAATCTTTGTCCACGGTCAAGATTATCACCCGACTTTGGCCAGCAGACAATTCGCCGTGCGAGAATTCCGGCGATCTGCGTGCAGGTAACGGTTACATCTTTGCCTTCGATAACCAGAGAATTGCGCTCATTCATAACGCTCGCGTTAATGCTTGTCGCGGGCATTTTTTTACCTTCGAAATAAGTTATTTTCTTAATTTTGCCGGCAATCGGCGAGCGATTTATGTGGACGTCAAGCGGTGAGAGAAAGACGCTGACGAGACTAGAGTCCGCACGGGTTTCGATCCGCGTCACGCGGCCGTCTGCCGCCGAAACGATCAAACCCGCCCCCGACGGCGCCTCGCGTTGCGGGTCGCGAAAAAAATACAACATGAAAAGAGCCAAAACCGCAAACACCAAGGCGACGAGCCAAAACCCAAAAAAAACAAAAATAGCCCCGATAACCACTGGTATCAAAACAAACGGAATTCCATCTCTAACCATAAATAGTAGTCAGTATTTTGTGGAGCGGCTGTCACTTTTCGAGTGTCGCCTATCAAATGTTTTCAGATTGCATCAGCCCGATCAATCACGAGCCGGAAAAATTACGTTTGGAAAAAAATATTGAGATCCGGCCGGTTGCAGACCGGTTACGCGAAGTCCGCTCTCAAGCAAGTAACGTCACGCTTTCCCATACACGGCAATTTGGCTAACCGCGAACTTTGCAATATTACCATTCAAAACACGCAACGTACAAATTAAAAAAAAGCCCGGTGTC
Source organism: Pyrinomonadaceae bacterium (assembly GCA_041747575.1). Taxonomy (GTDB): domain Bacteria; phylum Acidobacteriota; class Blastocatellia; order Pyrinomonadales; family Pyrinomonadaceae; genus OLB17. The sequence continues at coordinate 164,828 of JBGTEX010000016.1, forward strand.
GGCAAACACCGGGCAAAGAGGAGGATCGAAATGAAGAAACTCTAGCTTCTTACGGGAAAATCCTTTGCATAGCTATAGGCACACCAAGCGGCGAAGATATGAATAACCCATCCAAATAACCCCGCCGAACCAATCCACGAAAAACCGGTCAGTACAAGCCAGAATATTCCAACAATAATCCGCCCGTTGTAAATCTGCCCGAGTCCGGGAATCAGCAAACTCAAAATGCCGGCTAGTAAAGGTTCTCGCATATTACCAAAGTGCCTCCAATATAACTATACGACCGGTGAACGGTTTTGTTTCCAAAATATTAGATTTGAGGAAATAAAATGTTTAGAATAACGGACCTCGTATTTTCGATCTCAGAATAAAAAAAGGCGATCTTACGACCGCCGTTAAAACTTAAAAAATTAAATTGTAAATTATAGAATCAGAGCCATTCGCAATTGGCACAAAAAACTCAGGCATATCATAATTTGCGGTTAATTTTGCTACGCCGAGACCGCCTCGGTTTTGGTTGGGAAACCGAGACCGGCCTTTACATCGGTTTCGATGCGTTCGAGCAGATCGATGTTTTCTTTTAGCAAATTCTTGACGTTGTCACGGCCCTGGCCGAGACGTTCGCCTTTGTACGAGAACCAGGAGCCGCTTTTTTCGACTATGTTGTGATTGACGGCCAGGTCGAGAAGATCGCCTTCGCGCGAGATGCCTTCGCCGTACATAATGTCGAATTCGGATTCGCGAAAGGGCGGTGCGCATTTGTTCTTAACCACTTTGACCCGTGTGCGGTTGCCGACGACCTTGTCACCGTCCTTGATCGCTCCGATTCGGCGGATGTCAAGGCGAAGGCTGGCGTAAAATTTCAGAGCCTTGCCGCCCGTCGTCGTTTCGGGGGAGCCAAAAAAGACGCCAATCTTTTCGCGAAGCTGATTAATAAAGATAAAACAGGTGTTTGAGCTTGAGACGATCGCGGTAATTTTCCGCATAGCCTGTGACATCAGCCGGGCCTGCAAACCTGGGAGCGAATCGCCCATTTCGCCATCGAGTTCGGCACGCGGTACGAGAGCGGCGACCGAATCAATTACGATCACATCAACGCTGTTAGAACGCACAAGTGTTTCCGCAATTTCGAGAGCCTGTTCTCCGGAATCAGGTTGTGAAATTAGCATATCGTCAATATTGACGCCAAGTTTTGCTGCATATTCAGGATCCATCGCGTGTTCGGCGTCTATGTAGGCACAGACGCCGCCCGTTTTCTGAGCCGACGCCACAACTGTCAGGGCCAGCGTCGTTTTACCGGAACTTTCCGGCCCGTAAACCTCAATGATGCGTCCACGCGGAAATCCGCCGACGCCTATCGCCGCATCGAGGCTGAGGCAGCTGGTCGAGATTGCCCCAATATCCTCGTTCGGGCGTTCGCCAAGCCGCATTATCGCTCCCTTGCCAAATTTTTTCTCGATCTGCGCTAAGGCAGACTCGATCGCTTTTCCTTTGTCCATGCTCATATTTTATAATCTCCTGTCCACTGCTTCTTCATTCCAAAGACCGGAAATATCCGATTTAAAGAAAGTCTAACACGTATAACACTGCGTTGCACGCATAAAACACGCTAAAATGCCCTTGCAAAATCGAAATATATCCCTAAAACTGAAATTCGGGTAATTTTAGGATAGTTTGTAAAGGATTACAAGTTCTTTCCGCCGGTTGTGCGTTTTAACCCAAATTACCCTTTAGAAAAATCAGCCCCTCACTTATCAGCCATTCCGCAAAGCGGCACATAGCCTCGACAATTTAGAGGCTGTGTCAAAAGCGCTCAGAAGCTACGGAGCAGCGAAAGAATGGAGCCGCCAGGTGGAGCCGCTGCGGCGGAATCTGGGGTCAGGATTGCAAGGAGACAGCCCCGAACAAACTTACCTACTCGGGTCTGGGCCGGAGTGAGAGTTTTGCTAATTCTGCTTTCACTTTTTTTATTGAATTCGCTTGAGGTTCGGGTTATTCGCCAGATAGGTTGTTAAGAATTCGTCAAAACCTTCCTGCTTAAACCGCACGACCAGGGCCGTCGCCGCATTGTCACGTTGAAAATCATAGCTCGTCTTTTGTTGAACTGAAAACGCTCTTAAAATAGCATCAGATTTTAACGCTTGTCAAGCGTGGTGAGATATAGGTCATAACTTTTTAGAAATGTCATGTTTCTTGACTCGATAGAAATGTCGTGTTTCACAGTTTCGGTGTCGGCCCTTTATCCATTTGCCTAATATGGATTAAAACGAGAAACTCGTCGATAAATTTAAGCTTCTCGGTGCGCTTGTCCGAAACGAGCCCTCAAAATTCGATAGCGTAATTGTCCGTAAGAAGTTTGGTGACGATATATTTCCGATCGGATTGCCCTTGTTGTTGATGTTAAAGACGTTGTTGATCGACAGGCCGAAATAGATGTACTTCCGCGGGGTGTTCTTATTCGCTTTGTCCCTGTTGAATCCAAAGCTTTTACCGAGATAAATATTAACATCTACGCCGGGGGGGCCGACGCCAAAGTTTCTCGGGATGAGTTTATCGCCCGGAACCGGATTCGGATCCAGCAGGCCGTATTCAGTCTGTATAAGCCCTGGCTTATTCGGGTCGGATGCGAAGGATGGGCGTTCGTTGTATAGGCCGTCGCGGTTTGTGTCGCGGCCGGTAAAGATATTAAATCTGGCCCCCGACCTAATCCCAAAATCGCCGCGTAGAGACACCCGATACGGAAAGTTAAGGTTAAAGTATCCCTGAACGTTGTGAACACCGTCATTCGCGGCCGGTCCCCACTCATTACTAAAATCGTAGGGGTCTAAAGGCGAACTGCTCCCCGAGACAATATTGTTGCGAATCTTTGCATAATTGTAGAACACCGAGAGATAAATAGGTTTACCCTTGATCTTCCATTGCGGAAAGTTAAACGAGACAGAAATCCTGTCAATTCGATGACCGCCTTCTGAGCGTGTCTCGTAAATATTACGGTTGTTCCCAAACGGAAAAACCGGATCGGCCGATCCGGCAAACGGGGCGTTGATGTTGCGGGTCAACGTCTGGCGATAGCCCTGCGACCTCGAATAACTGAAGTTTATTCCGATTTCGTACCACAGCCTTTTGTAAACGCTGACGTTGAATAAAACCTGACGCGGTGTTTGGAGTTCGCTGTCGATCAGCCTAAGGCTGCGGAGAACAGCAGATTGCTGCAGTTCGTTTATCGATGGGACAATGGGAAACCGATCGAGAAGTATCGGATCGGTAATAAAAAAGAATGCCCGTTCAGGATCGTTCGCCTGTCGTTCGCTCAGAATATTGTTGACGCCGAACCGCGAGTAAAACATACCAAGCCCGACGGTGATCCGAGGCAGAGTAGTGATAGGTTTTTGCTTATCTTTTGCCTTTGGCGACCAGATCAGTCCGAAACGCGGTGCGAAATTGGTGCGGCTTTTCACATTTGTCTGATTTTCGTAACGAATCCCAAAACTAAGGCCCACGGTTTCGCTAACGCCAAAACTATTCTGCTGATAAATACCGTAATCGAATTGCCCGACGTCAAGATCAGGCAAACCACCGGCGATCGTAAACTGATCGGCGCCGCCGCCGCGGGTTCGTATTTCCTCTCTCGAAAGACCGAGCTGAGTTAATACGATCGTCCGCCGATAGCTCTCGATGCTGCTGATCTGAGCGGTGACAACGTTGCCTGAGCCGTCCAGTATCGGCAAATTATCGACGTCCAGAACCGGAGCGATGCGACCGGTGAATGTGTATGTGCCGCCAAAATTTGACCTGGATGTTTCGCTTAACCTGTGTCCTCTGAGGCTTACGCCAAATCCAACTGAAAATCGGCCCACCTTTCGTGTTGTATCATTATAAAATTCGTAACGCGAAGTTGACGAGGAACGGTCGGTTTGAGATCCGCCGCCTAAAAAGGCCTCGGAAACGTTTATTGCCGCTTCACCGTTGTCACCAACAATTTTATTATTTGTGTTCGAGCCGGAAAAACGCGTCACGTTTACGAAATCCGGATTTATTATATAAGTATCCGAAAGACTGTACGAGAAATATGACGAGCGGTTTGTATTTGCCCGGCTCAGAAGTGCAAAACCGCCGATATCCGAAATCTCAGATGTGTCTTTTGAGAAAAAGAATGCACCCGTTACCTTGCGTTTTTTATTCGGGTCCCAAGTCAGAAAGAAATTGTTATAAACCGAGCTCCTTGGCGTTTCATAGGCCTGGCGAAAATTTACAATATTTGCGTCCGGGCCCAGGATTACTGCGTTTACGACCGAACTGGTCTCGTTTTCGGAATAAGATGTGTATGCGGAAAACGACGCCTTTTTACCGAGAGGCCCGTCCACTCCGAAATTTACAGATCGCGATTGATATGGAACGCGCCGGGCAATGAATGGATTTGTTGCATTTAGACGGGCGTCCGAAAAATTAAAACCGATCCATCCGCTTATTTTCTTGACGTCCGGATCGGTAAATATCTCTATACCGCCGCCGTATGTGTTTTCGTACTGGGCGGAGAAGACGTTGCGGTTGACACGGACGAGTTTGATATTTTCTTTTGACGGCAACGGAGCGCCAGGGATACCGTTAACGGTTATAGGCATATCCTCGCCCGTGACGGTCGGGCCGGCAAGCGTCTGCAGGACTCTTTTTAGTTCGTCAGGATTATCGGGGAGCGTTTCGATCTCCTCTTTGTTGAGATCCCTGGTGCCGCCTGAATTGTTAAAATCGATACCGTCGTCCCGATCGACGTCGACAGTTGTCTCAATCACTGCGAGTTCGAGTACGATGTCGAGTTTTCTGTTTTCACCGTTTTTCAATATTATCGTATCGCTGCGATATTCCTTAAAACCCTCGACCAAAATCAATATCTGATATCCGCCTCCGTCCAGAGATCGAAACGCGGCAGATCCGTCATCGTTTGTTTTTACCAGCTTTATGGTTTTATCGCCGGTAATCAGGCTGACGTCGGCGGCTGTAACTATATTGCCGATCTGATCGGTGACATTGATAAGAAGTGCTGCACCACTTGTTTGTGCGGATATCAAATTGGCCGACAGGCAAATACAACAGAATAGGAATACGAGTTTGTTAAAAGCGTTCATCTTAGCGATTTTCCGTTGTTTAAATTAACTGATTTTTTTCCGACAAGCCGGATACTGTTTATACGCCCGCATCGATCCGGTTGTCAAGATTTACCACGTGCATCCGGCAAATTTGTTCCGAATTTTTGTCGATTCTTGGAATATTTAGATAATCCCGCTTAATTTACAGAGGAACGCTCGATTGCCTGGCCTTGAATTTCCTCGGAGCGGTGTTTTTTAAACTATTCGGAACGTAATAACAAGATGACGATAGAACCAAACCTGACGCTTCATCGTAACACTTGCAAATGAGTTGGTGTAACCGTTAGAGTTGGGATATTACTGTATGGATATATTGGACTTTGCAGGGCAGACGCTTGACGGCAAATACCTGATGACGCATGAGCTCGGACGCGGCGGCATGGGTACGGTCTATCTGGCCAGTCACCTCGGCACGGAGCGGCCGGTCGCGGTTAAGATAATCGCGCCACAGTATATGCAGCGGGTCGAATTTGTCGAGCGTTTTCGCCGCGAGGCACGCGCCGCAGGGCGTCTTCGGCATCCGAACGTGGTCAATGTGACCGACTTCGGATTTTCGGAGACGAAAAATGGCCGTGTCGCTTATCTTGTGATGGAATATCTGGACGGCTGTACGCTCGGAGAGATACTCGACGAAGAGAAAAATCTGCCGGTTAGCTGGACACTTGATATTCTCGAACAGGTTTGTTCCGCCGTCCACGAGGCCCACGGCCAGGGCATCATTCACCGCGATCTAAAACCGGATAACATTTGGCTCGAGCCGAATCAGCGCGGCGGCTACACGGTAAAGGTTTTGGATTTTGGCATCGCAAAGCTTGAGGAAAATAACGGGAGCGAGGCGGGCGAGATTCAGATGTCCGCATCGTCGGCGGCGACCTTCGTTTCCGTGCCAAATGCGACCGTGGCGGAGAAACCCGACGATCGGACAATTCACGACAACGTGTCGCAGACGCGAATAGTTGACGGGCCGGCCGCAGATGGAAATATCTATGGCACTCAAGCTCTCGAATCAAAAACCCTGATTCAGCCGATCGCCCCTGGGAACGAAGATCGAACGTCGATGATCTCATTGCACCAATCGGACACAGATGATCAGGACGGCGTCGGCACACGGATCCTGCCGGATCAGACAAACCTTGGTGAGACTTCAGAGCCTGCAGGCACGGACGACGGGCCGCTGATCGACGCCCCGACGAACTCCAATTTAACGCGGGTCGGAGCCGTTCTGGGGACTCCGCTTTATATGTCGCCCGAGCAATGCCGGGGCGACCGCTTGGACGCCCGCTCGGATATTTACAGTCTTGGAATAATCGCCTATCAGATGCTCTCTGGCGACACGCCGTTTCGCGGGGATTTTACAAAGGTGATGGCCGCACACCGCGAGATCCCGCCGCCGCCGCTCAAAGCAAAAAAAGTCCGCAAGAAACTAAAGCAGGTAATCGGCACCGCATTGGCAAAAGACCCGAACGACAGGCCGCAAACGGCCGAGGCATTCGCAAGCAGGCTTACCGCTCGTTCCGAAGGCATTTTTGGGCTGATCCGCCGGGCGGCGACCATCTATTTCGCACATCTGCCAAAGTTTCTTGGGATCACGGTTTTGTTTTACATTCCGTTTGTAATAGCAACGCTTTTAAACGTGGTGGTCAGCATAATGTACTTCGGGCCGGACGCGGATTCGACGTCTGCGACGATCTGGAAATTTTCGTTGACCGCCATAACAATGTTCACGGCATTTTTCGGCGGTTATCTGATCGTCGGAACTACAACATGGCTTGTAAATCAGATTCTTGCCCTTCCTCTTCGTCCGGTTCGCGTAAGACCGGCCTTGACAGCAACGAAAAATATCTGGAAACGGCTTATCGGGACGGGCATTTTATCGACGCTGGTGACTTTTCTGGGTCTATTGTTATGTGTAATTCCGGGTCTCGTATCCTTCGTGCTTCTGGCTCTCGTATCCCCCGTCGTGATGATGGAAAATTTTAAGGGCATTGCCGCTTTGAAGCGTTCAAAAGATTTGGTGATGCGCTCACTGCGGACAACCGCTGCGGCGGTCGCGATCTTGTTTTTTGTTCCTGTGATAGTCGGCGGTACGGTCGGATTTGTGGTAGCTGTATCGGTCAAGGCATTTTCGGCCGATACAGAGAAATCAAAAACGGCGGCAGATTCATCGACAACTATTTCAACATCCGGGCAATCGAATCAAGATATGGCTTCCGCGGGCACGTCGGCGGACGAATCGGTAAGATACTCGATAAACAGCGGTGGCCCTGTTAAGTTTGAGGAGGCGGATGAATCGGACAAATCAGCGGCAAGTATCAGGGGCCTTATTCGGGAAAGCCTGACGGCACTTTTGTCGCTGCCGATACAGATTTTATTGACGTCTCTGTCCGCTATCATCGTTGCGTTGTTGTATTTGAACACGAGACAAGCGGGCGGCGAATCTCTCCACGATCTCCTCAGCAAATTTGAGGACGCGGAACAACCGCGAAAACGCTGGCAAAAGCGTGTTCGGAACCGATTAATTCAATCCGGGCGGCGAACGAGCAAATCACTATAATGCAGTACCTCTACTTTAGATCCGTCATTCTCCTTTTTTTGGGGGCCGTATTGGTTTCAACGGCGGCCGGTCAACAACTGAACCGCACCTTCAAAATCGACGCCGGCGGACGCGTAAAGGTTATAAATCCGCACGGGCGTGTAAACGCGGTCACTCGTATCGAATCGAATGATGATCTGCAATCGAGGGATATTGAAGTAAAGGCGGTTTCCGAATCAGGCCTTTCGCCGTCGGAAATTGAATTTAAGGACGCGAGCGGCGAGCTGCAGATCGAGGTCAAACCGGACGGCTTAAAAAAACGGATAGATATTTCAATCGTGATGCCGCCAGGTTTACGTGTCAAGGTCGAGACACGCGCGGGCGAAGTTAAATTAGCGGGCGAATTTCTTTCCGCCGACGTCCGCACGGACACCGGCACGATAGCGGCCGATGTACCGACCGGAAATCTTGTGTACGATTTTGCGTGGACTGCGTCGCGACCCCGGTTTCTCAGCGATTTTGAAATTGAGAAAGTAAAGGAAAAATCCGCCGGACGATTTGAGATCAAGGGCAGATATGCGGAAGATAGCGACGCGGAGACAGGGAGACGCGGAGACGCGGCGGGCGGAAACGAGAGCGTGACGGCCGCTGACCCTTTGTCCGCCGGTATTGCTGAAAAGCGTTCTGAATCCAAGAGCCAAAAATCAAAAGCCACAACCCTGAACTTCACTACCTCCCGAGGGATAATTCTGCTGAATATTCCGCCCAATGAGGTGTCGAGTGATCTGCGCGAACGGCCGCTTACCAACGCTGCAAAAGCTATTGTCCGCAGCGGCGATTCGCTTTTGATGGAAGCGATTCGCCGGGCGGCGCCAAAATATTTTGGCGATTATACCCGAACGTTGCCGCCGCTCAGGTTGGAGCCGTCATTTGCCGCGAAGTCCGCCATGCCCGACGTGCCGAATGTTCCCGTAAAAACCGCTCTCGTCCGCGTGACCGATCTCAGAAACAGGGCCATTTCCGGACTAGCCGCAAACGATTTTGAAGTTTTGGAAAATGGAATCAAGCGCGAGATTGTCTCGGTTGGGCGTTCAGAGGCCCCGTTTAATCTCGTTCTTTTGCTGGATGTTTCCGGCAGTGTAGAAAATTATGTAAATTTTATTCGTAAGGCGGCACGAAGTTTTGTAAATACAGTTGGCAAAAATGACCGTGTCTCGATCGTCATTTTTAACGAAGACGTCAAGCAGCTTTCGACCTTTACTACCGATAAGGATAAGCTTTCCGTGAGTCTTGACACGTTCGACGCCGGCGGAGCGACGGCTTATTACGACGCTCTCGCCTACACGATCGCCGACACCCTGCGGCCGCTCAAGGGCGAACGTACGGCGATAGTAATTCTCACGGACGGCGATGATAATCGCTCGTTTTTGGCGTTTGATTCGCTTATGGGATCGATTCAGGAAAGCGGAGCACTCATCTATCCTCTCTACGTTCCGTCTGGTTTGATCGCCCTGGCCGCTCAAAATCTGAATGCGGACATCGACCCTCTGCGCAAAAAATATATGTCTCTGACCGCAAAATCCGAAGGCGAGGGCGAAAAACTTGCAAAGATTTCCGGCGGCGTCTATTACCCCATCACCCAGATCGGACAGATTCAGAAAGCATACGAAGACATCGTAATCCAGATGCGCTCAGCCTACAACATAACTTTCCGCTCGGACACAACGAACGGAAACTCGCCACGTCTAAAAATAAGGGCAAAACGGGACAATGTTTTTACGAGCGTGACCACGGTAGTTGCGGCTGAGGGAAGATAGTCGTCGTTAATGATCGAACAGCCGTTGTCAATTTGAAGCCTCGACATGTTTCCATGTCGCCGTAGATTTGTGCCGCAAGGGAAAGTGTGAAAGCGCTCTGGTGATTTATGTACTTTGTCAAAAGAGCTCAGAAGCGGTCTGGTGATTTGGGGACCTTGTCAAAAGCGCTTCAGAAGCTGCGGAGCAGCGAGGGCATGTAGCCCAACGCCGAACTGGAAAACTCCTACGGAGCGAGTTAAAATCCTCATTCGAGTTAAAATTCTCATTAATGACTTCCTCGCAAATAGAGCGGCAAGCCGCGTGCAAAGTTTACTTTTCAGATAATTACCACATAAGACCTTCTAATGAAGCCAAACAATAAATTTCCAAATGCACCGTTTCACATACGGCGGCTTGATGAAGTAAGCTAAAATAAAATTATCTCGATTTCATCGTGTTTGTGCATTACTATGCCGGGGACGTTCGTTTACTATCGGTACGACTTGGGAGATAAAGTAGGTTTGGTTGTGAATAATTATTTTGATTCCTTACATCTGGTTCATTATCTGCCGATTTTAACGACTTTGTTTTCGGCGTTTTTTCTTTATCAGATTGCGGGCAGGTATCTGAAAAGAGGCGGCCCGCATCTGTTTTGGTGGGCTGCAGGGGTTTTTACCTATGGCCTCGGAACATTTTTTGAATCTTATATAACACTGTTTGGCAACACACCGGTTGTGAACAAGCTCTGGTATGTAGCCGGGGCGATACTCGGCGGTTATCCACTCGCACAGGGATCGGTTTACCTGCATCTTGAGAAAAAGAATGCCAATATCCTGACGGCCATCTCGCTTCCCTTTATCATAATTGCATCTCTGCTCGTTTTTCTTTCGCCGACCAACACCGCTCTTTTGGAAGTTCACCGGCCAAGCGGAGCGTCGATCGGATGGCAATGGGTTCGTCTGCTGACGCCGTTTATAAATATTTATTCGGTTATTTTCCTGATCGGCTCTGCGTTATGGAGTGCGATCCGCTATGCAAAGGTCGAAAATGGCAAATATCGCGCCATCGGCAACACTCTTATCACAATCGGAGCAATTTTGCCCGGTATCGGCGGTGGTATGGCCAAGGCGGGAATGGTCGAGGCCCTCTATGTCGGAGAATTTGCCGGGATCATTTTGATCTACGCCGGTTATAGAATGTGCTCGATGGCGGTTGCCGAACCAAAACTGCCTCTGCGCTCAACATCAGTGCCGGCTGCGTCAACGGGCGGCTATGGCCCGGCCTGAATAGCATTCCGGTCGGCGGAATTGACAAAATGATCGAGGTTATAGGATGGACAAGCTCTCTGATTCTCCTGCTGACGCTTATTCAGCAGGTTCACAAACAGTGGAAAGATGGAACCAGCGAGGGCATTTCAAAATGGCTTTTTATGGGCCAGCTTGCGGCGTCTGTCGGTTTTACAGTTTACAGCATTTTCACCGGAAGCTGGGTTTTCGCCGTCACAAACGGCCTTCTGACAATAAACAACATCCTCGGCATCTGCTTGTATTTCCATTTTCTGGGTAAAGACGGCGATAAAAAATGACCCCTTTGTATTCTCACGTACACAAATAACAACATTAAACGCTTAAAATTGTCTTGAATCAGGAGGTTGATAATGCCAAGAGGGGACAAGGACGCATACACCGACAAACAAAAACGCAAAGCCGAACATATCGAAGAAGGATATAGGCCTCGCGACGAAGCCGAGGCGATTGCCTGGGCGACTGTAAATAAGCAGGACGGCGGCGGCAAAAAAAGCGGTTCGGGACGAAAATCCGCAAAAAAGAAGAAGGAATAAATCTCACGCAAAACGGCCTATTATTATTCCGGATAAAGCGTCAGAGATTTTCGGCGGTTTTGGGGATCAAATGACCGGCAGGGACGGATGCCGGGTTCTTCTCACCACAGAGTAAGAACCCGGTCGCTATCGCTTCCCGTTCTGACCCGAAAGAAACCAGTCGCTATCGCTTTCAGGTCTGTCCCTAAAATTTTCATTCTTATGTACACGGGAATACAAACACCGGCCTCGAATGTCTTTAATCTAATTAGTGTCTCCCTGCTCAGCCTTTGATCTTGGTTTTGCCCCCCCTTCAGCAACCTCAGGTTTAATGAACGAGCTGCCGTGCGTTTGAGCAGAGAGGGATTTAAAATGTCTAGAGGCCGCCCACATAACGAAAGCTTTGAATTCAAGAGCCCTTTACTCCCGCACCCTGATAGACGGGCAGATATTTCTACCAGATCGGGCAAAGAAGTAAGAGGCTCCGATAACGAACTCGAATTTCTGGTCAAAGAACTGACCTTTAAGCTTGCCGAATCCAATAAAGCTCTTATACTGGAATTAGACAACCGCCGCATCGCGGAAAATGAGCATATTGATCTGCTCGGCAGATTGGTCGCGGGTCAGGAATCTGAGCGGCGGCGAATCGCTCTTGGCGTCCACGATCAATTAGGACAGCGGTTGACGGCGATGCGTTTAACTATCGCTTCGCTCAACTTAAGTGTTGAGGGAAACGAGGAAATTTCATCAAAGGTCAGAATAGTACAGGAGTTTGCCGAAGAGCTCGATACGGAAGTGAGTTTTCTGGAGTGGGAGTTGCGTCCGACGGCCCTTGATGATTTAGGCCTTGTTAGTGCACTTGGTGAGTTTGTACACGAATGGTCAAAACGTTTTAGGGTAGCTGCCGATTTTCACTCGACCGGCTTTTTGACGGAGCGGCCAGGTAGTGAGGCCAGTCTTCACCTTTACCGCATAACCCAGGAAGCTCTGAATAATGTCAAAAAACATGCAAACGCATCGAATGTCTCGGTTCTGCTCGAAAAGCAGCGCGATAATATAAATCTCATCATCGAGGATGATGGTTCCGGGTTTGACACGGAACGGAGCCGGAAGTCAGGTGAATCGGTCGGCCTAGGTTTGATCGGATTACAGGAGCGTGCAAATCTATTAGGCGGAACGCTCGAGATCGAGTCGGCACCCGGAAAAGGTGCTGCGATTTTTGTTCGTATCCCGCGCCGACCGCCGTAAAAGTGTCGATGAGGGCGGACGTCGGGCGGCAAGAAATGAGCAACAAGCTACGAATTTTAATTGCTGAAGATCACCAGACGGTTCGCGAAGGCGTGAGATTGCTAATCGAGTCTCAACCCGATATGCAGGTCGTCGGTGAGGCCGGCGATGGTGACGCCGTTGTCCAGGAGGCCGAAAAGCTCAAACCAGACCTCATATTGATGGATATCTCAATGCCAAACAGTAACGGCCTGAATGCGACAAAAAAAATACGCTTCACTAATTCCAACATAAAAATACTGATTCTAAGCCGTCACACGGACGTCGGCTATCTCCAGCAATTGCTTGCGGCTGGCGCAAACGGTTACGTTCTCAAACAGAGTGCCCCGACAGAGCTTATAAGCGCGGTCCGCTCAATCAGCGCCGGGCAGTCATATCTAGATCCCGCTCTTACCCGAAAGGTTATTGGCGGCTATTTAAGCAGCGCGGCCTCGCTCGGCGGCGACACCAAAAGTGATCTGACCGATCGGGAAAGTGAGGTTCTGCGCCTCATCTCATTCGGCTACAGCAATAGGGAAATTGCCGCCAGCCTCGGCCTGAGCATCAAAACCATTGAGGCCCACAAAGCAAAAGCGATGGGAAGACTTGGCATATCGACCCGCGTCGATATCGTCCGCTATGCAATACTGCAGAACTGGCTTCAGGATAACTAACATCCGGCAGAGAGCCTTATCCTCATAGGTTAGGGTTTTCCCCTTTACCGCCTCACCCGCCTTCCTTATATTCCCTATTTTTCTTTTTAAGCATAATCACGTTATCGAATAAGCGTAAGTTAGTCGTATTTTAGCGATAAGCATATAAGGGGTCTCGTATATTCGATAGATCAAGGGGTGTTTGAGGGAAACCACGGGGTTTCTCTCAAACAAATTTTTCCGGTTTTCGTTGGGTTAAGATCGCAAACTGGAACTATACATTTATCAATAGAATTTAATGGTATTGTTTTGCAGTTTTAGTACGTGCATTGGTCGGGGGATTATAGGAGGAGAAAATGGTTTTTAGGGAAATTTCAACACAACATTCGAATAACGATTATTACAACGACGCGCCGCCTGTTTTCCCGCGCAAACGAATTATTACAAGCGTTGCCGGCTCGCCGACAAACCTGATACTTGACGCCTTTACGCCGGACCTGCGACGCATTCTGGCTCCGTCGCTAAAACCGGTTGTCCTGACGAAAGAACAGTTTATTTACCAGGAAGGCGGCCGTCTTGATTTTATATTTTTCCCGACGACGGCGGTTGTTTCAGAATTCAAAATACTCGAGGACGGGCGAATGGTCGAAATCGCCGTTACGGGGCGCGAAGGGGCGGTCGGTTTACCGTCTATGTTTTCGGATTCGCACACGTCGCCCAACTGTACACAGGTTTCACAACCCGGCGGCGCTCTAAAAATGGATGCGTACACATTTGAAAAACTGCTTTTATCGAATGACCCACTCAGAACGGGCCTTAACAAATTTATAACGCTGTACATAAAACAAATTTCACAAAAATCGATATGCAATATGTATCACTCGGTCAAGGAACGCCTGTGTACATGGCTTTTGATGATCCAGGACCGTTCGGGTCAAAGCAAGCTGGATCTGACGCACGAGCAGATGGCCCGTTCACTAGGTGTTTACCGTCCGAGTATCACCTGTATAGCGCAGGAGTTAAGAAAAATGAAGCTGATCAATTATTCCCGCGGCGGACTTTCGATCCAAAGCCGTGACCAGATTAAAAAATCAGCTTGCGCTTGTTATGTAGAACTCGCAAGTGCGTAATGTTAAATATTTGAAACTTTGTAAGCCATCATACCGACGATGGCTTTGGGCCGGCGATACTATAAAGCTGACCCAAACGGCGGGGAAACCGATACATACCTTGAACATCCACACCATCCAATGTTCGCGCGGTTTCCCCGCCAAACCTTCCACAAAATGGAGGAGAAAATTATGCTCTGGACTATTTTTATAATACTTCTTGTGCTGTGGGCGCTTGGATTCGGATTTGCGGGTCCCGCGCTCGGCAGTTTGGTCCACATATTGATTGTGTTGGCTGTCATTGTGCTGATACTACAATTGGTCAGAGGACGTGGAGTTTAAACTCATTGCATAATACTTTAAGGAGAACCGGTAAAACGGTTCTCCATTTTTTTTAAATTCATGCTGCTTCGACGAAGATTTTGTGTTGAGGATTCTTTTTTGGGGATTACCGGCGTTTTCGTTGTGGGCGGCTTGACAACATTCGTCGGTTTGTAGAGAATTAAAAATTGTCGATTGAACACGTGGCCTCGCGAAACGAAAAAAAAATCGGAAATCGCATTAGAGGGCTTGACACCACCTGCGGCGTCTGTATAATAAGTAGTTTCGCCTCAGAGTAAGTTTTGAGGACAAATGGTCGGTTAGGTTGATATTTGAAATCTGGATATGTTGGCTCTAAAATATGACGCCGGCAATCCAGCTTTTAGATATTAACGGATTAAGTTATTTTTATTCTTTGATTTGCATAGTAAAGCTTAAGGTTTAGCTTTAGCCGCGAAACCCCTTACGGGCGTTCGGGCTTTTTCACAGGCCTCGGGCTTTTTGACACTACTTGAGGGCCTGTAGCTCAGTTGGTTAGAGCGCACGCCTGATAAGCGTGAGGTCGGTAGTTCGAGTCTACCCAGGCCCACCAGTTTTGGGATTGGGGATTTTAGATTTTGGATTGGCCGCAGAAGCATTTTTTGAATCCAAAATCGGCAATCCAAAATCCAAAATAAAATGGCGCGGGGTGGAGCAGTCTGGTAGCTCGTTGGGCTCATAACCCAAAGGTCGTAGGTTCAAATCCTGCCCCCGCAACCAACTACGCTGCGTGCAATCTCAAATTTGAGATTTGAAATTTGAAATTGCCGCTTCGGCTTGGGGATGTAGCTCAGTTGGCAGAGCGCCTGATTTGCATTCAGGAAGTCGCAGGTTCGACTCCTGTCATCTCCACCATTTCAATTTTGGATTTGGGATTTGATAATGTAATTACCCAATGGACTTTGCGGCGTGCTTGATAAAGAAGTAGTGTAACTAGTACACAAGAGGGCATAAAACCTTTTTACGCAGCGTTTGGCTGAAATAAGGGTTTTGATCATAAACTCTAGATCTTGATATTTGACAACTGAATACATTGTAGAAAAACTACAAGTTGCAATTAAAATTGTAAGTAATAAACAAGTAATATGAGCATATTCTTGTTGACTGGCGGTTTTGTTGGCGGCGAATGTGTGAACGGCCCTTACTTATGTGCGGGCTACTGACACTGAGGCTACTGACACGATTTTGCTTGTGAACAAGTTTTATGGTCAAGCTACTAAGGGCATGCGGTGAATGCCTTGGCACTTAAAGGCGATGAAGGACGTGAAAAGCTGCGATAAGCAACGGTGAGGAGCACATATCCATTGACCCGTTGATTTCCGAATG
>JBGTEX010000017.1:0-12453 GCA_041747575.1 Pyrinomonadaceae bacterium
TCGCTGTAATTCAGATTGTCCGAAACTTTGAGAAAATCGGCATAATCTTTCCACGCTCTCATATGTTTGCGCCACGCTTGGCGGACATCACGCGGCAAATTGCTGTCGTCCATACTCGAAGATTCATCTGCATATAGCTCGACGATTAACGCATAATCGTCCATCGAATCCGTGCCGAACGGCGGATTAAATTCATCGTCAATTGCTTCTAACTGACGAAATCTCGCGTTGCCGTTACTGATGTCGCGGATTAACAGATCGTCAATCGCATCGGCGGTTACGGTGTCGTATTGCTGATGAAAACAATGCGTGTGATTGTGGTTAAAATATGTTGTCGAAGTCGTGCTGTCGTCAATAAACAGACCGGCAAAAGCGGCTGAAAAAACGAAGGCGGCGAAGAAGGCGGTGATTGATAATAATTTTTTACATCTCATGGCAATTTCTATTATGGACTAATTTTTCGGAAAAGTGAACCCTTTTTATAATTTTTTTTCAAAAATCTGCTAAAGTAACAAAAATGCGACCGCAAGAGATAATTCAAAAAAAGCGCGACGGCAAAAAATTAACGGCTGAAGAAATCAAAATTTTCATCAGCGGCGTTACCGACGCGAGTTGGGCTGACTATCAAATAACTGCACTTGTGATGGCAATGTTCCTTCAAGGGTTGGACGCGGAAGAGTCGGCGATTTTAACAAATGCGATGCTCAACTCCGGCGAAGTTCTGGATTTTTCCGATCTGGAGATGCCCGTCGCAGATAAGCATTCGACGGGCGGCGTGGGCGATAAAACTTCGCTGATAATCGCGCCGATTGTCGCCTGTTGCGGCATCGCCGTCCCGATGATCTCCGGGCGCGGACTCGGACACACGGGCGGAACGCTCGATAAACTCGAATCAATTTCCGGTTACAATGTTGATCTTTCATTAAAAGAATTCAGGCAAATAATCAAACAATGCGGCTTTTCGATGATCGGACAAACGGCGGAAATCGCGCCCGCCGATAAAAAACTTTACGCGCTTCGTGATGCGACGGCGACTGTGCCTTATCTGCCGTTCATCGTCGCTTCGATAATGTCGAAAAAATTGGCGGAAGGTTTAGACGCGCTCGTTCTCGATGTCAAAACCGGAAGCGGTGCGTTTATGCAAACATTGGAAGATTCCAAAAAACTCGCCGAAGCGATGGTCAAAGTCGGCAACGCTCAAAATGTAAAAACCGTCGCCGTCGTTTCCGATATGAACCAACCGCTCGGCAAATTCGTCGGAAACGCGCTCGAAGTTTATGAGTGTATAGAAATTTTAAGCGGTGATGTGGCGGTTGAAGCCGAACCGACTTGGGAACTTGCGCTTGAACTTTCTGCGCGGATTTTGGTTTTAACCGGCATTGCCAAAGACGTAGAATCAGCACGCGGCATCGCTTCCTCTAAATTATGGAGCGGTGAAGCGATTGAAAAGTTTCAAAAAAATATCGAACTTCAAGGCGGCAATCCGAAAGTTTGCGATCATCCCGAAATGCTATGGGACGAGAATCTGATCGAAGTCGAAATAAAATCAAAGCAAGCGGGTTTCATCGAAAAAATAAGCACAAACACAATCGGCGAAGCAATTGTTCAGATTGGCGGCGGCAGAACAAAAGCCGAAGACGCGATTGACCACGCCGTCGGTTATGCCTGCGAGTGGAAACTCGGCGATAAAGTAAAGGAAAACGAAACGCTCGGAATTTTGTTCTGCCGGAATCAGTCCCAAGCCGATTCGATAAATGAAAAACTGCGCGATGCGTATCAGATCAGCGAAGAGAAACCGCAGAAATTGGAATTGATAAAAGAAATCGTTCAATAATCGCTCAAACCAAAACCGCTACACTCAGCGGAATTGGCGGGATGATACAGATGTGCGCTTGACTGCTTCTTTCATAGCTGATTTGTTCGGTTTCGCCCGTCATTTTTTACGGCAGCACCAAATAAGACTTTCTTGCGTCCAAGTCGAATGTATGAATAACTGCTGAATACCGCCGCAACAAATCTTCTATCGTTTGAACTGTGCAGTTGCCGACGCGCAACCTGACAACTTTCGGCGGATGTCCAAACAGCAAACTTCTTTGCTGAAAGTCCAAGTCTTTTGTAACAATTACATAGCCGTCTGCTTTTGCGTAATTCCAAATGTCAATGTCTTGCGATTCCTTCATTCCGACTTCGCGGATGTGCCGGCTGTCGGGATAAAGGTCAACTAACTTAGCGGGAAGTCGCCACGATAAGTTTTGGTCAAAGAGCAACTTCATATTGCGGCAAAACGGCAAGCCTTCGTTCGCGGTCAGCGACAAAAGCTAAACAAGCCCGAATATCTTCGTGCGTTAAATCAGGGAAATCATCTAAAATTTCTTCTTCAGTCATTCCGCCTGCCAAATATTCAAGCACATCTTGGACGGTCATCCGCAAACCTCGAATGCAGGGCTGACCGCTTCGTTTGCCCGGTTCGATAGTAATAATTTCTCGATAGTCCATAACTGAAATGATAACAGCAAAGCGAAAACTTACAAACTAAAGTTTCAAATCCGTTGCAACATTGAACGAGAAACCGAACGCTTGAGATGACGTGGGGCGAAACCGCCACCACGCAAGTTGAGGGAAAAGAAGCAACGCGAAAAGAAAGTCGCTGTTTCGCCCTCACGTCCATTAAATTGTTAGATTGCGACCTGCGCTTGCAACTCATCCTGTTCTGCCGCTTGCGCTTTTGGTAAAGGAACGCTCATCGCCCAGACGGAGACAATTAAACTCACGAGCAAAAGCACCATTCGTCCCCAAGTGCCGAGTATCCAGTTATTACCTAATGTGGTGAGTTCAGCGCCGCTCAGTCCGCCGCCGTCCGGCGAAAACATTTTCATCAAAGCGGGAATGAAGTATAAAATTGTGGTCAGCGTGTTAATCAGAACGCAAAGAAACGAAACGAGAATCAAATATCGCCGGCAGCGACTCTGCCAATTAAAAATCAGCGTGCCAAGCAAAAAAAGCGTCGGGAGTAAGCCAAGCGAGCCCCAAAATCTGCCGGGATTCACCGAGTATTCCGGGTTCCTCATAAAACTCAGCGATTCGGGCAATGCCGCGCTCCAAACCGAGCCGATAACCATCATTTCGAAAAATGAACCACCCAACATCAGGGCAGCAAAGATAATATGTCCCCAAAGAAACGCCTGTCCAAGATAATTTCGAACTTTCATCTGTATTGTCCTCCCAATTTAATCGTTTAAGTTTTACGTCCTTTGGCAACCGCGTAGCAATCTAACGACCGAGATCATCGGTCGCGGTTCCTCCGCGATCCGATGCATTGAGTTGTTCGGTTTGCTCCACGTTTCCGCGGGCCGTAACAGAGAAGCATGCCAATCTACGATTGGCCGTTACGTTCGTGAGCGATCCGTTTCAGCGAGCTAAGCGGTCGCTCTCGAGCGTAACATACCTGTCAATTGTTGGCATTCCGTCCCGACCCGAAATGAAAAACTGAACTACTTATTAACTCTAACTGCCGTTGATAATAGAGACATGGAAGAGTACTATCAAGTCCAATCCTGCACTTTTTTTATGGATAGACCTAAACCCAAACTGCTTGATCAGGTTCGGAATCTTATGAGAATGCGGCATATGAGTCATAAGACGGAGCGGGCGTATGTTGGTTATGCCCGCGATTATATCTTGTTTCACAAAAAGCGTCATCCGCGCGAGATGGGGTCGGAAGAAATCAGGGATTATCTGACCTATTTGGCGGTGGAAAAAAATGTCGCGGCATCGACCCAGAATGTGGCGTTTAACGCACTTATTTTTTTGTATAGGCAGGTTCTGGAAATCGAATTGCCACCGATTTTGAATGTTCTGAGAGCGAAGCGCCCGGCCCGCTTGCCGTCGGTTTTTACAAAGGCGGAGGCTCAAGCGGTTATTGCTGAGCTTGAGGGCACGCCGCGTCTGGTCGTCGCTCTGCTTTACGGCGCCGGGGTGCGTCTAACCGAAGCCTTGAAACTGAGGGTCAAGGATATTGATTTTGAAAAGCGCCAGATCACAGTCCGAAACGGAAAAGGCGAGAAAGACCGGATGACCATATTGCCCGAGACGGTGATCGATAATCTGCTGGCACATCTCAAGCGTGTCAAAGCGCTGCACGAGGAAGACCTGCGGCGAGGGTTTGGCTCGGTTCGATTGCCGTACGCGCTTGCGAAAAAATATCCCAATGCCGACCGCTCTTTTGACTGGACATACGTTTTTCCATCGACAAAAATCTCGCCATCTCGTGAGGACGGCGTAGCGCGACGCCATTGCACGGCCGACAGCACGATTTCCACAGCGGTCAAAAAGGTCGTGCAAAAACTGCACATCACTAAACACGTTGGCTGCCACAGTTTTCGGCACAGTTTTGCAACCCATCTGCTGGAAGATCTTTACGACATCCGCACCGTTCAGGAATTGCTCGGACATAAGGATGTGCGCACCACGCAGATTTATACGCATGTAATGCAAAATAAGAATTTCGTTCGAAGCCCGCTTGACGGATAATATTTTTAGATGACGATGAACAATCAAATAACAGACTTTATTAAACATCACTACCGCCATTTTAATGCGGCGGCTTTGATCGACGCGGCGGAGGGTTATAAGAAGCATCTTGACGGCGGTGGGAAGATGATGATCACTTTGGCGGGGGCGATGTCAACGGCGGAGCTTGGGCTGAGCCTTGCGGAGATGATCCGGCGGGACAAGGTGCAGATCATATCTTGTACGGGTGCGAATCTGGAGGAGGATCTGTTTAATCTCGTGGCCCACGATTTTTATGAGCGTGTGCCGCATTACCGCGACCTGACGCCGCAGGACGAGCAGGAACTGCTTGACCGGCATATGAATCGGGTGACCGACACGTGCATCCCGGAAATGGAAGCGATGCGGCGGCTGGAAAAAGCGATGGTCGATGTCTGGACTGCGGCCGACGCGGCCAGCGAGCATTATTTTCCGCACGAGTTTATGTATCAGGTGCTGAAAAACGGCTCGCTTGAAGAGTTTTATCAGATCGATACGAAAGATTCGTGGATGTACGCCGCGATGGAGAAGAATCTGCCGATGGTCGTGCCCGGTTGGGAAGATTCGACAATGGGAAATATGTTCGCCGGACACGTAATTTCAGGCGATATAAAGAATGTCCACACGGTGCGCACCGGCATCGAATATATGACGATGCTGGCCGATTGGTACACCCGCGAATCCGAAGGCTGTACCATCGGTTTCTTCCAGATCGGCGGCGGCATCGCCGGCGATTTCCCGATCTGCGTCGTCCCGATGCTCCACCAGGACCTGCAGCGCGACAACATTCCCGTCTGGGGCTATTTCTGCCAGATATCTGACTCGACAACGTCATACGGTTCGTATTCAGGCGCAGTACCGAATGAAAAAATAACCTGGGGAAAACTCGAGGCCTCAACGCCTAAGTATATTGTGGAGAGCGACGCATCAATCGTCGCCCCGCTGATATTTGCGTATATTTTGGGGTGGTAGGACGAGAGGATGTCTCAAAAGTCAGGATTTTTGGTTTTAGCTCCGGAGGAGCGAAATGTTTGTAGTACCGATTTTCAAAAAAAAGTTAAAGCTCCGTAGGAGCGGCATTTTATTGATTCGCTTGGGTTAAATGTCGCCCCTGGCGGGGCTTAACTTCCTTTTTTGTTTTTTGTACTACAAACATTTCGCTCCTGCGGAGCGAGTTAAAATCCTGCTTAATGACTTTTGAGACATCCTCGAGTGCAATCGAAATAAAAGCTGTCCTGTTGGTATTGGTAAGCGAATTTGACAAAACTCAACTATTCTGCGTACTATCAATAATATTCCCTCGCTTGTTTCGACAGGCGGGTGCGAGGGCGAGGTAAGAGATTACTTCGCCTTCTGCGTTTTTGGCCGCTATCCGATGAAAATGAGCGTTTACATTGATGGGTTCAATCTCTATTATGGAGCCACAAGGGGAACGCCTTACAAATGGCTAGATCCGTTGAAAATGTGCAAGTTGCTATTTCCAAACGACACTATTAACAAAATCAAATATTTTACTGCCCGCGTCTCAGCGCGTGCTGCTGACCCCGATCAGCCGATTCGCCAAAACACTTACTTTCGAGCTTTATTGACCGTGCCTGAAATCGAAATTATCGAAGGCCGCTTTCTAACGAAAGCGGTTATGATGCCACTCGCCAATACGGCGCCGCAGCGGTATGCAAAAGTGATAAAGTCGGAAGAAAAAGGCTCAGATGTTAATCTTGCCGTGCATCTGCTAAACGATGCGTACCGAAAGGACTTCGAACTCGCAATAATCGTCTCGAATGATTCGGATCTCCTGGAGCCACTTATAATGGTCAAAGAGCATCTCGGTTTGCCAGTTGGGATTTTGAATCCGCAGAAACATCCAAGTTTTCACCTAAAGCAGCACGCGGCCTTTATCAAAAAATTACGAACCGGTGTTTTGCGGGCGAGTCAGTTTCCGGATCAACTGATTGATGCCAATGGCACTATTCATAGACCGCTGGGTTGGTAAGATACTGGAAACATTCTCAAGGGGTGACACAATGAGGATATTTTCAAGCGGCTGAATGAGTGAGGGGACGCGGACATTCCCGTCCGCATACGCCGCCTGCGGCTTAGTTTGTTTTTGTACATCGCGCTCGTTTTGCCAAGAGCGTCTGCAGTTCGTTTGCGGACAGGAATGTCCGCGTGCCATTATGAAGATAATTGTAACAGGCGGGGCGGGGTTTATTGGGAGTGCGGTTGTTTGGCGGCTGAATGAGTTGGGGCGTGACGATATTCTGATTGTTGACCGGATGGATGAGACTGAGAAATGGAAGAATTTGGCGGCGTTGCGGTTTGCGGATTATATTGATGCGGATGATTTTATCGACGATCTAGGACTCTTTAAAGACGCGGAAACTATCTTTCACATGGGCGCGTGTTCATCGACGACTGAGACCGATGCGGATTATATGATCCGCAATAATTATCAATATACAAAAGAGCTCGCCGAGTTTTCGACGGCTAACGATATACGGTTTATTTACGCTTCGTCGGCGGCTACGTATGGAGACGGTTCGAACGGGATGAACGACGGAACGGATGATCTAAACAGTCTGCGGCCGCTGAATATTTATGGTTATTCGAAGCATCTTTTTGACCAATACGCGGCACGGAACGGTCTGTTCGAAAAGATTGTCGGGCTGAAATATTTTAATGTCTTCGGGCCGAATGAAAATCACAAAGGCGATATGCGTTCGCTGGTCAATAAGGCGTTCGATCAGATAAATTCGACAGGAAAGCTCCAGCTTTTTAAGAGTGCGAATCCGGAATATGCAGACGGCGAATTTGGGCGTGATTTTGTTTATGTTAAAGATGCGGTCGATATGACCCTGCATTTTATGGACGGCGCTGCCCTTACTGACGTGCGGGCTACTGACACCGGCGCAGCCCTTACTGACGTGCGGGCTACTAACTCGATCCGGGCTGCTGACACCGGCGGGCTGTTCAATGTCGGTTCGGGACGAATGACGACGTGGAATGAACTCGCAAACGCGACATTTGCCGCTCTTGATAAAAAGCCTGATATCCAATATATCGATATGCCGGAACGGCTTCGTGGAAAATATCAATATCACACCCAGGCCGACCTGACGCGAATTCGCGGCGCGGGCTGCATTACTGAAACAACTCCGCTCGAAACATCGGTCGCCGATTATATCCAAAATTACCTGATGCCGGGCCGGCGTCTCGGCGATTGAAAACGGTGGGGAAACCGCCCATGGCTCTTGCGCTGTGTGCCGAACGCCCGTAAATCAGCGGACTCAAAATTTTATGCCGCACGCCGACAACAACTGGCGAGGAATTGTGTTTGTCTGGGACGAAAAGGCGATCTTTATTGGCCGGGCGGCAAACGCGACGTTGCACGAATCTCCGGCGATCAAGGTGTGTGCCTCTCTCGAAGGCGAATTTGGCCTTAAAACGGGCGAGGGAGATGAATGGATGAAATATGATTCGGCGATCATCCCGCCGGGCAGACCGCACGCCATTGACGGGCGGCAAAATAGGATGGTGATGCTTTTGCTCGCTCCCGAGACGGATCTTGCCGGGCCGCTCGTCCCTCTATTCTCGAACGAAAATATAATAAAACTGATGCCAACGGCCCTTGAAAAAATCCGTCGGATCTTTGCCGGTTTCAACAAACGACGCGCCGCGGATGAGCCGAATGTCTGCGGCGAAATGGTCGCGGCTATTACCGCCAGAAAAAGTTTTCCGATCGACCCACGTGTCGCCCAAAGTATCGAATGGATCAGAGAGCGCCGCGACGAGGGGATTTCGGTTCAGGAAATCGCGTCGGGCGTCGAATTATCCGAGAGCCGGTTTTCGCATTTATTTACTGAAAATGTCCGAGTTTCAGTTCGACGATATTTGCTTTGGCTCCGGCTGCGTGATGCGATGCATATTTTCGCGGACGGCAAATCATTGACAGAAACCGCTCATGAGGCCGGTTTTTCAGATTCGGCTCATCTCACACGCACATTTCGCTCTCTGCTCGGCATTGCTCCCTCCGCTCTTACAAAAGAAAGCTCGATCATCTCATTTCTGAAATAGCAGAAGCGTTCAAGCATTTCCGTCCGCCGCCATTCAAACTCAATTTCAACGGTAAAAGTCCGAAGAATTGGAACCACTAAAAATCACCGAGTTTCCTGAGATCTGCCATTTTTTTGCAAATTTTCCGCAGGATGGCCGAATGAAATACGGACAAAACAGATGAAAAAATTGATCTATCCTAAACCTGTTGTTATCGGTGCTGACGAAGCCGAAAGCCCTGCAAATTGGGGCTTTCACGATACGAATTTTGCGGTAAACGAGCGCGGTGCGGCCGAGGTCACCGGAAGCCGTTATGAGCTGAGCGGAAAAGAGCTGCCCCGCCTGCTGCCATGGATACGCGAAACGCTCGACATTGATTTCGACACGGCCGATCAGCACAAGAACGATTACCCTACCGAAATTCCGCCGCCCGTCGAATCCACGGTATTTTCCAAGCTCATTAGCGAATTCCTAAAAGCAGGCCAGATCGACACCGACGGCGAAAACCGTTTGCGGCACGGCCATGGCCACACTCAGGAAGAAATGTTTGCGATCAAGCACAAACGACTTGGGCGAATTCCGGATATGGTTGTTTATCCTGAGAGCGAAGAGCAGGTTGCGGCATTGATATCGGCAGCAAAAGCTTACGACGCCGTTCTTTTGCCCTTTGGCGGCGGAACGAATGTTACCGACGCACTTCGATGCCGAGACGACGAAATTCGCCTTATCGTCTCGGTCGATATGCGTCGGATGAATCGCATTCAGTGGATCGACAAAGAAAATATGATGGCCCGAATCGAGGCGGGTGCGGTTGGACGCCATATAATGTCGCAGCTCGCGGAATATGGGGTTTCGATGGGACATGAGCCGGACAGCGTTGAGTTTTCGACGCTCGGCGGCTGGATCGCGACCAATGCGAGCGGAATGAAAAAGAACAAATACGGCAATATCGAGGACATCGTCATCGACGTCACCATCGCGGGTGCCGACGGTACCCTGACGCGCACGAATGCGGCTCCGCGCGAGTCGGTCGGCTCGGACATTCGACGTTTGATATTCGGCTCCGAAGGCACTCTCGGCATCATCACGTCCGCTGTTGTAAAACTGTTTCCGCTTCCCGAATCGCAGCAATACGGTTCGATCCTGTTCCCGTCTTACGACGACGGCTACGCATTTTTGCAGGAGCTCGCGCATACCTCAACGCCGCCGGCGAGCGTGCGGCTGGTTGATAATCTACAGTTTCAGTTCGGCCTGGCGCTAAAACCGGCTGCGTCCGCGATGAAAATATGGAAGAGCGGCGTCGAAAAATTTATCGTCACCAGGATTAAAGGTTTTGAACCTAATAAAATGGTTGCTCTGACGCTCGTTTTTGAGGGCACGCGTAACGAAACCGCGCGGCAGCAGCGTGACGTTTACCGGATTGCGGGCAAACACGGCGGGATGAAAGCCGGAGCGGAAAATGGACGGCGCGGGTATCAATTGACATACAGCATCGCCTACATACGTGATTTTCTGATGAATTATTACATCATCGCCGAATCATTTGAAACGTCATGTTCGTGGAGCGACGCCCTAAAAATCTGTGAAAATGTTAAGAGTGTTCTTCGGACAGAATACGCAAAACGGGAGCTGCCCGGAAAGCCCTTTGTCACGTCGCGGATAACGCAGGTCTATCGCACCGGCGTCGCAATTTATTTTTACTTCGGATTTTATTACAAGGGCGTTGAAAATCCGTCTGAGGTGTATCTGGAACTCGAGAATATTGCCCGCGACGAGATCCTTCGGTGCGGCGGTTCGCTGTCTCATCATCACGGCGTCGGCAAGATCCGCGAGGCATATCTGCCTGAAATCATGTCTGAAACCGCTCTGAAATGGAAACGGGAGATCAAGCACGCCCTCGATCCGCAAGACGTTTTCGGAGCCGGTAATCAAAATCTGAGGTAGAGAATTATGATGCGAGCCGAAAAGCTGATTCAGATCATAAAAACCGCAAAGCTCAACGGCGGTGTCAATGACCCGCCTGCGTGGCAAATCGAAAAAACACGTTTCCAGGCGGCGCTTTGCCGTATTCTACTGCTGCCGGTTGGCGGTTTGCTCATCGTTATAATGAAATATTTTCGCGGTTATCGTATTCAGAATATAGCCGGCATAAGACGGCAATTTAATGATATCTGGCTCGAAAAGGAAAAAGGCGGATGGCCGCTTATAATATGCTCAAATCATCTTACGTTTATTGATTCGGCACTCATAATCTGGGCTCTTGCGTCTAATTTTTGGTACCTCGTCAATTACAAAGCTTTTACCTGGAACGTTCCGGCGGGTGATTTCTTTAAGAAAAAGCTGCATTATCACGCGATTCTCTATCTCACGAAATGTATTTTTATTGACCGCAAAGGCTCTCCGGCTCATAAAAACGCGGTTTTAAACTTGTGCCGTTATCTTCTTGCAAAAGGGAACGTCGTTTTGATTTTCCCCGAGGGACAGCGCAGCCGCGACGGGCGTTTTGATATAGACCGTTTGAGGTTTGGCACCGGCAAGATCCTTGTTTCGCTTGAAAATGCAAGGGTTCTGTCGATCTATCTGCGTAGCCCCTCGCAAAAAACATTTTCAAATTATCCCCCAAAAGGTTCGCATTTTAGCCTTAATATGAAACTGATCCAGCCTAAAATTGACGGCGTTTCAAAAAAACAGTCGAGTATCTCTGCCGTCAAAGAGATCGGGCAGGCCATAGAACAAATGGAAAATGAGTTTTTTGCACTTCACAAGGCTTCATAATCAAAAACCCGAATTACGCATCAGACGGGTTCATCGAAATATCATTACTCGTATCGGAATCGCACCCGTTTGAATACAGATGTGACGTAACAACTGGCTTTACGAATACAAATTCATCGAGCGCGTCAGCAGGTCGATCGGGTTGTCGATATTTAGAGCTTCACGAACAAAAAATGGTTCGCCGGCCTTGGTGCCAATCAGTGAACCGAAATATCGAGACCGGTTTTCAAGCTCGTCGAGAAATTCTTTTGCGGTCAGGCGAGTTTCAGGCTCGCTCGACGCCGGATCGTAAAATTGTGATCCGTAGGCCCGGATCGCAGCCATCTTTGGCTCCAGAAAATCGGAGATATCCACAATAAAGGATGGTTCGACGCGGCGGGAAAAAATGTTGTGGGCCACCGCCGGGACGGCTATTTTTTCGCTGCCCGATTCGGAGTCATAATTACGCATACTTGCGAGGCGTGCCGATTCGCGGACGAT
Organism: Pyrinomonadaceae bacterium; assembly: GCA_041747575.1. Classification (GTDB taxonomy): domain Bacteria; phylum Acidobacteriota; class Blastocatellia; order Pyrinomonadales; family Pyrinomonadaceae; genus OLB17. The sequence continues at coordinate 11,857 of JBGTEX010000017.1, forward strand.
TTGAGCGGTGTGATCGTGATCCGGATGCGGATCGCCGAGCTGATGCGTCAGTATCACTTTCGGTTTTAGCCGCCGCAAGGTGCGAACGAGCTTGGCCCGCGCCTCATCATTCAAAAAAAGGTGTCCATCCGGCAGGCCGAGATTTTCGCGGACGTCCAGTTTTAATATTCTTGCGGCGGCCGCGGCTTCGTTTGCTCGGCCCTCGGGCGTGCCGCGTGTGCCCATTTCGCCTCGCGTCATATCGAGCGCACCGGTGCTGTAGCCAAGATGTTTCATCTTGAGCAGAGTTCCGCCGACCGTCAGCTCGACGTCGTCGGGATGGGAAAAGATCGCCAGAATATCAATGGCCATAAAGTTTCAATATAAAAGATACACCGTGATTACGCATTAATCTACTGAACGGCATGTGCCGCAAACGTGCCGACGAAACGGCTTTTGACAAAGTAATAAGACTTTACATGTCCACTGCTTCCAAAAGCGTTTCTTGCGAAAAAAGCAGATCTGTTCCATGATGGAACACGAAAAAGCCTTGTAAAGCATTGTAAACATTGTGGTTCTGGATTCTTGTTCCATTTCGGTGAATATAGAGTGTTTTTT
>JBGTEX010000018.1:0-42806 GCA_041747575.1 Pyrinomonadaceae bacterium
ACATCACGAAAGTAGGTTGTACTAGAAGTAGGAGGGCTAACTCGCAAGAGAGGCATCTTACCACGGTATGATTTATGATTGGGGTGAAGTCGTAACAAGGTAGCTGTAGGAGAACCTGTGGCTGGATCACCTCCTTTATCAAATATGACACACCTAAATCTTCTAACAAGATGATTTTAAATGGAATCGCACGCATATCCAGTTTTCAGATATTAAACTCAAAATTACCCGTCAGGCCGAAAAACCTGACGGGTGTTTTTTTGCTCGCTCCTTCACGAAAATTGCTAGCCCGACCGCCAGCGACGGCACTTCACAGCCTCCGCGACCCACTCGCCACCGTCTGGCCGTAAAATATTCGTGAGTCAATTCGTTCCCTTTACCTTTTTGGTTTTTTGGAATAAAATTCTTACAGGTAAGAATAGCTTTATTGAGAGAAAGAAAAACCTATTCCGAACAGGCGGGTTTAATTTGATAAAGGCAACCATTATTTGGATATTTTCATCGAAGCGAAAGCAGAAGTTTACAATTAGGGTTGAGATCTAATAGGAGCGTGTATGGATCCACAGGCTGTTGCGATAAGGCAGGATGGTGTTTTCGGTATCGGAATTGCGTCATCGGACGAATCGGCGACGCCCGGCGCACTGGCGTTAGCGGTTTCAACGGTCGCGGGTGATGAACTTGCGGACCTCCTTGCTCATGAAGTCAAAACCAGGCCCTTTGAGTTGAATGCGTCAGATATTGAGCTTTGCCGCTTAGCGGCTGGCGGGGATATTGCGGCTTTTGAGTTGATTTATGAGCGGTATCATCGTCGCACATATTCGCTTTGTCTGCGGATGACTTCGAGCCAGACTGAGGCTGAGGACCTCACGCAGGAAGTTTTTATACAGCTTTTTCGAAAAGTTGGAAGTTTTCGCGGAGATTCGGCGTTTTCGACATGGTTGCATAGATTGACGGTCAATCAGGTTTTGATGCATTTTCGCAAACGGAGCGTTAAGAATGAGCGCGTTTCGGAAGACGGCGAAATACCCGAACAGATGGTACACGGCACCGCAAATCCGAACCGGATGCAGGTGGTTGACCGCATCGCTTTAAAGAATGCTATTGCACAATTGCCAAACGGTTATCGGAACGTGTTTGTTTTGCATGACGTCGAGGGTTTTGAGCACGAAGAGGTCGCCCGCCAAATGGGTATCTCGGTCGGAACCTCGAAATCACAGCTTCACAAGGCTAGACTCAAACTGCGCGGCCTTTTGATCAGGAAAACTGATTAGCAGAAAATTTAATAAAAGGGACACGAACAGACGAAAAACGCTGTTCGTGTTTTTTTGTTGATTTTTATCGTGATTTTGGTTGTAGAGGCAACTCTATCAGTGTTCCTATAATCTATTGTTTATTGAGGCGACGGATAAAGCGCCTGTCGGCGCGGCAAGAAAGTAACCTGCGTCCGGATCTCCGGGCAAGGGGTGCCTGTTTTCCTATGAATTGCGACGAGTGTAAAAATTTGATCAGCGTCTTTATGGACAACGAGCTTGGAGAGATTCAGGCGGCTGATGTTCGTATGCATCTTGCCGTATGTTCTGGCTGTGCTCTTGTGTGTGAAGATTTTTCGTCCATCCTTGATGTTTGCACGACCGAGCCGGCTTCGGGTCTGGTTCCTCCAAATTCGCAAGCTCTTTGGTGCCGCATAAATAATATTATCGAGAACGAAAACAAGCCCGTGCCGCCCGAGACCGAGCAGCCGAGCGGGCGGTTTTGGCATTTTTCGTTAATTCAGGTTTCCGCGGCGGTGCTTTGTATCGCGGTTGTCAGTTCGCTTTTGACATTTGTGACGATCAAAAATTACACGCAGCCGGCGACGGATGATTTTACGACACGGTCGGCGGCAACGCAGACGACATTTGAAAAAGTTTTGAGCAAGGTCGGATTGACGGAGACTCCGCAAGAGGCCCGCAATACGCGTTTGAAGCAGCAGCAGGCAGCGATCGACTATTGGCACGCCCGCGTTCAGACGCGCCGTGTTCAATGGGACCGGACGACCCGAGAAGCTTTTGACCGCAATTTGCAGGCAATAAACGAGACGGTTAATGATTATACGATGATTCTGCAGAAGGATCCTTATGACGAAATTTCGGGCGAGATGCTCGATACCGTACTTGACGATAAAATGAATCTGCTCCGTGATTTTTCTGACCTTTAGGTGCGGTGGAGATCGCCTCAAAAATGTCCGCTCACGTGGTCGGTACTGATATAATGATTTGTAGAGTTAATAATCGTAAACGGCTAAACGGCCCTGCGAAAACTACGATCCTTTTGACCGTAGTTTTTTTCTTGTCCGTATTTGTCGGTATTGTACCGGCGCAAAAGAAATTTTCGCGCACGTATCCCGCAGGCCAAAATATACGGCTTCAGCTAATGAACCGCACCGGAACTGTCACCGTCGAAGGCTGGAGCCGTGCCGAGGTCAGCATCACCGCTTCGCTCGAAGCACCGGCGGCCAATATCGCCCCGCAAAATTTGAGCGGTACGATCGTTATCAACCTTATCCGAGACAATCAGGGCCGCAATGACGTCGGCAACGTCAATTTTACGATTCGGGTTCCATACGCTTCAATCGTTGATATTGAGACCAAGATCGGTAATCTCAGCGTAAGCAATGTGAGCGGCGGGCTCGTCCGTGCACATATTTCAAGCGAAGGCGATATAACGCTGATGAATATTTCGGCGGGTGCTGTGTCGGCCGAAAACGTTCTCGGCGACATATTCTTTGACGGCGAGATACAGCAGGAAGGTAATTACCGTTTTACATCGATGCGCGGGAATATCAATCTGCGGATTCCCTTTAATTCTTCGTTCAAAATGGTCGCAACCGCTCCGTCAACGCGAAATATCTCAATCGGCGCCTGCTCCGGTGCTAATTTTGGCTATTTCGGTGACGGCCGCCGTGTCGTCGGCCGCTGCGGTAACGGCAGCGCAACCCTAACCGTCACAAATCAGCGCGGTAATATCGGATTTATAAGACGATAGTTAAGCTTCTCAATTCGCTTCCCCGTCTTAAATTTAGAATGCCGCATAGTTCAATCCACCGCCACGATAACCCTACACAAGTCAATTCGGGGGTTTGACAAATCCTGATACAAACTATAAATTTGGAGTTTGTTCAGACGGACAAGTAAATAAAGTATGGCTAATCATAAATCAGCAGAAAAGCGTATAAGGCAAAACGCAAAACGTAAAGAGATCAACCGCAGCAATCGCAGCAAACTCCGGACATCGATAAAAAAGTTACGGACGGCGGTCGCGGGCCAGGATAAATCCGCGAGCAAAGAGCTGTTGTTTCCGACCGTTTCATTAATTGATAAGGCTGTTAACAAGGGTATTCTTCATCAAAATACGGCCGCCCGTTATAAGTCACGGCTGACAAAGCACGTCAATGATCTGGCGTAAAAAAATTTCCCGTTCAGCATTATAAAGCAGTCCGATTCACCGGTCTGCTTTCTTTTTTGCTACAATCTCCGCTGGTGGCAAATCCGCGAAAATATAAATTTTTTGATTTGATAATGGCAGCGTTTGTCACGGTTTTGCTATGTTCGAATCTGATCGGTGTTCACAAAGTTTCATCCATAGATCTGCCATTTTATGGCGAATATATCTACGGAACGGGAGTTTTGTTCTTCCCTCTAAGCTATCTGTTTGGTGATATTTTAACCGAGGTTTATGGATACGCGCGATCACGCAGAGTGATTTGGGCCGGCTTCGGGGCTCTGATATTTGCCTCGTTGATGGCCTTTGCTGTGACGTCGTTACCGGCCGCCAGGACCATGACAAATGAACAGCAGGCCGCAGTAGATCTTATCTTCGGCCAAACCTGGCGGATCGTAGCCGCTTCGCTGCTGGCTTTTTGGGCGGGTGAATTTGTCAATTCGTTCATCCTTGCAAAAATGAAGCTGCTCACGGCCGGCAAATACCTCTGGACGCGAACGATCGGCTCGACCTTCGCCGGCGAAGCCGTTGACAGCCTGATATTTTATCCGCTCGCATTCCTCGGAACCTGGTCAAACGAACAGGTCGTAAGTGTAATGATCGGCAACTATTTAATTAAGGTTTTATGGGAAGTCGCCGCAACTCCCGCTACGTATAAGATCGTTGCAGCTCTAAAAAAAGCCGAGCACGAGGATTTTTACGATCGCGAGACCAACTTTAATCCGTTTACGATAAGTGGTTAGACATAGATTTGTACGATGCCATTAACGCTTGCAACCCCGATACTAGAACTTTCGCATTTTGAGATCGCTAAACTAACCTCCGCGATGACCGGAAAACTGGCGGTCGCTTTGGCTGGGTTTGCAAATAAAACCGATGCGGCCGACGCTGCGGTCGAGGACCTGCTCAATTACTTTCCCGCCCGCTACGAGGATCGTTCAAGATTTCTCTCAATAGACCAGATCGAAGACGGAATGGAGGCATCGGTCGAGATCTACGTAAAGGTTTCGGGTGGCTTTCGTGTCGGAAAAAATCGCGGGCCTGGAAAGCCGCCGCTTTTTATATTTGAGATAAGCGGGGCCGATGAGAAACGAATGCAAAGACCGGTCGTCGTAAAATGGTTTATCTCAGGCAAATCCGCTGAAAGAATTGTCAGCTATTACGAAGAACGGTTCCCGCGCGGGACGAGGTTTGTCGCCCACGGTAAATGGGAGTGGGACGGCCGGCTAAACACGTTTGCCATGATGATCAGCAAACCGGATGAGCTCGAGATATTACCAACAGAGACAGCAAACTTAATTTTAGCCGAAACTGACGACGACCTCGCAGAGGATAACGCGAATCCCGAATTTGCCCCGGTCCACACGGCCCGTCGGGTACCGATCTATCGAAAATTAGGACAGTTTCAGACAAAACGCCTGCGTGAAATTATCTACGATACTTTGCAGAAACTTGACGAAAAGTCCGTCCCCGATAATTTGCCCGCCGATATTCTCAAACATCAAAATCTCATACCGCGCTCCCGTGCGCTGAACGAGATCCATTTTCCACCTGATGATTCATCTATCGCGGAATATGAGATGTTTCGCAGCGCGGCGCATAAAAGACTGATCTTTGACGAGTTTTATAGGCTTGCGTTCTCTATGCGTCTGCTTCGCGGCGAAAGGCAAAAGGAACCAAAGGGCACCGTTATCGAGATAACGGATGCGATAAAGAAACGCTTAAAATTGCTTCTTCCGTTTACACTAACCGGTGCCCAGAAAAAGGTAATTGGCGAAATTTTCAACGACCTCAAATCCGACGCTCCGATGAACCGGCTTATTCAGGGCGACGTCGGAAGCGGCAAGACGATAGTGGCGTTTCTTGCGATATTTGCGGCCATGGAAAATGGCTATCAGTGTGCCATGATGGCGCCGACCGAGATACTTGCCGATCAGCACGTCCGCAACGCCAAAAAAATATTTGCACCTACCGGCTATCGTGTCGAACTGCTTACCGGCAGCACGAAAGCGGCCGAAAAACGAAAAATTCACACCGCTCTTGCCGCTGGTGACATTGACCTGATAATTGGCACACACGCAATAATTCAGGATGCGGTCAGATTTTCAAAACTCGGCCTGGCGGTCATCGACGAACAGCATCGGTTTGGCGTTCTGCAAAGGGCGCAATTGAGCTCACTTGGCTTAAACCCCGATATTTTGGTAATGACGGCGACGCCGATACCGCGTTCGTTGGCTATTACGGTTTACGGCGATCTCGATGTGTCGATAATTGACGAATTGCCGCCCGGCCGCACACCAATAAAAACGGTGGTCGTCGGTGAAGATCAGCGCCACGGCGTCTATAAAGGCATCGACCGCGAAGTAAAACTTGGCCGCCAGATATACATCGTCTATCCGCTCATCGAAGAATCGGCCAAGATCGATCTCAAAGCCGCCGCTATAATGTATGAAGATCTGCGAAAGCGTATTTTCCCGCACTTCAGTGTTGGCCTGCTTCACGGCAAAATGAAAACTTCGGAAAAGGAAGCAATTATGTCCGAATTTGTCTCCGGAAAACTCGATATTCTCGTCTCGACGACGGTTGTTGAGGTCGGCGTCGATGTTGCAAACGCGTCGCTGATGATCATTGAACACGCCGAGCGTTTTGGCCTCTCGCAGCTTCACCAATTACGCGGCCGTGTCGGACGCGGTGGGGAACAGAGTTTTTGTGTGCTGATGACCGGCTTCAAAAAGACGGCTGAAGCAAAAGAGCGTCTAGGGATAATGGAGGCTACATCAGATGGTTTCAAAATCGCCGAAAAGGATCTCGAAATTCGCGGCCAGGGCGAGATACTCGGAACCCGGCAGTCGGGAATTCAGAATTTTCGCATCGGAAATATCGTTCGCGATCTCGATATTCTGATGTCCGCCCGCAAAGTGGCTGAGGAATATCTTACAATACGCCGCATGTCATCCGAGACGTCCGCCATGGTCAAAATTGCACGGTCCGACAAAAATGTAAGACTCGGCAGGGTCGGTTAGGTGATTTCGCCGGCGGATAATTACCCGAACTGACGCTTTACCTGAGGGCATTGGCTTCAATCACATATTCCCGGATTATGCATTACATTCCGGCATGAATTTTTTGAAAAACTTTTCACTATCCACTGAATTAAAAATGAATTTTCGATTTTCTTTGGTGGATAGTTTTTAGTGAACAGTGTTTAGTTTAGTTTTAACTAATGAAAGTGTCTCTTGAGAGAAATTTAACCTCATTTATGGCTGAGCAATTCGGTTTTTCTTTAATGCGTAAACCCGGATAAGTTAGTTACACTCAAACCGATGATCGATTTTAGTCTGGATGAAAGTTGGATGCTGAGAGCAATAGATGCCGCCCGCGAAGCCGAAAAGCTCGGTGAGGTACCCGTGGGAGCCGTCATCATCGACAGCAATGGCAAAATCCTGGCCGCCGCATCCAACCGCACAATCAAAAACAACGACCCGACCGCCCATGCCGAGATTCTCGTTATGCGGGCGGCAGCGAGCATTATAGGCAATTACCGCCTGATCGGTACCACGATCTTTGCAACCATCGAACCGTGTGCGATGTGTGCCGGCGCCATCGTAAACGCTCGGGTCGCAAGGCTCGTATTTGGTGCCCACGACGAGCGGTTCGGAGCCGTCGAATCGCATTTTAAAGTTTGCGACAGCCCCGCCTTAAACCATCGTCTGGATATAACATCCGGAATCCTGGCCGATAAATGCCGCAAACTGATGCAGGATTTTTTCAAGTCAAGACGCGCGAAGTAACAGCCCGCCGTTCCCTGGAAGGCGAACCTGTTCAAAAAAAACAAATATTACAGGGCATTACCCGCCCGGCGTTACACGACATTTCTAAAGAGTTACTACAGAGTCAATTCGGCAACTTGAAATATGACGTCCGAAACCGTTAGAATCGAAGGTTCGCGGAGAGGTGCGAGAGTGGTTGAATCGGGCAGTCTCGAAAACTGTTGAACCTTTGCGGGTTCCGTGGGTTCGAATCCCACCCTCTCCGCCACGTCAATTTTGGATTTGGGATTTTGGATTTGAAAAGGAGCCGGACATTTTCGGCAATCCAAAATCTAAAATTCAAAATATAAAGGAAAGGTGCAAGAGCGGTTGAATTGGCTACATTGGAAATGTAGTGAACCTCAAAAGGGTTCCGTGGGTTCGAATCCCACCCTTTCCGCCATTTTGATTTTGGATTTTGGATTTTTGAATTGACTGGGTCACGAAATGATTCCATAATTAAAAATCCAGAATCCGAAATCTATACGGCTTCAGGCTCCGCACAACATTTGGATTGTGAACCCCGCTAGACGAGGAATCGAGCAACGGCAGCAATTCCAGACGTGTGTTGCGATCAAGTCTGAAGCCACCAATTTTTTGGTAAATCGAAAATCGTGAATCGTAAATAGCTGCGAAAATCCGCTCTCTTTTACTATTCACGATTTCCGATTTACAATTCACTATTAAAATGAGTTATCAGGTAATCGCACGAAAATGGCGGCCTCAGACCTTTGAGGAGATAACCGGTCAAGAGGTTATAACGCAGACTCTGCGTAACGCCCTCGAGTTTGACCGTCTGCATCATGCCTATCTGTTTTCGGGTGCACGCGGCGTCGGGAAGACGACGACCGCCCGAATTTTAGCAAAGGCACTTAATTGTCATAAAACTGTCGGCAAACCCAATCTTACGCCGTGCCAGTTGACCGATCCGGCGGCCTGTCCGTCATGCGTTGAAATATCTGAAAGCAGATCGATGGATGTGCTGGAGATCGACGCGGCGTCCAACACCGGCATTGATGACGTTCGCGGGTCAATTATTGATAACATTAATTTTAACCCCGCCCGCGATCGTAATAAGGTTTTTATCATTGACGAGGTCCATCAGCTTTCAAAACCCGCATTCAATGCCCTGCTAAAGACCCTCGAAGAGCCGCCAGCCAATGTCGTTTTTATAATGGCGACAACTGAACTGCACAAAGTGCCGGAAACGATTTTGTCGCGTTGTCAGGAATTTGAATTCCGCACGATACCGCTACAAAAGATATTTGACCGTCTAAAGCTGATCGCCGACGCCGAAAAGATAGATGTTTCAGATGACGCTTTGCGCGAGCTTGCCCGCTCCGGCGAGGGCTCGATGCGTGACGCCCAATCAAATTTTGACCAGGTCATTAGCTTTTCCAGCGACAAAATTTCCTCGGCCGATGTAAGCAGCGCACTTGGTTTTGCCAGTGTCGAAATATTGACAAAGGCAATTAACGCAATTGCCGGGCGTGAGTCAAAACTAATTCTTACCGTCGTTGACGATCTGATCGCCCGTGGCCACGACCTGCGGAATTTTTGCCGTGATCTGCTCGCTCTTTTTCGTGATCTGCTTGTTCTTAAAGTGGCCGGCGAGGACAAACATCTGCTCGAAGGCGCGGTTTTTAGCGACGTAGAAATGAGCGCGATGGCGTCCAAATTTAGCGAGGCCGATCTCCTGCGTTTTTTTAACTCGCTCTGCGAAACCGAAAGCAGCCTACGTAATGCCGTCCACCCTCGTTATGTCCTCGAAGTCGGTCTTGTAAAACTGATCGAAATGCGAAGCGTCGTCACAATCGAAAGCATTATTGAAAGGCTCAACGCCCTCACGGATGGTTCTCATCGGCCGGTTGATCCGGTTGTTGGTATTGCGGCAGACGCCCGGGCTGACAGTATCGAGGAAAAAAAAACTCTGAAAATTGAACCGACGGCCCCGTCGTCCGTTTTTCCGGACGTTAAAGAGGAATTTCCACAACCTCCGCCGGAACCTTCGTATGAAGAGCATGAACCGCCCGAAAAGCACGTCGCCCGGGACGAAAGTTTTTTTAAACCGCCGGCGTCTAAAATTAACCACGATGCGAAAACAACCAGCGAAGCGATATCACGGGAAAACCGGCGTTTTGCCGCGTCGTCGTTTCGGCTGCCAACACTCCCGTCTGAACTTATCGAACACATCGAAGATAAACGGCTTGACGAGGCGTTCGAGGAAAAATTGTTGTTTTCCGGGGACGATCTGTTACCAATAAGCGGCTCAAGCCGGCTTGTAAATGCCCTGCTCGGCGAAATATACGCTCCGCCCGGGGCGATCACGCCAACAACGGCTGCCGTTGGACGCTCTGCCGCCGCCGCGGTTCCCGCTTTTGATATTGCCGGATTCAAACAAGAGATTTTACCCAAGACTGACGATGTCGAGCTCCCGACGCTTGGTGCAAATCCGACTGAATCGGAACTTTTAGCATTTGCGAGCGCCCATCCCGATGTGCGGGCGGCGATCCGTATTTTTAGAGCGAAAATTGTCGAGGTAAAAAAAAGATAATTGGCGTTTAACCGAACTTAAAACCGTTTGGCTTCGTATCACCTATAGATTTGGCAAAATCAATGCCGCTTTAATGACAAAGATATTTTTGCCCGTAAAATTGAACCTTTTTTTTGCAGTATTTGCGATATTTCTCGTCGGCGTAGACGCCGTTGCCCAGGAATCTCAACCGTGGTCCAGCAACAATTCACCGCTTCCCGCACCGACGGGCTTTGTAAATGATTATGCCGGCGTCATCGACGCCGCGACTAAACAGCAGCTCGAGGCAAAGCTGCAAAATCTTAAAGATACGACGGATCCGCCCGTTGAAATTGCGGTCGCGGTTGTCAAAACTACGGGCGATCGTCCTATTTTTGACTATTCGCTAGCCGTTGCACGCGGATGGAAGATCGGATCAAAAGAATTGGATAATCCCAGCGCCTTATTATTTATCGCGATCGACGACCGCAAATACTTCACGCAGGTAAGCAAAGATCTCGAAGACGAGCTCCCCGATGGCTCGGTTGGCCGTCTGCAGAGGCAAAATCTGGTACCTGAATTTAGGAACGGTAATTATGCCAAAGGTATCGCGGACACGATCGACGCCTATATCGCGGAAATAAAAAGCAGGGAAACCGGCTCCGCCACGCCGCAAAACTCCGCTTCTGAAGACAAGGAAAAAGCGGGCGCACCGACATTCGGCATTTTTTGCTGTGCCGTAATAATTTTGGTCATTCTGATAATTATCTTTAGCCGGTCAAAAGGCGGGCCGGGCAAAGACGATCGTGATCGCTGGGGCGGTGGCGGATTCGGCGGCGGAGGCGGCGGCGTGAGCAGCGCTTTGCCGTGGATAATCGGCGGAATTTTAAGCGGAAGTTCAAGTGGCTCATCGTCGAGCGATTGGGGCGGCTCATCCGGCGGTTGGGGCGGATTTGGCGGCGGCGGTGATTTTGGCGGCGGCGGCGGTGGCGGCGATTGGTAATTCGACCTTCCGGTTCCCGCGTTTTGTAAATGTGATCGGAACTCGAATGTGCGAAACTTGAAATTAAAAATGAAACAGTATTTCGAAGCATTTATTGATGACCTAAAAACGACGCATGGTAAAAATTTGTCGTCGGTGATATTGTACGGTTCGGCGGCGGCCGGTGATTTCGTGCCAAAACAATCGGACTATAACATCCTGATCGCTTTGCACGAAATCCGGCCCAAAGACCTAAGAAATGCCCACGCCTGTGTCCGCGAATGGGCACGGCTGGGCAATCCCGTCCCGATCTACTTCACCGTTTCTGAATTGCAAAATGCGGCTGATGTATTCCCGATCGAATTTCATCAGATGAGCATCGCACGCAAGGTGCTTTTTGGCCCCGACGTTTTGGCCGGCATTCATATTTCAGACACATTTCTGCGGCTTCAGGCCGAGTACGAACTGCGAAGCAAGCTCATTCAGCTTCGCCGCCAATACATTCCGGCTTCGTCATCGGTCGATGGATTAAAAAGGCTAATGGCCGAAAGCCTTGCAAGCTTTTCGGCGCTTTTTCGCGCGGTTTTGATATTGAACGGATTTGACCCGCCGACGACAAAGCATGAGATCGTCGCCATGACGGCTAATCACCTGAAGATAAACGGAGCGCCGTTTGAAAAAATATTTAATATCCGTGAGAATAATTTCACAGGAAAACTGGACGAGGAAGACGCCAATATTCTTTTTGGCGAATATATGGAGCAGATCGAAAACGTAATTCATGCAGTAGATTCCATCGGGAAATAGTTTGAGAATTAGGAGAACAAAAATGAAAAAAGCATTGTTATTATCGGTAGTTTTATTCGCCGCGTTTGGCCTCAGCGGCTGTAGCTATAACGATCTCACGGCAAAGCAGCAGCAGGTAAAAGGCAGATGGTCGGACGTCGAAAGTTCGATGCAAAGGCGGGCCGATCTGATACCGAATTTAGTCAAAGCGGCACAGATGGCCGGCGTGCAGGAACAGGAGGTTTTCGGCCAGATCGCAGATGCCCGGTCGCGTCTTTTAAATGCCCAGCAGGCCGCTCCGGCAGGTGCCGGTGGCGACAAATCATCTGAACAAAGACAGGCTGTTATCGAAGCCAATAATAGTTTTGGCGGGACGATCGGACGGCTTTTGAGTTTGCAGGAAAACTATCCTCAACTCCAGTCGGTAGAGGCGTTTAAGACCCTGCAAACTCAGCTCGAAGGCACGGAAAATCGAATCAACGTAGCCCGAAACGACTTTAGCAAAGCGGTAACCGATTATAATACGACACGAAATTCGTTTCCGGCGGTGTTGACCGCAAGTTTACTCGGATTTCCGGAAGAGCAGTTCTTTAAGGCGGATGACGATGCCAGGCAAGCCCCTGACCTGGGCGATCCGAATGCGATGCGGAGACAGGAGCCGGCGAATAAATGACCTAAAATCCCAGCGAACTGCACATCGAACAGTGATCACAAGGCCTGCCGTTCGGCTCGAATGCGCAGGCTTTTTCTGTTGTATTTTTGTTAAAAATCCCGTCCACAATTGCGTCGGCTATCGCAAAGCGATCCCGGCTCGGATGCCCGGACGGCGGAATCTGAAATTTGAAATCTGAGAGTGCTGACTCGATCTTTTCCACACGCTGTGCGATAGCGTCGATGCTCGTCCGAAGAGAGGAAATATCCGTGTCCGCCGAATCCTGATTGATAAGTTTTTCGATCTGTTCGGCTAATCTCTGAGCGTCCTCGTTCTTCATAGAAAATGGTTTTTTCCGCACAACGACGCAAATATAATGATCCACCCCTTGAGCTTTTCCGCATCTTTTGCGGCCAATTTATTCCTTGTCCAAAAGATCTATATGATCGACAACGCCGACGACCGCCGAATCAATCGCGGCTCCCGCTTTTCCGGTCGCGGCCGTGGACGCCGACCAGCCCTCCTGCGCTATGACGACGATATCGCCCTCGCCCGCGTTTACCGAATCCAGAGCGATACATGTATATTCCATATCAACGCCCGCGGGCGTTATCTGGCGGCAGAGTAAGGCGCGCGTCCCCTCATATCGCTGATTTTTCTGTGTTGCGACAACGTTGCCAATGACCCGGGCTAAAAGCATTGTGAAATTAAACCGTTTTCCGTCAATCGTTATTTATAACCACTATCCACTAAAACACACGATTAACGATCTATCCCTGAAAAACATGCCCGTTCGAATCAATTATCCCGACGATGGTGCAATCGGTCGGCGTTTCGTCACGTTTGAACGGGAAAGCGGCCTCCTTTCCCCGACACCAAAAAACAAGCTCGCCCTCCCCCGCTCCAACGGCGTCAAGAGCTACGGTTGGCGTGCCCCTTGGATTCAGATCGGCGTCGAGCGTCTGGACGATCAAAAACTTTCGCCCATCGAGAGAAGCGTTTTTAATGGTCGAAACAACCGTACCAATGACGCGGGCGATCTGCATATTGATCTATTTGACCGGAGCCTTTGCGGGCGGAGAGTTTCTTCTTAAAGCTTCCTCCTGCAGGATTTCGTCCATTATCATGATCAATTGCGGCAAAAACTTTTCTTGTAAGGCGGCAATTGTGGCTTGCGTAAACTGAGGCTGCGTTTCGACGAACCTTTGCCCGGTCGGGCTCCGATAGAAGGCCACCATATCTTTTAAGTTTTGCTCTGTATAAAACTGGTCGTAAATGGGATAAATTATTTCCCGGACATATTTTTCGTAGTCGAACCTCTCAGCTATCCGCATTAGAAATTTCTCACTTAGGGGCCGAAAAGAATCGACGTACAAGGCTTTCTCAGCCTTTTTCTCGGCGACGGTCAGGTCGTTTCGGGCGTCAACGGCGGCATCACTCACTGCGATATGCACTTTTTGCATCTCTTTAAGCATGGTATCCATATTTTCACCCATCTGACGATCCAATTTGAGCACACTTACCAATTCTGAGATCAGCTTGCGTTTCTCTTGTGAAATCGTTGACTGAGCAACCGCAAAAGACGTAAAAACAAATAGAACCGTAAACAAACCTATCAGCCTGGTTATCCTGAACATTTCTGGTTTCTCCTTTATTTAAAATCTATTTCATCGATCACGCCAATGATCGCAGAATCGATCGGGCAATCCTTGTTGCCGTCGGCCATCCGCGCCGATGATCCGCCGACGACGATCACTTTTTCGTCAAAGCCCGCTCCGACCGTATCCACAGACACAATATATCCGCTCTGGTCCGAACCGTCAAGATTTACAGGCCTGACGATGAGAAGCTTTTTCCCATGCAGGCGTTCGTCTTTTTGCGTGGAAACGACAGTGCCTATGATCCGTGCAATTATCATTTTCAGTGGTCTGTGGATATGGGTCAGTATCAGAAAAACTCTGACCAACGGCCACTATTTCCTGACTACCGGCATGGTCTCGTCAACGCTCGAGTGCGGACGCGGGATGACGTGGACGCTGACGAGCTCGCCGACACGGCGGGCGGCGGCCGCTCCGGCGTCGGTCGCGGCTTTTACAGCCGCAACATCGCCACGAACGATGGCGGTTACAAACCCTGCCCCAATTTTCTCATAGCTGACAAGCGTCACGTTTGCCGCTTTAACCATTGCGTCAGCGGCCTCGATCACGGCGATCAAGCCCTTTGTTTCTACCATTCCCAATGCTTCCTGCATTTATTTTTCTCCTGAACCGTTTTTGTGCGATTTTGCTTTGTAAGTTTAACCTATTTTTACCGCCTGGCTCAAAAGCTCGATCAATTCTTCGCGGGTAAATGAAATTTTTTGTCCGTTTGAGCCGGATTTCGCGGGATATGACACCTCAAGATTGCAGGTGATGTTCGCTTCGTGCAGATACCCGCAGGCTTGGCAGCGGGCGTTTTTCTTTAAAAATCCGGCTTTTTCTCTAATATTTATGAGTTTTTCTATCGCATCGGCCGGCAAATCGTTCGCTCCGCCAAGGGTTTTCGCAAGGATCGCAATTTTTGCCGTATGTTCGAGCGTTTCGAGACGATCAAAGGCCTGCCACAAATTTTCGCCATAGGCAACCGCTCCGTGATTGGCCATCAAAAGTGCGTTGTGATGCGGCACAAACGGTTTCATAGCCTCCGTCAGTTCGTCTGTCGAAGGCGTGCCATAATCTGTCAAAGGCACGCAGCCGAGCGTCAAAATAACCTCAGACAAGATCGGCTTGTCTATCGCCAGACCGGCAACCGCAAACGCCGTTCCATGTGGTGGATGAGCGTGGCAAACCGCCCTAATATCAGGCCGCATCCTGTAAATCAAAAGATGCATTGCAAGCTCCGACGAGGCTCGTTTGTCGGTGACGGGTTTGCCGTCCATATCAGTAACGGCAAGATCATCCTCGCCCATTCGGCCCTTACACGTCATCGTCGGTGTCGCAAGCACTCGGTTTTCGGATAAACGAATGCTGACATTCCCGTCCGCAGCGACAACGTAGCTGCGCTCATAGAGCAGCTTCCCGATCTCAACGATTAATTTTCTGGCCTGCGATTCGTCCATTCCTAAAAGTCCGCCGAACACGTGGGACAAAATAAAACCACAGATTAACACATCGCGATCGGTGCGTTAACCTGTGGTTCTCAAATTACTAAAAAAAATTATCTTCGCGAACGGGACACCCGTGGCGGTGGCGGAGCCTCAACCGGCAATTCCGGGCCCGGTCCGATCCATTTGTCATGCTCAAAACCGCTCATTTCCGTCCAGCGCCGGTTTTCCAGCTCGTTTCTCAACCGAAGGCTCTCGTTACGCAATTCTTCGTTTTCAATCCTCAGACGTTTCAGTTCATGATAACGCCGATGCCTTTCACCCGAACCAAATCTCGGTGCACTAATGCTTACAAAAAAGCTTGCGATAAAAAGCCCGATCGCGAAAGTCGCGATAAACGGCAACATCCTCTTAAAAAATCCCTTACTCACCATTAATATTACCTCTCCCAATGTTTAATATGAATACGTCCAATTACGGATAACGGTTTCGCTCCACCAATATTATTCTATACCTTTAAACGTCAACGGCAAAGCTAAATCTTTCAAATTTTTACCCGCATCAATTTATTTGGTTGCCGAACCCGCGTTTGCCGTTGCCCTTCGATTCGACTTGCTCTACAATTATCGTTTCAGGCGTGAAACGTCGAACTAAAATACGACCGGTTTAACGGCTTAAAAATTAGAGTTGGGCAACAACGGCGGGCCGAACGGTTTCGCCAATAACCAATGATAGCCTATCTTTCAGGCAAACTTCTTGAGAAACAAGCGAATACCGCCATAATCGAAACGAACGGCGTAGGGTATGAGGTGTCGATACCGCTTACGACTTTTTACGAACTTGGCGATGTTGGTTCGGACGTTTCGTTGAGGATCTACACGCATGTCCGCGAAGACGCGATACAGCTATTCGGTTTTAAGACGGTGCGCGAACGCGATCTGTATCTGCGTTTGATCTCTGTCCAGGGTATCGGGCCAAAATCGGGCGTCGCAATGCTTTCCGGAATGAATGCGGACGAGATAATATCGGCAATACGCAGCAATGATCTCGCCCGTCTCAAATCCATCCCCGGGGTCGGATTAAAAACGGCGGAGAGGCTCGTGATAGAGTTGCGCGATAAGGTCGGCGAAATGTCCGGCCACGGAACCTCGACGGGGTCCGCATCGCAAGCCGCGGTACCGGGCGATGTTGTATTCGATGACGCCCTATCCGCACTCACAAACCTCGGATACCAGCAAAAAGCTGCCGAAAAGGCCCTGCACCAGGCGGTCAGCGAAGGCACCGAGATGTCCGTTCAAAAACTTCTGCGCCGCAGCTTGCAGGTACTCGCCAAATAGCCTTGTGGCACCGATTGCAAATTTGCTGCGTTGCGCTCAGGCCTGTGCAAGTTTTAATGTTTGATCCGCTAAAACAAATGCGCGCCGATATCGCTTTGCTCGACCGGCGTGCGATTTTTGCACTCGTATATGCCGCAGTCGGGCTGACTTGTATCACGTATTTCAAAAATCCCGAATATCTGGCGGCAATTCTCGCACAGACGCAATTTGCAAGCGTAGGGAAAGAGGCGGTTAACCCGACAAATACAAATCTCTACGGCCTCATCTGGTGGGTTTTTGTTTCTGTATTTTTTTATTTTGTGATTCCGGCCTTGTTTGTCAGGTTTGTGCAAAGGCGGAAACTGAGCGACGTCGGCCTCTCGATGTCAATCGAAAAGGGCTTTCTAAAACTGCTTTTCGTTTGTATCGCGATAATGCTGCCGCTGGTGTATCTGATGTCGTTGACGGCGAGCTTTTCGGGAAAATATCCGTTTCTAAAGGTTTACAACGGCGAACCCTATTTTAGTTCGTCGCTTTTGATCTGGGAACTCATGTATTTCCTGCAATTTTTTGGCCTCGAGTTTTTCTTTCGCGGCTTTCTAGTACACAGCTTAAAACCTGCGTTGGGGTTTTATTCGATTTTTGTAATGACCGTTCCGTACTGCATGATCCATTTCCAAAAACCGATGCCCGAAACATTTGCCGCAATATTTGCAGGCATTTTTCTTGGCTGGATCAGTTTCAAAAACGGTACCATCTGGCTCGGACTGCTGCTGCACTGCGCGGTTGCGTTTTCGATGGATATTTTGGCATTGTTAAATAAGGGGCTATTATTTTAACTTAGTTTTTGTTGGGATTTTAGCCTTACCGATTCTAAAAATATGGCGATTGCCGAAGCGATAAATATTAGGGACGATGCTTTGCCGGATGACGAAAATCAGTTCGATGCGTCCTTGCGCCCGACGAAATTGAGCGAGTATATCGGCCAGACAAAAGTTAAGGAAAACCTGTATATTTTTATGAAGGCCGCTCTAAAGCGGCGTGAGTCCCTCGATCATATTTTGCTGACCGGGCCGCCGGGACTCGGTAAGACTACGCTTTCAAACATTGTCGCCAATGAGATGGGATCGTCACTCAAGGTCACATCGGGCCCCATAATTGAAAAAGCCGGCGATCTGGCCGCGATCCTCACTAATTTAGAAGAGGGCGATGTGCTTTTTATAGACGAGATTCACCGTCTTAATCCGGCGATCGAAGAAATTCTATACCCGGCAATGGAGGATTATTCATTGCCGATAATGATCGGTCAAGGCCCCGCTGCGAGATCAGTAACTCTTGATCTGCCAAAATTTACGCTTGTCGGTGCGACAACCAGGCCGGGAATGCTGACGGCGCCTTTGCGGGCGAGGTTTAATATCGTATTTAATCTGGATTTTTACAACGTCGCCGATCTGCAAACGATCGTTCGGCGTTCGGCCGGCATTTTGAAGGTTGGAATAGACGAATCAGGGTCTCACGAAATCGCCCGCCGCGGACGCGGTACGCCGCGTATCGTTAACCGCCTTTTAAGACGGGTTCGCGATTTTGCCGAAGTGGATCACGACGGCCACGTTAACGAACTGGTGGCCTGCGACGCCCTCAACCGTATGGAGGTGGACAGCTATGGCCTCGACGAAACCGATGCCAAGCTGCTAAAAACCATTATCGAAAAATTTGACGGCGGACCGGTCGGCCTCAGCACGCTTTCGGCCGCAATACATGAGGAAAAAGACTCGATCGAAGAAATGATCGAGCCGTATTTATTACAAATCGGATTTCTTAACCGCACCCCCCGCGGCCGCATGGCAACGCGGCTGGCCTACGAACATTTCGGCCTCGAAACGCTCATGCGGACCAGTGAAGTTCCATCGCTGTTCGGTTAAACGATCGGCCCGTTTGCGGTCTAATTTCGTTATTCTCCGCCTTCCTCATCGCCGCCGTTTGCGATCAGCGAAACGCTTGTGACGAGGTCGTCTTCGCCGGTTTTGATCAGGGTAACGCCCTGGGCGCTGCGGCCCGTTTCGCGGATTTTATCGACGCCGAGGCGGATCAATTTGGCCTGCTGCGTGATCATCATTATCTCGCTGTCGTCCTCGATCGGGAATGAGGCCACAACCTTGCCGGTTTTCTGGGTCGTTTTCATATTGATAACGCCGATACCACCGCGTTTTGTCAGGCGATAGCTGTCAACCGTCGTCTGTTTTCCAAAACCTTTTTCGGAAACCGAGAGGATTTTTTCGGTGCCTTCGGGCGATACGGCACAGACCGAAACTACGTAATCGCCCTTACGCAGCCTGACGCCGCGAACACCGCGAGCGACGCGTCCCATCGGGCGGACGTCGCTTTCGTCAAATTTTACCGCCATACCGTCGTGTGTGGCTATGAATATCTGACATTTTCCGTCGGTGCGGATAATTTCAAGCAGTTCATCGCCGTCATCGATATTAATGGCGTTTATACCGCTGGCGCGTATGTTTTGATAGTCGGCGAGTGACGATTTTTTTATGACGCCGTTTCGCGTCACCATCGTTAAATAAATTTCCTCGCCAAAATCGCGCACGGGCATAACGGCCACGAGTTTTCGTTCCGATGACAGTTGAACTAAATTGACGACCGCCTTTCCGCGGGCCGCGGTATCGCCCTCGGGTATCTCGTGAACCTTTATCTTAAATACCTGCCCATCGTCGGTAAAGATCATCAGATACGCATGTGTCGATGCAAGAAACAGATGTTCGACAAAATCCTCATTTTTCGCTTTCGCCCCCAAACGCCCTTTACCGCCGCGTCCCTGTTTCGAATAGGCCGCGACCGGTGTGCGCTTTATATAGCCGGCGTTGGTGACGGTTATAGCGACCTCTTCGTCGGGAATTAGGTCTTCGATGCTGAGCTCGACGCCCGCATCTATGATGACGGTCCTTCTTTTATCGCCAAATCTATCGCGAATTTCTTCGAGTTCCGCTACAATTACCTGCCGCAAAACGCTTTCATTCTGCAAAATATTTTCGAGTTCGGCTATAAGTTTTATGATCGACTCGTATTCATCGAGAATTTTTTGTCGTTCGAGCGCCGACAGGCGTCGGAGTTGGAGGTCGAGGATCGCCTGCGCCTGAATCTCTGTAAACTCAAGGCCGGTGATAACCTTTTCAAGTTCTTTCAAAAAAACGGCTTTTGGCTTATCGCCGGTTACGCCGCGCCATGTTGCGATCTCGCTTGTGGTTTTCAGATTTGCCGTTAACCAGGCTTTGGCCTCGTCAACCGCACGCGAATTACGTATAAGAGGAATAATATAATCGAGCGCGTCGATGGCCTTATTTAAACCTTCTAAAATATGTGCACGAGCCTGTGCCTTTCGCAATTCGAACTCCGTGCGGCGGCGGACAACTTCGCGGCGAAATTCGACAAACGCCCCGATCATATCCTTGAGCGATAAAAGTTTCGGCTGGCCATCCACGATCGCGATGCTGATAATTCCGAATGACGATTGCATCGCGGTCAATTTGTAAAGCTTGTTTAGGACAACCTGCGGGACGGCGTCGCGTTTGAGTTCGACAACAACGCGGATACCTTCGCGGTTTGATTCGTCACGGATCTCACTTATGCCGTCGAGCTTTTTCTCGTTTACAAGCTCGGCCATTTTCTCGATCAGACGGGCCTTGTTAACCTGGTAGGGCAATTCGTTAATTACAACGGCATTTCGAGTTCGTTCGCCCCGGCCGACCTCATCGACAACAGCCCGCGCACGCATCTGAATGATGCCGCGGCCGGTTTCATAGGCCCTGCGAATCTCTTCGCGTCCGTAAATAAATCCATAGGTCGGAAAGTCAGGCCCGGGGACGATATCGATAAGCTCGCTGACCGTTATCGCCGAATTATTAATCAGAGCTATGGTCGCCGTCAGAATCTCAGTCAGGTTATGCGGCGGTATCTTTGTGGCCATACCGACAGCTATTCCCTCGGAGCCATTGACAAGCAGCAACGGAATTTTAGTCGGCAGCACCTTTGGCTCTGACAGCGATTCGTCATAATTTGGCTGAAAATCGACGGTTTCTTTTTCAATATCGCCGAGAATATCACCTGTGATGCGAGCCATTCGGACTTCGGTATAACGCATCGCGGCCGGATTGTCGCCATCTATGGAGCCAAAATTCCCCTGACCGTCAACCAGCATATAGCGCATAGAAAATTCCTGCGCCATGCGCACAACCGTGTCGTAAACCGCCGTGTCACCGTGCGGATGATATTTACCGATAGTGTCACCAACGACACGTGCGGATTTTTTGTACGGTTTATTGTACGTATTGCCAAGTTCGCTCATCGCCCACAAAACGCGGCGGTGAACCGGTTTGAGGCCATCGCGGACGTCCGGCAAAGCACGGCCTATGATGACCGACATGGCATAGTCGAGATACGAACGCCGCATCTCATCTTCGATATTTATCTGACTGCGATCTAATAGTGAATCCATTGTTTATTACTAATTAAAAATTCGAATTGCGTATTTGAAATAGGGCGTGCGGCAAAATAAAATTCTGGAAATATCCATGTCTTGCAACTATCATTATTTTACAGGCAAAAAGCCTGCGCCGCAAACGGCGCGGGTTTTGCCGATACGACAAATTCCCAGGTTCCGCTCAAACCCAAAATGCTTTCACCACAAACAAACCGTTCAGTCCCTCCTCTTCCGGTTACGGCGGAAGCAGACGTGTCGGAAAATCGCCGCATTCAGCGTATTTCGCTCCCTCTTCCGAGTCGAGTCGAGGTAAAGGTTGATTCTTCTGTTAGCTGGAACGAAATAACCCGTTTAAGCGATGTTTCCGCATTTGGCGCAGGATTTACGCTAAAACGACCGATAAAACGCGGACGGCTCGTTCTGATGACGATACCGATGCCGCGACAGCTTAGATCATTCGACTTCAGCGAACCGCAATACAGGGTCTGGGCCGCGGTTCGGAGGTGTATTGAAACGGGCCGCAATAAGGCCGCTCCGGAATACGCCATCGGCGTCGCATTTATAGGCAAATCGCCTCCTGCAGACTTTCTTGAACATCCCTCCCGACTGTACGATATTTCGCATCGTGCGGACCAAGGCGGGGGACTCTTCCGGCTGGTACCTGCGATTCTGATGCAGGATGAGAGCGAATTGCCAAAGGAAGCCAGAAAACAGTCGCGGTTTTCGATACCCGAATCTCTTTTGCTGCAGCGTGTGGATCAAGCCGGCAATGTGCTGGAAGCCGAAATGACTATTTCAGAAAATATAAGTCTCGGCGGTACGGCGGTTTTGACGTCTTTGCGTCTTGATACCGGAACGTTTTTAAGGGTGACAAGTGAGCGCTTTAATGTTACAATACTTTCTGTCGTTCGCGGTTCACGCGTCGGCGAAGACGGTATAACCCGCCTCCACCTTGAGTTTGTTGACCGTTTCTTTCCGCTCGAAGGTATCGTTTAACTTCCGCTTACCCTCTAACTCTTTATTATGAGTTATTCTAATATAATCGAAGAAACATCCGCACCGGAGCATCGTACTGTGCAAAGAGTACCAACAGAATTAAAAACAATCGTTCAGGTAAAAGAAAATGACGCCGAAACGTGGAAAGAAGTTACAAAAGTGACAACCGTTTCGCGTAACGGCGCCGGTTTTAGCCTTATGCGTCCGTGTAAGGTCGGGCGTCTTGTCACGCTTGTTATGCCCCTCGATCCGCAGCTTCGAGCTTACGACGAAACGGCCGAGCTCTATCCGGTGATGGGAATTGTACAATATTGCAATAAAGGAAAGATCGAGGGTGAGGCGGTTTACCATGTCGGTGTCGGATTTGTCGGAAAGCAAATTCCCGCGAGTTTTAAGGCTGATCCGACGCAGAATTACCGGATAAGCGGCATGGCAAAGAGCGGGCTATGGACGATCACAGAGGCAGAATCGGCATTTAAAGCCCGCAAGCATCCGCGTTATTGGATCGCCCTTGACGTGATGATCACGCAACTCCGAAAGGACAAGAAAGAGGTAAATAAAGAAGAGACATTTACCCAGAATTTAAGCGCCAGCGGTGTATCTGTCGTGTGTTCATTAGACTCTGAGGTTGGTGACAAGGTTAAATTCGCCTGTAAAGGCCTTGATTTTTATGCGATGGCCATGGTGCGTAACCGCAAGGAAAAAGAAGGTCAGCCCCCGACGCTCCATCTCGAGTTTATCGAAACGACGTTCCCGATTGAAAGACTACTTCTCGCCCAGACTGAGCAGCCAAAAGGCTCGGATCTGCCGCCGCCTGCCGCAAAAGCAGCCCAATTTGAGTATAGATGGGATTAGTAATAACCTTAATGATCGGAGTTTTCATCTTCGGTTATTTTTGTGAAAAACCAAAATCACGGCAAATATCCCCCGCAGATCGTCGTTGATGCGTTGCGTTTGATCGGCTATTTGATCAGCAAAACCATGTGGTTTATCCGATACGAGGGGCTCGAAAATATTCCGGATAGATCGTCCGGCGGATTTGTGATTTCCGCAAATCACCAGACGTTCATCGACCCTGTTTGGATATGTTTGCCGATCCGGCGAAAACTGCGGTTCTTAGCCGTCGAAAAGGCGTTCGAGTGGCGTTTTATCGGGCCGCTGATAAAATATCTCGGCTCGATTCCCGTACCGCTTGACTCAGCAGGAACAGTAAACGCGATGCGCGTGGCCCTCCGCTCGCTTCGCGAAGGCGCCGCTCTGACCGTTTTCCCCGAGGGTGCACGCGAATTTGCCGACGGCCAAATGTTTCCGTTCAAAACCGGAGCCGTGCGTATCGCTCTCAAGGCGGGAGTCCCAATTTTGCCCGTCACCATAAACGGCGGCCACCGCATCTGGCCGCAAAAACAAAAATACCCACACCTCTTCCGCCGTGTCACAATAATCTACCACACGGTAATCTGTGTTGAAAAATATGAGTCGCTCACCTTGGACGAAAACTTAGATTTTTGGACGGCAAAGCTTAGAGAGACAATTGAGTCAGCCTCAGATGCTTTAGATTGACTGGTTTATATGTCGGGCGCCAAAAAAAAGGAATGCGACGATCCGTAGCGTTCACAAAAGGAGTTTCTTTTTTGTCGGGAAAAGCACCCACCAGTAGTCCGGAATCCTGACGAAGCGTCTTTTGGAGCGGACGATGGCGGCGGTGGCAATAGGCGTCGGTTTGACCGAGTGAAAAATAACAGTGCAAAAAGGGCTACGCGAGTCTTCCCTGAAGGTCGCGCCGAATGCATTTCAAGCCAAATACGCAAGCCCCGAGTCCGGCTAACATCATTGCAGTGTTGATCCAAAATCCGGGAAAGGTTATAAAGCCCTCTTTTACTCCGTAATAGACCGTAAAAGAGAGGCCCAAACCGAACGTAAGGCCTAGCAAGGCGAGCGTGATAAGTCCCATGGAAAGTAACATTTTCATAACTAAATTTTAGGGAGACATCTCAGTTAATCATTGTATATCAAAATTTAATACGATACGACATTTTTTTCGTTATGAGCGATCAGGTTGTCATATCTCTTTAGAAATGGCGTGTTTTCATAGTTTCGGCGTCTAAGGCGGCGGCCCGCGATTTGCGACATTTTCTATCGAGTTAAGGAACACGTCATTTCTATTGAGTTACTACAATCAGTGTTACTTTTAGTTGACATCCCAACTTGAACTATGTTCGCGCAAATCATTCGTTAGTCAAGTGATGCCCCTAATTTGCCGTAGGGCTTCGTAGAGGACGATGCCGACGCTTGTGGCAAGGTTTAGGCATCGGACATTTGGATTTGGCATCGGGATGGTTAGGCAGCGCTCAGCGTTTTCGCTAAGGAGAGTTTCGGGCAAACCGCGTGTTTCCGGCCCGAATACGAGGCAGTCATTTGGCAAATATGACCAGTCCGTGTAGGAACGTTTTGATTTTGTGGTGAAATAAAGCAGCCGCGAATCAGACATTGCGGCGGCAAACTGCTGCATATCGAGGTGGCGATGGAGCCGAATCTCATCCCAATAATCGAGGCCGGAACGTCTCAGAGTCCTGTCGTCCATCCTAAAACCCGTCACCCCGATTATATGCAGTTCGGTAAAAGTTGCCGCGCAAAGCCGTGCGATATTTCCGGTGTTTGGCGGTATTTCGGGTTCGTATAAAGCGACCGCGATTTTTTTAATTTCAGGTTTCAATTTTTAAGTTCAAAGTTTTATTGCTCAAGTTTAAGGATGCGGGATATTGGTTTCAAGTTCTGGCCGATAATCTTTATTCGCGGCACAGGCGAATTTTGAACTGATTCGACGCGTGCATCTTTTTAGTGTGCAATTTCATCAATCTCATATCGTTCGGAAAACGATACAGGTGCCTGGAGGGGTGCTTTGTGCTACAATCCATTTTTTACTTATTTTACAGATTCTATAAGGAGAAATTCTTAGTGATTTTGCGTTTGCGATCTATTTCAGTTCTTTTCTTATTGATGTTGGTGTTTGTTCCGGCTGGTTTTGCGCAAGCTGAAGCAACGCCTACGCCCGCGCCGATACCCGCTCAGCCTCCAAAGGGCGATCCGAAAGCCCTGACCGCCGAGCAGGTTATCGAATTATCTATCTTTTTATACACGCAAGGCGGCGGACGCGCTCTTTTCAATCAGATACGAAAATCGACTTTGGAACGCGGCAAATCAAGTTATACAGCCGCCGACGGTAAGGTCGAACAGGCGTCGTATCAAAAGTTTGTGATCAGGGCGGAAACGCTTGGCAAAGAAAAAATAAGGCTCGATCAGGATTTTCCTACCGCCAAATATTCACTCGTTTTTGACGAGGCAAAGATCTACGGTATTTACAATAACACAGTGTTTATTCCGCGCGAGGATGCCGCAAAAAGTTTTGAAAATCAGATCGTTCACGGGCCGGAGGCTTATTTTCGATATAAAGAGAATGGTTCAACGATAGATCTCGCGCCACGTGAAAAGATTATGGGTGTCGATCATTACGTGGTCGATATAACAGATAAAAAAGAACGTAAAACACGCTATTACGTGAGCGCTAAATCATTCCGCATTCTGATGCTCACATACGAGGACGGCGGCGTTAAATACCGCCGAAAATTCTACGATTACAACCTTGCCCAAGGGATTTTAGTCCCGTTCCGCACTATCCTTTGGGCCGACGATAAAATGGTCGAAGAAACCGATGTCGGCACAATAACCTTTGGCCAAAAGGTGGATGAACAACTCTTCAAAAAAGGCTAATTCCGGCCGCGGTCCGGCGTGACGGCGGCACTCAAATTGCCGCTTGCCGTCACACGCGGCCATTTGTCTAAAAAACTACATTCGGTGGTGCTCCCGGTATCGGTTCTGGAAACGGCGGTACGGGTTTTGGGTTCGGAACGGGTTCCGTATCCGGAATTGGCGGGTCTTTTACGGGATATGGCTCGGGCACGTCCGGTGCCGGCTGCGGCGAGGTGGGCCGCGGCGAATCAGGTACGTCCGGCTTTTCGATCGGGTCGGGTTCGTTTTGTAAATCGTTTCTTTCGTTCATAAATTGCTCCTGACCAAATATTTTATTCCAATACAAAATTCTCTTACTGTACGTTTCCTTACACAGCAAACGTGATTTTCCAAAAAAAAGGTGATCTTTTACGGCTGCTTTGATCATTTCACCGTAATTTTGCAACTTTTTTCGGGCTGGTTAGTTTAATGCAGTTGTCCGTTCTGCAAAATAGGATCAGATTGTGATGAATCTGAAGTCGGTAAATTTTGATTTCGTATCTGCATCCGTCGAAATTTCGCAACAATTTTCGCTGACGTGCGTGTTCAATTTTGTGAGGCGATTTTGTTTTTTTGCAAAATTCTGTTGTAAATAGTATGAGTGTATGGCTTTCGACAATATCGAATCTTTGGGCATGGAGGGTTTGCGAACCGCTATGCCTGAGGAGAAATTGTCCGATCACGCACTCATAGAGGCGACAAAGAACGGTGATGAAACAGCATTTGCCCAGATAATGGCTCGTTATCGTAATCCGCTGACGAACTATCTATATAGATTTTTGAATGATTACGAAGAGGCGGTCGATCTGGCACAGGAGACATTTGTCAGGGTTTATTTTGCGCTTGACAGATATCATACGCAATATGCTTTTTCGACCTACATTTACAGAATTGCCACAAATCTTGCTATAAGCGAGATCAGACGGCGAAAACGAAGGCGTGTCTTGTCGCTGACCGGCCTTTTTCAGAGCGAGGATGACAGCTCGATCGAGTTTCAGCCGGCGGATACGCGGATATTGCAGGACGTAGAGATCGTCGAAGACGAACGCAGTCAGATGATAGGCCGGGCCATAGCGACTCTGCCTGAAAAGTATCGTGTTCCCGTGATCTTGCGGGATATTGAAGGAAAATCATACGATGAAGTCGCCGAGATAATGGAACTTGGCCTCGGCACCACAAAATCGCGGATCAGCCGCGGACGGGCTCTATTAAAAGAGAAATTGCAGCATTACTTATAATGGTTAACAAAAATACAAAAATAATCGATCCGGAAAATGAATCGGTCAGCCAATTGCTTGGCGGATTAAAACGGGTCCAGGCACCTAATGATTTTGATTTTCGCGTAAAAGCTCGCATAGCTAAAGGCCGCCCGGCCGATAAGACGACGACCTGGCTGCCGGTCTCGATCAGATACGCAATACCGTTGGCCTTGTTTGTGCTGATCGGGGGTTATTTTGGCTTTAGCTCGATGTATTCGACCGATGGTGTTAATATCCCGACGGTCGTCGCCGTTGATTCTGCAGCGGAAATTGTCCCTTTGCCGGTAATTCAGCCGGAGACAGATATTGCTGTCGGTCAGTCGGATAAATTGGATGTAGATATTGTCGAGGTAAAACAACCGGAAATTGCAACCAGGATCAAGCGGACAGAAAAAACGGTTTCTGCTCCAAATCGAAAAATAGATCGTTCCGGTGGCGGCACCTATGATGCGGCGCTAAGGCAGGCCGTAAACCTTACCCCGTCTGTAATCGAGCCGAAAACCGGCCTGCCGGACAATGTCGAACCGCCGGTCAAAAAGGCGCAGCCGTCGGCCAATGACTTTCTTGTTTCAGTTGGTATAAATGCGAATTCGGCAGGAATTGTGCAATCGGTTAGCGGTACCGCAGCCAGCGGTGTGAAAGCCGGTGACGTAATCGAATCAGTCAATGTAAAGGGCCGCACCATTCGCCTTCTCCGCGAAGGCAGGAGCATTGATATTGTTATCAGATAGTTAGCTTTTAATTCTGCGCGGGATAAGAAAAAGCCCGATCAGGTAAAGCGCCAGCGTGAAAAATTGAATGTAGCCTGTACCGGCCGAGTATTGCGGCAGGTCGAGTAGCCAGGTGAATGCTTCTCTGCCGGGATTCTCTAAAATGCGTTGCCACCAGCTTCCGACCGGTGCCGACGTCAGATTTGCCAAAACAAGATATTTGACAACAAAAGCGAGGCCGAATAATCCGACCAGGCTTCGCAAAAGCCGCTTGGCGTCAAAATCGGCGAACAGATCATTCCAAAGCGTCCAAAAAAAACAAAATCCAATAACCCAGAACGGCAGACCCTGTTCCGGCAGCAGAGCATTAAAAAGCTGTACCGTCGCCGTAAAGAGCGTCAGCAAAATTGTAAGATTTGCAGCATTTTGCAAAGCTGCAATGTGTTCCCCCAACCATCCGTCGAGGGCGATCAACCCCGAACGGAAAAATAATGCGAGCGACAATGCTGCAAATACCAGACAAACAAGAGCCGGTTTTAGAAAAATAAATTCATTATCAGCGGCTCCGAGCCGCAGCCCGCCAAGCAGCGTCACAAAGAGAAATATCACCGGAAGAAGAATATAGTTCAGATACATCTTTTGTGAAACGGTTTTAAGACCGGCGTCCGGACGACGCACGACAGTCGTCTCTTCGTCTCCGACCGTACCTGCGGTTATCTCGGCATTCTCTCTGATGTCAGATGTTTTTTGTATAAGATCGGATTTTTTTTCCATTTTATTGCTCAGCAGGGCTTTGGTTCGAAAAACTATATCTCAAACCATTTTATCGCATCTCTAAAGCAGGTGTCGTTATCACAGCAGAAACACTGACTTCTTGTCCGCGCGGCTGAGGTTATTTATGATTGTTGGATGCAGCCGGATTTTTCTTTACCATCATTTGCCAAAATAAATTGGACGCTTCGCATTTTAGATAAGCGGGCCGATGGTTTTTATGAGCTTTTTACGGTGTTTCAGACAATTTCACTTTCTGACACGATCCATTTTACCGCTTCGGGTGCCCTTGAATTGAGTTGTGATGATCGAAATATTCCGACCGATGACAGCAATTTGATAGTCCGCGCCGCCCTGCGCCTGCAGCGGCGCTTTAGCATTAAAAACGGAGCCGCAATTCATCTCGAAAAGCGAATACCGTCACCCGGCGGGCTTGGCGGCGGGTCGTCGAATGCGGCAACGGCATTGATCGGCCTCTCGCGTTTATGGGAAATCGATGCAGCCGATGAGGTTCTACGGGATATCGCAGCCGATTTAGGCTCGG
The DNA here is from genome assembly GCA_041747575.1 of Pyrinomonadaceae bacterium. GTDB lineage: Bacteria > Acidobacteriota > Blastocatellia > Pyrinomonadales > Pyrinomonadaceae > OLB17. The sequence continues at coordinate 29,175 of JBGTEX010000018.1, forward strand.
ACGTCCCTTTTTTTTTAACCGGCGGAACGGCTATCGGGACGGGGCGCGGCGAACTGATCGAGCCGGTTGACGAGCGCGAAGAGCAATTTTTGCTGATCGTCACACCGGATGTGAATGTTCCGACGCGCGACGCTTTCAGCAGAATTTCGAGTTTCAGGTTAAAAGGTGTTCATACCGTGGATCAAGAATCCCGCAATGCAGACCTATGCTTGACAAATGATGACACGAATCGTATTCTTCGAGTTTGCCGTTTAGAAGCCGAGTCGAGTGATTTGTGGCAATCGGCATTGATAAACGATTTTGAATCGGCAGTTTTTGAAGCTTATCCGGCCATCAAGCGGGTTAAGGACACTTTGCTTGGGCTTGGAGCAAAAAATGCCGCGATGAGTGGAAGCGGGGCTTCGGTCTTCGCAATATTTGACAAAACAGAGACACGACAAGCTGCTTTAAAAGCCCTCGATCATGAATCGACCTGGCGAAAGTTTGCCGTATCAACCGTTTCGCGGCGTAAATACCGCGAAGCACTTCGGTGTCAGGTTGTTTCCGATTAGTTTCTAAAATTCGCATTGGGGCGTAGCCAAGTGGTAAGGCACCGGTCTTTGGATCCGGCATTCGTAGGTTCGAGTCCTCCCGCCCCAGCCAATTTCGATTCGTAAAACGGACAATCTCAGCGGGGTTGTCCGTTTTTTCGTCTGTAAAACTTTTACGAAAGCGGTTTTTCGGGAAAACCTAATTTCGTTGGATATTTTTTGATGAGTGTTACTGGCAAAATCAAGGTCTTCTCGGGTAATGCGCATCGTGATCTCGCCGAGGAAATATGCAGCCATTTGGACTGTGAACTCGGAAAAGCGAGCACCGAATCGTTTTTGGATGGCGAATTTAATTTTCAGATCGGTGAAAATGTTCGCGGCTCGGATGTTTTTATTGTCCAGCCGACCTGTCCGCCGAGCGATAAAAATCTGATGGAGCTGTTGATCATGATCGACACTTTTGTCAGAGCTTCAGCGGCACGCGTGACCGCCGTGATCCCGTATTTTGGCTACGCCCGTTCGGATAAAAAAGACCGGCCGCGTGTTCCGATCGCAGCGAAATTGGTAGCAAATTTGCTGACGACCGCGGGTGCTCAGCGAATTTTGACAATTGACCTGCATGCGTCGCAGATACAGGGTTTTTTTGATATTCCGGTAGATCATCTGTATGCGGCGCCGATTGTCGTTGAATATTTTCGGACAAACCCGATTGAGAATCTGATCGTGGTCGCCCCCGACACCGGCGGTGCCGAGCGTGCCAGGGCTTATGCAAAACGGCTCGACGCCGGACTCGCGCTTTGCGACAAACGGCGTGAGCACGCAAATGAGGCTGATGTGATGAATATCGTCGGGGATGTTAGAGGTAAAAATTGTTTGATAATCGACGATATGTGCGACACGGGCGGAACGATATGTAAGGTCGCCGAGGCCCTGCACAAAGCTGATGCAAACGAAATCTTCGCCTGTTTTACACACGGCGTTTTATCCGGCAATGCGGTCGAAAATATAAAAAGTTCGTATTTGAAAAAGGTCATCGTCACAAACACGATACCAATCAAAAACAACGGTATGCCGCTCATCGAAGGCGGTAAGATAGAGGTTTTGAGCGTAGCAAAGCTGTTATCGTCGGCGATCAAGTCGATTCACGATGAAACGAGCGTGTCGTCGCTGTTTATTTAGACGTCGGCATTTGTCAGTAGTCAGAAAAAGCTTCTGAAACTGACCATTGAGGGAATATGGCAGAAAAAATTGTATTAAAGGCGGAAAAGCGTGAAACGCGCGGTAAGAATGAGAATCGTCGGCTTCGTGTCGCCGGCAAGATACCGGTTGTCGTTTACGGCGGAGGTTCGGAGAGCCTGGCGGCGACGGCGGAACTGAAAGACCTGGCGGCGATCATACGAACCGACAGCGGCGTCAACACCGTGTTTTCGCTAGATATCGACGGTGTCGGGGTTAATGACGTGATTTTTCAGGATCGTCAGATACATCCTGTCCACGGCCGTTTGATACATGCTGATCTAAGACGCTTTGCAAAGGGCGAAAAGATCGAAATGACCGTGCCGATACACCTGATCGGCGAACCGGCGAGCTTAGAGGAAGAGGGAGCTGTGCTTTCGCAGGCAATGCGTGAGATAAAGGTTCTTTGCGAACCGGCAAAGACCCCCGAATCGATAGATGTTGATATTTCTGAACTAACGGCGGAGCATGCAATTCATGTGTCTGATCTCAAGGTGTCGGAAGGCATCGAGATTCACGAATCTGCTGAGACGGTGGTTGCGTCGATAGTTATGATCAGCGAGGAAGTACTCGAACCTCAGATCGAGGAAGGCGAGGAACCCCAGGTCGTCGGCGAAGAAACCGATGCCGAAGAGGGCGCGGACGAAGAAGGCGGCGACGAGGGATAAGCTTGTCAGGCCCTTAGTTTTGCTCTTGCGATTGCTCGCTGTTAACCGGCAGGCTGTATGCTCGCCCGCTCCAGTTTTATGAGCAATTGGCTGATAGTCGGACTCGGCAATCCGGGGTTGGAATACGCAGCAACGCGGCATAATCTCGGGTTTATGCTTGTAGACCTACTTGCGTCGAGACTGCAAACCCCGATAAAACGCAGCGAATGCCGATGCCTGATGGGCCGGGCGGAAATTGATAATCGAATTGTAGAGTTGGCCAAACCGCAGACCTATATGAATCTGAGCGGTGAGGCTGTGAGATGTCTCTTAGCCAAAGATGAACGGAAAGTCGAAAAGCTGATAGTTATTTCCGACGATTTGGCATTACCCTTTGGGACGATGCGAATTAGGCTAAAAGGATCACACGGTGGCCAAAACGGTCTCAGATCGATCATCGATTGTTTGGAAACACAGGAATTTATTCGTTTACGTATCGGTATTCAGCCGGAGCATCCGGTCAAAGACGCAGCCAGATTTGTCCTGGAAAATTTTGCAAAAGGCGACGCCGATACACTTGAAAAGATATTGGACGATGGAGCCGACGCCGTTAGGACAATCATTACAGACGGCGTAGATGCGGCGATGGCAAGATTTAATTGAAAATAGTGTGATGGAGCGGGTGAGTAAGGCTTTTACAGCGGCTCATCATTCATAACTCACAGCGAAGTGCGAAGGAGCATTAAATGGCAAATAGAACGTATGAAGTGATGTATATCGTCAATCCGGAAACGGAAGGCGAAAAGATCTTAAAACTGAACGAAGCGGTCGGAAAGCTGATCGAAAAAGAGGGCGGGACGGTCATTCGGATGGATGACATCGGTATCCGCAACCTTGCGTATCCGATCCAGAAAAAAAATACCGGCCATTACGTGCTGTTTGAGATCGAAGGATCGGGCCAGGAGATTCTCGAACTCGAACGCCGTATGCGTGTAAATGATTTGATTATTCGTTACGTAACGGTCCGGGTCGATGAAGATCGTAAAAAGGCTGATAAGGTCCGTGCAAAACGCGAGGCCCGCCAGACGAAACGCGCTTCGTTCCGCAACACGGCCGAAACCGCAGAGGCTCCGGCGGAGGCATAGCGTGTTTCGCCCAAGCATTATAATTCGGTTGTCTTCAGGCAGCCGGCGTTAAAAGTTTAGAGCAGCAAACGGAAGTTTGTTGGACAGGGAGAAAAATTATGGTAGAAGAAGAGTTGGATTTGATGAATGACAGAAACGGATTAGGCGTCGGCGAAGATGTTATCGGCGACCGCCCCAAACGCTATCAACGTCGCCGTTCGCGCAACGTCGTGCCGGATTATCTCGACTGGAAAGACGTCGATCTGTTAAGGCAGTTTGTGCCGGAACGCGGCAAAATTATGCCGAGACGAATCTCTGGCATATCGGCAAAAGATCAACGCCGTCTCGCCAAAGCAATTAAACGCGCCCGCTCGATGGCAATCCTGCCGTTTGTGGCGGATTAGGTATTTGATTTTTTTTGGCCTTTAAGTTTTGGGTTTGATCTTTGCAAACGCAGCCAACAAAAAAGCCAACGACCGTTTTCAGGAGAAATATCATGGCAAATACAACTATTCTATTACGCGAGGACATGGAACACATCGGCGGACGCGGCGAGATCGTCAAGGTCAAGGCCGGTTACGCACGCAACTACCTGCTGCCGCACGGCTTTGCGACACTCGCGACAAAAGGCAATATAAAACAGATCGAACAGGAACGGGCGTCACTGTTAAAAAAGGCCGCTATCGACCGAGCAACGGCCGAGGCACAGCTTGAACAAATGTCAACGCTCTCGCTGAAATTCGAACGCAAGGCCGGTAACCAGGGAACGCTCTTTGGCTCTGTAACTTCAATGGATATCGCCGAAGCCCTCAACGCGAAAGGTTACGAGATCGACCGCCGCAAGATCATCTTAAAAGACCCCATTAAAGAGACGGGCGAATATACCGTTAATGTAAAACTCCACCGGGACGTTACGCTTGTACTTCCGCTTACGGTCGCCGCCGAAGGCGGCGAAACAGAAACGGGTCGCGAACGAAAAGCAAAGGCCGTTGATGTAAAAGACGATGCCGCGCCTATTGAAAGTGCAGAAGCTCCGGTCGTTTCCGTCACCGAAGATTCAAAAGTTCAAAGCGGTAATGATGCTGAGTAAGCAGTCAGGTTTCATTGCGTGACTAACCAACCGGTTCCGCCGAGTTTACGCCGGATGGATTACCGTCAGACTGCCCTCTGCGGTTAAAAGCGGGCAAAGATAAGTTATGCTGTCAATTAAGTTTTTTTACCCGGCCTTTATTATTTGTCTAATGCTTGGCTTTGGTTGCAGCGGTGCAAAGGAAACTCCGACCTTCACCCTTGCAGGCACTCTAAAAAATCATAAAAACGAACCGATCATTTTATCGCAGGAAGTAGATATAAACCGTAAGGAAAGCCGCGTCATTGCAAAAATACCCGTCGATAAAAATGGAAATTTTGACGTTGGTTTCAATCTTGAGCCGCATATTTATACGCTAAATTTTTACGATAAAAAGAAGATTACGCTCGCCATTGGAAAAGGGCAGACGATCTTCGTCAGCGGCGATGCAAACGATCTGTCAACGATAGAAACCAAGGGATCTTCGGATACCGAAAAGCTTGAGGCGTACGAGGCCTTTAGAAAAGAATCGCTAAACCGGCTGGTGGTCTCGATCCGCGATGAGATAAAAGAATTAAGAGAGAAAGGCACACCGGCAACCGATCCGGAAATAGTCAAACTGAGCGAATCAGAAATAGAAAATTATATAAGGCACAAGGACGAATTGACCGAGTTTGTCAAGAATAATATGGGTACTTCGGTTGGCGTTTATGCGACCTCGATCCGTTGGGATGGTGATAAACATTTGCCGTTTCTTGAATCTCTTGCTGCCGCTTTTGAAAAAGACTATGCCGGTCTGGCGATTGCCGAAAAATTAAAACAGAAAGTAAATACCCTAAAAAGCACAAGCATCGGCGGCGAGGTTCCGGAAATAAAAATGCCTGATAAAGACGGCCGCGAAGTTTCGCTTTCGTCACTAAACGCTAAATATATCCTTATCGATTTCTGGGCAAGCTGGTGCGGCCCGTGCCGGGCCGAAAGCCGCGACCTTATTTCTCTTTACAACACCTACAAAAAAGACGGCTTTGACATTTACGGCGTCGGCCTTGAGTCTGAGAGAGAAAATTGGCTTAACGCTATGGAAGCCGATAAACGCACTTGGACGAACGTCTCGACGCTCCAGGAATTTGAAACGCCCGTTACCTTCGACTACGCGGTTACATCGCTGCCTGCCAATTTTCTGATCGACGCTAACCGTAAGATCATCGCAAAAAATCTTCACGGAAAAGAATTAAAGGCGGCTGTGGCGAAACTGTTCGAACAATAATCGTAAAAAATTTAAATCCTCGATAACGACCTAAACTGGGCTCGGCGGCAGATAAAACCTGATGTTCGAGTGGTCTCGAGGGATGTTTTATTCGTAGAATATTACTATTTTTTTAACGACAAAAAATCGCCTGATATCCTTTGTCAGCCAAAGCGGATAAGAGTAGTATTAGAGACTGCAATATCAATTTGCGGTCTTTTTTTACCCCCGAATTATGTTTTAAACGTAATTCAATATTTCTATTTTTAGGGAGTATTTTTACCAATGGCGAGCTTTGGGGCTGGACGAGAGCAATATTTAGAGAAACCGCTGCCAAGCAGCGAGGTAACTGAGCGCGTCATTTTGGGGGCGGTTTTGCTTGATAATGCGGTCGTGTCGCAGGCTATCGAGCGTCTCAGGCCCGAAGATTTCTATTCGCCCACGCATCGTAGCATCTTTGCCGCGATGATCTCTCTATTTGAAAAACAAAAGCAAATTGACCCTATCCTGATCAGCGAGGAATTAAAAAAACAAGGTTCGCTTGAATCGATCGGCGGCATGACGGCGATTGTAAACTTGACCTTCGGCCTGCCTCATTTTTCTAATGTCGAAGAGTATATCAAGGTTGTCCAGGACAAAGCAGTTGTCCGCAGCCTGATCCGCACCTGTAATTCCATAACGAGTGAGGCGCTTGCCGAGGAGGAGGACGCCGAGATCATACTTGACAACGCCGAACAGGCGATCTTTGCTCTGGCAGAGGCGAGAACAAAACAAAGTTTTTCGCGGATCGCCCCGATAGCCGACCGTGTTCTGGCTCGTGTAAAAGAGTACGCCGCGGGTGAGGGAAGCGGAATCACAGGCCTCTCGTCCGGCTTTACTGAATTGGACCAGATGACCTCCGGCTTTCAGCGCACCGATCTGATAATCGTCGCCGGCCGCCCATCGATGGGCAAGACAGCGCTCTGTCTGACACTTGCGCAAAACGCGGCGTTAGACTCTAAAGCCGTCGTCGCGTTATTCTCGCTGGAAATGTCAAAGGAGCAATTGGTTACTCGTATGCTTGCCTCTGAATCTCATATCAACGCTCACCGTTTTCGAACCGGACATTTGCTGCCGAACGAATGGGAACGTCTTGCCAACGCCATCGGAATTTTGTCCGAAGCGAGAATGTTTATCGACGACACGCCGGCGATCTCGGCTCTCGAAATCCGGGCAAAATGCCGCCGTTTGGCCGCCGAACAAAAACAGCTCGATTTGATAGTTATTGATTACTTGCAGCTAATGGGTGGCGGCAAAGGGCGCCGGAATGAGAATCGCCAACAGGAAGTTTCTCAGATATCGCGCGAATTAAAAGGCCTGGCCAAAGAACTCGATGTTCCCGTCATCGCTCTGTCACAGCTTTCACGCGCTCCCGAGGCGAGAAATCCGCCAAAACCGCTGATGTCCGACCTCCGTGAATCCGGCAGCATCGAACAAGACGCCGACGTGGTTGCCTTCATTTACCGCGAAGATTATTATAACGAAACAGAAGAAAACAAAGGCCTCGCGGAGCTGATCGTTTCAAAACAAAGAAATGGCCCTACGGGCACGGTTAAACTCGCGTTTCTTAAAGAATTTACCAGGTTTGAAAATTATTTTGGAGGATAATAACGCAAAGACCCGGATCGTTGACAAAAGCGTAAAGCGTGCCTTGGCATGCCGGTTACGCACTTGCGGAGGTCGGGTTTTCGGATGTTTTTGAATATATTTTATGAATACCGATCTACGATTTCCTATTGGCGAATTTGACAGTAATTACGAAGTTTCGACAGCGGCTCGCCGTGATAGAATTGCAACAATTACCGACTTGCCGGCGAAGGTCGCATCCGCGGTTGCCGGTCTTAGCGAATCGCAAATTGATACGCCCTATCGCTTGGGTGGCTGGACCGTCCGGCAAACCGTTCATCACATCGCCGACAGCCATTCCAATAGCCTTACACGTTTTAAGCTTACATTGACCGAGGACGATCCGCCGACGATCCGGCCTTATTACGAGGACCGTTGGGCCGAACTCACAGACAGCAAACTGCCGATCGACGTCTCCCTAAAAATGATTGAGGCGATACACACACGGTGGGCCGCTTTGCTCGATTATATGACGGATGCGGATTTTGCACGCAAATTCATTCACCCCGAAACCGGCGAATGGTCGCTCGATGCCGCTCTCGCCATGTATGCCTGGCATTCGCGGCATCACACGGCTCACATTACTAAACTGCGCGAGCGGGAAAGTTGGTAGCTGCTAAAAAGATCAGTACTTTAATGAGAAAAATATCGTTAAATATAATGGACGCGAGTGGGCTGCCGGCAAAATGAACATCACCATTCTCCGCCACGAACGGCTCGAATCTACAAACACTGAGGCCGCCAAACAAGCTAAACAGGGTGCTGACGAAGGCATCTGCGTCATCGCCCAGATGCAGACAGCCGGACGCGGAAGACACGGGCGGAGCTGGGTTTCGAAAAAAAACGCGGGGCTTTACTTAAGCATTGTTTTGAGGCCAAAGATCGAGATGCGGTTCCTGCCGCTGATTACGCTGATGGCCGGTGTCGCGGTACATGATTCGCTGAAAGAATTTGGGCTGCAGCCGGATATTAAATGGGTCAATGATATTCTTATCAAAGACAAAAAAATCAGCGGAATTTTAGCTGAGGCCGTCGAAACACAAAAAGCCCTTGCGGTCGTACTCGGAATCGGCATTAATCTCACATCACGGAACTTTCCCGATGAGATTGCCGATAAAGCGACCTCCGTTGAAACAGAAATAGGCAAACATTTGACGCCGGATGAGGCTGCCGAATCGCTAACCCGTTATCTGTCATACTTCTACGATATTTTAAATGGCGACCACGGCGGCACCAAAATAATCGATCATTGGCGAAACCGTTCAAGCTATTTTAGCGGAAAAAACGTGCGCGTGACGCTGGGGCACGAGTTGATCGACGGCGTCACCGACGGACTCGAAGAAAACGGTGCGCTGCGGGTTAAAACCGTCGAAGGTTCGGTTAAAATCATTCAGGCCGGTGACGTTGAGCGACTCCGGGCCAGAACCGGGAACGAAAGTGAACGGTAACCGCAGCTAGCGGTTCTGACTTACGGTTAACGGGTTGAGTTTTACAGCCGGAGAGTGTAGTTTGTAGTTTGCGATAAACTTAATTTATGACTAACGAATTTGATTTTGACGCAGAATTTGAACTGGAGGACGAATTTGACGAGACCTTCGCCGAATTCGACGAGTTCCAGGACGAAATCGGCCCGATCGCTTTCAGGACGGCGGTTATGCAAAAAAATGACATGATCGCACTCCTCTGCATAAAAACCGCTTCGGTCGGGGCGGCGATTTGCCGTGTGGACCCGCGCGAAGATCATCCCTCCGTCCAGATATATGACGACGCTCGTGTGGCCGTCGAATGGTTCGCCAAAAGCCTTCGGACAAGCCGCCAAAACGGCTGGAACGTCATTTACGACGGGCTGCCATTGCAGGGATAAATAAAAACCTGGCGTTGCAGTAGAAATAAGCCAGGAACAAAAGCTATTCGAAATTTTAAGAACCGTTATCGCGAAACCACGAAACAAGAGCGTCTTTTTTGTGTCTTATGGCTTGTTTTGTTCCATCCCCTAAAAATGCTTTGAACCAGCGATTTCCTCCAGTTTCCGAGTTTTGACATTCTCTAAAATCGCAGGTGGTTGTGGCTCTTTATGCTTCTTGCTATCGACATCGGAAATTCGAATACAAAGTTCGGTATTTTCGACCGCGACTCGCTCGTCACAAAATTTTCGACAAAAACAAACCGCACCACTATCTCTGACGATCAAAAAAACGCGATCGGACTTAAGCTGGTTCATACGGTTTCAACGGCGATCATTTGTTCGGTCGTGCCGGAGATCAACGCGGAATTTATTGGATTTTTACGGGAAAGGTTCAAAATTGAGCCGATTCTGGTAACGAATGATTGCGATTTTGGACTCACAATACTTTACAAACCGCTGTCAGACGCCGGAACGGACAGGCTGGTGAACGTATTTTCGGCGGTTGAAAAATACGGAGCACCGTGCATCGTTTGCAGCTTTGGCACCGCTCTCACAATCGACGTCGTCGATGCTAAACGCACCTTGATCGGCGGATTGATCGCACCCGGAATGAATACTTTGACGGCGGCACTCAAAATCACCACCTCAAAATTGCCTGAGGTCGAAATAATGCTGCCCGACTCCGTGATTCAAACTACAACCGTCGGTTCAATTCAGTCCGGGATAGTTTACGGCTACTTTGGATTGGCCGAAAAACTGATCGCATCAACAAAAATGGAAAGTGGGATCGAGGTAAAGGTAATTGCAACCGGCGGATTTGCATCGTTAATTGCCGGAAACATTTCTCAGATCGACATCGTTGACGAAAATCTACTGCTCGACGGGCTGCGGTTGTTGAGCAGCCGTTAAAGTTTCAACTTTTAATGGCTTACCGAGATGAAACAGCTTTCAAAATCCGCTTTTTCGACAATTCGATAATTTCGGTCGCAACAGGTTTTCAAATTTTAATTGTCCGTTATAATATCTGCGAATGGATTCCCTTCGAGTTGAAATTGAGCCGTCGAAACTGATTGCTGCGTTACGCGGCTTTGATCTTTTGCCGGCGATCGTCTTTTTGCCAACCAGACGGCGGTGTGACGAAGCGGCATCCGAAGTCGCTCTCGATAAATCCCAAAAGGCTGAACCTGAACGCCAATTGCAGCGGCAAAAAATATTTGACGAATTTGCGGCCGAACATCCCGAGGTTCGCGAACACAAACACAGCAAAGTTATCGTCCGGGCCGGTGTCGCCGCTCATCACGCCGGACATATTCCGTCGTGGAAACTTCTGATCGAAAAAATGATGTCGGGCGGATTGCTAAGTGCTCTTTTCGCAACCTCGACCGTTGCGGCTGGTGTTGATTTTCCGGCGCGAAGCGTGGTGATCACCAATGCCGACACTCGCGGCAATGATGGCTGGCGGGCATTGACGGCCAGCGAATTGCAACAAATGACAGGACGTGCGGGCCGCCGCGGACGCGACAACGTCGGTTTTGTGGTGCTTGCTCCCGGACAGTTTCAAAACCCTAAAAAGATCGCACAGCTGCTATCTGCTCCGCCCGATCCGCTCGAAAGCCGGTTTCGGGCGACTTATACGAGTTTACTAAATCTGCTGGATGCGTTTGGCAATTTTGAGCAGGTTCGTGAGATCGCGGAAAAGAGTTTTGCCTTTCGCGCAAGCCGCCGGATGAACGCAGACGGCCTCAATGCAGACGGAGCCGATAAGCTCAGCGACCGCATCTGGCGCCCCTTCGATAATCGGGCAAAGGTACTCGACCATTTTGCATATCTTGATTACAAAGCCGAAATGGTTACCAAAACCGGGAAATGGCTCGCCGATCTCCGTATCGATCGGCCGCTCCTTATTGGCGAAGGCCTGCGTCTCGGTATTTTTAACGATCTGAAAATTTCTGAAGCCGCCGGTCTCATGGCTTCGGTCGCATCCGACGCCGACCGCAGCTATGGTGAAATGCGTGCCACACGACGAATGACCGACATTCTCGCAGATTTCGAAGGCGTCGTCACCGGTGTTTCAAATGTCGAATGGAAAAACGGCGTCGAACCCGCCGAGGAAATTAACTATTCGGCGGCCGCCGCGGCCGAACGCTGGACCGCCGGAATGCATTGGGACGAGCTGGTAGATCGAACAAAAGCCGAAGAAGGCGATCTCGTCCGTCTGCTCTCACGCACAGGTGAAGCCCTGCGCCAACTGGCAAATCTGCGAGATTCAAACCCGGCGGCCGCCACAATCGCCCAAACTGCGTCCGAAGCTATCCTGCGTGAGCCGGTGCGGTGAATTATTTGATCGATTCTATGCGATCCAGATAAACGTTGACCAATTTACTGTGCCGAGATATCGTTTTGATCAGATTCCAGTTTTTATTAATAAACTCATTTAATAATCTTAATCGAAGATTTCCGATCCTAAAATGGATTACTTTAGGCGGCGGCTGAGAGATGATTATTCGATGCGAAAAATCGGCGTCCTTGGTAACGATTGTGCAGTCATTTACCTGAGCATATTTCCAGATCTCAGTATCACTCCACTCCTCGTCAATATCGACTACAAAGGAGAATTTTTCGCCTTGCCAAATAGAAATCCCGCGGTAGATTGGCGTCAATTAGAAATCGCTTCATGCCGCTACGGACTCGACTTGATAATTATTTTGCATCAAATCAGATGCGAATTTAAGGCACGCGTAGATATCTTCTTTTTCCAGCGACGGGTACTGTTCGAGTATCTCGTAAACCTGGTCGCCATTGCTCAAAAAATCTAGAATTGTTTGAACCGATATTCGCTGCCCCCTGATCGCTGGCTTGCCGTTTAATATATCGGGATCAGTCGTAATTCTGTCTTCGAAACCGTTCATAGATAAATATTAGTCTTATTCCGAATCGCGAGTCAATAAAAGAAATCCGCCCCAACGTCCATTCGTCGTCTTCGAACCATGCCGCAGTTTGATTAAGATCAGTTCGATTGTGGAATATCATCGCCGTCGGTGAACATGGAATGATATGATCAAATATGCTTCGATAAATGCAGCATAATAATCGGGATACTGCAAAAAAATAGTCGCGAAACGAAGGTTTTATTTCCGTTGCGCATTTGTTAAGATTAAGATGGTGAAATTGAAAAAAGGTTTCTGGAAATTTGGAAAATTTTGATAAAAATGCAAGTACTGTTGGCAAATGAATACGGGTTTTGTTTCGGAGTCGAACGTGCGGTCGAGATGGTCGAAGAGGCTCTTGACGGCGGTGAAACTGTCCGTTCGCTTGGGCCGCTGATCCATAACGAACAGGAAATGCAGCGTTTAGGGACGCACGGGGTTACGACCATCAGCGAACCGGTTCAGATCGGACGGGGCGAAACTGCTGTAATTCGAGCACACGGCGTGACGCCCCAGGTTCAGAAAGATTTAGAAGAAAAAGCCTCAAAGGTTGTCGATGCGACCTGTCCGTTTGTTACCCGCGTACAAAAGCTTGCCAGGCGGGCTGCCGAGCAGGATCGTCATGTCATCGTCGTGGGCAGCCCCGACCATCCCGAAATGATCGGCGTCAAAGGTTATGCACCCGATCACGCATTTATCATCCACGACGAGACCGAGGTCGCAGGTTTGCCATGGCTTCGCAATCCGTTGGTCGTCTCACAGACGACTATAAAGGCAAAAACTTTCTTCGACACCGCCGAGGCTGTAAAAACCCGAACCAATGACAAGGTTGAGGTTGTCAATACCATCTGCTCCGCAACCCGCGATCGTCAGGAAGCAGCCCGAGCCCTTGCCGGCATGGTCGATGCATTATATATTATCGGCGGACGGCATTCGTCAAACAGCGTCAAATTGCTTGGCGTATGCCGAGAGCAGTGCGAAAAAAGCTTTCTCATCGAAACCGCCGACGAAATCAACCCCGACCATCTGGCCGACGCCAAAAAAGTAGGCGTCACCGCCGGAGCCTCAACGCCTAACTGGCTAATAGAAAAAATAGTAAAACATCTGGAAGACATCGGCCGCGCCCAAAACGCAGGTCTAAAGCCCTAGAGCGGTTACGGATTGGGTGTAAGGCGGAATGTTTAGTTTCGGTCAGCCATTGCGGCAAAAGCGCTCAGAAGCTGCGGAGCAGCGAAAGCAATGTAGCCCCAGGTGGAGCCGTTTCGGCGGAACCTGGGGTCAG
>JBGTEX010000019.1:0-16563 GCA_041747575.1 Pyrinomonadaceae bacterium
CGAAAGCGGAATGATCTCGTATCTCTTTCCCGAAAAAACCTACCGAAATTGAAAATTTTCATGATTATCATCATCCTTCGCTTTCAGTAGAAAGCGTCGTGTCTTTTAAAGATAGGTTGTTTGGTCGGGTAGAAAGGCTAAACAACCGGGGAGGCTGCTCGCTAAGTAACTTCTCTGATCGATCAACAGAACGTCCGTTTGGTCTTTCGCAAGGCTAAACAAATCAGAAAAGTTGCTATTGAGTAACCTGTAATGAGTTCATTCTAACTCTATGCCTAAAATTAAACGGCGTCAAGACTTTTTCGTAGTAACTCTTCTCGTTGTCATAACGGCCGTTTGGTCTTTCGAAAGGCTACACAATCCCAGAAAAGTTGCTTTGAATAATCTGTAATGAGTTCATGATTACTCTCTATGCATAAAATTAAACAGGGTCAAAGACTCCAAGCGTTCCGACATCACGGCCGAAAGATTTTTCCTTCACTTATAAACGCGTACACTTATAAACGCGTATTATGACGTCAAAAAGGGTGAATTTTTCCAACTGATCCGCAACAAGTATTTTAGATATTTAACCTGCATATTGCATGAGTGAGTGAAATTCGGTGGGTTTGTGGAAGATTTTTGTATTTTCCGATGCTGTGTGGCCATGATTGCATTGATTTTCGGGCTTTTGAAATAGGTTATTTAACGTCAAGCTTTAACAATAAATGTTAAGCGATTTTAAGGCAACGATTATCGTCTGTAATGACACCAATTACAGGTTCTCTTGTGGTTTCGGTTATACTCAAAATCACAAAGATTTTGCAGTCTCAATATCCTGAGGATTTTTTATGAAATTTAACAACAACCGTCTTTTTTCGTTCGCGATGATGGTCGCGATCTGTTTTTCTTCTGTTTCGTTCAGCCTTGCGTCTTTTGACGAAGGAATGTTTGCACCCGGACAGATTGCGGGTCTGCCGCTTGAAAACCGCGGGCTCAGGATAAAGCCAATTGATATTTATAACCCGGCGGGCGGCGGATTGACCGACGCCGTTATCCGTTTGAGTGTCGGTTGTACAGCCGAGTTTGTATCGCCGGACGGGCTGATTTTGACAAATCACCATTGCGGATTTGACGCTTTGGTCAAGGCCTCGACGCCCGGCAATGACCTCGTCGAGAACGGCTTCAAAACAGACAGCCGCGCGGGTGAGATTCGGGCGCAAAACTACTCGATATTTGTCACAAACCGCGTCGAGGATGTGACGGCAAAGATAAATGCCGGAACCGAGGGATTGACCGGCGAAGCGCTCACAGCCGCGATCAAAAAACACATCGACGAGATGACGGAGGCTGAACAGGCGAAGGCAAAACCCGGAGCGATTATCCGTATTCAGACCCTCAACAACGGCTTTTTTCATTATCTGTACGAGACAATGCAGATTAGGGATGTGCGTGTCGTATATGCTCCGCCGCGAAATATCGGCGTGTTTGGCGGCGACCCGGACAATTTTGAATGGACGCGGCACACCGGCGATTTTGCTTTTCTCCGGGCTTATACCGCCCCCGACGGCTCGTCGGCCGATTATTCGCCGAATAACGTACCGCACAAACCGAAAAAATTTTTGACGATGAACATCGGCGGCCTCAAGGTCAACGACTTTGTATTTGTGCTCGGTTATCCGGGTGCAACTACGCGGTATAGGGAAAGCTGGTCGATCGAATATGCACGCGACGCGAACTTCCCTTTCCTGGCAAAATGGCTTGCGGCCCTGAGCGACAGCCTGGGCCAGATCGGTTCGACCGATGAGGAAAAACGGATCAAATTACAGGGCGATATTGCAAATTTTGATAATTCGCGAAAGGTTTTTGACGGCGGAGCTTTAAGGCTGCGCCGCGCAAACGTTGTGGAAAAACGACGGGAAGAGGAGGCACGCCTCGCAACCTGGATCGCCGCTAACCCCGCACGCCAACAGAAATACGGCAGCCTTTTGCCCGAACTCAAAGCACTTTCCCTTGAATCCAACGCTACCGCAAAACGCGATGCGATCATCCGCCGTTTTCCAGACAGCAATTCGATGGTCGTCTTTCCACAGATCTTTCGGGCTGTGATCGCGACGCAGATCCAAAACCAAACGCTTAGTGACGCTGAGCGGACGGCCAAAGAAAAAGAGGTCGCGGCTGCGTACGCCGGTCGCGAACCGGCGCACGAAGTCGAACTTATCAAATTCTTTCTAAAATCGTTTGACGAATTGCCGGAGGGGCAGAAGTTTGCACCGGCCGAGAAACTTTTTGGCTCGCTTAAAGGCCAGACACGCCGTGAGGCCGAAGCCAAATTTGCCGATTCGATTGCCAACGGCGAATACGCGTCACCGGCAAGGGTTGCCGGGCTTTATGGCCCGCGAACACTCGAATTTATTCAGGAACGCGAAAATATACTCGGTTTTGCAAAAGGCCTTGCCGAAGAACATCAGGCACTCGCAGCCCGCTCGGCCAAATTCGCTGCCGGCATAGACCGGCTTCGCCTGCTTTATATTCAGGCTTTAACTGAATTAAACGGGGTCAGAACGCCGTACCCGGACGCCAATTCGACGCTCCGTTTTTCGTATGGCAATGTCAAAGGCTATGCTCCGCGCGAAGCCGAATTTCGCACGCCTTTTACCACTCTTAAAGGAATGATCGAAAAAGACACAGGCATAAAGCCGTTTGACGCACCGCAAAAGCTCAAGCAGCTGCAGGCTGCCAAAGACTTCGGCCGCTATGGCGACGGCGACAGCGTCACACTAAATTTTCTCTCGACCACCGACATCATCGGCGGCAACAGCGGTTCGCCGATCCTGAACGGTAACGGCGAACAGGTCGGGCTTTGTTTTGACGGCAACTACGAGGGGCTCGGCAACGACTTCTATTACGACCCCGATTTTAACCGCACGATCTCGGTCGATATACGCTACGTTCTCTTCGTGACCGAAAAATTCGGCGGTGCAAAATGGGTTGTCGATGAGATGAAAATCGTCGGCGGCAAATAGTTCGTATTCCGCTGAATTTTCGGATTTTACCAAGAGAGCAAAGTAGAGGGATTACTGGATTATTTGCGGGAATAATCAAGATTGATCGAGTTCATGCCCCGAAGTATGGCGCGCTGCCTTCGGACGACGCGTTTACGGTTTTTAGCCGGATTAAAAATGTTTAGCGGGCTTGGGATCATGGCCGAGAGAAACGCGGCTTCGTCGCGGCTAAGGCCGGAGGCGCTCTTCTTAAAATATGTGCGGGCGGCAGCCTCGGCACCATAGACGCCGTCGCCCCATTCGATCACGTTTAGATATATTTCTAAAATACGTTTTTTTGAGAGCTCGCGTTCCAGGAAATAGGTATAGACGGCCTCCCTTCCCTTTCGCAAAAAGTTGCGGTCCTCGGACAGAAAGAGATTTTTTGACAGCTGTTGAGTTACGGTCGAGGCTCCGCGCTTAAAGCTCGGCTTCGGCGGTATCCAGTCGTCTTCGCCCGGTTTACAGTCTTTTTTCGGGTTTCCTGCGGCTTTCGCCTCTTCTTCACACTCATCGCGGGCTTCCTTTTCGCCCTGCTTTACGGCGTCGTCCCAGGCGCTCTGTATAGCCTCCCAATCAAAGCCGTCGTGCTGAAAGAACCGCGAATCCTCGCCCGCAAGCACCGCCCGCTGAAGGTGCGGCGATATCTGCTCGATCGGCGTCCAGATCATAAATTTCCGGGGCTCCCGCCCGTCTGCCTTTGCTTCGGAAATCCGGTATTCGATCATCGATGACGTCGCCGGGTTGTCGTTTTGCAAACGCGATAGCGCCGGAAACGTTATAACCTCATACGCCAGCCACACCGCCAAAGCACCGAGGAAGATAAGAAAAATTATTTTTGTCCAATACCACATTCTTACTGGTTGAATAGTAAATCGTTAATCGTAAATAGTAAATCGTGAATAGCGGATCCCGCCTGCCTAAGTTAACCAAACTGCTATAAACCCGGATTCCGCATTAGAAATCGAAATGAGGCTGATCTTTCTATTGCGTTATTCGGGATAAATACTTCGGTTAATAACTAAAATCGCGGCCTATCAACCATTCAGGATTTACTATTTACGATTTACGATTTACTATTCACTAATATGGGACAACACGATAATGTAGTGGCGGTTATACTTGGAGGCGGGACGGGTTCGCGTTTGTTTCCGCTGACGCATGAGCGTTCAAAACCGGCGGTACCGCTGGGCGGAACGTATCGCCTTATCGATGTGCCGGTTTCAAATTGTATCAATTCGCAGATCACGCAGATATTTGTTTTGACCCAGTATAATTCGGCCTCGTTAAACCGCCATATTTCGCGGACATATCGCTTTTCGAGTTTCTCGTCAGGTTTTGTTGAGGTCCTCGCGGCCGAACAAACAAAGGACAACCGCGACTGGTTTCAGGGAACTGCCGACGCGGTTCGCCAGATGCTGCCGCACCTTCGCGATTGGCGGGTGGATACGCTGCTTATCTTGTCCGGCGACCATCTATATCGGATGGATTATCGCAAATTCCTAGGCCGCCATTTTGAGACCGGTGCCGATCTGACCGTTTCGGTGGTGCCGTGCAGGGCGGACGAAGCACCTGCGTTTGGACTTCTGAAAGCGAACAAAAGCGGTGAGATCATCGAATTTAAGGAAAAACCGGGCGGTGACGAGCTCGATGCGATGCGGGTCGATACGACTAATTTCGGTTTGACCACGGACGAGTCAGAAAGCCGGCCGTTTCTCGCATCGATGGGTATTTATGTTTTTAATTACAATAAACTTGTAGAATTACTAAAAGCAGACAATTCGTGGGTCGATTTCGGTCGTGAGATCATACCGGCCGCGATCGAAAAATATACCGTACAGGCTCATCTTTTTACAGATTATTGGGAGGATATCGGTACGATACGTGCGTTTTATGACGCAAACCTGGACCTCGTCACACCGATGCCAAAATTTAATTTTTTTGACGAATCGTCACCGATCTATACCCGAAGCCGCTATCTGCCGCCTTCAAAACTTCAGGGCTGCGACATAGATAACTCGATGGTCTCAGAGGGCTGCATTTTAAACGGCGTGCGGATACGCAAATCGATCATCGGGCTTCGCAGCCGTATCGACAACGGCGTCGATATCGAAGATTCTATCGTTATGGGCTCGGACGTTTTTGAAAGTATCATTGAAATTCAGGGAAATTTAGAAAGTCAAAAACCGCATATCGGAATCGGTGAAAATTCGATCATCCGCCGTTCGATCATCGATAAAAACGTGCGGATCGGCAAAAATGTCAAGCTTCTGAATCGTGACAATGTCGAAAATTACGACGCTCCCGACAAGTCCTTATACATTCGCGAAGGCATAATAATCATTCCAAAAAATGCCGTCGTCCCGGACAATACTGAGATTTGACCGTGGTACGGAGCTGCGGGTTCTAAAGATTCGTCCGTCTATTTGCGTTGGAAATATGGATGCTATTTGTTCTCTTTTCGGCGTATAATGCTTTCCCGCGAACGCACTACCAGGCCTTCTCGTTCGATCTTGATCTTGAGATTTGCCTTTTTGCCGGCCACACGGTCTTCGCTGGGATAGTAGCTGATGCTGTAAAATTCGCGTAGTTCGCTGGCGATCCTTGAATACGCATCGGCCAGATTGACGAGCGTCGTCGCCTGATACAATCGTCCGCCGGTCCGCTGTGCGAGCTGATCGAGATATTCCTCGGCCTTTTTGTATTCTTTCTCAGTCGTTCCCTGGTCGTCGGGCTTTCCGACAGTCGGTAATGGGATGGGCGTCGGGTCGCTGACCTGGCCGGTCGAGGAAATAGTTATCTGCGGCAGCCGCGGAATAATAGCAGCATTTTTTAATTTCTGCACATCGGCAAATGTGTCATAACGGATCGGATAAACGAGAGCGTCCAGCTCTAAAGCGTCTTTCAGATTCTCGTAATCACTCGAACGGCGGCTCGACGTATCAACGCCATCCGTAAAGAGAATGATCGCCTTTCTACCTTCGATCTCCCGTAGCCGTTCATTCATGACCAGATCAACCGCCTCGTACAGGCTTGTTCCGGTGGCGATCTTTGTAGTTTTTATTGCCCGAAAAATCTCTTTGCGGTCGCTTGTGGCTTCACAGAGCATATGAACATCGTCGTCAAATGACACGACCGACACCCTGTCCTGCGGTCGAAGCTGGGCGATAAAGGCAATCGCCGCCGACTGTATTTCGCCGATCTTAAATTTTGTCGAATAGCTCATATCAAGAACGAGCACGACTGTAAAAGGCTGATGTTCGTTTGAAAATAGAGCGACTTCCTGCTCGATGCGGTTCTCAAATATTTTGAAATCAGTCTTTTTAAGGCCGCCGATAAAACGCCCTTTCTTGTCCATCACGCGAACGGGTACTGAGACCAGCTGCGTAGTGACTTTTATAACCTCGCCGTCGTCAGTCGGCTGTTGGTTTTGATTATCTGATTGCGGAGAGGCGTTTTTCGGCGGGGTAGGCGAGGGCTGGTTTTGCCGCTGATTTTTCTTATCGTCCGTCTTATCTTCCGGCGGCTTCGATTGCGCAAAAATAAGCGTCGAACAGGCCGCCAGAAACAGAAATAAAAATGAGGATACAAAAACTTTCATCAGACAGCTCTAAAATTCAGATTTTAAGATGCACGCAACCCCCATTTTAGATGCAAAACGTAAAAAGGGAAGCCGTAATTATCGGCTTCTCCTAAATACGCAGATCGTAAAGATCCATTACCTCCCGGCAAGTTTTCTCTCGCTTTGGCCCACAATATAGCTATTTTTTGCCCTGACTACCACGCCCTGACGCATGACCCTGATCTTTATCTGCTTTCTATCGCCGACCTTGCCGACAGTTTCCGGATAATATCCGAGCGAATACTGCCGCCTCAGTTCCTCGGCAATGCCGGCAAAAGCAGCGTCAATATTATAGAGAGATTGGGCCTCAAACTGACG
The DNA here is from genome assembly GCA_041747575.1 of Pyrinomonadaceae bacterium. Lineage (GTDB taxonomy): Bacteria > Acidobacteriota > Blastocatellia > Pyrinomonadales > Pyrinomonadaceae > OLB17. The sequence goes on from JBGTEX010000019.1 coordinate 6,964, forward strand.
GCCGCCACTGTTTAAAGCAAGCGTTTCCAAATATTTTTGCCCTCTTTTATATTCGTTTGAGTTTGCACCGCCGCTGCCGCCGCCGATGTTTACATTACCGCCGCTCAATATCGCACCCAAAATATCGGCCCTTGTGACGCCTCCGCCGCGACCGCCGCGCGGCTGCGGGAAGTTAATACCGCCGTACATATCGGCTGACGTGTCATATCTGATCGTGTAAAACAGCGTATCGATTTCCTCGGTCGAACGCAGAGTGCCTTCGTAGGTTGCACGGCGCGACGTGGTATCGACGCCGTCGGAAAACAGAACGACCGCCTTTCGGCCTCCGATGTTTCTCAATTGCCGGTCTATCACATAATCAACCGCTTCGTAGAGACTCGTTCCGTCGCCAAACTGCGCCTGCCGGATGGCATTTCGCAATTGGTTGCGGTTATTTGTGACCGGACTTAAAACTTGCACATTTTGATCGAAGGCGATCACCATCACCTGATCACCGGGGCGCAGCTGGTTTATAAAGGTTATTGCGGCATTTTGAATCTCGTCGATCTTAAACTGCGTCGAAGGGCTAACGTCTATCAGCAAAATGACCGTAAACGGCTGCTCTACGGACTGAAAATAATCAAGTTTTTGTTCTACTCCGTCCTCAAATATCTTAAAATCGTTCTGTTTTAACCCCGAAATAAATCTCCCGTCGCGGTCAAGCACCGAAACCGGCATAGTGACGAGGTTTGTCTCGACCTTTATGATCTCACCGTCGTCTTCTGGCGGGGTACCGGTCGCAACGGCACCCGGTTTATTACGATCACCGATCAAAACCGGCGGCCCTGCAGGAGGCTGGCTCTGGTACGGATCGTTTACGATCTTTGGCGGGGTCGCGGTCGGTACAACCCTTGGCCGCGTCGAGGTAGTATTCTGTCCAAACGTCCCAATAACGAGCGTTCCCAGGAAAATCGCAATGACCGCAATATTTTTCATTTAATCCTATTCTCCGAGCTAAAAAATCACTTTGGGGAAAGCGTCGTTATGATTAAAATTTGCAGATTTTCGTTGCTATAAATTTTTATCAAGAAATTCATTTGCCAGGTTATGAAACCTGCGTCGAACCGAATTTAAATTTACAAACGGCAATTCATGGTTGTGCGTGCGGTTTGTGAGCAGAATAAAAATGCGTTCATTGACCGGGTCGATCCACAGGCTCGTTCCCGCAAACCCAAGATGGCCAAAGCTTTCGCGTGAAATCACAGTCCCGGCGGCCGAATCCGGCGTCGAAGCAAGCTGAAACGCAAACGAACGGTGCTCGTTCAAACCCGGCGTCAAATTAGTCCGGAATATCTCAACCGTTTCAGGTTTTAGTAGCGTTGTAGAATTCGGCAAAAACTGCTGTGCAATTTTGAATATCTCCTGGACGGTTGAAAACAGCCCTGCGTGACCGGCGACGCCGCCCATAAAATGCGCATTTCCGTCGTGAACCTCACCCCAGATCGTGTCCTTGCGAAACGGATCGGAACCACCTGCGTTTGGTTGGAGATATCCTGTCTCGATGCACGCCTGTTTTTCAAACGCATTTCCTTTTTCACATGCCGCGATTCGGTGCCGTATTTCGTCTGCCGGGCAGAAAAAAGTGTCCGATAGTCCAAGCGGTTCAAATATCATGTCCGACGCTAAAAAATCGATGCGGCGGCCCGCCAATCTCTCGATCAGGAACATCAAAACCAGAAAGTTGAGATCGCTGTAAACAACCGGCGGCCCGGCAGCCAAATTTATAGGCGTTCTCACGATCTCCGCCAAAACCTCTTCGCGATCTTTTACAAATAGATAAAAAGGTTTCCAGGCCTGTAGCAACGTTGTATGAGAGGCAAGTTCCGCGATTGACGTGTCCCAGGCACCCTTAAAAGCTTCAACCGTATTGAATTCCGGCAAATAGAAATCCGTTGTCCGGCCGAGGTCAATTTCGCCGATTTCGAGCATTTTTGCACACAGCAGGCCTGTTACGAGAACCTTTGTCAAACTTGCCAGATCATAAATAGTATCGATCTTTGCCTCGATCCGTTCGGGTTCGACCACCGCAAAACCCAGAGCATCTTGTACGACGATGCTGCGCTTCTCGGCTATGAGATAGGCCGCGGACGGAAAATCGCCGGCCGTTATCCGCCCTTCAAGAAATTGTGATATTTGATTCGAATCCAGATCGGTAACCTCTCACACACGGCGGATGCGACATTACGCCCGCCTTAACTTTTATCTTGATTCATTGACATATAAAAGTCGCGGCAATAAAATCATACTACACATTTTTTTGGAGGTAATTTAACTATGAACAAAGTAGAATCAGCAGATTTAATTTTAAAACTTTATGATTTACGCCGCGAGGCCAAGATGAGAGAGGCACGGGACTGGATGTTCGGTTTTAATCCGTCGAGCGCCGAAGACATTATGCAAACGATGATGGGGCCGGACGGAGCCTATTTGAGAATGGTCTCATCCTATTGGGACATGGCCGCGTCGTTTGTAAATCACGGTGCGATAGACGGCGAGATGTTTAACGACGTCACCGGTGAGCATATTATGGTTTTTGCAAAATTTGAACCGTTTCTCGAGGATCTTCGTAAGCTGTTTGAAAACCCTGAGGCCTTTAAGCATCTTGAAAAAGCCATTATGGACCGGCCCGATGGCAGAGAAAAGGTCACAAAAACTCAGGAGTGGCTTAAAAAAATCCATGAACAAATGGCCGCTCAAGGCAACGGCCAAGCTGTCGAAGCTGCTGCTTAAGCGATAAAAAAACTCGGTATGCAAATATCCTGCGTTACCCTTTTGTAAGCAGGATGTTTGCCGCACCGTTCCGGTGGGCTTCGATTTTTTCTAGTATCCCGACCGCAAGGGCTAATGCTCGGCGGCCGTCCTCACCTGTGACCGCGGGCTGTGTGTCGTTTTCGATCGCATTCAAAAACGCCGTGATCTCCGCTTTTAGCGGCTCAACGTCAACGGGATTTAAGCGATTTATTGAAATGCCAAGCAGCGGATGAGCCGCTTCCGGGTCTATCGACGTCACGGACGCGAACTTCGTGCCGTAATCGAGTACGACATACGATCCGGTTTGATAAAATCTGGTCTTTCGTATTTTATCGGTGCCTATACGTGATGCGGTGATGTTGGCGACGGCTCCGTTTTCAAATTCGATTCGGGCGTTCGCTGCATCGACCTTGTCTGAAATTACCGGAATCCCGACCGCGCGAATATCCGTGACCTTTACATCCTCTCCTATCAGCCACTGAACGGCGTCCAGGTCGTGGATCATCACATCCAAAACAACATCGACGTCAAGCGAGCGGTTAGGAAACGGAGAAACCCGATGAATCTCAAAATAGAGCGGAGCTGTCACATACGGACGCAGGGCGATCATCGCCGGATTATAGCGCTCGAGGTGGCCGGCCATTAGTTTTGCACCTGATTCTGCTGAGGCGGCGATCATCCTGTCGGCTTCGATAATGGTCATGGCGATCGGTTTTTCGACAAGCACGTGAGTACCTTTTTTGAGAAACGCACACGCGATATCGCAATGCGTGTCGGTCGGTGTTGCGATCGACACAGCGTCGGCCCGCCCGATGAGATCGCGCCAATCAGTAAAGGCCGGACATTTATTCTCGGCGCCGGATTTTGCCGCGGTTTCCGCATTTTTATCACACACACCGACCATTTCTACACGGCCCTCCTGTGCAAACTCGGCATAATTGCGCGCGTGATGGCGTCCGAGACTTCCGACGCCTATTGCAGCCAAGCGTAATTTACGATTTTTACTCATAATTTGATAACAGACCGCTTATCGGCAATACTTTCATTTTCATTTAAGATGCCGAAAAATACAAAAATCAATGCCGCCGGGTCACAGGCCGTCCCGCAATACGTATGGGTTCTTTTAGCCTCTCTGACGGTTTTTGTCTATTTTTTTGGCCTCACAGTTCCTTTACTCGGCCCTGACGAACCGCGTTACGCTCAGGTTGCCCGCGAGATGTTTGAGCGCGGTGATTGGATCACGCCGACCCTCGGCGGGTTTAACTGGTTTGAAAAACCGATACTTCTCTATTGGCTTCAGATCGTATCGTACAAAATATTTGGGGTCAACGAATTTGCTGCAAGGTTTGGCCCTGCGTTATTTGGACTCGGGACTGTCCTAAGCCTTTGGGTCCTTGGCAGAATATCAGCCGCCGAGCGTACAGATTCGATTGAAAAATCAGAACCTGGCAATTTTGCCGGTGTTTCCCGCCTAAACTCACTTCTACCCAATGAGGGGCGATCCTTTGCAAATTGGCTTGCCCTGATTGCCGCGTCAACACTCGGTATTCTGGTTTTTTCACGCGGAGCAAGTTTTGATATTATCATCACATTTCCGCTCACGGCGGCGCTTGTTTGTTTTTATATTTTTGACCGGTCAACAGACCTTACTTTTGCAAAAAAATATTTGCCCCTCCTGCTTTTTTACGTTTTTATCGGATGTGCTTTGCTGGCAAAGGGTCTGATCGGCGTTGTGTTTCCATTTGCGATAGTTGCGTTTTATTATTTGCTGTCAGGCCGTTTGCCGTGCCGCGTTTTTATTATCAGTCTGATTTGGGGAACGCTGATTGCGGCGGCGGCTGCATCTGTCTGGTATCTGCCGATGTATAATCGGCACGGTTACGAATTTATAAACGAGTTTTTTGTCCAACATCATTTTCAGCGGTTTACGTCAAATAAATATCGACACCCGCAGCCATTCTATTTCTTTTTATGGATTCTGCCTTTAATGACGCTGCCTTGGCTGCCGTTCTTTTTTGCCGCGATCTGGACCGGACTTCGCCGGCTCCTTAGGCGTGTCCCCGTGCGTTCCCACGTTGCCCGTTCCCCTCTTCTCCGCTTTGCGATAGCCTGGCTGGTCGTACCGCTTGTGTTCTTTTCTTTTTCGGGTTCGAAACTTCCGGGCTATATTCTCCCGGCTGTTCCGGCGGCCGTCATATTGACCGCAATATTTATTTTTGGACTTGTGCAAAAAAGCAGCCGGTGGCGAAACACAGTTTTGGTATTATCAGTTTCCACCTTTGGAGTGGTTATTTTGCTCTTGATTTTTGCAATGCCGCGCTTTGCGGCAACCGATTCGGTCAAATCGCTCGTGCAGGCCGCAAATGAACGCGGTTACACGCAAAATCGTATTCTAATGTTTCGCACTCTTTCCCACAACGCCGAATTTTACGCCGCCGGCCGGCTCCTTCGAGACGAAACGGGAAAACAGCGCAGGTTAAATAATGTAAACGAAATTTTGACTGAGATCGCGTTGGAAAATGGCCGTCCGTCCGTTGTACTGCTTCCCATCGAACAACTTCCGCAACTAAAGCAAAACCCGCAAATAAAGACCGAGGTAATAAAAGATAACGGCGACCTGCAGATCGCCCTGGTGTCCTTAAATCCAAGCTAATCCCAGGCCTTCGGGCCGTACCATCGCAAAGAGGATAACGGCGCTGAAGGCCGAATTTTATTCGGCCGCCCGCCGAATACGGTCCATCAGAGCCGTGCCGATACCCGTTTCGCTTACAGACTCACAATAAATTATTTTAATCTCAGCCCTGTCGCATTCGCGAAAAAATTCGAAGACAGAGCGGGCATATTCTTCTTCGGTTAAACAAATCTGTTGTTGCCGAAACCTCGCGGAAGGCCGCGACACGCCGATAAAAGCTGCATTCGGCTCATCGCTTAATTCTGCTGTGTTTTCGATGATAATGACCCGGGCATTCGGTGAATAATGCCGGTGCCGCATACCCGGACTTCTGGCGGATGTATGTTTGTTCGGACTATAAATTTCCGTTTCCGGAACAATGCCGCGAAGCTGCTCGACAGAAATCGAGCCGCTCCGCAACAGACGCGGAACCCGCGATGTGCAATCGACAACGGTTGATTCGATACCGATCTCGGTCCGGCCGCCTTTCAGAATACAATCTATCCGCCCGCCCAAATCTTCGAAAACGGCCTCCCACGTCGTCGGGCTTGGCCGCCCCGAAAGATTTGCCGACGGTGCCGCCACGGGCGTCGAACAGGCCGATAAAAACCGGTTTGCGAGTGCTGATCCAGCCATCCGAATTCCAATCGTATCGAGCCCTGCGGTTGCGATCAGGGGAACGGATCTCGTTTTTCGCACTACGATCGTCAGCGGGCCGGGGAAGAATGCGTCAATAAATTTTTTTGCCGATTCGATTATTTCATCCGATAATTCCGCGATCTGACCGGTCTCGGCAATGTGGGCAATAAGCGGATTATCAGCCGGACGCTGCTTTGCGGAAAATATTTTATGCAGGGCGCGTTCGTCAAAAATATTTGCTCCGAGGCCGTAAACCGTCTCGGTCGGAAACGCTACGACGCCGCCGCGTCTAACGTATTCGGCGGCCTCCTCCGGTGAAGTGGTAATAACGGTCTGCACTAAATAAAGTTTTACGCAAAAGAGCGGGGAACGCAATCAAATCCTCCGTCCTGGCCGCATTTAATTTTTATCATCTGCAGATCACAAACCTTTTGTCCACGCAATATATTTTTTTGAGTCAAATTTCTTTCCGGTACTCCCGCTTGTCATATAGCGAATCGTACCAAAAACGGGACGTTCCATCCACGGGCGGTCATGTTTGCCAAAGCACCATAAAATGCCCGCGTATGAATTAGGATTGCGGCCGTCGAGACAGTATTTATTGTTAAGATGTACGAGCGTTTCAAAAGCGATCTCATACGAAGCCGTCCACGCAATGACATTTTTCCCCCAAAGCATCCGCACATAATTATGCATCTCGCCGGTCGCGGCCATTTCACGCTGGGCGGCGTTCCACAGCTCGTCGTGCGTCTCGCCGGCCTCCAATTGTTCTAGAGAATAGTTAAATTGGCGTTCGTCACCGGCGTGTTCCCGCATCGTTTTTTGCACCCAAGCGGGCAGGGCTTCGAGCGAGTCGTATTTTTCGTTGAACAGCGTCAGATTGTAAGACAGTTCGCGCCGGACGATGAGTTCTTCGAGGTATGCGTCGATCGATTCCGGCGGTGCGTCAGCGTCACGAACCGCCAACGCAATTTCAAGTGCGGATAAAAATCCAAAATGCAGGTAGGACGACAAACGCGAAGACCCGTCGCGGTCAGGTTTGCTCCGCGTCTTGTCGTAATCGGGCAATATCTCTTCGACAAAATTCTTCAGCCGTATGCGCCCGGCCGCCGTGCCTCCATGATAAACGTCTGAAGCCTTGACGCTGTGATCGACGTCGCATTCGGCAACAAGTTTTGCGATATTCTCGGTTTTAACGAGATTGTCGGGGCAATCGACGTCGATATCGGCGTCTTTAATTTCAATCGTTTCGTTTTGCAACGGCTTTAGGTAGCGTGCGAGTATTTTGTTAATCTTTGGCCTGATCGTGTAGGCCGCGTATTCCTCCTTATCAAATTTAGACATCGGTATAATGCCGTTCGAATCAACCGCACAAACCGGTACATTCGCCTTTTCCGCGATGGTTTTGTTGTGTCCCGGAATGATAAAACAAGGAAAGTCGTCCGTGACGATCAAAGCGGCGTCTTTTGCGATCCGTGCTACGGATTGCTTTGGTGATTCTCTATCTTGCTGTAAATAAAAGACATATCGAATGCCAAGCTCGTCAAAAGCTTTCCGCTTTTCATCGACGCCCTGCAAAATGAATGTATGCAGACGGTCGCTCGCCCACGGATAATAATATTTCAAACCTTCGTAAACGACGAGCGGCAGCTTTAGTTCATTCGCCCGTCGTATCGCATAAATAAGAGCGTGATTGTCATCTACACGCTTATACATCTGCATCCAATACAACACGTACCGCGCGTCAGCATTGACGGGTTTGTCGTTTAGCTGAATAACCCTTTCGTTGATTCGCATTAAGCAGTATTATATATAAAAAGTTGCGGCTCGCCCTGTTTTGCGGCTTTGCGTGTGATCTTTGCGGCTTGCGAGTTCTTTTTGCGGCTTTGCTTGTATCTTTGCGGCTTGCCGCTCTATTTGCGGAGAAGATTGCTTCTCCGTAAAAGCCAAAATATTCAGCGCGGCTTGCCGCCGCTCAAACGACGAGCCTTAAAGACTGAAATGAAAGTACGATTTATTATAACTGTTCTCGCGTTTAGTTTCCTCTGCGTCTCGATCTCCGCACAGGATTTCAAAACTCTCAAAGACGGCGTCGAATACGCGCAGGTCAGACGTGAGTTTAGCGGAAAAGATGTGAATATAAATCTCCTCAGGCTTGATCTGCGAAAAGTCCGCCTCGACGTCCACCACGCAATGGACGAGGCAATCGGGACGGAAAAAACATCCTCGATTGCGGCGCGGAAAAAAGCGTTTGCAGCAATAAATGCCGGATTCTTTCGGCTTGATACGAGTCAGTTTGCCGGTGATTCGGCTGGTTTGCTGGTCATTGACGGCAGATTTTTGAGCGAAGGGTTAAATGACCGCATTCAACTTCTGATAAATAATAGGCCGAAGCAAACGGAGGTTTTTATGACGCGAACCGGCATTTTCCAATCGGTGACAGTCGGGGAAACAAGATTTGAAATTTCAGGCGTCAACCGCGAGCGGCAAAAGGATGAAGCCGTCATCTACACGCCCGCGTTCGGCGGGACAACATTGACCGGTGGCGACGGCGTGGAGATCGTCGTTATCAATGGCAGAATTGTTTCAATCATAAACGGTCTCGGCAACTCGGCAATTCCACCCAACGGTTATGTAATCTCCGCATCCGGAGCGTTTCACGTCGGCTTAGAAGCCGCCGTAAAAATAGCGGATACCATAAAATTAGTCCAGCGTTGGGACAATTTGCCGAGCGGTCTTGTAAGAGACAGAAACAATCTGGACGTCGTCGCAGGAACTCCGCAGCTTATCAAAAACAGCCGGATCGACGTCACTTGGGAGCAGGAAAAATCAAGCAGGTCATTTGTGGAAACCCGCCATCCGCGAACGGCGGTGGCGAAGCTCAAGGACGGTAAATTTCTGATGATAACGGTCGATGGCCGGTCTGAGTCGAGCGCCGGAATAAATCTATACGACCTCGCATCCTATCTATTGGAACTCGGTGCGAGCGATGCGTTGAACTTAGACGGAGGCGGCTCGACCACAATGTTTGTCAATGGCCGCCTCGTCAATCAACCGTCTGACAAAAGTGGAGAACGAAAGGTAAGCGATGCGATCCTCGTCACGCCAAGAGCGACAATAGGGCGAAAGAAGGCCGTGCTATTCGGGCGCCGCTGACCAGCGGGTCAGAACCGGAAGCGATAGCAAATCAGCCTCATTTATGAGGCTTACCGCGAAGCGGCACATAGCCACGCGATTTATGGCGTGGAGTTAGGCTGGACGACGTACGCAGTCCGTTTTAACGGGCTTCCGATCTTCGCGGCTTTAGCCATCGAAGAGTTAAGGACGTTAAAACGCCCTGTCAGACAACCGAAAAAGCAAAACCACACCCTAAAGGGCTGTGGCCACGCTCGGAAAAGACGGCTAAAGCCGCCTCAAGATAAAAATAAATCTACTGCCGTCAACGTTAATATTGTCATATTGTTTGTTTTTCTTTAATGCAAAATCCTGAATTTTTGTTG
>JBGTEX010000020.1:0-52800 GCA_041747575.1 Pyrinomonadaceae bacterium
TTTTTTCCAGAAACTAATCGTATTTATCATATCCGGCTCAAAATTGCCGTCAAGCGTTGCGACGACCACTCCGCCGATAGTTAGAATCTTAAAGACTAGCAGAGGAAACATAAGCCACGCGAGAAGCGTCGCCCAACCTAACCAGAATCCTGCTCTGGTATCAAGTTTAATGGTCAGAAGCCATGCAACAAGAGATGCAAGAAAGACCCATGGATTTACTGCCGAAAAAAAGTAAAGCAAAAAATGCGGCTCTCTAAAATAACTGACAATCGAATCGGGAGGATTATGACTCCAACCGGGGACGACCATCAGAGCGTTGAAGATATAACCTCCAAGCCAAATTCCCCAATAAATGGTCGCAATAAAAAGGAATAATCGAGCCAAATCTTTACGAATCTTCATACTATTTATCTCCTGTGATTTCTGTCATCATTGTTCTGTTATTTGCCCGCCACACTTGCCGCCGAACTACTTATTAACTCTAACTGCCGTTGATAAAACTATTATTTGGGCGTATTATCGATGACAAATGTCCAATCCTCAGCCGCCCAAACTGCTTGATCAGGTTCGGAATCTTATGTGATTGCTTCTTTACGCACGGCGTTTTACAATTCGTGGCAGGGATTCCCGCTTTAGTCAGCATGCGAATCCCGTTTACAATATGTGAGACCGAGAAAACGAACCCTATATTTACTTATAAGTGGCTCTGATGCCGTGCGAGACACGTTTCAGATAAAAAGCCATTTATCCAGAAAATCGGTCAGAAATGCCTTTTCCGGTTTTTGAGCTTCGTTTTCGAGAAACTCGCGAAACTGTTCCTGTTCGCTCATATAATCCTCTTCGTTTAGACGTCCGGCGAAATACACGACACGCAGCCATACGAGATATGTGTTGAGAGTGTCGATTTGGTTGTATTCGACGATCTTTTTCAGATCGCGTTCGAGCCAGAGATCGGTGACCTGATCGCCTTTGACGTCAATCTTTCCGGGAAAACCGCAGAGTTTGGCGAGTTCGTCGAGCCGCGGCGACATACCGGTACGATTTGAAAAAAGTTTTAACAGGTCGAGATGGTCTTCGTTGTCCCAACGTTTGAAATAGTCGTCCGGATCCCAGTTCTTGACCGGGCGTTTGTTAAATTGCGGAGCCGTGACCTCGTTAACCAATCCCCGCTGAATCAGCACCTGAAGATCAGATTCGGACGAATTAAACCCGACCAATTGCGGCCTGCGTTGACCGACAAAATACAAAAAGCGCTCAATTATCGAGGCTTCATCGACGTCGTCAGATTCGAGCGGCAGCTTCGGAAGCGAATTTAGTGAAAATTCCGTTCGGCGGTCACGATTGCTGTCGAAATATATTTTTCGCGACAAAAACGCAATAGAAACCACCCGCGAAAACATATATTTCAGAAACGGACGCGGCTTTTTTTCGGCGTCGTACTGATGCGAATGTTCCCAAAGCCTCTGCATAGCCTCGAGTTCGGTCGTCTCGTCCGGCATCTCAAAAAGGCGTTTCGCTCCCGCCGCGTCCGGAATCCATTCGAGATCGTAAAACAGAACTATCTCCTTGATCGGAAATTTTAACATAAGACATTTTTATACTCGGCGCGACAAAAATAAAGAAAGTTTAGCATAAAAGAAAAGGCCTTGGAAAAACATACCATACGGTCAGCATACGACCGATTTCGTATGAGATATTTTATATTCTTTTACCGCTATTCGTCTAACTATAAGTAAAACAACATCTTTACAATTTATGGCACGCCGTTTGCGACAGGTTAAGTGACAACGATGTTGGAAAATCAATCAATGTGGGAGAATTAAAACAATGAGAAAATATATTACGACATTCCTAATGGCAATCATGGTAGCGGCAATTATACCGGCTTTTGCAAGTTCAGCTTCGGCACAGAGGCGATATTACAGCAACTCTCGAAATAACCGCGTTTACGAGAGGCCCAACGTTTACCAGCGTCATCGTAAGGCTTTTAACATCGGTATCGGATCCGGGGTCGGAGCTTTGATCGGCGGATTGGTCGGCGGCAAGAAAGGTTTGATTATCGGCGGTTTAGCGGGTGCGGGCGGCGGAGCCGTGGTCACGGCCGTGCAAAGGCCACAGAATTATTATCGTCTGCGACGGAACAACAACAGAAGAAACAATGTTCGCAGAACGTATAATCGCCGGGTTTACCGGAATTACTAAGAAGATATTTAGTGCCGACTAAGACCCCCGGGAATCATTGCAGGTTTCCGGGGGTTTTGGGCGCGCTCCGGCCTCATTCCTGCTATTAATAATTTGCGTTCATTTTAATATACGCATCGTAATTTCGACGCATTTCTGCAAGTGAATCTCCGCCAAATTTTTCTCTCATCGAATTTGCAATGACTATTGCTACCATCGCTTCGCCGATAACGCCGGCGGCCGGGACGGCGGTGATGTCCGACCGTTCAAAAGCCGCCAGGTCTGCGGCCTTTGTGTCGATATCGACCGAGTGAAGCGGTTTGCGCAAGGTCGAGATCGGTTTCATATAGCCCCGAACGCGAAGCTCTTCGCCATTTGTGATGCCTCCTTCGAGACCACCGGCCCGATTGCTGCGGCGGTGAAATCCGGCGTCCGTACCGCTTACGTCCGTTGAGCTTTGATAAAAAATCTCATCATGCACCTGCGACCCCCGCCGTCCCGCGCCGGCGACGCCTTCGCCTATTTCTACCGCCTTTATCGCGTGGATCGACATTACTGCGCGTGCAATGCGGCCATCAAGTTTATCTTCCCATGACGTGTGCGAGCCGAGGCCAACCGGCAGACCTTTTGCGACAACCTCAAAGATACCGCCGAGCGTATCGCCATCGACCTTGGCTTTGTCGATCAGCTTTATCATTTCGTCCTGTATGTGCTGGTCGGCGCAGTTTAGCGGAGAATCTTTCGGAATGGCTGAGATAATTTCCCACGTTTGATGCAGCGGCACGATCTGTATGTGACCGAGCTTAATGACATGGCTCTTGATCTCTATCTCAAAAGCCGCGAGCAGCTGTTTTGCAAACGCCCCACACGCGACCCTGGCGGCGGTTTCGCGGGCCGAGGCCCTTTCGAGAATGTCGCGGAGGTCGCGTGTTTGATATTTTTGCCCGCCGGCGAGATCGGCGTGACCGGGACGCGGACGTGTGACAAGCCGCGGATTTTTTGGCTGTTTTTCGAGTTTCTCAGACGACATCACCTCCTGCCAATGGACAAAATCGTCATTATTTATCATCAGAGCGATCGGCGAGCCAAGCGTTTTGCCGTGTCTGACACCCGACAAAATTTCGACCGTATCGATCTCGATCTTCATCCGGCCTCCGCGGCCGTACCCCTGTTGACGGCGCCAGAGCTCGTGGTTGATTAAGGAAATATCAATTGACAAGCCGCCGGGAACGCCCTCGACGATCGCCACAAGGGCTTTGCCGTGCGATTCGCCCGATGTTGTAAATTTGAAATGCATAGATTGATTTTACCGCAGCGTCCTGATTGTCAAATTCATGTTCGCGAACGCCCTTGGTTAATCCGCGGCCCGAATTTCAACATCTTTCCTCGGCGGTTCAATTCGTTTGCGGCGAAAAACGATCAGCCCGATGCTTGCAATAATCAATATACCGCCAAAAAATGTTTGCGGCGGTAACGTTTCACCAAGGACGACAGCTCCGATTATAACCGCGAGCAGAGGCGTGACAAGCGAGATCATCATCGCTTTGGTCGATTCGATTTTACCCAATAGCCAGTAATAAAGCCAAAATGCGGCTATCGTACCCGCAATTGCAAGATAAAGAACACAGATCACGGCCCGCGCGGTCCAGTTAAATTCGAGCGGGTTACCCTCGACGGCGAGGCTATAAATTACGATAAACGGCAGACCGCAGATCATCTGTCCGAAGACGAGAGCCGCCGGGTGAAGCGCACCGCCTTTTGCTTTGATCAGTATTGAGGCCTGAGCCGCGGCGTAGGCACCGACGACGACCCCGACGCTCCCGAGAAAAGCCAGCAGGCTCTGCACCTTTAACTGATCGATAAAAATAACGCCGACGCCCGCGACGCCGAGACAAACCGCAAAAATCTTTAGCTTTGTGACCCGCTCGTCAGGCAGGAAAAACCACGCAAGGATAAGCCCGAAAACAGTTATCATTGCCTGCAGAACGGCGGCCAGTCCCGATGTAATATATTGTTCGCTCCAAAATACCAGACTGTAATTTATCGAAAATTGCAGCACACCGGTAAAGGCGATCAACCGCCATTCTTTTGCGGTTTTTGGCAGCGGAATTTTTTGAATGCGGATTATAAAAAATAGAATAATTACCGCAAGTAAAAACCTCGAAGATGCAAACGCTATCGGCGGCAAATCCTCAAGCCCGATCTTGATAAAAATCCACGTCGTCCCCCAAATCAGACAAAGAATTAGCCAGACGGTAACGTTCATAGTTTCGAGTTTAAAGTTTCAAGTTCCGAAGCGCGTAGTTTCGGATCTAGGCGTCTCTAAAAGCTCTAATTTCTGTAAGTTTGACGACAACCGAAGACGGATTAAAATAGAGTTGTGAATAAACCGGGATTAGGTGTTAACCGTAGTTAAATTGTGTCCTCATTATTCGAGAAAACCGAATTTTCCGGATTGAAAATCTTCGACGGCCTGCATTATTTCTTCGCGGGTGTTCATCAGGAACGGGCCGTATGCGGCGATTGGTTCGCCCAACGGCTCGCCGCTGATGACCAGAATGACGCTGTCTTCGTCGGCCTCGATCGCAACCGATTCGCCGTCGTTATTGAAGAGCGCGAGGTGATCTGCTGGCAAAGTTTCCGTGCTGTTTATCTTCGCCCGGCCTTCTATCATCAGCATCGCGGTCGTGTAATTTTCGGGCAGATCTACGGCGAGCGAAGCTCCTTTTTTTGGCTTCAGATTATAAAGATGGATCGGTGAAAATGTCGTCGCCGGGCCTTTTACGCCGTTGTATTCACCGGCGATAACCTCGACCGAGCCTCCGCCATCGGCAAGATCGAACCGGCCCATTTCCGCGTTTGTGATCGCCTGATATTGCGGCTTGGTCATCTTGTCTTTTGCCGGAAGATTTACCCAGAGCTGCACCATCTGGAAAAGGCCGCCTTCGCGGTTAAATTTTTCTTCGTGATATTCCTTGTGTAGAATCCCGCTGCCGGCTGTCATCCATTGCACATCGCCTTGCCCGATGACGCCGCCGCCGCCCAGGCTGTCGTGATGGGCGACCTTGCCGTGATAGGCGATAGTCACCGTCTCAAACCCGCGATGCGGATGCGGCCCGACGCCAAATAGTTTTTCGCTCGGCGGAAACTGGTGTTTCGAGTTGTAATCCAACAGATAAAACGGGCTCATCCTTTCCTGCCCTAATCTCTGATACGGAAAAAATCCGTGCACTCGAAATCCGTCTCCGACCCAGTGCGGCGGCGGCGGCGCAATTATCCGCTCGACCGTTTTAGTTTTTGTTTCAAATTTGCTTTCTGGCCTCATTTTTTTTAACCTTTTTTGATTATTTCCCGTGTGCTTCGCGGAGTCAAGAAATCGATCCAAATTTGCGGCCCCGTCCGCAGCTAAACGACAGCCCGCATCGCCGCTTGTTTGCGCTATCGTTGAAGTCTTCTCTACAATCTTAATTAACGTTTTTCGTTCTAACGGCAATTTTATGACTTTTGAGATCGCAATTGTCCTGTCCGTGCTGGTGCTTGCAGTGGTTTTATTCGTAACAGAAAAGCTGCGGGTCGATCTGGTGGCGCTTCTGATAATGGCGTTGCTGCTTTTGAGCGGTATTATAACGCCGACGCAGGGCCTGGCGGGATTTAGCAATACGGCGACGATCACGGTCGGGTCGATGTTTGTTCTGAGCGTGGGACTTTTTAAGACCGGTGCGGTTAGTTTTCTGGCGGATTTTGCAAATCGCGTTTTCAAACGCGGGTTTTGGTTTGGGATCATCTCGGTGATGGTGATCGTCGCGCTGCTTTCGGCGTTTATTAACAATACGCCGGTGATCGCCATATTTCTGCCGATCCTGCTTAATGTCGCCCGCGATACTGGTACAAGCGCGTCCAAGATCTTGATGCCCGTTTCGTTCGCCTCGATGTTTGGCGGCGTCTGCACGCTTATCGGAACATCGACAAATATCCTGGTCAGCTCGATTGCGGAAAAAAACGGCTTGCGCCCGTTCTCAATGTTCGAATTCGCACCGCTCGGCCTCATAATGTTTGTGATCGGAACCGTGTATTTACTGCTGATCGGTATCAGGCTGATTCCGGAAAGGCGCGGCAGCGGCGATCTGGTCGAAGAGTTTGCGATGAGCGAATACCTCACGGAGATCGTGCTTTTGCCGGGCGCATCGTCGGTCGGCAAAGCGATCAGGGACGCGCCGCTGGTACACGCGATAGATGTTTCGATACTCAAAATTCAACGCGGTGACGAATTTATTCAGCTTCCCTTGCCTGACGAGATCTTAGAGGAAAATGACGTGCTGTTGATCCGCTGCGACATCGACAAAATCCGAACTTTACAGGAACGGGAAAATGTTCAATTCAAAGCACAGCATAAATGGGGAGATGAGAGCGTAGCGCAGGACGAATACCGGCTTTTGGAGGCGATCATCGAACCAAATTCAAATCTGATCGCCAGCACATTAAAAAAATCATATTTTCGTGAAAAATACGGGGCGACGGTTCTTGCTATTCGGCATGGCGAAAAACTTCTTCGTGAAAAGCTGTCTGACACGGTTTTGTCGGCCGGCGATTTACTGCTGATCGAGATCAGGCGTGATCGAATAGGAGCTTTTCGCAGAAGCGGCGAATTTATCATTACCTCCGAAATGGAAGCAGTTGAGTTTCGACGCGGTAAGGCGATCTTTGCCGTTGGAATCGTGGCCGGCGTCGTCATTGCCGCTTCGCTCAATCTGGCGCCGATCGTCGTGACGGCCCTTCTTGGTGCGATCGCGATGGTGCTCACAGCTTGCATCTCTTTAGAAGAAGCTTATCAGGCGATCGAATGGAAGATAATCTTCCTTCTGGCGGGTGTTCTCTCGCTCGGCGTCGCTCTCGAAGAATCAGGTACGGCGAGCCTGATTTCATCAAATATGATTTCTTATGTCGGCGGATACGGGCTTATCGCATTGGTCTCTGCCTTCTATTTGTTGACGTCGCTGCTGACCGAAACTATGTCAAATAATGCGACCGCCGCGCTTCTCGCCCCGATCGCAATTGCGACCGCCGCTTCGCTCGGCGTCAGCCCGACGCCATTCCTGATCGCGATCACATTTGCCGCCTCCGCGAGCTTTATGACGCCGGTCGGTTATCAGACAAATACCATGATCTATGGGCCGGGACAGTATAAATTTACTGATTTTGTAAGAGTCGGCACACCGCTCAACATTATCTTTTGGATAATTGCGACAATAATGATTCCTGTATTCTGGTCGTTTTGAAAAAATCCGGAAGTGCAAATAAAATGATCGGATAAGCTTTTTAAGTCAACATTTTTTGTGATGACCATCGACCGCGCACGCGAGATACTTAAACACCGGTTTGGCTACGATTCGTTTCGGATGAATCAGGAACCGGCGATCGACGCCGTTTTGCGCGGGAAGGACTGTGTCTTACTGATGCCGACCGGCGGCGGCAAATCGCTTTGTTATCAGATACCGGCTTTGATGCTCGATGGTTTAACGGTCGTGATCTCGCCGCTTATCGCGTTGATGAAAGATCAGGTTGACGCTCTGCGAAATAACGGCGTCGAAGCGGCTTTTCTCAATTCCACTCAATCGACGCCGCAGCAGGTTGAGGTTTTTAACAATATTCGGAGCGGTCAATTAAAACTGCTATACGTCGCTCCCGAACGCCTTTTGCAGAGCGGCGACAGGTTTCTTGATTTTCTTCGCGGCATCAATATTTCACTTTTTGCGATTGACGAAGCGCATTGTATTTCGAGTTGGGGGCACGATTTTCGGCCCGAATATCTGCGGCTTGCAACTCTAAAACAGGAGTTTCCGAAGATTCCGATGATCGCTCTAACGGCGACGGCGGATAAGCTCGTCCGAAAGGACATTATTGAGCGGCTCAACATCCCGAATGCCGAGCGCTATGTATCAAGCTTTAACCGGCCAAATATTTTCTATTCGGTCGAACCAAAGAGAAAATCCTACGATCAACTTCTCGATTATCTGGAAAAACGCAAAGACGAAAGCGGCATCATCTATTGTTTGAGCCGCAACTCGGTTGACAGTCTCGCCGCCGACCTTCGTGACGAAGGGTTTAGCGCTCTGCCCTATCACGCAGGGCTCGACAAGCAGATGCGTGATAAAAATCAGAACGCTTTTCTGAAAGACGACGCAAAGATAATCGTCGCGACCATCGCCTTTGGGATGGGCATCGATAAATCAAATGTCAGGTTTGTCGTCCACATGGACCTTCCGAAAAATATCGAGAGCTATTATCAGGAAACCGGACGCGCGGGGCGCGACGGTTTGCAGAGCGATGCTTTGCTGTTTTTTAGCTGGGGCGACGTTATTAAATTGAAAGGTTTTGCCGAGGTCGAAGGCAACGAAAACCAGTCGCGGATAATGCTCCAAAAACTGGATACGATGGGCAAGTTCGGCGAGCTTAGAACATGCCGGCGCAAATTTTTGCTCAATTATTTCTCAGAGGAATTGACCGAAGATTGCGGCCACTGCGACAATTGCACAACCGTTGTCGAGCGTTTTGACGGCACGATAATCGCACAGAAGGCCTTGAGCGCCGTCTATCGCACCGGTCAGCAATTTGGGTTGGCGTATTTGATAGATTTCCTGCGTGGCTCAAAAAGTGAAAAGATTCGCGATTGGCATAAAAACATTAAAACTTACGGCGTCGGTGCTGATATTTCAAGGGACAATTGGTTTGATTATTTTAAGGACCTGATCGCCCAGGGCTATCTCGCGCAAACCGAAGGGCAATATCCGGTTATCGCCCTGACCGAAAAAAGCGACGCCGTCCTGCGCGAAAACGCGCCCGTAAAACTCATCAGGACAAAGATCAAAGACGAGAAAAAAACCAGGCTCGTGTCCGATGTCTCTCATCCGTATATTCAGGCTTTGTTCGATGATCTGAGACGTTTGCGGACTACATTTGCCAATCGTGAAAACGTGCCGGCCTATGTCATTTTTTCGGACGCGACGCTCGTCGAAATGGCGACATATTTGCCGCAGGTCGAATCGGAAATGCGCAGGATGTCGGGCGTCGGCGATCTGAAACTTGAAAAATACGGTGCAGATTTTATTGCCGCGGTTAAAGCATATTGCGAAGAAAGCGATCTGAAACCGCGCATATATCTAAAATCGCAGGGCCGTGAGCGAAAGCCGCGAACGAAGCGCGGTATGCACCCAACGGACACGTTTCACAAATCCCTTGCTCTTCACAGGGAAGGCAAATCGATTGAGGAGATCGCCACCGTTCGAGGGCTGGGAGTGAGTACGATAGAGGGACATATTGCGAGGTTTATTGCTATCGGTGAAGTGCTTGTGACCGAACTGGTGTCGAACGAAAAAATTGCCGTCATACGCGAAGCCATAGTTCAGCACGGCGAGAGCGGCTGGCTTTCGCCGATCAAAGAAGCGCTCGGGGAAAATTACTCGTTCGGAGAGATCAGGGCCGTTTTGGCCCATATTGATTCGCAAAACACCGAAAAATCTACGGATACTTTGTAGTATTTGGCTAAAACAACGTAAGATTAACAACTTACAGAATTTTGTTATCGATATTTTAATTTTGGAGAATTTGACTAATGAAAATCGGCTTACCGAAAGAGATAAAGGACAATGAATATCGCGTCGGGCTGACACCGGCGGGGGTTCAGGCATTGGCGCTTGCGGGCCATGAGGTTTATGTGCAAAAAACCGCGGGCGAAGGTTCGGGTTTTAAGGATGAGCAGTATGTCGGCGCGGGCGGAAAACTACTTGATACTGCGGACGAGGTTTGGGAAACCGGCGATATGATCGTCAAGGTCAAGGAACCGGTCGCACCAGAGTACCCTCGGATGCGCGAAAATCAGCTGCTTTTTACCTATCTGCATCTTGCGCCCGAATTTGAGTTAACCAAGCAGATGATCGAGCGCAAAGTGACGGGCGTTGCGTACGAGACAATAACCGACAGGCATGGCCGCCTGCCGCTTTTGACGCCTATGTCGGAAGTTGCGGGGCGGATGTCGGTACAGGTCGGAGCAACATACTTAGAAAAAATGAATGGCGGACGCGGCATTTTGCTTGGCGGTGTTCCGGGCGTTCCGGCGGCGAATGTCGTTATTATCGGCGGCGGCATCGTCGGTACAGAAGCCGCAAAAATGGCCGTCGGACTTGGCGCCCGCGTCACTATCATCGACCGCAACCTTGACCGCTTGCGGCAGCTGGATGATATTTTTCTTTCAAAGGTGCAGACGCTTGCCTCGTCGCGTTATGCCATTGAGGAATCGCTCTCGCATGCAGATCTTGTTATCGGCGCGGTTCTCGTCGTCGGCGCCGCGGCTCCGAAACTGGTTACTCGCGATATGCTGCATCTTATTCCAAACGGCGCGGTCCTTGTCGATGTAGCGGTCGATCAGGGCGGATGTTTTGAGACGACCCACGCTACGACACACTCAAACCCGACCTATTACGAAGAAGGCGTTTTGCATTACTGCGTGGCGAATATGCCCGGCGCTGTGCCGCGCACATCGACGTTTGCATTGACAAACGCCACGCTGCCATACGCTCTGGACCTGGCAAACAAAGGCTTTGAATCGGCCATAAAGGATGACCACGGCTTGCGCGAGGGCGTAAATACATACGCCGGAAAGCTGACCTATGCTGCGGTCGCAGAATCGCAGGGCCTCGACTTTACATCGCTTGAAAGCCTGCTCGATCTGAGATCGGCGTCGGCCGGTTGATCGTTTTGTAAGGTATGGCAAATGACGGTGACCTTTTGGGTGTCGGCCGTTTTGCCCAGGGAATATTCGCGGCCCGGCGGCTATCACGCCGGGCCTCGTTCATTTCCGAAATACAGCGTCGAAGCCTTGCATGCCCGCGCCATGTGTTAAAATTTGACATATGTTCCGCCGTGTTTATTTAGATAATAGTGCGACAACGCCGGTTGCGGATGAGGTGGTCGAGGCGATGATGCCGTATTTGACCGGCAAATTCGGGAATCCTTCGAGTATTCATTTTTTTGGCCAGGAGGCCCGTGCGGCGGTTGACCGCGCACGGCATCAGGTCGCGGGTCTTGTAAATGCAAGGCCAAACGAGATCGTCTTTACATCCGGCGGCACCGAAGCCAACAATCTGGCTATCCGCGGCTTGATCGAATCGCGTGTCCGCGCCCGTCGTAATGGAAATGCGCTTTCTGCTCAACAAATCAACACCCGGCCGCACATCATCACTTCATCGATAGAGCACTCCGCGATTCTAAACGTCTGCGAAGACCTCGAAAAACAAGATATTTCCGTCACATATTTACCGGTTTACAGGAATGGGATCGTAAAGATCGCCGACGTCGAAGCCGCGATTACCGATGAAACGATTTTGATCTCGATTATGACCGCAAATAACGAGATCGGCACGATTCAGCCGGTTGCTGAGATTGGAAGGCTTGTAAGATCGTTTCGGGAAAATGGAAGAAAGATATGGTTTCACACAGACGCCGTGCAGGCGGCGGGGAAAATTCCGCTCGACGTCGAAGAGATCGGCTGTGACCTGCTGACGGTCTCGGCCCATAAAATATATGCGCCAAAGGGTGTCGGAGCGCTGTATGTCCGCCGCGGCGTCCGCCTGCATCCGCAAAATATCGGCGGCCACCAAGAGCGCGAACGCCGCGGCGGCACCGAAAATGTAGCTTTCATCGTCGCTTTTGGAAAGGCGTGCGAAATTGCTCAAAACGAGATCGCCGCATCATCAAAACGCCTCGGCGAACTCCGCGACCGATTTGAAAGCCGCGTCGGCGAAGCGGTCTCAGATATTGTCCTTAACGGTGATCGCGAAAACCGTCTTCCAAATATTGCAAACATCTCATTCCGCTCGGTCGAAGGCGAAGGCCTGCTCATCAACCTCGATATGCAGGGCATCGCTGTCTCGACCGGCTCCGCCTGCTCTTCAGGCTCGCTCGAACCGTCCCCGGTTATCCGCGCCCTGGGTGCCGACGAAGAGGTCGCCCGCGGCGCCATCCGCTTTAGCTTTGGCCGGTTTAACAACGATGATGACGCCGACCTGGCCGTCGAAGCTCTCCCCAAAGCCGTCAATATGCTGCGTAGCCTTTCGCCCGTTGATACGATTAAAGCGGTTAAGTCAACCGTCCAGTTTTAGCGTCCTGAGGTAATCGCGAAACTCGCTGCCGAGGTCATCCCGTTTTAACGCAAGTTCGACCGTTGCGATCAGAAACCCGAGTTTGTCTCCCGCATCGTGCCGCTTGCCTTCTAATTTGACTGCGTAAAAAGGACGTGTCTTTAACAGAATACGCATTGCGTCCGTTATCTGGATCTCGCCGCCGGAACCGGGCTTTGTCTGTTCGATTGCGTCAAAAATATCAGGTGTAAAAATGTAGCGGCCGATTATTGCCAGGTCGGACGGCGCATCGGCATACAGCGGTTTCTCGACCATATCTTTTATTTTATAGACATTCGGTTCGACCTCTTCGGCGTCGATCACCCCAAAACGCGAGATGTCTTCGCCCACGACCTGCATTGTAGCGATCACCGGCGCCTGGTATTTATCAAAAACTTCGATCATTTGCTGCAAAGCCGGCCTATCGCTGTCGATTATGTCATCGGCCAGCAGCGCCGCAAATGGCTCATTCCCCACAAAGTCCTTAGCCTGATAAACGGCATGGCCGAGACCGAGAGCCTGCTTTTGCCGTGTGTAGCTGACGTGGGCGATGTCGGAAATCGCCCGCACCCGTGCGAACATTTCATCTTTCCCGCGTTCCTTGAGCATCTGCTCAAGCTCGAATGAGATGTCAAAATGATTCTCGATCGCGCCCTTGTCCCGGCCCGTAATGATCAGGATCGATTCGACGCCGCTTGCAACCGATTCTTCGACCACATACTGAATAAGCGGTTTATCGACGAGCGGCAGCATCTCTTTCGGCGATGCCTTTGTCGCCGGCAGAAATCTGGTGCCAAGCCCGGCAGCGGGAAAAACGGCCTTACGAATTTTGTTTGTCATAACAATTTTGTTAAATTCATTTAGTCTTTATATCTTCGCCGAAAATAAAGATTTTAGGTCAAAAACGGCGGAGAGACAAACAGGCGGTACGACCACCGACCACCGAAATGTTAGACCTTAACTTTGTAAGAGAAAATCTGGATGCGGTCCGCGAGGCGCTTGCCAATCGTAATTTCCCGTCTGAGCCGATCGGGGAATTTGCCGAGCTGGATGCTGTGCGCCGACAAATTATCAGCGAAGCCGACCATACTAATCAGCTTAGAAACGCGGCAAGCAAAGAGATCGGTGCCCTCATGCAGGCGGGGAAAAATGTTGAAGCTGAAACAAAGAAAGCCGAGGTTGCGGGCCTAAAGGAGAAGCAAACCGAACTCGAACAAAAACGTGATGCGGCCGAGGCCGCAATGCACGAACTTTTAGCCGGGCTGCCAAATATTCCGGCCGCGGACATTCCGGTCGGTGACAACGAATCTGCGAACATAGAGATACGCCGATGGAGCGAGCCGCGCGTTTTTGATTTCGAGCCAAAAGATCACGTCGATCTCGGTGACACGCTGGGAATTCTGGATCTCGAACGGGCGACCAAAATCGCCGGTTCACGCTTTGCGATTCTCAACGGCGCAGGTGCCCGTCTGAGCCGCGCGCTCGTCAATTTTATGCTCGAGATCCACACGGGCGAGCATAACTACACCGAAACTTTACCGCCGTTTTTGGTTAACCGGACGGCTCTTTTCGGGACAAATCAATTGCCAAAATTTGAAGAAGATCTTTTTCATATAAAGGATGAACGGGAATTTGCATTGATACCGACTGCCGAAGTTCCGGTTACGAATTACCACTCTGGCGAGATTCTTGACGCATCCGAACTGCCAAAACTCTACGCTGCTTATTCGCCGTGTTTTCGAAGCGAAGCGGGCAGTTACGGGCGTGATACCCGCGGACTGATACGCCAACATCAATTTGAAAAAGTCGAGCTTGTAAAGCTTTGCCTGCCCGAACGCTCCGATGAGGAACTCGAAAAATTGACGGCCGACGCCGAACGCATTTTGCAGCTTCTCGGCCTCGCGTACCGCACGGTCGTCCTATCGACCGGAGATATGGGCTTTGGTGCGCGAAAGACCTACGACGTCGAGGTCTGGCTGCCAAGCCAACAGGCCTATCGTGAGATCTCGAGCTGCTCCAATTGTGGTGATTTTCAGGCCCGCAGGATGAATACGCGGTTTCGCCGTGCAGGCGGTGCAAAACCTGAGTTTGTTCACACATTAAACGGCAGCGGTCTGGCGATCGGCCGCACATGGATCGCCATTATAGAAAACTATCAGCAGGCAGACGGTTCCATTCTGATTCCGGAAATTCTGCAGCCATATATGCACGGATTATCAAAGATCGGTTGACGGAATTAACGGATGTAATTACAATGTAATTATGAAATCCCAGATCATTCAGATCGGCAATTCTCAAGGGATCAGGCTCCCAAAAGTTTTGCTCGAAGAAAGCCGTATAATCGGCGACGTCGAACTGGAATTACACACCGACGGCATTCTGATCCGCAATGCCCAAAAGCCGCGTACGGGTTGGGACGAGGCCTTTAAAAAAATGGCCGAAAATGAGGATGACGAACTTGTAGGCGGCGGTTCGTCAACCACTTTTGAAAAAAAGGAATGGCGATGGTAAACAGATTTGACGTCTATCTTCTCAATCTTGACCCCGAACCCTCGACGGACGCCAAAAACACGCGGCCATGCGTCGTCATCTCGCCCGACGAAATAAACCGTCATACTGCAAACGTAATAGCGGCTCCGCTATCGGCGTCTTCGGCACAATACCCGACCCGCGTTGCGGTCAATTTTCTAAACACCGAACGGATGGTGATCCTTGATCAAATCCGTACGGTTGACAAAATCAGGCTTGTAAAAAAGATCGGCGAAATTGAAAGAGCCGCACAAAAACAGATACTTGACCGCCTGCAAGAGCTTTTTGCGGAATGATCCCGTTCAAGCTATGCGTTTTTGTGATCGCATTAGCCCGATGCCCGCGATACTCTTTTAATTTGGCTTACGCCTGTTTAGCCTTTGCTTTATTCCAGAGGTCATCCATTTCCCAGATCCCCGCGTCTTCGAGGGCCTTTCCCTCACGTCTTAACTCGTCCTCGATAAATTTGAAACGCTGCCGAAATTTACGGTTCGTTTTCTTGAGGGCTGTTTCAGGTTCGACGTCGAGATGGCGGGCCAGATTCATAACGACAAAGAGAAGATCGCCGATCTCCTCGTCTATATTATGTTTGTCACCATTTTTTATGGCTTCTTTTAGTTCGGCGGCTTCTTCGTCCAGTTTGTCAAATATCTGTCCGGCATTTTCCCAGTCAAACCCAACCTTGGCCGCCTTTTTTGTAAGTTTCAATCCTTCAAGTAAGGCGGGGAAATGCACCGGCACCTCTTCGAGTATCGACTCACGAACTTTTTCCGCTTTGCCTGACGCCTTTCGTTCGTCGGCTTTGAGTTGGTCCCAATTATCCAGTACATCCTCGGCCCGTTCTAATTTTGCATCGCCAAACACATGCGGATGCCGCAAAATCAGCTTTTGCGTTACACCCGCTGCGACGTCGTCGATCGTAAAATCGCCGCGCTCGGCCCCGATCGCCGCATGAAAGACGACCTGTAAAAGCAGATCGCCAAGCTCCTCACGCAGATTTGCCGCGTCGCCCGTCTCGACGGCCTCCTGAATTGCATCAAATGTCTCGTACGACTCCTCGAGCAAATATCGGGCAAGCGATGCGTATGTCTGCTCAATATCCCAAGGACAGCCGCCCGGAGCCCGCAACCTCGCCATCACGTCAACTAATTCGTCAAAAGATCTGGACATTGACCAATTATAAAGTCCGTTGCGGTATAAGTGTCAAGAAAGCCGTTCAATACGCGGCGAAGGTCAGTACTTATTCAGCAGACGGTGTCCGGGAGAAAATTTTTCCTCCGTGATTATAAACTTGACAACAACACACTCAAGTATTATTCTTTCATAAGGCTCAAGTCAGGAAATTTATTAAAGAGCGAGAGCAGTTAAAAGTATTGGGAGAGGAAATATATGAGCAAAATTATAGGAATCGATTTGGGAACGACCAATTCGGTAGTTGCTGTGATGGAGGGCGGTGAGCCGATCATCGTCACAAATTCCGAAGGCGGACGCACAACCCCGTCGGTCGTGGCCTTTACTAAGGACGGGAATCGTCTCGTAGGGCAGGTTGCCAAACGTCAGGCGGTAACCAATCCGGAAAACACGCTTTATTCGATCAAACGATTTATGGGGCGCCAGTTTGGCGAGGTCGGCGAAGAGATAAAACAAGTTCCGTACAAGGTGGAAAAGGCCGGCAACGGCGACGTCAGCGTAAGCGTTGACGGCAAGCAATACAGTCCGCCGGAGATAGCGGCGATGGTATTGCAGAAATTGAAACAATCGGCCGAGGATTATCTGGGGACAAAGGTTGAAAAGGCGGTTATCACCGTACCGGCATATTTTAACGACGCTCAGCGGCAGGCGACAAAGGACGCCGGCAAGATCGCGGGCCTCGAAGTTCTGCGTATCGTAAACGAGCCGACGGCGGCGGCGCTTGCCTACGGGTTGGATAAGAAAAAAGACGAGGTAATCGCGGTATTTGATTTTGGCGGCGGTACATTTGACATCTCGATTCTCGAGGTTGGCGAAGGCGTTGTCGAGGTCAAATCGACAAACGGCGATACTCATCTTGGCGGTGACGACGTTGACGAAGTGCTGGTCGGCTGGATCATCGACGAATTCAAAAAAGATCAGGGCATCGACCTGCACAACGACAAAATGGCTTTGCAGCGGCTAAAAGAATCAGCCGAAAAGGCTAAAGTCGAGCTGTCAAGCGCGATGGAAACTGAGATAAATCTGCCCTTTATTACGGCTGACGCATCGGGGCCGAAGCATTTGGTGATGAAACTCACGCGTTCGAAGTTTGAACAGCTTGTCGAGCCGATTCTCAAACGCCTGATGCCGCCGGTCGAACAGGCGATCAAGGACGCGGGGCTTGCGGCCAAAGACATCGAGGAAATCGTGCTGGTCGGCGGTTCGACGCGTATCCCGAAGGTTCAGGAGATGGTCAAGGAATTCTTTGGCAAGGAACCGAACAAGTCGGTAAATCCTGACGAAGTCGTGGCTCTTGGGGCCGCTGTTCAGGCCGGTGTTTTGGGTGGTGAAAAAACTGATATTCTGCTGCTCGACGTGACGCCGCTGAGCCTCGGTATTGAGACTTTGGGTGGTGTTTCGACGCCGATGATACAGAAGAATACAACGATACCGACACGCAAATCAGAAATATTTTCGACCGCTTCGGATAATCAGACTTCGGTTGAGGTTCATGTCCTGCAGGGCGAACGCCCGATGGCGGCAGACAACAAAACGCTCGGAAAATTTCACCTGGTCGGCATACCGCCGGCACCGCGCGGCGTGCCGCAGGTCGAGGTGACGTTTGATATAGACGCCAACGGTATCGTCAATGTTTCGGCTAAGGACGTCGGCACAGGGCGCGAGCAAAAGATCACGATCACCGCTTCGTCCGGTCTCTCGAAAGAGGAAATTGACAAGATGATGAAAGATGCCGAATCGCACGCCGGTGAGGACGAGAAAAAGAAATCGGCTATCGAGGCACGCAACCGTCTCGACGGTTTAATGTACAGCGTCGAAAAAACCTTTAGCGAAAATAAGGACAAGATCGACGCCGCAGCGACAGCCGAGCTCGAAGCCGCGATTGCCGATTCAAAAACCGCTCTTGGCGGCGAGGACGTCGATGCGATGAACAATGCGTTTGAACGTTTGCAGACAGCTTCGCACAAACTGGCCGAGGCCCTCTACAGCCAGGCAGGTGCGCCAACCGGCGACGATGCAGCGGCTGACGAGCAAGCCTCGTCCGCTTCGGCGGGCGGCGACGGCGGCACCACAGCTTCCGACGAAGGCGACGTGATCGACGCCGAATACGTTGACGTCGAAGACGAAAAGAAAGAAGACTAGCGACTGTGGTATAAATGATGAGCGGTGAAATTGAGTAGCCGCTCGTTAAAAAACTATGAGTGTTCAAATTGAAGTCGATGAAACTATTCTTCCTGAAATTGACCAACTTGCGGCTAACTCGCAGAAGTCGCGATACGAGTTGGTAAATAAGTTTTTGCGCGACGGTCTGCGGACGGAATCGACGCAGGACAAAATCCGCAGATTTCGAGAAAGTTACCGCCAATTCCCTCAAACTCAGGAGGAAATTGACGAATTTAGCAAATGGGAAGAGATGCAAGAGTGGAGTGACGAATGGTAAGAGGTGATGTGTATTGGATCAGGTTCAAAGAACCTGATAAACCACGACCGGCTTTGATTATCACACGTAACTCGGCCATTCCGCTTCTAAACACAGTGACCGTGATTCCAATCACGTCCACTCTTCGTGACACTCCGTCAAGGATATGGCTTGACGAAAATGACGGAATGCCGAAGCCGTGTCTGATTAACGTCGATAACATTCAAACCATATCAAAAGATAAACTTAAGAGTTATCTGACTCACTTGGATCGCGACAAACTCGACGAGGTTTTCGCGGCAATAAAATTTGCCTTTGGATTCGACAATTAAGTGGCCAAAAAAGATTATTACAAGATTCTCGGCGTCAAAAAAGACGCAAAAGCGGACGAGATCAAGAAATCGTACCGGCGGTTGGCGCGTAAGTTCCACCCTGATGTAAATCCGGGGGACAAGGCGTCGGAGGACAAATTTAAAGAGGTTCAAGAGGCATACGACGTGCTGTCGGATGACAAGAAGCGAAAGGTTTTTGACCGGTTTGGCTATTACGCTGACAATTTAGACGCTGATTCTCCGTTTAGTTCGGGCGCGGCAAGCGGCGGCCCGGGCGGGTTTGATTTTTCGGGATTTGATTTTTCAAGTACCGGCGGGCAAACAACGGGCGGCGGATCAAGTTTTCGCGATATTTTTTCTGATCTTTTTAGCGGAAGCGGCTCGGCCCGCCCATCGCAGCCGGAACCTCCGCCTCCGATTCCAAAGCGGGGACGTGACATTGAGATTCCGCTTGGGATGAGCTTCGAAGAGTCTTTTTCAGGCCTCACCACAAACATTACCGTAAATCGCAGCGAGCAGTGTTCGCGTTGCCAGGGAGCCGGTGACACGGGCGGGCCGGTCGTTCAGTGTCCGACCTGTAAAGGAACCGGACAGGTCATGAAAACGGGCGGACGGCTTCAGTTTTCGCAGAGCTGTCCGGATTGTGACGGAACCGGACGCCGTCGGCAGCCGTGTTCGCTGTGCCACGGCAAAGGCGTTACGCCGAAGACCGAGCAGGTCAAAATTCGCATTCCGGCCGGCGTCGATACGGGGTCGCGCGTCCGCATACCAAAAAAAGGCCACGGCGGACGGCTCGGGGCCGCACCGGGCGATCTGTTTATTCTGACCAATGTCGGCAAGCATCCTTTTCTCACCCGCAAAGGCGATAATGTTTACATAACTCTGCCGATAACCGTCTCCGAAGCGGCATTGGGCACAAAAATAGAGGTGCCGACGGTCGAAGGCAAAGCTCAACTGAAAATACCGTCGGGCACTGAATCAGGCCAGAAGTTTCGCCTGCGTGAACGCGGCTTCCCGAGTCTGCGAAATCCTAATCTTCGCGGAGATCAGTTTATCGAAGTAAAAATTACTTTGCCTAGGATTATTTCCGAGGAAACGAAAGAAGTTTTGCGGCAGTTTGAGAAGCTGAATCCGGAAAATCCCCGGCGGACGATGGGGTTGGAATAGTGCGTTGCGAAGTTTCGAGGTTGCGAAGTTGCGAAGTTGCGGACTTACGAACTTTCGAGGTTGCGAAGTTACGAGGTAGGGAAGAAAAAAATGGCGAGGTTTGGCGGATTTGAAGAGATACAGGCATGGCAGAAGGCCTATGAAATCACACTTCAGGTGTATCGCATGACCGAGAACGGCAACTTTTCGAGAGACTTTGGTTTGAAAGATCAGATTCGGAGAGCTTCGGTTTCCGTGATGGCAAATATAGCGGAAGGTCATGGCCGCAAAAGCAACGCGGAATTTGCAAACTTTTTGAACCTCGCTCGCGGATCTGCCCACGAAGTCCAAAGCCATCTTCACGTAGCGGTTGGCCTCGGCTATATCGATAAACCTGATTTTGATGGAATTTACAAAATGCTGTCTGAGGTATCAAGAATGACCCTATCACTAGCAAAATACCTGCGAGACAGTAAATAGTACGCAAATGCACAACATTCGAAACTTCGTAACTTCGTAACTTCGTAACTCCGAAACTCCGAAACTCTGCAACTATGAAGAAGCGAATAAAAACCTATACGATCAGTGCCGTGGCGGAGCTTTATGATATCCACCCGCAAACCCTGCGCCTTTATGAACGCGAGGGGCTGCTCGAACCTTCGCGGTCGGTGGGCAACACGCGGCTTTACGAAGACACCGATCTCGAACGTCTTGAGATCATTCTTTCCCTGACCCGCGAACTCGGCGTCAACCTTGCGGGCGTCGAGATCATTCTCAATATGCGTGCCAAAATGGATCAAATGCAGCGCGAATTTGAAAAGTTTTTTGAATATTTAAAAACTCACGCTAACGAGTTTTCCCGCCAAAGTGAAGAATTTTCATCAACAGAAGCACTTATACCCGTTTCACATATTCGCGTAACGCGGGTTCGCGGCGAATTTTCGACCGACGATTAGCAGCCGTTTTTGGCTGCAACTTCAGAGTCAAATTTAACGCCGGATTACGCGTTAGCGTTGCGATCGGCGTTCTGTCGCTAAGCGTGCCGAAGAAACATATGGTTTTTGAGAAAATGGCGATTTGATATTTTCCCTGCAAATCAATCACTTACAATAGTGTTTCTTTAGAGGAGTTTGTCAAGCAAATTTGCGTGAATCTGCCGCTACGCGGCGGAAAAACCAACGCAAAATTTCTAAAGCGTAATTTGGGATAAATGGTTCCGCCGGGAATTTAGCGGTTGCCCTAAAAAGGCCGTTCGTGAGCCGACTTGCCGACCTGTCCGCCGCGCACCGACCGGTTTGGGGCAACACATATTCCGTGCAAAAATTTCCCGGCCTTTTTCGCTTTGCTTTGCGGTGCTTTTTGATGTACGATTTTGAGATTCATACTACCTGAGTATCAATAAATATATTAGGAGAATCCGATGTTAAGAAATATTTTGCCACGCATTTCTGCGTTTATTCTTTTGTTGATTGTTCTTTCGTTAACAATTTTCGCCCAAGATTTAGATGACGTCTCGTTCGCGGGCAAACTTACGGATACGAACGGATTGGCGGTCGTCGGCGCCAGTGTGACGGCTTCGCGCATCGGAACGGGCGAAACCAGAACGGTTATTACCGACGACGAAGGCCGGTACCGAATCATAAAAATGACGCCCGGCAGCTATAAATTGAGAGCGGCTGCCAGCGGCTTTGGTACAAAAGAAACGCCCGAGATTCAGACGATTTCGGCCCAAAATGTTCAGTTTGATTTTCAACTCGTGCCGGCTGATATTACCGCCGAACAAAACGTTACCGTTACAGAAGATGACGGGCCGATCGTGGATACAACCCGAACGATTGTCGGCGGCACCGTTACACAGCGCGAAATAGAGGAGCTGCCAAATTTAAACCGGACGCCGCTTGATTTTGTTTTCACGCTTGGCGGCGTGGCGGAGGAACCTCTTTCGGTGAGAGATGCGGCGGAGGACCGCGCATTCGGAACGAATACGAACAATGATCCGCGTTCGACACCGCTTGAGTCCGGCATCTTTTCGCTGAGCGGTGGAGCGGCATTTTCTAACAATATTACCATCGACGGCCTTGATAACAATGATGACCGCCTGGCTCAGGAGAGGTTTCAACCCTCAATCGACGCCATTGCCGAAGTACAGGTTATAACCAATCAATTTAGCGCCGAATACGGCCGCGCGTCGGGTGGGCGCGTTAATATACGGACACGAGCCGGCAGTAAAAAATTTCGTGGCCGAGCTTACCTTTCATATCGTGACAGCGATCTCAATGCCAACACTTATAATAATAATCGACGCGGCCTGAGCCGACTTCCATTTACCGACTACAACCCAAGTTTTACATATAGCGGACCTGTCCCGTTCAGCTATTTTAAGGACAAGACCTTTTTCTTTTCTGCTTATGAATACGATAATTTGCAGGACACGACCTTGATTGACACTATCGTTCCGGTTGGAACGAATCCGAACCTGGCGTTACCGTCGCCGACCGGCGGTACAGAGCGTTTAGAGGATATACGTAATTTCCCTAATCCCGCGTTTGTTCCCGCACTCGTTTCGCCATTTATCCAAACCGTTGGGACGCCGTCGATCAAAAACTTCTTCACTCAGCGTGTCGATCATTATTTCACCAACTCGCACAATATCACCGCCAATTTTGAATACGGTAATAATCGCAGCACACGGCAATTCAGATCAGCAACGAACCGGCTTGCCGAGGCGATACTGGGGCCCATCCGAAAGACAAAGGCTATTAAATTTACTGATAACTATGTCTTTAATGCCCAACTGGTCAATCAATTTCGATTTCAATATTCGATTTTTGAACCAAGTTTTGCGTCGAATAATATTACCGATCCGGTCGTGCTGATAAGTCTGAACGACAGCCTGGCTATTCCGGCCACTGAACGGCGCAACGGCACCCTTGTCGCCGGAAATTCGACGTCGCTTGCTAATAATTTTCCTGACAGCAGACAAGAGAGACGTTATCAGTTTCAGAACACATTAAACTTTATTTATGGTGCTCACACATTTAAATTCGGGCTGGACGCGCAGAGGATCAAATCCTTCTTTTCGGATTTACGTGACGCGACCGGCACTTTTAACTTTGCAAATGTCCGGGCGTTCCTTGATAACCGAATATCGCAGTATCGTTTCAATTTCGGCAGGTCGGCCGATCAAATCAACACTTACTCCGGAGTTTTTGTGCAGGATGAATGGCGACTAAAATCAAATGTAACGCTTAGTCTCGGCCTCCGTTATGAGAGGGAAACAATTTTACAGGACAACAATAATTTCGGCCCGCGTATTGCGGTCGCCTACGCACCGTTTAAGGATGGCAAAGGCGTGATTCGTGTCGGCGGCGGTATTTTTTACAACCGTGTCCTTCTCCGCACTTTTGATGATTCGACATTGACCGAATCGCGGTTAAATTACAATACAAATTCCGCAACTCTTAGCGGCCCATCATCTTTTAACTCAGACAATTGTTACGTTTCGACATCTATTGATTTTTCGGCTCCGCGGTGCAGGGTTCTTCGTGCGATAACCTTCCCCAATCTTCCAACCATAGACGAACTCCGTCAAATCGAGGCGGGACTGCCGCCTGGGCAAACGGGTTTTACAAATGCGTCAAACAATTTGCGCCAAATAGACCCGACCTTAAAAATTCCGGAGAGCTATCAGTTTAACACCGGATTTGAACGGGAAATCGGTAAAGGTTTTGTTTTTGAGTCGAACTACACTTACAACAAAACTATACGGCTATTCCGCGAATTTAATGCCAACGCTTTTAATCTCCCGGCGGGCTTTGTTGATTTCAATGATTATCTTATCAGAGGTAATACTAATCCGGCTTTTGTATTTTTTAACGGGGACATTAATGATCAGACGGGCGTTACCTCAAGTGGCGGAGTGACGTCGATAAATCTGGCGTCTCGAAACACGTCTGCCGCCGCGTCTGCCCCAATCGGCATAGCCCGTGCGCAATTGCTGGCACAGGTTGGACGAAGGCTCAATAACGGAGTTAGCGACAATATAGATCAGGTTGCGTCGATCGGCAGCAGTCTTTACAACGGAATAACTTTTGAGGTAAGGCGGCGTTTTCGAAACCTCGGGCTTGGTTTTAGTTCATCATTTCGTGCGGTCTATACCCTTTCAAAATTGATCGATGACGGACTCAATAATACGACAAATCCACAGTCATTCAGCGATTTTACTGCGGAACGCTCCCGCGGAATACAGGATCGGCGCCACCGTTTCGCACTTTCCGGAACTTTTCAGATGCCAAAATATCTGCTCGGCCTTAATGTGTCTCCTATACTCCGCATCGGCTCCAGCTCACCTTTCAATCTTGGTAATGGCGGAATTGACCGAAATCTTGATGACAACAGCAACGATCGTCCAAATTTTACCGGTAACATCGACGATATTCGGTTCCGTGAACCAGGCGACCCTTTTCCTCAGTCCTTGATCGATCAGCTCTCGTTTGCCCCTATCGGCCGGGCGGGTAATTTACCTCGGAATGCCGGTAAAGGCCCCGTGCAGTTTATATTTGATATGAATGTCACTCGGGAATTCCGTTTTGGTGAAGGTCGCGACAGCCGGTATCGGCTTCGTCCCAGCATCGAATTCGGCAACATTTTAAATGCCAGGGTCTTTACATTCGGTTCGGAATTTATTGACCTCACACCGAATTCGGTGAATGAGGATTTTTTAATTCCAACCAGGACGCTCCGGGCAAGGGCGATCAGACTCGGAATCAGGTTCGATTTTTAGGTTGATTGAAACACCGTCCGTAGGTCTTATATAAACTTTTATGTTGTTGGTCTTTAAAAAATAATGACGCGAAAGGCTTTAATATGTTAAATTTAATTGTTGAACATTTTTGTTCGCTAGAGAAATATGGCCAACGTAACAGAAACGGGAACTGCGCCGGTCAGTGAGATGACGATTGAGTCGGTTTTGCTTGATACGGATCTTTTTGTTAAGTATGGTTCACCGGAAAAAGCTTTCAAACTGCTGCGCGAGTCGCTTGACCGGAGTCCGCGCTCGCTCGGGCTGCGGGAAAAGATGCGGGACATCTGTGTCAGGCAGAAAAATCTAAGCGAGGCCGCAAAACAGTGTCTTGCCCTTGTCAGCCTCTATATTGCCCGCGAAGATTTTGACCTTGCTTATGATCGCCTGCAGGAGGCAAAGCTGCTCGATCCGCGTATTTCGGTGGCTCCCGGCCTTGAGGCAATTCGCCGTGCACGGCGACCTGATTTTGCGACAAACCGCGACCGTTCGCCGCAAAATATACGGACCGACGTGACGCTTGCCGGAAATCTTGCTTTTGTGACAATTTTTGACGCCGTCCAGGTCATAGAAAGTGCAAAGATGACCGGTCTACTGCTCATAAAATCAGACCTGCATCTCGGCAATGTTGCCTTCAACGAGGGTAAAATAGTTGACGCTGAATGCAACGGAAGCAACGGTCAAACCGCCTTTCGCGACATTATCGAGATCAATCACGGCACCTTCGAATTTTCGACCTCAGATCACGAATTCCCGATCGTTATAGCCATAAACAGCAACACCAATTTTCTCCTCGACGTCCTCACCGAGCTCGACAACGAACGCGCCGAAAAACAAGGTTTACGAAGTTTAGGCGGCGAGATGATCTAGGCGGTTAAGAGTGGTCTGAGATCGGTTTTGAGATTTTTACATTTCAGATTTGGAATTTCGGATTGACCTTAGACAAAGTTAAATTTTTAAAAGAATTGCAGATCTATTCAACGCCTTCATCCCACGCGGCCTAATGGCCACCGATCACGGGGGGCTCACGTCCCACGGCAGCTTTCCGGGTTGACTTAGCGCACCAAATACAACAAAATATAGTGCTTTCCCAAAGTCTTGGCACTATACAATGTTTAAGCTACAACGTCTGGAAATTACAGGATTTAAGTCGTTTGCCGACTATACCGAGATCGTTTTTACCGGCAGCGGGATAACTGCGGTTGTCGGCCCCAACGGCTGCGGCAAATCAAACGTGTCGGACGCAATGTCATGGGTGCTTGGCGAACAGCGTGCAAAATCGCTTCGCGGCGGCGAGATGAAAGACGTTGTTTTTGCCGGAACGAAAAATCGCAAACCCGGCGGTATGGCCGAGGTTGTGCTGCATCTAGTCCGCGACGAATCGGTTTTTGACGGCGAGGACGCCGAGATGAGTGGCATAGACGAGACACTTTCCGGTCTTGACGAAAGTGCCGTCGATATGGGAGAGATCGAAGGCGTCGGAGAATCTTCACCTGTCGGTGCGATAACGGCCCTCGCCGCCCAACCAAACGGCTTTCACAATGACGAAATCGAAATCGAAACCGTAATGGCCGCACAGGCCGGTTCGATCCAGACGGTCGAGGCCAAGGTTAAAACAAAACGTCATTGGCGTCCGCGTTCGTTTGCTCTTGATTTTGCACCCGGCGAGGCCGTTTCGGTGACGCGGCGGCTGTACCTTTCCGGCGAGAGCGAATATCAGCTGAACGGTAAAACCTGTCGTCTGCGGGATATAACAGATCTCTTCGCCGGTACCGGTTTGTCGGGTGCCCATTACGCGATCATAGAACAGGGCCGCATTGGCCAGATACTCTCTGCAAAACCCGCAGACCGCCGCAATCTTATCGAAGAGGCGGCCGGTATATCAAAATTCCGAACCCGTCAGCGTGCCGCCGAGTCGCGGCTGGATTCGGCAAAAGCAAATCTCGGCCGCATTTCAGATATAGTTTCCGAGATCGAAACTCAGGTCAATTCGCTTCGCCGTCAGGCCGCTAAGACGCGTAGGTTCAAGATTTTACAGGAAGAATTCCGAGCGCTCCTGCGGCAGCTTTACGCGGCTGAGGGTAAATACCTCTCTGACCTTTCGAAAGACCTGCAAGTGCAATTGGATCATTCCGAAGAGGTTGAAGCTGACCTTCGCGAACAGTTAAATGCCGACGAGGCAGCGGCCCGTGATGCAACCCGTGTGGCCCGCGACGCTGAGGAAAGTCTTGCCGAGATTCGCAAAATTCACGCTCATAATATCCTCGAACGCGACCGTGCCGAGCGTGAGCATATCTATAAATCCGATCAGATCGTCGGTCTCAACACCCGATGTGAAACTCTTCGCGGCGAAATCATCGGCAGCAGACAGCGAATGACTTTGCTCGCGTCAGAGCTTGAAAAACTGAGAAAAGACGATCAGCACGAGACGTCACAGCACGAAAAGGCCGAATCCCTGCTACGAGAATCGGAAGACAAATACCGGCGCGAAGCCGCATCGTTGGCCGCTATCGAAACGTCGATCGAAACGCTCCGCGTCCGGCTTATGCAGCATACCGGTGCGGTCGAGCGGTTTGATGAGATCGGGCGTCAACTCGAAAATAACCTCGACCGGCTGGAAATGCGGGCGGGCGGGCTTCAAAAGGAACGGGTCAGAGCGGACGAGACATTTCATGCAAATCAAAAACAGGCTGGTGACCTTGCGGAAAATCTAGTCGCCGAAGAAACTAAACTCTCTGCGTTAAATACTGAAAAAGAGAATTTATTTGCCGTGACAAACGACGCCCGCCTGGCTTTGCGGGCGGCAGAGAGCGATCTAAAAATTTTGCAGGATGAGCATTCGGCCAAACGGCACCGACTTTCAACCTTGCGCGAACTCGAAGAAAAGCGTGCCGTTTACACCCCGCAGGTGCAAAAGCTTTTTGCCGCAGAAAAGAATATCGGCGTCAGGTTTGCGGGTGTTTTAGCCGACAGGCTGAATGTTGACAGAGAGGCCGAGACGGCGGTCGAAACGCTGTTTGCCAACTTTCTCGAGGCCGTCGTTGTCAATTCTTTGGATGACGCCAGGCAGGTGTCCGCATGGTTGAAAGATAATGACATTGGCCGCACTGCGATGATCATTTTGCCGGATACGGCGGTTCGAACGTCTGATCCCGATCGGGGCAAGGGCGGCTTGATTGCTGATAGTTTGGGCATTTCGGGCGAGCTCTCGGATGTTTTACATCTGATTTTTCCACGAGAAATGTCGGCCCGGCTGGTCGCCGACCTAAACGAAATACCCGGGTCCGATAACGAAATTCTTGTAAATTTTGAGGGCGACCTTCTGCTCGGCGGCCGGCTGTTTGTCGGCGGCAAGCAAAAAACGACGGGCAAAAATACATCGCTGCTGGCGTTTAAACGCGAGTTAAATCATCTCGGCAAAGACTGTACACGGATCGCGTCGGCAATCGAAACGGCGGCCGCGAAGGTTGAAAAAGCACGTGCTGGCCTTGTCGAAAATGAAGGCAAAACCGTCGATCTCCAATCTCTGATAATCAAAGTTGATCGCGGCATTCACGGATTGCAGATACAGGTTCATTCGGCGCGCGAAGAGATTGCCAGGGCAGAGCGTCATCGAAAGGTGGTAAGCGACGAATCTTTGCAAATTACGAAAGAAATAGCCGAGCTCAGGCAAAAACAGAGTGAGGCGTTTACCGGCAAGCAGAAAGCCGAGGCAGACAGGCTTGAGGCGGCGGCGGCGCTCGATAATATCGGTGCAGATCTGGGCCAGGCCCGAGCTAAAACCGAAGCCGCAAATGCCGTTTTGAATGACAAGCGGATGATTGCCGCAACATCTGACGAACGCCGCCGTTCGGCCCTTTCCGCGCTTAGGCGGGTCGAGAATGAGGGTAAAGAGACCGAATCGCGGCGTGCGATCCAGAATTTGGAACTTGCCGAGGCCGAGGCAAAGGTAAAGGATTTACACGAATCGATCAATGAAATTACAGACCGTATCGCTTCGGCGGGAGACGAAATTGCAAACGAAGATGCGGATCTGACGGCCGCCGTTGCTGCTCTGGCCGCGGCCCGCGAACTTTCGGACTCGATGAGCGAAAAACTCGCCGACCTCAACCGCCGTGCTGCCGAAGCCCGAAATGAGCGGGCTGCAATTGAGATACGTCAGGCCGAGACCGTGACGCAGCTTAGGAATACAAGCGAGAATTGCCAACAGGAACTCAACACTTCGCTCGCTGATCTCGTTTTGCTTGACACACAGCCGTTAGAAGGCGATTCGACAGCTGGATCCGGAGCCGCCGACGGATCGGCACGGGATAAGAATCTCGATATCGCCCGCCGTGATGCGGACGATCTGCGGCAAAAGCTCGAAAATTTTGGCGCCATCAACATGCTCGCACTCGAAGAGCTTGGCGAAACAGAGGAGCGGCACCTGTTTCTGACTGCACAGCGAACTGACATAATCGACAGCATCGCCGCCACAGAGGAAGCGCTGCGTGAAATAAAGCAGCGCTCGCGCGAGAAATTCAAGACGGCGTTTGAAGCAATAAACGTGTATTTCAAACAGTTTTTCCTCGAACTGTTTGGCGGCGGGCGAGGTGAAATGACCTTGCTCGAATCAGATGATATTCTCGAGGCCGGTATCGAGGTCGTCGCCCAGCCGCCGGGCAAACGTCTTCAAAATATTCTGCTCCTTTCCGGCGGTGAAAAGGCGATGGCCGCGATCGCCCTCGTTCTTGCGATCTTCAAATACAGGCCTTCGCCGTTTTGTCTCCTTGATGAGGTTGACGCCCCGCTTGATGATGCGAACGTCGGGCGCTTTGCGGCAAAGATCGCAGAAATGTCTGAAAAGACACAGTTTATCGTCATTACCCACAATAAACGAACGATGGAATCCGCACGTGCGCTCTACGGCGTCACCATGCAGGAACCAGGCGTCTCAAAAATCGTCTCGGTCAAATTTGACTGATCCGGTACCTGAATCAAATCAAAACTAAATCCAAATTCCGTCAGCTAAAGCAGACCGCAATTCATAAAAAAAATTTCGGTGTCTCCACCAAATTTCCGGTAGAACCATTTCAATAAACATTTCCACACTACGGCGCTTTTCCGTACGCGGAAAATGCTGTTCTGTCGTGCAACTTATTTTATTAAAGTCTAATCTGAACCCGGGACGCGGCTCGAGTCGATTTTTTGATCGACGAAAACGGGCCGCAATTTTTCTTTTCAACGTTTTTCACCCGCCGGCGGTATATGTAAGTGAAGGCCGAGAGAACTTACACAAAGAGGCCATGTGCGGGGTACAGCGATATGGCTCTAGCAGTAGAATTACAATTGCCAATAAATGCCCTGACGCAAAATCACACTTCGCTCGGCCGTCTCATCGAACGAGCGGTCGCGGGCGATACCGAGGCATTTGAGCAGATTATGATCTATTCGCAGCAGAGAGTTTTGGCGATGACGTGGCGGATGCTTGGCAACGAAGCCGACGCCCGCGACGCCGCGCAAGAAGTTTTTCTGCGTATTTTTAAATACCT
The DNA here is from genome assembly GCA_041747575.1 of Pyrinomonadaceae bacterium. Taxonomy (GTDB): domain Bacteria; phylum Acidobacteriota; class Blastocatellia; order Pyrinomonadales; family Pyrinomonadaceae; genus OLB17. The sequence goes on from JBGTEX010000020.1 coordinate 30,303, forward strand.
GAAACGATACGATCAGAATCGAGATTTTTTTGCATGGGTTTATTCGCTCACGGTCAATGTATGCCGCGATTTTGCGTCGAGGGCAGCGAAACAAGGCGTCCAATTCTCGTCGCTTGACGACGGCCTCGAGACATTTGACCTGCCGTCTGAACAGGACAATATTTACATTGAAATCCAGCGCACGCAGCAGCTTGATCTGATCGCCATGGCGATTGCGTCGCTCCCGCAGAAAGAGAAAGCGGCAATCGTGCTTCGTGATCTCGAGGGGTTTCCGACCGAAGAGGTTGCGGACATTTTGCGATCGAGCCCGACTACCGTCCGCTCTCAGATCAGCTCGGCACGCCGGAAGATCAAAATCTATTGCGACCAATATTTGAACAGAAAAGAACGGAGGGCCTTATGAATTGTAAACACGTTCAGGACCTGCTGCCGCTGTACGCCGGCGGCGACGTCGAAGAAAAAACAGCAGAGATATTGGCCGGACATCTGCGGGCATGCGTGGAATGTTCACGCTTGGCCGGTGAATACCGCGAGACAACACAGATGATGCAGCAGTTAGCTCCGCCGCAGTTCAGCGAATCGGTCTATTCCGGGATACGCAAGCGTGTTTTACTGGAGATCGAACCCAAAGCGGCCCCATCCCTGTCGGGCCGTATTGATGGATTTTTCCGGCCAAAACACAGATTGGCGTTTGCGGCGGGGCTTTTGCTGGTAACGGGTATGTTTGCGTTTTACTTTATCTCGTTCGGTGATAGCGAAACTCCGCAGATCGCCGACGGCCGTGCCGCGGATCGCACGGCCGATAAACAACGAACAGATCAGATCAGCGCGCCTCCCGATTTAGATAAAGAAACCGAGGCCCCGGAAGCATTTCCGGACGCGGCACGGTCTATCATTCCGCCTCAGGGAAAAGTTACTAAACAAAGGACGGGCCGTGCTGACAAACGCAAAACGCAGGCCGTCGCCAGGTTTGTAACAGAAAAGCCGGCCGCACCGGATAAACCGGATTTTCCGGTAACGGATAGGCCGGCTCCGTCACAGACGTTGGCCGTATCGCCGAAGAGCCGTGTCCCCGAGAAAACTCTGAGGATGGAATTGCAGACAAATGACCCAAACATTCGCATTATTTGGTTTGCCGACCTGCAGGCAAATAAAAATTCAGGAAATTAACTTTCAAACGATTTCAGGAGATATTCTATATGTATAAAAAAATTACAAACGCCTTTGCGGCCGTTGCTCTCGTACTTGGCTTTACTTTAGCCTTAAATGCTCAACAAGCGGCTCCTTCGCCGCAAAAAACCGACGACGAACCGGTCATCGAAAAAAATTTTAAGGGAAAGATCTTTGAGATCAAACATCGCGATCCGGACGGTCTCGCCAAGGTTCTGCGACCCTTGGGAAGCGGTTTTATCGGAGCGGGCATTACGCCAAACTCTGAATTCAAAACGTTGACGGTACGCGATTTCCCCGAAAATGTGGCGGCAATTGAAGACGCCCTAAAGCGTCTCGACACACCGGCAGCGGCTAAGCCAAATATTGACCTGCACATGTATGTGCTGATCGCCTCAAACTCAGCGGGAACGACAAACACAGCGGTCCCTGCTGAGTTAAAAGACGTAATCCCTCAATTGCGCACAACGCTCAGCTATAAAAGCTATAACGTCGCCACATCCATTGTTCAGCGGCTTACCGAAACCCAAAACAGGCTGGATGGGCGGGGAACGATGACGATTCCTAACCCACTTGTCGCCGATGGAACTCTTACGCTTCCGTACGAGTATCAAATAAAGTCGGTTTCGACCTCGAATATGGCCGGTGCGTCAAGTCCGACGGTACAGATAGGAAATTTCTTATTCTTAACGGGAACCACCTCCGGATCGACTGTGAATAATGGTACGCAGGTGCAAACCGCCATAAACCTCCGCGACGGAGAAAAGGTCGTAGTGGGCACAGCCGCCCTCGGCGACCGAGCCCTGATAATTGTCCTGACTGCCAAATTGTTAAAATAAGGCCAAAGACGTTTGGAAAGATTTACACGACATCTTAGATAGACTGGCGCGGCGGGAAAACCAAAGCAAAATTATTCTGACCGTTAGATTTATGCGAATCTTTACCGCTCGCGGCTTCCAAGCCCGCGGCATAGCCGCAAACAATGCACCTGTCAAAAGAACCCAGTCGCTATCGCTTCCGGTTCTGACCCGCCGGTCAGAGGCGGCGCCTGCGGCTTGCCGCTCTATTTGCGAGGATGACTCAAAAGTCAGGATTTTTGGTTTTAGCTCCTGAGGAGCGAAATATTTGTAGAACAAAAACAAAAAAGGAAGTTAAGCCCCGCTAGGGGCGACATTAAACCCAAGCGAATCGATAACATGCCGCTCCTACGGAGCTTTAACTTTTTTTTGCATCGGTTCTACAAACATTTTGATCCTCCGAAGCTAAAACCAAAAATCCCGAATTTTGACACAGCCTCGCAAATAGAGCTGCAAGCCGCGAGAGCCGCCTCTGACCGCCGGGTCAGAACCGGAAGCGATAGCGACTGGGTTCTTTTGACAGGTGCATTGTTTGCGGCTATTTCCTCAGCCCGTTTTAACGGGCTTCCATCTTCGCGGCTTTAGCCATTGAAGAAGTGTAAAGGACGTTAAAACGCCCTGTCAGACAACCGAAAACGCTGAAGGTCTATAAATTCCACACCTACGGCATTTCGCAAAACCGATCTTTATAAATTGCCGTCTGCTTTAGCTGACGGGAAGAATTGGCAGATAAATTTCGGCTTTATCCAAAATCTTTGAAAAAAATCAGTCTTCCGAATAGCTGAAACTGTATTGCAACAGGCACAAAAACAAAGCATCAATTGCGATTTTAGATGATGATACGTCCCTTGTAGAGCATGATACGTGGAGGGAGGGTCACAGCGGGTACGGCTCGTTTAGGACTGAAAAAAGCAAATTCAGGATATTGGGAGGATGACCTAGAAAAAATCGAAGACGAACCAAAGTCGTTTACGGAACAGAAAATTGTAATAATACTGAAAACGGACGAAATTTCATATCTTCGGGAATACTGACGGAGGCATAGCTCCTCTTTCATATCTGGATTCTGGCGACTCTTAATGCATAGGCTGAGAACCTTATTAACAAAAAGGCCCTCGCTCGGAGATATGAAACGTCGGAAATCGATTAGGTACGAACGATATCTTCGATGTCGGGCTTAACAAGGTTTGAAACCTTTATCGCTTGCTCCCCCTGTTTCCAGCTAAGCTCGATTGACGCCTTGTAACCTGTAAGAAATTCGTAGCTGGCGCGTAACGAGAGATCCCGCGCTTTCTTAATAAAGCTCTCTATTTGTTTCTGTGGATTCGCAGTTTTCGTTGGTTTTCTCATGGGAGCTCACTGACAATTATAAAAAAGTGGGCTAAACGTCTCCCACCCCGTTTAGCCCTGTGCCTGTGAAAGAGATTTTGGGGTCTCTCACTTATCAGACGCGACAAGTATCTTTTACTTTTATATTTCAGTCAAGTCATTGAACTACTGGCAAAGTTGCGCGTCACCTTTCCCCCAAGGATTACTCCAATACACGGTGTGACAATTGCAGTTAAGACGATGGGCACATCAGAGTCCCAAAATCTAGTAAAAATACCTGTAAAAGCCATACTAAACAGAAACACGCCGAAAATTGGTGCGGGGATTAACAAGCCCCACAACCAATTCGCAGTTGGACGAAACCAAGCGAAAAATATCCCTGCAGCGAAGTAAATCGCTCCAGTTGCGCCCACTGATACATAAACATTTCGGCTATCAAGTACAGACCCGGCAAGCGCATACACGCAAATTGCTCCAAATCCGACCAAGAGTGCGACTACTGTTGTATTATTCATTCGTTCAATAGAAGACCGCATTGGGGCCCGGCATCTGCCATAGCCGCGACGGCCACAGCCAGTAGCCCCATGCAACGCGGCGCTAAATATCCATATTCGTCAACACATAAATCATGGTTAACACACGCTTCAAGGTAACATATACATTCGCATCCGACACCACAGCGGTAGCACGTCCCACCGCCCGCGGGTCTTATGCCGCAGTCCGATTTCTTCGAGGTCGCCAGAACCGACTTCGATAGGTCAATATTGGTTGATGCTAATAAAATTTTGAAATGGCTCGGGGCTGGTTTCGCAAGTGATTGTCGCATCTCCTCGACCGGACTCTTCAAACCAGATTCTGGTTCGTTTCCAATGAGTTCGCCAATCGCCACGAAACTGTGAAGGCGGCCACGACTAATTTTGCTATTAACGAGTTAAGCAATAACCTTCCTTACACTGGCTGCCGGGCGGCTAATCCTAAAGGCAATTAGACGGGCCTCGTCTTGCTCGGTCAATTTTGATGCTGTGCTTAATTCTGGCGTTTTCAAGTCTAGATTTAAGGTCACGACTACATCGACCACTCTTAGGGTCAGAGCACCAGATGTTCGGAGACTTTCGACAATTATATTGTTTTTACTGTCCTTTATTCGACTAATTGTGGTTCCCGTACCGACCCCCGTTTGTTCAACAAATAGCCTTGTTGCCCCATCATTATAGGTGGCTTCGAAACCATCTAGAGTGGGTTGCCATGTCAAATTGTTATTATTTTGGGCAGCAATGGCGCTGGCCAGTAAGCTGCAAAGAAGCAGGCTAGTAACTATATTAATTTTTTTCAAGATTTCCCCCTATTCTACTTTGTGAACGTTGTAATTTTAGAAAGGCTGTCTCATGAATGCGGATTGGGAGACAACCAAAGATAACTTGGCCGCACTGTTAGTACCGACTGAGTTAATGTCCTTAAAGGTAAACCGGAAAGGTACACCGGCTTTCCAGCGAATGTCAATGACATAATCAGAAAAACTTAAGACGTAATAGACATTTTTGGTGATGAAAAGGCTGTAAACAGTTGGTAGTATTGGTCTTGAGGTGGGTGAAAGGTTATGAATAAAAAAACTGCTTTTATTGTGGGTCAAAAATAGTATGTAAAAACGGAAAAGTTAAAGGAGTTCAGCGGTATATATGCCGGGTGTGCGGGAGGCGGTTCGTTGGTGGAGAGAGGCTGGAGAACGCGGTTTTATGGCGTGAGTATACGGAAGGGAAGCAGACGTACGAGCAACTGGCGGCGAGATACGGATGCTCAGTGCGGACGATCCAGCGGCGGCTGGACAAGGTGGAGGTAGATCCGTGTGACAAGTGGGACGGAGAACAACCGGGGAAGATTGTGGTGATAACAGACAAGACCTATTTCGGACGGACATTTGGCGTGCCGCTAATTAATTATGGATGCTCATAAAGGAGTAATTCTTTATCGGGAATTTGTGAAGTATGAGAGGATCGACTTGTACGCAAAGGGGCTGGAAAAACTCAGAGAGCAGGGATACGAGATCGAGGCGGCAGTATGCGATGGACGCAAGGGGCTGCTTCAACTTTTTGATACCGTCCCGGTCCAGATGTGTCAGTTTCACCAGGTGGCGATCGTTACAAGATATCTAACGCGCCGCCCTAAAACACCGGCATCAAAAGAGTTACGGGAACTAACCTTGAAACTGACAAAAACGCAAAAGAAAGATTTCGCCGCCGCTCTGGACGGGTGGCATGAAAAATGGGAAAAGTTTCTCGACGAGCGAACGATTAATCCAGAGACGAAAAAGAGCTTCCATACTCACAAACGCCTTCGCAGCGCAACCTAAGTCTGAAAAGGAATCTGCCTTGGTTGTTCACTTTTTTAGACCATCCAGATCTCGGTATACCAAACACAACCAATGCTCTGGACGGACTTTTCTCTGATCTGAAGAACAAACTCCGATGCCATAACGGCCTGACGGAATCGAGACGAAGAAATTTATAGATGAGTTTTTTAAGGCATAACCGCTCCAGTGATCGTAAAAAGAGGCCCGGTGTTCAGGCCCCTTTCTGCAACATCACTTGTCGCGGATCAAGCTATTCCTGGCGAGTTGCTCTCCAGCAGAGCCCGCTTCCGCTTCGCTTGATTTTTTATCCATATCACAAGTCTCATCATGCCCCGCACCAATGCAGAAAAAACATCACCAAAAATGTCTATTAGAACTAAAGGTGTCAAAAAAATCACCCAAAATGTCTATTACGGCTTTTTGTTCTACAAACATTTCGCTCCTACGGAGCGAGTTAAAATCCTGATTTAATGACTTTTAAGACAGCCTCCGCAAATAGAGCGGCAAGCCGCGGGCGGCAGAGATTCGCATAAATCTAACGATCAGAATAATTTCGCTTTTGTTTGCCCGCCGCTACGCGGCGGAACCAACAAAAAATTTCTGATGCGGAATGCGGAATTTGGGTTAATGCAAAATCCCAAATCACTATTGACAATTATGTTTCATCTATGATATATTATATTGCAGACTGTACACTATAAGAACGTCTGCTGTCGCAGAAATTGCAAAATGTTTCACCGAACCACTCTATATTCACTAAAATGGAACACGAAACCAGAACCACAATGTTTACAACGCTTTACAACGCTTTTTCGTGTTCCATCATGGAACAGATCTGTTTTTATGTTCCAAAAAGACACTCTATATTCACCGAAATGAAACACGAAACCACAACCGCAATGTTTACAACGCTTTACAAGGCTTTTTCGTGTTCCAAAGTGGAACACCGAAATAAAACACGAAACCACAACCATGATGTTTGCAACGCTTTACAAGGATTTTTCTTGTTCCATTATGGAACAGATCTGTTTTTATGTTCCAAAAAAACACTCTATATTCACCGAAATGGAACACGAAACCAGAACTATAATGTTTACAATACTTTACAAGGCTTTTTCGTGTTCCAAAGTGGAACAGATCTTCTTTTATGTTTCACCAAACCACTCTATATTCACCGAAATGGAACACGAAACTACAAACACAATGTTTACAATGCTTTACAAGGCTTTTTCGTGTTCCAAAGTGAAACAGATCTACGGTTTTTTCGCAAGGAAATATTTTTGGAGGTAATTTATCTATGAAGGCTTATCACTTGTAAAAAAAATCGTGTTTCTTCGACGCGGTACATTCCGGTCATTGTGTTAATGCGTGATCGCGGATAAATATGAAGTAGAATAGGCAGTAAACTTGGCGAGATAAACGCTCTGAATGAACGGAACGAAAACTACACAATTAAAAGACGAAATGTCGATGCAGCGGGAAAGCATGATCACGCGGCTGCGGAGTCATTATAAAATCGCGGATGAGCGTGTGCTTGACGTGATGGCCGCGCTGCCTCGGCATAACTTTGTTCCCGGAGCGATAAAATCACAGGCTTACAAAGACAATGCCCTGCCGATATCGGGCGGACAGACGATTTCACAGCCGTTTATCGTGGCACGTATGACGGAGCTTTTAGAATTGACGGGAAAGGAAAAGATACTTGAGATCGGAGCCGGTTCGGGTTATCAGACGGCGGTGCTGGCTTCGCTTGCCCGAAAAGTTTTTGCGATCGAACGGCTCTCCGCCCTCGCGGACGAGGCTAACCGGCGCCTGCAAATGCTTGGATTTAGAAATGTTATACTCAAATCGGGCGACGGCACCGCCGGGTGGGGTGCGTATATGCCGTATGACGCAATGCTGGTTGCGGCAGGTGGGCCGGATATTCCGGAACCACTCTTGAAACAGCTAAAGATCGGCGGAAAACTTGTCATTCCGATCGGCGGGGATCTGCAAACGCAGACGCTCGTGCGTGTGATCCGAACCGAAAACGGCTATGATAAATCAGAATTTGGCCCGTGTGCATTCGTGCCTCTGATCGGTGAGTACGGATGGAAAATATAGTGCCGGTGCATATCTGTCTGATTATTTGCATTAGATCGACTGGCGGCTGTACGTATTGACCGGACGCCCCGGCAGGAATAAAAAATGGAAATCTTCGAACGGGAACGACGAAAGGAGTATTTTTTTGAAGAAAATCTTTGAATATCTGCGACGCCTAAAGGCCTGGGTCGAGAGTTATGCCGAAAAGCCGCATGCTGAGTGGGCTTTGTTTCTGATCGCTTTTGCCGAGTCATCCTTTTTTCCGATACCGCCCGACGTGCTTCTCATCGCAATGGCCGTCGTTGTGCCCGCAAAAGCGTTTCGATATGCTTTGGTCTGTTCGGTCGGTTCTGTTTTGGGCGGCGTGTTCGGGTATTTTATCGGCTGGGCGTTTTTTGAGGCCGCCGGTCAACCTATACTTGAGTTATACGGTGCAATGGGTCAATACGAAAATGTAAAGCAGCTGTACGAAGAACACGCATTTTGGGCGATTCTCGCCGCCGGTTTTACACCGATCCCGTACAAGGTTTTCACGATAGCGGCAGGTGCATTCGAGGTTTCGCTGACGACGCTCATCGTTGCTTCGATTTTGGGCCGCTCAGGCCGGTTCTTTTTGGTTGCGGCGCTTTTTTATTTTTTTGGCGCACCGATAAAAAAGTTTATTGACCGGTATTTTGAGATACTTTCGGTCGTTTTTGCGGTCGTATTGATCCTGGGGTTTGTGCTGGTTAGGGTATTTTTACGCTGACTTTCATTTGACAATGCAGATCGGCCTTGCATAAAATTATCTTTCACCGTTAGAGGTGCGATTTTTACGGGGCGTGGCTCAGTCTGGTAGAGCGCTCGGTTCGGGGCCGAGAGGCCGGAGGTTCGAATCCTCTCGCCCCGACCACAATAACATTTAAGCCTTTTAAAACCTCGTTTTTTAGACGGCTTTTCTGTTTTCAAATACGTCAATGCCGTGCATATCCGGGGAGCGAATTCCGGCTAACACAGAGTTCTCATCGGTCAAAAACGGTATTGGTACCGGACCGTCAGGTTGCGGCCGCGGCCGTCGATGCCCCAACCGGGAGATCGATGGCTCTTGTCGCCGATATTTTCAAAATCGAAAGCCAGTTGCTGACTTTCGCCAAAACGCCAGCCTCCGCGTACGCCGATCAGGCCGTAACCCGGAATGGCGGAAAATAGCGGGACGGCGGTATCGTTGGCTGTTATCAGGACTCCATTGATGAGAGATCCGATCGGCAGCACGCGATTTTGCACCTCAGCGAGGGTTTCGCCGGTTGCGGTCAGTATGCCGCCGGCGCTGCCGCAGACACCGGACGTTCCGGATGTTGTAATACCGCGGACACAGGCACCGCGGCGAAAGAAATTTTGAATTTGCGCGCGCGTTCTGGCACCGCCGGTCCGCCGGTCGGAAATATCGAGCGTAGAGAGGCGTTCCTGCCTGCCCGCGGCGTTTGCGTATGCCTCGATCCAAAAGCGTTTTGCAGTCGGCTGAAAACGAAGCCGCAGGAACCCGAATGCGGGCGGAATACCGCCGCCGCCGAGATTTGGCGGATCACCACTTAGGACGTCTTCCGCAAAGACATACGAATAATTACCGGCGGCTGTCCAGGAGTCCAAGAACCTGTATTCGAAATTAAATTCTGTGCCTTTCAAACGTGTATCGCCAAAATTCGCCTGAATAAGAACGGGCGATGTCGATGCGGGCACAAAAACAGCTCCGTTCGAATTTTGGGCGGTTATCAACTGGCTGCCAAGTCGAATCCCGACCGCTCCGGGCGGAAGTATCAGGGTCTGGCGGACGATCGAGTCGCCATAATTTGTTTGAAAGCCGGTTATATTAGCATCAAAATATCGATTTTGGTATCTGATACCGGCCTCATAGTTGTTGCTGATCTCGGATCTTAGAGCCGACACGGGAATTCCCGACGAAACAGCGAGCGGGCCGGCGGTTGTCCCGATCGACGCTCCGAGAGCGGCGACGTCGGTGGCCGAAACCTGAAAGCCGACGCCGACCAGGCCGAGAGAACCTAAACTTGTAATATTCGGTGCGCGAAACCCGCGCGAATAGTTGAATGCCCCGATCAAGCCCTCGACGATGGTCACCGTGGCACCGATACGGCCGGAAAAATCCTCAAAACGGGCTGAATCATCTGGAAACAAAGTGTTTCCGGCAACTATCGGGCTGTTTACCGCGCGTGAACGATAAACACCGACGTTATAGCGCAAAGCGCCGCTTATTCGCAACCGATCAGGAATAGCTTCAAAAACATCCTGAACATAGACGCCGCCCAGATCATACGTCGAGCCGTTTGGCACGCGCGGGCGAACGATGCTGACGGCCTGTGTCACCGGATCGGTATTGAAAGACGGAGCGGTAACTGTGTCGTGATAGACGTCGCCGCCAATAAGAAAATTATTGCCGGCAAACTGCTTATCCAGAAAAAATGATACTCCAACGGTTGACGTTCGCTCTTTGTCATTTGTGATCGCTCCGAGTGGATTTCCCTGCCCACCCTGATTTACACGCTCTTCGCGTTGGCTGTTAAATGAGACGTTTGCCGAGAAATTATCAAAAAATCCGACGCCTTGTTTGAAATAACGCAGGTAACCAAAATCGAGCATCAGATTTCTCAGATCGGCTATGAGGTTGCCGTCACCGCCCAGAAGCTGGTCGAAACGTTTTCCGCCGTCCTGGTGGCTGCGTTGATATCGGAAACTTAAATCCTGGCCGTCCCGAATAGCGTAGGTCACATGAAAGGTGCCGCTATACTGCGTAAAAGCAGTATCGGGAAGCCTTTCGCCGCCGATTATATCTGACGGAAGGCCGAGAAACCGGGTAATCGCCGAATGGCTGTCGAGGCCGCCGCCGGGCCGCAAAGTGTTCACACGCCGCCCAACAAGGTTGCTCAAAATACCAAATTTTCTCGAACCGTAGCTCAAAAGGCCGTTCGCCCCGAACGAGGTGTCGCCCGTGGCGTAGAACGAGTTAAATTCGCCATTCCATTGCGGAATGTCCAAGCCGTATTGCGGTTGACGCGAAATGAGCTGGACATTGCCGCCGAGGCCGTCCGAGCCGAATTGAGCGGTGTTCGGGCTTCGCTGAACTTCGACGGATTGAAGAGCGGTCGGCTCATTGAGATTAAAAAATGTGTTGATACCGCCACGCTGAGTCGAGTTTGTATATCGCACGCCGTCCACATAAACGCCAACTTCGGTCAGCCCGCGCACCAGGATCGCTCCGATCGTTGGGCTCGTTCGCTGGAGGGAAATACCGGCTTCCTCATCCGCGATCTGAGCGAGAACGCCGCTTGCACGCTGTAATACCGCATCCTGCGATATGACATTAATCTGCTGCGGAATTTTGTTCTTTTCTTCGACCTGTCCGGTGTCGGCAGTTACGGTAACCTGTTCACTAAGCTCATTTACCGATAAGGTGAGGTTTAACTCCAGGGGTTTTCCGGCTTCTATCCTGACCGATTCGTCCTTAGTGCCAAAACCCGAACGCGAAGCCGTAATAAGATAGGAACCATTGGCAATATTTTTAAACCGAAATCGCCCCTGTCCGTCCGATTTTACAGCACCCAGAACGACTTGCTGCGAATTTACGATCCGCACATCCGCTCGTTCGATAACCGCACCCGAATTGTCGGTCAACAGTCCGCTAATATCAACGCCATCAGAGTTTTGAGCTTTACCGGAGAAACCTAATAATACCGCGAGCAAAAAGCTAATAATCAGATTCTTCATAAAACGGTTAAGTACGAGAGAATATTGCTAAGTTACACTCGCGCTTTAAAGATTGTCAATCATTCTCTCTGGCATTGATGCGATTCTGGGCTCGAAACTGCTTCGGCCCGATCCAAAGCCAAAAGCCTGTTATCGTAAATGTGAGCAAAGCCAACCCCAATATCGAGGTATAAACGAGTTTTATTTGTTCGCTACTCGTACCCAAAAGATTGTCCAAAATTAGGCCGTCGTGAACATTCTCAATAAAATCAGATCGCCGGCGCTCGATCTGAAGCAGCTCTCCGGTGGAGCAATCAATCTGAACACCCCAATAACCTTCGACAAAAATGAATTTCGCCATCCCCTTGTCGGGGCGAATATCGATCCGGTCAACCGCCGGCGAAAGCTCGGCCGAGATTTGAGCACGAAATATATCCACGGCCTTTTCTCTGAGTACATCAATCGGGAGCCAATCGGCAGGGTCGCTCGATTTGCCTTTGAGTGTTTCCGCTAAGATCAAACCGCCCGTATGTTTTTTCCAACCAAGCAGCAGGCCGGTTACGGCCGTTACAAAAAAAAACACGAACAGAACGGCCCCGGTCGTGCGATGAATTTTGCGCGTTACCCTGAGAATCGCAGCCTGGCGCTTTCGTTGTGATGGATTCATGCAAAAACCTTAAATATGATACGTAGCAACGCTGGTCGGCGTTTCAAAACATCTGACCTTGTAAACCCCGACCCGTTCGTCCCCAATGCGTGTGCTAAGGTATTCGAGAAAAAACCGCGCCAGATTTTCCGCCGACGGATTGAGTTCCTCATCAAACGGCGGGAGTTCGTTAATGTTACGATGATCGAGATACCTAACGATCTCATCTGCCGCAGCCTTGAGATCGCCAAAATCGATAAGCAGCCCGATATTATTCAGTTCCTCGCCGCGGGCGTATATCTCGATCTTATAATTATGGCCGTGCAGATTTTCACACTTCCCCTTATAGCCGCGGAGTTGGTGCGCGGATGAAAAGTTGCGTTCGATCATTACTTCAAAAAATCCGGGCATAGTGGTATTCAGATTATAACGTTTAAAAACGGTTGGTTCGATAATGATATTCTTACAAATTCCTGGAAATATCTACATCCGCGCTGCGAAGGTGAAAGTCACGCTGCGGAAATGGTATCTCGATATTCGCCTGGTTTAGAGCAGTGTAAATATCGGTGACAAGTTCGCTGTTAAGGGCGAGCCAGCGGTCAGTATTTTCAGTCCACGCCCGAAGCTCAAAATCGAGTGAATTGTCGCCCAGTCCTTTAAATAGTGTAACCGGTGCGGGGTCGGTCATTATATCCTGTTTGCCGACCGCGAGAGCGGTCAGCAGTTCCATAACCTTTTTAACATCTGTGCCGTAGGCTACGCCGACAGGTATCTCGATTCGGCGTTTCGTGTCCGATTTTGTCCAATTTATGACTTCTTCCGAGATCAGATGACTATTTGGCACGATCACATCAGAGCCGTCAAATTGTCTCAGCACACTGGCCCTTAGCCCGATCTGATTTAAATTTCCCTGATATTCACCGATCTGTACCAGATCGCCGACCTTTACAGGACGCTCAAAAAGCAGGATCAGTCCGGAAACAAAATTGTTGATGATATTCTGAAGTCCAAAACCTAACCCGATCCCGACGGCTCCGGCCAGTATCGCAAAATTAGATAATTCAACACCAAGGGCCGCAACCGCGATAATAAAACCAATGATCAGCAAAACATAGTGAATCATCGTTGAGATCGCATAAGAAACGCCGCCGCCGATATTTATCCGCGGGTAAACATCTTCTTCGAGAACGAAACGGATAAAACGGGATACCAGAATTGCGATCCAGACGGTAGCGACAAAAAGGATCACATCACTAAGCGAAAAGCGTATCGATCCGATATTTGCCTCGGCAAAAAGAATATCTCCAAAAAATGAAAATACGGCGTCTCGAACTGAAAATAAACTGAGCGTAATAAGCAGCCAAACGATAATCCCAACCCACTGGATAATGCGCACAATACGCGCCCGAATCAGAGCGCCATTACTTTTTACGACTTCGAGTGACGACAGCGGCCTGATTCGGAGAGCAAAAGTAACCAGACTTTTAAGGATCTCGACGACTGTATAAAGTATCAGGGCAACATAGGCGGTACGCAAAATACCGTTTCCGATGAGATAAGAAAGACTTACGAAACCAAGCAGATTTACGACAAAAGCCAACGCGAATATTGCGAGCGCAAAGGGAATTATCTTCCTGATAGTTTCGAAAAATCGAAAATGACGGCTTTCGACTTTTGAAACCAGGACTTTAGATTTGAGGAACCAGGAAAGAAACAAAACGGCCGCAAACATTTCAGCCAAAAATAAAAGCCGTGAAATTAATGCCGCCGACGCCGTTATATCCCGGATCCGGTCAATAAAATAGAACGCTACGAGTGCGTAAAGTATCAGAAAAAGCGGTTTATCGACTATCCTCCTCAGCAGGATCACACCGGGAATGAGTGCCGCGGCACCGAGGCTTGTTGTCAAAAGACGCGGCGATTCGGGATATAACCAACCGGAGAGCAAAATGGTCAAGATGAGCGCACTTGAGGCCGGGTGCCGAAAAATGGCAAAAGCCCGCTCCAGCTTTCGATCATTCTCGACAAAGGGGCGAATGCGGCGGCGTGCCCAGTAAATTACAGCCGTCAATATGATAAAAAGTGTGCCGTGAAGCACAAAACGGCCGGTGTTAAGGTAAAAATAGTCGCGCAGAGCAACCGCCTGAGCATTAACCGAAGACCGCGTTTCACTCAGGGCGGCCGGGCCGGCTGCTTCTCCAAGTGCCACATTCCAGATTCCGGGGCCGTCGCGGACAAAGAGATTTACTAACGCTGCCTCGCGACGCTCTTTTATATTTGCTAATGTCGAATTCACGCTCGCGGTCAGATCGCTTACACGAGTCTGTAATGTCAGCAGCACGGCGCGGCGCTCCTCGGCCATTTTTTGTGCGGCGGCGGTCGAACTGATAATTTCCCGGGTACGCGATGTTATCTCAAGCGGTGCCGCTTGGCCGTCATTCGTCGGTTGACCAGAATTGGCAGATTGCCCGTTTAGACCGGCAAGAGAAGTTCTCCATTGAGCTTTTTGCATTTTCAGCTCTTCGACAAGTTTATCGAGAACATCCGCCCTTGAACTAAGTCTGTCTCTCCAGCCTTTAAGCGAAGCGGCGATGCCCTGCCAGCGTCGCTCTTCGGCCGTGATATCATCCAGCGAAGGCCGTGCGGCAAGGATATCAGAGGTCACGTCGGCCCGCGAATCGATCGTTGACGCAAGCTCGGGAATCGCTTCCTCGATCTCCCGTTTAGCCAAACTCTCGTCGATCTGACGCCGAATATCCAAGAGTCGGGCCGAAGCGGCATCGGCTTGTTTAACGACGTCGGACAAAGGTATCGGTGTCAAAGAAGGAGCAGGCGAAGGCGGCGGGCTGGCCGGGCCGCCGCTCAAATCGATCTCCTGGCCGACAGCCGCAATACAAAGAGATAAAAAAAACAGCAACGCCGCTGACCAGGTACATATGTTTTTGCCCGTATTGATAAGGGCGTGTTTTAGGTAAACAAAAATCATCCGTCTGTATCCAGTATAGGTGCAAACGGGTCGGGAACGAAATTTCGTGCTCTGAGTCCTTGCTTTAAAGGCGTATTTGAAAGGCTTTAAAGGCGTATTTGAAAGCGTCCAACGGGATCAATTTGTCTCGTCAATATGGTCGGAAAAGAAGGGCCGTAGATCGTCGAGTTCGCCCGTAATCCGCATCCTCGGCAGGCTATTTAAAAAATCGCGGCCATAACCCTTGGTCCTGAGACGCGGATCAAGGAGGGCGATGACGCCGCGATCAGTGGTGCTGCGGATGAGACGGCCGACGCCTTGTTTTAATGCGATGACGGCTTGCGGCACGCTGTAATCAAAAAAGGATTTGCCTCCGTTCTCATCGATAAATTTGCTCCGTGCCTGCACGATCGGGTCGGTCGGGACGGCGAAAGGGAGTTTGTCGATAATGACACATGAAAGCTGTTCACCACGGACGTCTACGCCTTGCCAAAAGCTGGAGGTAGCAAAAAGCACCGCGTTTGGCGTTTCACGAAATTTCTCGAGCAGGCCGGTTTTGGACATTGATCCCTGTAAAAAACAAGGGTAGCCGATACGGGCCGAGACGAGCTCAAAAAGCGTATGCATAGATGAATTGCTTGTGCACAGCACAAATGCGCGGCCGTTTGTCACCTGCAATATCCGCACGATCTCGGCTGCCGCCATTTGTGGAAATTCGGCTCCACGCGGGTCCGGCATCCCTTTTGGCAAATATATGATCGCCTGTTTTTCGTAATCGAATGACGACGGTGCCATTAGCGAATTTGTCTTGCCGGCCGTCAAACCGAGACGGTCGCGAACAAAATTAAAGCTGCCGTTTGCCGACAGCGTCGCCGAGGTCAGGATGCAGGTCTCGACCTTATCAAACAATTTTTCCTGTAAAAGCGCAGATACGTCGACCGGCGATGCCTGAAGAAAAACGCCTCGTCCACGGCGTTCGAGCCAATAAACGAAATTACGGTCGGGCTGTTTCACAATAAACCCCAAATCAAACCGTGTCTGACGAATGCGGCGCACAACGCTCTCGGCCTCCGGTATTTTTTCCGAGAAAACATCCACATCCGATTCCAGCCGCGACAGAGATGTATCGAGCGCCTGATAAGTCTCGCCGAGGGCCGTCGGATGATCCTCGCCGTCGCTCCCGCGAACGGCAAAAACGTCTGCGAGCAGAGGAAACCGTCCTTCCTGGCCTCGGGCTTGCGAAAATCTGCCCCAGAATTGCTCAGAAAAGCCGATTATTCGGGCGGACGCCTTTGCGATTCCCGCGGTTACGACGGCGTCGTGAATGGGCAATTCTCCGGCGTCGCGTACAAGCTCATCGATTCGAAAATTTGACACGTTAAAGCCAAAATAATCGGCCGCAATGTCTTCGATCAGATGCGCCTCGTCAAAAATCACCGCGCCGTAATCAGGTATGACCTTGCCAAACTTATTGTTGCGGACATTTAGATCAGCAAAAAAAAGATGATGATTGACTATGACGATGTCCGCCTTATCGGCACCGACCCGCATCCTAGTGATAAAACACGGTTCGAAATCGGGGCATTTTTGACCGATGCAAATCTCACTTTTGGCATTGATGCGGTTCCAAAACGGGAGGTTTTCAGGCAGGTATGTCAGCTCGGCCCGGTCGCCTGTTTTTGAGTCACGCGACCATTCGACAACCTCTCGAAAGTTACCGATGTCGCCGACGCCGTCGAGTATGCTTTGGCCGCCGCTTTTGTGAATGCGGTAAAGACACGCATAATTTGAACGGCCTTTCATATAGGCAGCCGTGAATTTTTTTGGAAATATCTTTTGCAGAAACGGGATGTCTTTCTCCATCAGCTGTTCCTGCAGGTTTTTAGTGCCGGTTGAGATGATGATACGTTTTTTTGTTCGTAATGATTCGTTGATCGCCGGTATGAGATAGGCTAACGTTTTGCCGGTACCTGTTCCGGCCTCGACAATGAGATGTTTTTTGTCCAGAAATGAACGAGCGATCGACGAAGCCATTTTAATCTGGCCCTCGCGATACTCGTAATTTTCGTGAAATTTCGAGATCAGGCCGTCGGGTCCGAATACCGTATCGAGCCCGCTGCTATCGTTGATCTGTAGTTTCTCACCGGCCATTATTTTGACTAAATACGGTTCAATTTGTTATACAAAAGGTTTAAATCTCTGGATGTCCGGAATAAACCATCTCAGATACTGAATCTACTATCTTAATGTTTTTGTAATTTTAATCGAAACCATGCACAGTTTTTTGCATCAAACTCTAAGCACGACTTAAGGGGATTTTTTTTAATGACACGTAGTTTAAGGTCAACAGCCGGACGGATCATTCTGTTTGGGTTTATTATTTTATCAGCAGCGGCCGCATTTTTCCTGGTGCCTCAAAAACGATCCGAGGCGGCAAAAGATAAATTGTCACGCACCGGAATTCAAAAAAAAGAGTATCCAAATTACGACATACGTTCGGATAAAACGGCCGTTGGTAAAATTGAGGCAATTCGCAGGACAGTAAATAAAAATGCTTCTGCAATAGCCGACGCCCGCGAATCAATGGTGAGCGGCGAAGAAATACTCAAGGATCGCGTGCCGACTTTAAAGATCGAGTACAGCAGAGAGATGCAAATTCCCGAGGTCATTGCGACCGACGTAAAGCGGGGCAAGGCTTTTTTGACCCGGCCGTCCGGCGAAAAGCGTTCACGGGTCTTAAAGGAGTTTCTTGTAGATAACTCGAGCCTCATCGGGGCGAGACGTCAGCAGATCGAGAATCTCAAGGTCTTCTCAGACTATACAAATCCGGACGGCAAACTGTCTTTTGTTGAACTCAATCAGGAAATTAACGGCGTACCGATCTTTCAGGGTGAGATAAAGGCGGGATTTACACGATCCGGCGAGATCGTTCGGGTCATCAATAATTTTGCTCCGGGGATGGATGAAGAGTTGCTTTCGACGGATTTCGGCGACCCGGCCGCGGCGGTTCGCTATGCCGCTGAACATATTGAAAACGATCTGGCACAAACGCCGCTTTCTAAAAATGAAACCGCATCTACCGATCTTAAGTCGGTTTTTGGCGAAAACGGTTCGGCTGCGACGGCGGAAAAAATGTATTTTCCTACTGAGCCCGGTGTGGCGGTTGCGGCGTGGCGGGTCTTAATATCGGGGCCAAATAATGCTTTTTATGTGATCGTCGATGCAAAAAACGGTACGATGCTCTGGCGAAAAAATCTGACCGAAGACCAATCCGAATCTGCGACCTACAACGTTTACGCTAATCCGAATGCGATGATCAACGCAGTCAGTAACCCCTTTCCGCTCAAACCCGGCCCGCTGTCTCCGGATGGCTCGCAGGGAACGTCGATCCCGCGAACATTGATTACTCGGACGGGCAACGAATTTCCATATACATTTAACAATTTAGGCTGGATCACCGATGGTGGAAATACGACCGACGGTAATAATGTGCAGGCCGGGCTTGATCGTGAAATCCCAAATTCAGGCGTATATGCTCCCAACGATATCGATCCGGCCGGTATGGCCGCCGGTTCGCCAAACCGCGTCTTTGACTTTCCGGTAAGTCCGGGGATTCCGTCAAATCCGGAATTGAACACCGGCGAATCGCCGCTTCCGGCCGGGCAAACGGCAGCCGGATGTCTGGCGGAAGGTACGGCCGCCGAACTAACCGACTTTCAAAAAGCGTCGGTTACACAGCTTTTTTATATCGCAAATATCTATCATGACGAACTTTACCGGCTCGGGTTTACCGAAGCGGCAAGAAACTTTCAGAATGACAATTTTGGCCGCGGCGGACTCGGCGGTGACCGCCTTTCCGCACAGGCTCAGGATTGCAGCGATGTAAATAATGCAAATTTTACAACACCTGCCGACGGCACGCGGCCCCAAATGCAGATGTTCTTGTGGACCGGGCCTAACCCTGATTTTGACAGCTCATTCGACGCGGATGTGGTCATTCACGAATTGACACACGGCACATCAAGCCGGCTTCACGGCAACAGTAGCGGCCTGTTTCTCGACATTGCCCGCGGAATGGGCGAAGGCTGGTCTGATTTTTTTGCCCATTGTCTGCTTAGTGAGCCGAGCGACCCGCTGGACGGGCTCTACACTATAGCCTCATACGATACTTACCGGAGCGGCTCTGTCGGATTTAATAATTATTACTACGGCATTCGCCGTTTTCCCACGGCCATCATGGCTTCGGTCGGCGGCCCTAAAAACCGTCCGCATAATCCGATGACATTTGGCGATATCGACACTACGCAGATCGACCTGTCCGATGGCGCGTTTGCTCCGCGATTTACCGGAACGGCGGACCAGGTACATAATATAGGCTCGGTATGGAGCGCCGCTCTTTGGGAGATCAGGGCGAGAATGATCCAAAGGCTCGGCTGGGCGGACGGGAATCGGCGAATTCTGCAGATCGTGATCGACGGTATGAAGCTCGCACCGATCGGCCCGACGCCGCTTACCGAACGCGACGCAATGATCGCCGGCACCCTTGCCAGCGGCAGCGAAGCGGATGTTGCCGACATCTGGGCCGGATTTGCTCTACGCGGATTCGGTGCCTCGGCAAGCATACAAAGTGTAGGTGCGGTAAGTACCGGCGGAGGCGGTTTGGTTCGCGTGACAGAGGCTTTTGATCTGCCGAATATTACGCAGTCTCCCTCCATTGCGGTAATTGATTCGACAGGCGACAACGACGGTTTCCCCGAACCGGGCGAAACGGTCATGCTTTCAATACCGCTTACAAATTCGACCGGTAGAACCGCAACCGGTGTTTCGGTTGAGGTTTTGGGCGGAGGCTCGGCAGTTTACGGCACGTTAAGCGGCGTTATGACAGCAACGCAATCAGCTGCATTTACCATACCTTTGAATGCTGCCTGCGGGGGCAATATTGATATTACTCTTGATGTTGACAGCAGTCTCGGGCCGGTGAGTTTTACGCGAACGATCTTTGTCGGAAGTCCGGGTGCTGTTACGCTGACTGAGAATTTTGATACCGTCGCCGCCGCGGCCTTGCCGGCTGGTTGGTCAGCGACAGCAATCTCCGGTGGGATTAATTTTGTAAACTCGACCACCAATCCCGACTCAGGGCCAAACGCCATGTTTGCTCTCGACCCGTTGACCGTCGGCGGTGGAACCGATCTGACGTCCCCGCCGGTCTCTGTTACTTCTGAGACGGCCGCGGTCACCTTTCGAAATAATTACGCAACCGAACCGCGTTGGGATGGCGGGGTACTCGAGATCAGTATTGCCGGCGACCCGTTTCGGGACATTTTAACGGCCGGCGGTTCGTTCATACAGAACGGCTATAACGGCGTCCTCGGCGGCGGTGCCAATAATCCGCTCGCAAACAGGCCTGCGTGGGTTGGTAATTCGAACGGTTATATAACCACCACTGCTCAGCTTCCCGCCGGCGCCAACGGAAAAATAGTCAAACTCCGATGGAGGTTCGGGGCGGACGATAATACGGCGGTAACAGGTTGGTTCATCGACAGTATCGCCCTAAACGGAGCCGGATTTGTCGACAGCTTTGTATGTTCGGTTGACGTATCGGCAAGCGTTTCAATATCCGGACGCGTCACAACACCCGGCGGCCTGAGCCTGCGCAACGCATCAGTTTCATTGACCGATTCGCAAGGCGTCATTCGTCGCGTGACGACGAGTTCCTTTGGCATATATAATTTTGACGGAGTTCAAACCGGGCAGTCGTACACGATTGGCGTCAGCTCAAAAAGATATCGATTTGCGGCCCGGGCCGTAAATGTATCGGACAATTTAGCCGACGTCGATTTTGTTGGGCTGGAATAGGTTTTTTTATTTTTGCCGCGTATCAAATAGCGCCGCCTTCACTGCCGAACCGTATTCGCAGGCTCGCTTCTCACGCTTTTTCTCCACATTTCCTGCGAACTCATCTTGATGCGCCTGCGCGGGTTCTATCCACGTTAGTGATGGCCGTCGCCCGCGGCGGCCTTTGACCGGGCGGCTGGTTTATACACGGGTTCAGTATCCGTAATCCTTTTTCGAAAGGCTTGGAAACTTTTACATTAGAAGGCTTTTGATTTTAACTTTCAGGGATCTCGACTATGCTTGGCGGGCTTAGGTTCATTACGTTATCACCTGCGATGACGGACACGGAGGAGTTCCATAGCGCAAATCCGCGCCCGACCCGCGTAATGCCAAAAAGATAATAACCGCGGGGCGTGACGCCGGTCAGATTTGCGACGCCGCCGCTATCGGTCGTACCGGAATACTTGACATGTTCCGAGATCGCACGCTCGGCCGCCCGTTGAAAATCACGATAGCGTTCAGGAAACACCGCGGTCAGGCCGAGACTGCCCATCAGGCTGTTGCCCGTAACCGGTTCGACGCGGGCCTCGGTCAGGATCGTCTCGAGGTCTTTGTCGAGGAGATAAAATTTTGTGTTTCGAACGGTCTGCGGTGAGCCGTCCGGTGATGTGACGCGCGCATTTATAACCACCTTACCGCTGTCGGGCGGTGCGACAGGCGCGTCAACGGACGTTTCGGGGACGGTTGTCGTTTGGCCGGGTTTAGAAATTGGCTGCGTATCGGCTGACGAAGGGGCAGCCACCGTACGGGTTTCGCTGATTGGTTCGGGCGCGGTTGTACGGGCGGCGCTGATATTAACGTTAAGGTTGCCCTGGTCGTCGGATTGGCGAAATACCGCATAGATCACGATCAATAAAACAATTGCGGAAATGCCTATAGGTATAAACGCCCACGTCGGGAAACCGCTGGTTTCCCGGACCGGCTCAGCGATAAAGACTTTGTCGCCGGAGGGCGGTGTTACCGGGCTTGGACGACCGCAATTTGGACAGGCCACCGCAGTTGCGGATATCTGGGTTGAACATTCAGGACAGAGGACTAATGACATAATTTTTAAATTTCTCCGATGATTATATTGCCACATACCGTGCAATAGCTCTGTGCGCTAGCATACATTAGCCTTATTAGTGACGGCTAAAGAAAAAAGGCGACCCGAAGGCCGCCTTTTTTAGTTAAGCGATGGTCTGGAATATTATTCCTGACCAACAAAGTTGACATCGGCGAGGTTGTCGCTGATGTTGACGACGCGCGAACCGAAGCGGTAGCGTTTTGAGGTTACACCTACCACATACGAGCCGCCTGCTTCGACCTCCTCGAACGTGTAAACACCAAATGAGCTGGTTCTTACCGTTCTACGGTTGCCTTCGGCGTCGGTGATGAACACCGTTGCGTTTCTCAGGCCCTGTCCGCTCGGGGTTGTGACCCGTCCGCTGACCGTTACACCGGCGGCGGTCGAACCGACCGCGATGTTGCCT
>JBGTEX010000021.1:0-18216 GCA_041747575.1 Pyrinomonadaceae bacterium
GTAATACGTTTCTGTCTGGTTTCTTCGTCAAGTTGAATTGTATATTCCAGCTGGGCGACCTGACTTGCGAGCGCAGCCAATCCGGTAGATAAGCAGGCGAGAGTAACCAACTCGTTGATTGCAATATCTTCATTGACTGAGTGTCCTTCGATGTGATCAACAATCTGCATGTGCGTACGACTCTAGAATAGTTACGTCGTTACGAAAAGCCACTTTATGCGGCAGCTTTATCCAAGCGATTATAGACCGTATCCCTTTCCACGGCCTCGAAGCCGGCGCGGTGGATCATTTCGATGATCCCGTGCTTGGTCATTTTTACTTCGCCGCCGGATTCGACGGAGGAGCTGTGGGTGAGTTCGCCGCCGTCGGTGATGTGCCGTCGAGGTCGTCTGCAACTTTGAACTGCCTTTATACCGCGAATTCATAAACGGGTGTCTCAATCGTTCGCTTTGGTCTTTCGTGGCCCCAGACGGTTTGCTGGAGGCGTTCGACGGTTTCGGGAGAGAAGAACTGCTCACCTGTTTCCTCAGATACCCGCGCTGGGACGTTCTCGATGATGATGAATTTATCATCCATCGCCAGTGTGTAGGTTACTTTTGTGTCCTTCATCGTTTCAGTCTGCATCCTGTTGCCTCCTCGTCTTGAAATCTATCCACAAATCTTCATCCGAGTGAGTGTCAAGCCGTGATTTCCTATTGGCTTCGCCAATCGATGAGAGAGCTACTCAGTTGAACGGTATGTCAAAGAGGTGACACCGTGAGGGAAAGCCTTTGTGTCAACCAGGTCAATTTTGGTGACATCGATGCCATCGAACATTCGTTTTCCTTTTCCGAGCACCACAGGAAAAAGCAGGATTACTATTTCATCAAGCAAGCGAAGTTCCAGCAAGGATTTAACAAGAGTTGCGCTTCCGGTAATATGCAAATCGCCCCCTGACTTTAAGCTCACGAGGTCATCCGCCTGAACGACACCACTATTGTTCCAATCGGCCTGCTTAAGGCTGTCCGACACGACGTATTTGCGAATACTATTATTCAAATCCGCGAAAGGCACGTCCTTTCCCTGTTTCGGCCAAAACTCAGCAAACTCTTTATAGGTCTGACTACCAAGCACCATGGCCGAGCAAGACTCAAGCCGTAGAGCGAGGTCATCGCTCAAATCATCGCTAAAATGCGGCGGTGTCCATTCCTCCGGATTGGACATCACACCATCGAGCGACATGTATGTATATGAATAAATCTTTGTCATTTTTTCTCCTTTCGAATCCTTGCGTAGGTAACCAACCACACTTCATTCAACGCAGAACTGGACAACAAACTTATACTGCCGCCACGCGGTTATAGACCGTATCTCTTTCCACGGCTTCGAAGCCGGCGCGGTGGATCATTTCGATGATTTCCTGTTTGGTCATTTTTACTTCGCCGTCGTTTGAGTAGCTGTGGGTGAGTTCGCCGCCGTCGGTGATGGTGCGGTCTTTAGTCTAGTTTCTCCGAGAATTCTCGCGGCGTGATGAACTCGATTCCGTGAAAAGGATTCAGAACCAGCAGATCCTTGTCTCCCGTTACTAAAAAGTTCGCGTTGCCGCTGACGGCCAAATCCAAGAGCTTGTCGTCTTTCGGATCGCGACAAACGTCAAATGTTTCATTGATCTCGATCATTTCTGCTATTTTTAGAAAGCTGACCATGAAGCGCATTCGCTCACCGTGCGTGACATAAGTGTCAAATTTTGAGCGGTTCAGAACATCAGCCAGCTCAAGTAGTACGGGAACAGAAAGCAAGATCGTGCCGCCATCGAGAAGCTTGTCAAAGGCACTGCGCGGCACGCCGTTTAACAAAGCTGCGCTGACGAGAACGTTGTTGTCGAAGACTGCTCGCACTTATTTGTTACTTTTCGGATAACAACGAATCTAAAATGTCCGGTGTCAGGCCACGGCTCTGGGCGTTCCGGGTCATCTCGTCCATTGTCCGTTTCAACGAATCAATATCAGCTTCGGCATAATGTTTCAGCCATTTGCCAAATAGGGCTTGCAGTTTTTGCCTATCATTCTGTGGAGCGTCGTTGTAAAATCGAGCCACTTCCGACTCCACCTCAAATGCAATTGTTTCAGTTAACATATGACCCCCTCAAACATCGCCTCACGCCGCAACCTTCTCCATCCGATTATACACCGTATCCCTCTCGACAGCTTCAAAACCTGCTCGCTCGATCATATCGATGATCTCTTGTTTGGTCATTTTTACTTCGCCGCCGGATTCGACGGAGTAGCTGTGGGTGAGCTCGCCGCCGTCGGTGATGGTGCCGTCGAGGTCGTTGGCGCCGAAGTGTAGGGCGGTCTGGGCGGTGGCTTTGCCGAGCATGACCCAATAGGCCTTGATGTGGTCGAAGTTGTCGAGCATCAGGCGGCTGGCGGCGATGGTTTTGAGGTTATCGATCGCGTCAGGGCCGGGCAGGCTGTCAAGCGCAGTGCCGCTGGGGTAGAACGCGAGCGGGATGAAGCACTGAAAACCGCCGGTCTTGTCCTGCTGCTCTCTTAGTTTTACGAAATGGTCGATGCGGTCTTCGATGGATTCAATATGCCCGTAGAGCATCGTGGCGTTGGTTTTGAGGCCTGCTTTGTGGACCTTACCTGCCAATTCTAACCAACGGTCGCCGTCGCATTTGTGATCGCAGATCCGCGAACGCGTCGGCTCGGCAAAGATCTCCGCTCCGCCGCCCGGACATGAATCCATCCCGGCCTCGTGGAGTTTTTCGATCACTTCTTCATCGCTCATCTTGTAAAACCGCGCCATAAAATCAAGCTCGACCATCGTCAAGGCTTTCAGGTGCAGTTTTGGAAATTCGCGTTTGAGCGAAGAGAAAAGATCGGTGTAATACTCAAAGGGAAGTTTGCTGTTCAGCCCGCCGACGATATGGAGCTCGGTCGCGCCTTCGGCAACGGCGGTGCGTGCGATGTCGATCCCTTCTTGTACGGAATAGGTGTACGCACCATCCTGCCGCGCACGCTTGTAAAAGCCGCAGAACTTGCAATCCGCGACGCAGATATTCGTATGATTAAAATGCCGGTTGACGTTGTAATACGTCGTCAAACCATGCTTACGCCGCCGAACCGTATCGGCCAATTTTCCGAGCGCGTTAAGATCGGTCGTCTGATAAAGAGACATCCCTTCGTCAAACGTCAGCCGCTCGCCGTCCTCGACCCTAAACGCGATCTCTCTTAAATTTTTGTCAGATGAAAACTGCATAAATCTTCAAAATTAATGATCGTTCGGATTATCAACCGCCAAACCCTCGCTCAGTGCGGCGGCATTCAAATCAGCGTCTGCGGAGAGTAAGGTAAGCGGAGTTAAATCGAAAGAATTTCGTTCACGTTCGCTCTCCAGCGCCGCTGCAAGCTGTACCGCGTCATAGCCACGCAAAGCGTATTTTTGCGCCAGACTTGCGGCCTCAAGAATTAATCTCTCGGTAATTTCCACGGTGAAAAACTCATTGGAATAATCAGTTTCAAATCGTTTCCCAGCGTCTCGGGCATCAGCCACCGAAATATGTCCGCCGCGTTCCTTTCTGGAGATTGCGGACACAACCTCAACAAATGTGATTCGAGCGATGAAGACATAATTGTTCAGCTTAGGATCAATCGTCGCGGTCAGCCAAAGCGAACCAGTTTCGCTTACATACCGCTTTGCTAATGCGCTTGAATCACAAAAGTAACTTGGCATTTAACGCCGCTCCCTTATTATCATTTCCGAAATCGGCTCACCGGTTACCTTGACGGGCTTGTAGTCATCGTAACGAGAAAAATCCGTTATCGGCGGCGGCGGCTTGCCTATTACCCCTTTTTCGTAAAGATGCTGAGCAAACTCTTCTTCGGTCATCTTCGGTTTTGCCTCCGTCTTTTTCAAAAGCGAATCGACCAGTTTGCGTATCTTTCGCAAATCTTGAGGTGAAAGTTCTTTTACTTCATTTTCTATTTTTTCAACAGTAGCCTGCATAAATTCTCCCCGCCGCCATAATTTGTTTAAATATAATACACTAACCCTCTACAACTGCCGCCGAACCGTATCCGTCAATTTCCCGAGCGCGTTCAGGTCGTTCGTGTTGTATAACGCTAGGCCGTCGTCAGACGTCAACCGCTCACCGTCCTCAACCTTAAACGCGATCTCTCTTAAATTTTCGGCAAATGAAAACTGCATACTTTATGATAATATGTTATCAGATTAAGAGATCGATAGGCACTGGCAAAGAGATGCAGAATATACAGCACATTAAAGAAAAGAACGCGGTTCTTGTTCCGATAAAGGACTGGGAAAAGATGCAAAAAGAATTAGTTCGGCTGCGAAAAAAAGTGGGTAAGGCCGAAATCTTATCTGACCTGAAAGCGGCAATCGTGTCCATCGAAACTGACATTAAAAACGGAGTAGAACCGAAAGGTAAGGACGCACGCAAGTTTATCGCCGAGCTTCTGAATGAAAAATAGAGTTCTCGTCGAAGCCAGTTTCGCCAAACCTGTAAAGCGTTTGACCAAGCGTTATCCTTCTTTCCCCACGGACTTACTCCGACTGATAGAAGAACTTGAAATCGACGCTCTGCTTGGTGTTTCTCTCGGCGGCAATTTGCGAAAGATCCGCATGGCGATTCGCAGCAAAGGAAAGGGCAAAAGCGGCGGCGCCCGAGTGATTGCCTATATATATCTCAAAGCTGGGCGAGTGCATCTGCTGACCGTTTACGACAAGTCTGACCGGGACAATATTTCAGACATAGAACTGGAAAGGTTAATTAAAGAGATCGAAAACGAAATCAGTTGAGAAATCTGATGCTCTCGAGAATGCAAATACCCCCTGCCCCGACCGAAGGCCCCGCTTTGATACACAAGACGGCAATCCGCCGGAATATTGGGTAAACAAGCAGGGCCGAACGATAGAGACATGAAATACAAGCAATTTATAGAGCAACTCAATTCTCGTGCCGGCTCAGGTCCGCCTTCAGAAAGCGAGCGATTCAAGGCCCGAATAGCTGAGATTGCGAAAAACTTCGATGGCGGCTCGCTTGACGAGTTTAGCGTCAAAGTTCAAGAGGTTGTGGAAAGCCACAATCGCGCGCCCCGCTCTGACTTTGCCGGTTTATCGCCGGACGGAATGTCCAGGCTTCTCTATAACCCTCTGGAGAATGGATCACCTGTTCAGATCCGAACCCATATCGCGGACGATGTGCTGGGCAAGGTCGGTTTCCTGCGGCTTTTCGAGGAACTTCTAAAGATCATCAAACGAGATGGATACATCAAGCTTACCGCGAAACTAGGCGCTCTGCCGCGAAGAACAATTGTTGAACTTTACGATCATCACTTTATACCGCAATGGGTGTTCGACGACGGACTTTTTAAGCTTAGTCACCAGGATGATTCGCCTGTTATGGGAACACTTCACGGCGTCGCACGCCTTTCCGGTCTGGTACGAAAAGTACACGGCAAACTTGTATTGACCAAACTGGGCGAGAAGATGCTTTCCCCTAAATCTCGCAAGGAGCTTTTCGGCATCGTTTTTTCCGCATTCACAACTAAGTTTAATTGGGCCTACAATGATCTTTATCCCGACTTTCCACTATGTCGCGAAGCCGTTGGCTTTTCCGTCTATTTGGTCGCAAGATTTGCAGACGAGGAGACGGACAAGGATTTCTACGCCGAGAAGTTTCTGAATGCATTTCCTTGGTCCCTCGACGAATTTCAAGGAGATTCGTGGGGAACGCCGGAGAGCAGTTTCAAAACATGCTATCGACTGCGTACGTTTGAGCGCTTTCTCGAATGGTTTAACCTGGTTGACGTACGGCCGAACGAACAAACTCATGTTGAGACGCATCAACAATCGCTCGTGAAAAAGAGCGAAATAATGGACAAGATTTTCGTCCTAACTTGAACAGGGCGTGTTTTAGATTTTCCTGGCAAGCAAATCGTTTTTCTAATGGTCACGTAGTTGACGGAGGGAAAGTTAGTCCCAAATCTCTTTCATCTTTAGCACAAATCCTTTAACAGTGATCCGCGGCGAGCCGCTACACTTACTCGCGGATTTGCCCCGACGCGATCGAGGACGCGATGATAGTCATTTCAGTTTCCATAAAACAGAGAGCTTCGGCGCTCACTATGCCAAACTTAAAATACCCGTTCCGTTTGCGAGCAATGTTTTTTGAACATTGGATGGTAGTTCGAGAATGTGGAAACGATTCGAAGCGAAAGCGTAATCTTCGCCGCTTTCGTCGATGACGCGTATTAGGTTTTCGTTAGTCGCTTGCTCATCCTCGATGACACGGTATAATTTTCCCACTTCCAGCGATGCCGGATAGCCTTCGTTGTTCAGGCAAAGCGCAAAATGTGTTATTTCATTTTTCATTTTCTAATCAAGAAACGGCAGTTTAAGCTTAAATTCCATTTTACCGATGCAACCCCTTTTAGTTTGCGCCATCTTCCACGGCCATATTGTTTCCGCAATCTGAGGCGATCACGAACGCCAGAGCCTTCCGCAATCGTCTCAATTTCACTGATATCGCTGACAATTTCAAAGTCCATTCCAAAATCTAAACCCTTACCGAGCCGCGAAATCCTCTCGAGCCGTAGTAAGACTCTGCGCCGTTGTGATAGATGAAGACGCGGCCGAAGCGGTAGTCGCCGAAGATGGCTCCGCCTAAGGCCCTGACATTAGCAGGCGTTTTGAGCCAGCTTGAGGTTTTTGTGTCGAAGTTTCCGAGCTTTTGCAGCTCGCGATACTCTTCTTCGGTTAAAATCTCAATGCCCATCGCGGCGGCCATGTCGATGGCGCTATCTTTCGGTTTATGTTCTTTCCGTGATTCCCAAGCATCGCGGTCGTAACACAAACTTCGCCGTTCCTTCGGGCTTTCCGGCGAACAATCATAAAAGATAAATTCACCCGACTTCTTATCAAACCTCACAACATCCGGCTCACCGCCGGTCCGCTCCATCTCAGCGAGCGACCGGAGTTTTCCAAGAGCATTTTCGAGCGTCGCCTGCACCTCTGACCATTCAATACCTTTATGCCTTTCAACATGTTTCTCAAAACGTGTTTTTAATTCGTCTAGAAACTCTTCACAGTCGGCAGTTATCAATTCTCTTTTATTACTCATAGCTTTCTATCCTGCTTTGCTTGATCCTCACGATTCCACGACATCTCGACGAATGCGTCGGTTTTGCCGACGATCCAAAACCCGCAGCGTTTATAGAATCTTTGAGCACTCGAATTTGTCCGGAAAACCGAAAGATCCAAAGCCACGCCACGGGTCGCTGCCCTTTGTTGAAGTTGTTCAACCAATTCCGCACCGACACCCTTGCCTTGAAACTCTGACGAGAGGGCTATGTTCTGAAGGAAGATCCGATCCGGTTCGTCGCGGACCTGAAAATAGCCGGCGACGCTCCCATCGACCTCAATGACTGACGTATCTGTCGAGTTGAATTCGGCAGCGAAATTTGTTCGCTGCCACTCTTCGTCCCAGCCCCAAATCTGTTCTATATGCGGCCCGAAAACCTCCCTATGCACCTCGAACAGCACCTTGCGATCATCTTCTTTAGCAGGGCTCAGATTCATTTTTACTATTACTGAATAAATATCAACAAAACGCCGCAAGGGTCCCAGACGTGGAATATCTTAGTGTCGGCTACCAGTTCCGGTTCATCATATCGAGCGTTAGAGTAATTTCCATTGTCGATGACCTTTTTCGCGTGTTCGTGCCAAGCCTGAACGTCTTCAACATCGAATTTCATCATGAAATTCTCTGCCCAATCTTTCACATAATAATTCTGAAGGCGAAAAACCGCGCCGCCAAGACGACAATCCATCGTATCGCCCAAACCTTCGGTTAACCCAAAACCGAGAATTTTCACGCGAAGAATTATCCACGGGACCGGCAAAGCTCCGGTATATTTACTTAATTCGATTCAAACTTCCCTGGCCGCTAATCTGTCGGTTTCCGGCTATTTTTTCCATTTGCGACATTGCTCTCAATAAGTTTTCGCCGAGCACCTTGCGAATTTCGCTTTCGGTGTAGCCGCGGCGGAGCATTTCGTAGGTCACGAGGGCGAGGTCTTCGGCGCCGTTCATACCGGCGGGCAGAAATGGGACGCCGTCGTAATCGGAGCCGAGACCGATGAAGTCGATGCCGGCAACCTTTTTCATATGGTCGATGTGATCGACAATAACGGTGTACGGGGCGACATAGATCGGGTTTGCGGCAAGGAGTTTACGCTCGGCGTCGATCAATCCTTGCGGATCGGTTTTATACTGTTCTCTGAGGGCGTCTAGCTGCGGTTTTAATCGTGCGGATCTCTCAGATGCTTCTTTGCTGGTGCGCGCATCCAAAAATGCCGGATAGAAATTTATCATCATAACGCCTCCGTTTTTGGCGACACGTTTCAGGATCTCGTCCGGGACGTTGCGTGTGTGATCGTTGACTGCGCGGGCAGACGAATGCGATGCTATGATCGGCGCGGCCGAAATATCGAGCACATCATTCATCACCTTGACCGAGACATGCGAAATATCGACAAACATACCCAAACGGTTCATTTCGCGGACGACCTCTTTGCCAAAATCTGAGAGACCGTTGTTTTTTGGCTCATCATTATGAGCGTCGGCCCAATCGTGAGTGACGTTGTGCGTCAGCGTCATATAGCGGACGCCGAGACGATAAAAATTGCGGAGCGCATATAGGGAATTTTCGATAGCGTAGCCGCCCTCGATGCCCATCAGGATACAGATTTTGTTTTGCTTTTTTGCACGTCTGATCTCATCAGCCGTTGTGCATGAAACGAGTTCGCGGGGGTTACGCTCGACTTCGCGGTTTGTGGCGTCGATCAGATCCATCGCCCGCCGCATCGCGCCGCCCGACGCGAGTGTGCTGCCCGAGACATAGATCGCAAAGAATTCGCCCGTGACGCCGCCGGTTTTGAGCCTGCCTATATCCGTGTGAAACGGGTCACCGCCGGCCCGGTGATATTTGTCTATCGAGTTTGAGGCGAGGCTAAAATCCTCATCCACCAACGGCGAAGTGACATCATTGTGGCCGTCGATGATGATGGCCGCTTTATGTATCTTCAAAGCCTTATTCCAAAGCTTTGGGTCGGCGTCCGCCGGCATTGTCTGAGCCGGGACGGCAACCGAAAACATAAGCAGTAAAAAGCAGAAGATCATCTTTTTCATAATTTTGTATGCCGCGCATAACGATTTTTGAGTGCAATCTCAAAGATTCGCGTTCGAGCGAAGGCCTGCATTTTTTACGATACACGATACACGAAACACGAAGGGCCGCTATGGTAAATTTGCCGTCGTCATCACATTTTTATTTTGACGCACTGGTATCGCGTGGTTTTGCATTTTTCACATACTTATCGAACCACTGGATCATCTCATAAATAGTGTGTTCGACGGATTCGCGTGCGCCATAGCCGTGAGATTCGAGCGGCAGGGTGACAAGCCGGGCTGTACCGCCGGTTCCGCTGATCGCCGCAAAGAGACGTTCGGACTGGATCGGATAAGTACCCTGATTGTTATCGGCCTCGCCGTGCATCAACAAGATCGGCTCGTTGATCTTATTTGCAAAAAAGAACGGGGAAATATCGGTATAGAGTTTCGTTGCTTCCCAAAAGTTTCGCCGTTCGCCCTGAAACCCGAACGGAGTCAACGTCCGGTTATAAGCTCCGCTGCGGGCGATCCCGGCGTTGAATAGATCGGAATGAGCCAGAAGATTTGCGGTCATAAAGGCTCCGTAGCTGTGTCCGCCGACGCCTATCCGGTCGCGATCGACGATGCCCATTTCGACGCCTTTATCAATTGCGGCCTTGGCCGAATCGACGATCTGTTTGACGAAAGTATCATTTACCGTCTCAGGATTTCCGACAACCGGCATCGTTGCGTCATCCAAAACGGCGTAGCCCTGGAGCAAAAAGAAAAGATGCGAGATGCCGCCTATTTGTGTAAATCTGTTTGTCGAACCGGCCACCTGGCCGGCTGTTGCCGCATCGGTAAATTCGTTCGGGTATGCCCAGAGTAGGGTGGGCAGCCGCGTTCCCTCCTTGTAACCCGGCGGCAAATACAGCGTAAACGATAGATCGACGCCATCGGCCCGTTTGTATTTTACAAGCTGTTTTGTGATCCCGCGAAGCTGCGGTGAGGGGTCTTTGAAATCCGTCAATTGCCGATATGCGAGCGCCGTACAGATTTTTCCTTCGGAGCAAACCTGTTTTAGATAAAGATTTGGCGGCTCGGCCGGCGATTCTTTTCGCGTGATGAATTGTCCGCCTTCATCATCGATTATCGCAACAAATGATTCGTATTCATCCTTTGAGGAACGAAATATTTCTTCGGTCTTTAATGTTTGCAGATTTATCCGGCGCAAAAACGGCCTGTCGCCATCGGGCGAAGCCCCCGCCCCAGACAGATATATTTCGCTGCCATTTTGCCTGATAACGCTTGTGCCGTTTGGGAGCTGTTTTGTCACGGGTGTACCGATGTCGTTATAGCGGTCGTTCGTGTTGAGATCGGAAATTAATTTGACGTCAGACGGATTTTTGTAATCGGTCATAAAGACGCGCCGCCGCTGGGTGTCACGGTTGTAATCGTAAAAGAGCATCAAGCCGTCTTTTTCGCCAAAAGCACGTCCCTGATACCGATTTTCAATTTTCAAAACCTCATTTGCGTTACCTGTAAAGGGAACACCAAGTTTCATCAGCTTGTCCCGATGGGCGGCTTTGCTGCGCGGGTCACCGCCGTCGAGAGCCTCGACCCACATCAGCGTGGCCGGTTCGGCAGGTATCCAGCCAAAGCCTCGCGGGCCTTTCTGAACGCCCTGCTGTGGAATATTGTCCTGGAGAGGAATATTTACGATCGAAGCGGCGACCTGTCCCGCCGAGTCCCAAATCTCGACCCGTCTTGGAAATCTCGACGCCGGATACTGATAAGAGAAAGGCCGCTCGATACGCGAAACCAAAATATACTTTCCATCGGGCGAAAAACTGGCGTCGGCAAAGATCGACGGAGGGCCGATCTCGCGCACCTTACCGCCGGTTTCGATCAGAGCAAGCTGCGATGTGCAGTAATACTCAAACAAACGGGCGTCGTTTGGGGTTTTTAAGAGATCCTGAAAGGTCTGAACGGCTCCGGTTCTGCCGGAAGTTTCCTGAATATTTGGTTCCGTCGGAGTCAAGCCTTGATAGGCGGGCGCCGGGCCGCGTTTTGCAGGAACAAGCATCGCCGACAAAGTTCCTGAGTCTTTCCAGTCAAATCCGCCGAATGCGGTATTGATCTGTACGCCGTTCACCTTTTCGGCCTTGCCCGTCGCCGCATTAACGATCCATAGCTCAACGCCTGTCGCGGTCGTATTGCCGACGGCGAGATATTTGCCATCCGGCGACCATTGCGGCGAGATCAATTGAGCACCGGGCGGAAGGGCAACCGTCGTTTCCCGGCCGTTCGAAATATTTTTAAGTTTCAGGCTGATCGAATAAGGCTGACGATGCTGGCCGTTTGTATTCGGATTTATACGAAGCCCGGCGATCCGCAGCATTGGCTCGGCGAGCTCCGCGATCGGCGGGTATCTCCGCGGCTCAAGCAGAGCGATCCGGTCGCGGGTAGGCGAAATGGATGTTGACGGCGTCACAGATGCATTTAAAATGTCCATGATGTCTTTTGCGGGTTGTTTATAGCTGCCCTGCGACAAAACAACGCTGCTAAAAACCAGAAATGCCGCGGTGATAAACACAATTTTTTTGCCAAATATTTTCATAAAACCTCTCTTAATTATAAGTCCAGCAAACTTCAGTTTGCCTTTTCCCGAACTTCAAACCACTTTTACCTTCTCAGTCCGTCAATCACTTTCCCTGCGATCATCGGGATAATTTCTCTTTCATTCGCATTATTCTCTGTAAATACAACGATCACAAATTTGTCTCCGTCGGCTGTCTCAATGTATGCGGCGTCATGCCGCGTTTTGCTTGTCCAACCGGCTTTTGACCATAGCTTTGCGTTGGCCATTTTTTTATCGAACAACGCTTTGCCCGTAAATCCGTGAGCCTGGTCGTCGCTGTCGTTTGTGCCGGCAAACGGATCGCGTTTCATCAAATTCATCATTCGGCGGGTGCGTTCGGGGTCGGCTATTCGGCCCATGACAATTTCCAATAGAAGCCTGGCGGCCGCGTTCGTTGTCAGCATGTTGCGGTTCTGGCCCTTGTAACCGCGCGACTGCTGCTCTATTCCGTAAGCGTCCTCGCAAAATGTTTTCTGATTTACGTTGATATTATTATAACCCATCGCGGCGAAATAGCGGTTAACGCGATCGCGTTTATACTGCCACGCCTCAAATTCTTTTTGAGGCATTTCCGCTCCGCTCGAAGTTTGGGTCAATACGTCAAGTATATACTGCGTAGCCTCGTTCGACGAATCGACGATCATATCGCGCAAACCGCGTTCGAGCTCCGGCGTCACCGCAACTTTCTTGTCCTCGAGCTGCCGCTCAAGGGCCGCCATATAAAACATTTTTACGACGCTGGCCGGATAGATCCGCTCGTTTCCGCGAATCTCAGCGATCTTTAAATTATCAGGATCGCGGAGGTTGATCAGCGTAACGGCGAGGTTTGCCGGTTTAAAACCTTTTGCAGCAAATGAGCTCAACGTTTCTGACGCTGCCGTATTTAAAATCTCCTGCAGCTCCGCAGAATTCTCAATGATTGGTGCCTTGTATAATTTAGGTACCACTATATCGGCATTTTCCGACGTTTTCTGCGCCATCAAAGCACCAGCCAAGAGGCACACAAACAGACCACTCAACACAACCCGTATCGACAAAATCATTAGATTATCTCCTCAAGTTCTTTACCTGAACCGTTTTTAAGAGTATAAACGAAAAGCAGTTCGAAATTCCAGACCTAATTAACCGGATTTGGGATTTGCTAATTTCAGATATACTTCTGATACCTTTTGCAGTCAATTATAAAAGTGTAAATAAAAAGCGTCCAAAAAGACAGCAGGATTTATGAGCGAAGAAAAACTTGTTCGCGGCATTGGCCGATGGGATTTAACCGCAATTGTTATTAACTCGATAATCGGCGCAGGCATATTCGGCCTTCCGTCAAAAGTTTACGCCCTGATCGGCACATACAGTCTATATGCTTTTGTCGCCTGTGCTATTATTATTGGCTTTATTGTGCTGTGCCATGCTGAGGTTTCGAGCCGGTTTTCGACGACCGGCGGGCCGTATCTGTATGCAAAAGAGGCTTTTGGCCCGCTGGTCGGGTTTGAGGTCGGCTGGCTGTACTGGATCGTCCGCGTGACCACATTCGCCGCAAACTGCAATCTGCTTATCACGTATTTTGGTTTTTTTGTACCCGCCGCCGGCGAGGGTTTGTTTCGCGTCGCGGCGATAAGCATTGTGATCATTACGATCGTAGCGGTAAATCTTATCGGCGTCCGCCAATCGGCAATGATGACAAATATTTTTACCATCGGTAAACTGCTGCCGCTGTTGGTTTTTGCAGTTGTCGGCATTTTTTTTATCCAGCCTGCGAATTTTACTTTTGATCTTGCACCGGATTATTCGGCATTTTCAAGCGCGGTGCTGCTCTTGATCTACGCCTTTCTCGGCTTCGAACTCGCCGTCGTGCTGGCCGGTGAAACAAAAGACCCGCAAAAAACAACGCCGTTCGCACTCTTGACGGCCCTTTCCGCAGTCGCTGTATTGTATATCGTGATTCAGATCGTAAGCATCGGAACTCTTCCGGGCCTTGCCGCATCCGAACGTCCGCTCGCCGACGCCGCAAGCACCTTTCTCGGCCCGCTAGGCGCGGCGTTTATTACCGTCGGGGCGCTTATCTCCATTCTCGGCAACCTCAATGTCGGCCTGCTCGGAGGCACGCGTCTGCTCTATGCGATGAGCGAACAAAACGAATTTCCCGCAATTGTTGGCAAAACCCACAAAAAATTTAAGACGCCCTACGTTTCGATCCTGATCACCGGTGCGGTCATATTTTTTCTGACGGTTTACTCGTCATTTATTACGGCGGTCGCTATTGCCACGATCACCCGTCTGCTCGTCTATGCGACGACCTGTCTCGCCTTGCCGTTATTTCGCAGACGCAGCGATGTACCGGAAGCCAAATTTACCGCACCGATGGGAATTCTCGCAGCGGTTTTCTCTCTGGGCCTGATTTTATGGCTGTTGACCTTTGTGGATTTTGCAAAGGAAGGGATTCCGATATTTGTCGCGATCGTGGTTGGCCTTGTTATCTATTTTTTGTATCGCTTTATTGGCAAGCCTGAAAATGCTGAGGACCCGAGCCGGAACGACTTGCAGTAGATTGGATTTAACTACCGCTAAAAACGCCCTCACCGAGAAAACTCTCGCGGAGATACGTGATCGTATCCTGCAGCGTCTCCTGCGGATCGCGCGGCTGAAAACCCAATTCTTCCTGAGCCTTTGACGAATCAAAATACCAAAAATACTCAGCCTGCTCGACCTCGCTCGGAGCGACGGGTGAAGCTTTGCCCCAATTTTTGTAGATCGAACTTATTATGCCTGAAGCCGCCATCGAAAGTTGTTTTGGAACTTTTAGCATCGGTGCTGAAACGCCAGAGAGGCGTTCGAGTCGGCCAAAAAACTGCGCAAACGTCATATTTGCCGCACCCAGAAGATATTTTTCCTGATGTTTTCCTTTGTCGAGAGCCAAAATAAACGCCTCGGCCGCGTCACGTACATCGACAAAATTCAGTCCTCCGCTCGGGCGATAGGGTATCTTGCGGGCCAGAAAATCCAGAACCGGCTTTGTCGAGCTCATCCGTTCGTCATCAGGCCCAAGCAAAAGAGAAGGGTTAAGTATCACAAGACGCTGCCCGTCATCGTTAAAATTCTCGATCGCCGCCCTCTCCTGGTAATATTTCGACGCATAATATGCCCAGCGTGAAAATATATCGACCGGGGGCGGATATGTCTCGTCAGATACCTGCTCGTCCTCGCTGACAGCGATTGTCCCGCTCGACGAAGCCAGGATCATCGTCGCGACGCCCGCCTCTTTGGCCGCCCCGCAAAGCAAACGTGTGCCTTCGAGGTGAATTTTGTTCATCACCACGGCGTCGTTATTGTCACGCGAAACTTTACCCGCGAGATGAAATATCGCCGACACATTCTTACAAGCTTTGGCCGCATCGCCCGCGTCCGTAACCGAACCCTCGACCGCTTTGACACCCGCGTCCTTCATCCATTCGGGCACGTGTGAAGCCATCACCTTCAGATTCTTCTCACCTGCGTCGAGAAACCGCCGGACGACATGCGCACCCAGAAATCCGGTGCCTCCGGTGATGAGTATTTTCTTCTGAGTTTTAGTAACTGCTTTAGGCTTGGCCATCCGTTGTTTTTGACGCTTTGTTGTTAATATTCGTGGATTGGCTCGATCGGAATATCGGCATATCTACGCCGTTCGGGGCGAGGGTGAAACGGAGGCGTTTAACGCTCTTAGCTCACCAGAACCCGGTCGCTATCGCTACTGACCGTCAACCTCACGGCATAAGAAACCGGGCGCTATCGCTCACGGTTCTGAATCGCTCGTGACCGTCAACCTCACGGCACAAGAACCCGGTCGTTATCGCTCACGGTTCTGACCCGTCGCAATATGAAACCAGTCGCAGGGGATTTAGAATTTAAATACTTTTTAGCCCTCGACGGTCAGGCCCATTGACTTTGCGGTTCCGGTGATGGTTTTCATCGCAGCCTCAAGGTTGGTTGTGTTGAGATCGACCATTTTTAGTTTGGCGATCTCTTCGATCTTGGCCTTTGAAATCTTGCCGACCTTTTCTTTGTTCGCTTTTCCCGAACCTTTCGCTATGCCCGATGCTTTTCTAAGCAGATCGGCCGCGGGCGGCGTTTTTGTTATAAATGAGAACGAGCGGTCCGCGTAAACGGTAATCACGACCGGGACTTTCATATCCGGATCATCGTTTTGCGTTTTGGCGTTAAACGCCTTGCAAAACTCCATGATATTGACGCCGTGCTGACCGAGGGCGGGGCCGATCGGCGGAGCCGGATTGGCCTTGCCGGCCGGAATTTGTAATTTTATGTAACCTGATATCTTCTTTGCCATACTTCCATTTTAGATTTTGGATTTTGGATTTTGGATTTTGGATTTTTGGGTTGAACTCTTCGACCCAAAAACCTAAAATCCAAAATCCGAAATCCAAAATCGGACTATTCCTCTTCTGCAAACGTAACCTTCTCAACTTCTAAAAAGTTCAATTCGTATGGTGTCGAACGTCCAAAAATAGTGATCGAAACCTTGAGTGTGCTTTTATCTTCGTTAACCTCTTCGACCTTGCCCGTAAAACTCGCAAACGGGCCCGACTTGATTCTAACCACTTCGCCGACGTCGTACATAAACTTCGGCTTTGGCTTTTCGGTCGCAACCTCTATATTGCTGATTATCTGATCGACCTCGGCCTGTGTTAACGGCGTCGGCTGTTTTCCGCCGAGAAAACCGGTGACCTTCGGCGTCGATTTGATCGCATGAAAGACGTTATCCGGGATCTTGCCCTTATCGTCACAGTCAACCTCGACAAGGACATAGCCCGGATAGAACATTCGTTCCGAGACATACTCTTTATTGCCGCGCATTTCGACGACCTTTTCCTTTGGGAGCAATACCTCGGTAATCTGCTCGGCCAGCTCCATATCGCGGATGCGTGCCCCGAGGCTCTCGACCACCTTATTCTCATGCCCCGAATAGGTGTGGATAAAATACCACTGCTTCATCTTCAAATATCCCTTTATACTCCGACGATCTTATTGACCAGCCAGGTGAGTCCCTGTACGACCTGAACCCAAACCAGATCGATTAAAAACAAATATGTCGCAAAGAATATGACGTTAATGATCACAATGATCGTCGTATTCTTGACGTCTTCCGCCGACGGGAACGTAGTCTTATCAAGTTCGGATCGTGTTTTTTTTATAAACTCGCCGACGCCTTCTTTATGTTTCCTCTCGTGGGCTACTGCTTCTGACACTTTTTATCTCCCCATCCGACAAACGCCGGTTTGTAGATCCAATTAAACTATACACTCAACACGGTGTTAATAAACCACGCTCGAGCGTCAACAACTGAAATTTGGCTGACGCTCTTGGCAGGGGTAGCAGGACTCGAACCCGCACCTAAGGTTTTGGAGACCTCCGTGCTAACCATTGACACCATACCCCTGTGCCGATTTTGGATCTTTGATTGCGGATTTTGGATTGAAGAAAAGTCGCTTTCCTGCCAATCCAAAATCGCAAATCCCAAATCGAATCACTTATTCTCTTTGTGCACACGATGGCAGCGGCAGCGACGGCAAAACTTCTTAAGCTCAAGCCTTCCGGGCGTGTTCTTTTTGTTTTTGGTCGTCGTGTAATTACGCTCTTTGCACTCAGTGCACTGCAAAATTATGTTATCTCTTGGCATAAATCCCCTAAAGCAATAAGCAGTCAGCCAGTTTTTACCGATCGCTAGCCGCTGATTGCCGATCCAGTCTGCAAAATTTCCTGTCCAAACGTAATCCGATGGCCGTCAGGCGTGACTACTCCGAACTCACGCAATCCCCAAGGCTTGTCTTCGGGTTCACTATTAAAAACAGTTCCGTTCGACTTAAACTCTTTAAAGACTGAATTAACATCTTCGACAAGAGAGTACGCGAAGTATGAATGATCGCCTGTCTCACGTGCCCACATCGCGTTGGCACATTCGCCAAGCATGACCTTAAAATCACCGAAGGATAGAAATTCCCATCCAGGTGCTGTAAAATCGCGTTCAAATCCAAGCTTACTGATAAAATAATCCGTTGAAACGGCCAAATTCTTGACGGCAAGGACGTGGCGTGTATGGATTACTTTTCGATTCTCCATTTTACTTCAAATCCACCGGATTCTATTCGACTACCTCCGAAACCGTTCCGGCGCCGACTGTTCTTCCGCCTTCGCGGATGGCGAAGCGGAGGCCTTTTTCCATGGCGATGGGGGCGATCAGTTCGATCTCCATTTGGATATTATCGCCCGGCATGACCATTTCGACACCGGCCGGCAGGTGTGCGACGCCCGTCACGTCCGTTGTTCTAAAATAAAACTGCGGACGATAGCCCGTAAAGAACGGCGTGTGCCGGCCGCCTTCTTCTTTCGTGAGGACATATGCCTCGGCCTTGAACTTCGTGTGCGGC